>CAZVUC010000096.1:0-30869 GCA_964630405.1 uncultured Syntrophobacterales bacterium | reverse complement strand
GCCCGAGCAGCAGCAGCCCCACCAGCAGGATGGCGTGGGGCGCGCTGCCGGGGATGCCGAAGGCCACGGTGGGCAGCAGCGCGCCGCCGTCCTTGGCGTCGTTGGACGCCTCCGGAGCGAGCACGCCCTCGGGCGCCCCCTGGCCGAAGTTGGCGCGGTTGGGGGACGTGGCCTGGGCCTGGGCATAGGCCAGGAACGCCGCCACGTTGGCGCCGACGCCGGGGATGATGCCCACGACGCAGCCGATGACCGCGCTCCGGAGCAGCAGGAAGGAGTTGGCGAACACGAAGCGGATGCCGTCGAACACGTCGCGGGCCGTGGGGCGCACCACCTCGGTCTGCTGCACCAGCTCCTCGCCTTTGACCGCCAGGAAGAACATCTCGGAGACGGCGAAGATGCCGATGGCGATGACGCCGGTGTGGACGCCGTCCCAGAGATACAGGTAGCCGAAGGTGTACCTCTCGTCGCCGGTGATGGGAGAGTATCCGATGAAGGCCACCAGGAACCCCAGCCCCGCGGAGATGAGCCCCTTCACCGGCTCCTTCTGGGTCAGCGACGCGATCAGGCTGATGCCCAGGAGCGCCATGAGGAAGAACTCCGGGGGGCCGAAGGAGAACACGACGGAGCGCACCACCGGCAGCAGCAGCAGGAAGATCACGTAGCCGAACACCGACCCCAGCGCCGACGCCGTGGCGGAGATGGCCAAGGCGTACCCGGCGCGTCCCTGCCGCGCCAGCGGGTGGCCGTCGAACACCGTGGCGATGTTGGCCACGGTGCCGGGAACGTTCAGCAGGATGGCGGAGATGGAACCGCCGAAGGTGATGCCGCCGATGGAGGCGGCGAAGACCATCATGGCCAGCTCCGTCTCGAGCGCCATGATGATGGGCAGCGACAACGTCAGGATGACGATGCCGCCCAGCCCGGGGAGCGCGCCGAAGAGCATGCTCACCGTGGTGCCGAACAACACCACGAGGACGTTGGGAAACCCGAAAACGTTGACGAACGCTACACCGATGGCCTCGATCACGGGTTGTCTCTTCCGGTGCGTAAAGGGCCGGCCCGGGTGACCGCGGAAAGGATGTTCCGCGAGTCATTCCGGGCCGGGCGGTGTGGCAGCAGGCCGCGGGCCTACTTCTTCTGCTGCGCCTTGTAGAGGGCGATCAGGTTCGCGTAGTCCTTGATCAGGTTGTTTACGAGCATGGCCGTTTCCTGGCCGGTGGCCGGAGAGTGGATGACCTGCGCCTTGCTCTCGAGCTCCGCCTTGGACTCGACGATGACCTGGTGCACGGCGTTCCTCAGCACGTCTGCGACCGCCTGCGGCATCTTGGGCGGCGCGGCCACGAGGATGTACAGGATGCCGCCGGCCATGAGGTCCTTGCGTCCGAGCGACTCGGCCGAAGGCACGTCCGGGAAGAACGGATCCTTGTCCTTTTCCGAGGAGAGCTGCACCAGGCCCCGGACCTCGCCGGACTTGATGAAGGTGATCACCCCGCCGGTGGTCTTGATGGTGGTGTCCACGTCGCCGCGGGCCACCGCCACCACCAGCGAACGCCCGCTCTTGTATCCGGTCACGTCCTTCACCCGGATGCCCGTCTTGTCGATGATGTTGGCCAGCACGAAGGAGCCGGCCGAGGCGGGACCCACCGACGAAACCTTCAGCGGGCGCTTCTTGCCTTCCGCGATCAGCGCGTCGAGGGTCTTGATGGGGGAGTCCCCCTTGACGAACAGGAAACGCGGCGCCGTGGTGATCTTTGCCAGGTAGGTGAACTTGGAAAGGTCGAAGCCCACGTCGCGGGTGGCGGATTGCGCCAGGCCGCCCGCCGGCAGCATGCTGCCGATGACGCTTCCGTCCGGCGGCGAGGTGAACAGCTTCTTGGTCCCGACCGTGCCGCCGGCTCCCGGCAGGCTCACCGCCTTGACTTCCTTGACGCCATGGCCTTCGAGCTTCTTCTGCAGCTTCGGCGCCAGCAGCAGGGCCGACGTCCCGGTGCCGCCTCCGAGGCCGAAGGGGACGATCCAGGTGATCTTGGCCGGCAGCTTCTGGGCTCCCGCGTTGGAGCCCACCAGCAGGCACAGAAACATCGCGGCCGCACCCGCGGCCAATATCCTGAAAGACTTCGGCAAACTCGTTCTTCTCCGCATGGTTCACCTCCGTGGCAAACTTGCCAAACCCGAGTCACTCAGCCGTGCGCGATACGCGCGTCCCGCAACCCTGTCCGTGCACACCCGCGGGGTTATCACAGGAGCACGGTCGTTTGCAATTTGAGTTCAGTCCAGTGTCGTGTCCCACATAAGAGTTGACAAAGATGCGCAGGATTTTTCGTTGTCGGCAAGGCGCGACGACGAGCAGTGGCGGGCACCACGCGAGGAAGAGCAACGCAGCCGACGGCGAAAAAGACCAGCAGATTTGTCAACTCTTATGTGGGACACGACACTAGTCCCGCGCAGTCGAGCTGGATGTCCCAGAGGGGCCGCTGGTCGTCCCGGGTCGGGCAGAAGACGTCCACCTGGAGCAGGGTGGCGCATCCGGGGCAGGCGTAACCCAGCAGCACGCCCCGGTAGGGCTCGCCCGATGGGACGCGCCCGCCCGCCAGCTCTTCGAGGTCCATGGTGATCTCGATGGCGCCGTTCTTGTAGTTCTCGCCCCCGTTGCAGAACGAGTGGGCGCACCTGCGGCATTGCACCACCAGGCGGCCGCCGGTCCGGACGAGATCGAGGTACTCGTGGACGTGCAGCAGGACCTCGTCCCCGGTTGCGTTGGCGTCTGTCGCGCCGGGGCCGCCGTCGCCGGCGTTTCCGGGCCCGTCGGACCGGGACCCCCGCGCCAGGCGCTCCTTCCGAAGCTCCTTCCGCCGCCGGTCGGTGGCGTCGCCGTCCACGCCGCCTTCGCCGTCGAGCTTCACGCCGAAGATCCGGTCGGCCACCTCGGGACTGGTCCGGCCGGTCCGGACGTCGTGCTCCACCCGCGCGGGGTCCCGTTCCAGCGGGTCGCCGAAACCGCCGCCGCTCTGGGTGACGTCGGTGATGAACGACAGCTCGGGGATGGGCACCCGCGGCCGGAAGCCCTCGGGCAGGTCCAGCCGGCACCAGTCGAGGCCCTCCAGCTCGTCGGCACCGGTGGGGTAGGCGCCCTCGCGCAGGTGCCGCAGCAGGTCCTCGGTACGGTAGAGCGCCCGGTTGCCGCCGAAGCCCGCGGGATAGCCGCCGAACAGGCCGAAGCCGTTGGGCACCGCGCCGTAGGGGCGGTAGTTGGCGGTCACGTCGGCGGAGCCGTAGACGAACAGCAGGCGTTCGCTGCCGTATCCGCCTCGATGCTTGCCGAAGCCCGAGCCGTCCTTCACGTGCCTTCGCGCCAGGTAGATGAACGGGTACTGCATCTCGATGCGCTCGATGTCGGAGATGCCCCCGGACGGGATGTTCATGTGGCCCCCGGTGTTCACGCCGTCCCGGTCCGGCCTCGCTCCGAGGCCGCCGCCGTGCACGTCGTAGAGCCCCTGGGCGTTGGCCAGCCCTTCGCGGTTGTGGCCGCCGTACATGAACCCGGGGCCGCCGGAGTACCAGGCGCCGAACCAGCCGGCGTTGACGTCCTCCCGGCGGCCGGCGGCGTAGAGCATCTTGGCCAGGCATTCACTGACCGCGGCCACGAACATGCCGCCGATCATGGGCGCCAGCCCGCAGGCCGCCGGGAAGGTGCAGTTCAGCACCGACCCCTCGGGCACCCTCATGCGGATCGGCGCCAGCTTGCCGTCGTTCCACGGTATGTCCCAGAAGAGCTGGTTGGTGAGCGCGATGTTGAGGTGCGCCACCGTGCTCGGAAGGGTCGAGTTGGTGTCTCCGGAGGTCTGGGGGCTGGTGCCGTCGAGGTCGATGTCCAGGCTGTCGCCCTCCTTGGTGACGGCGCAGATCACGGCGATGATGTCGGCGTCGGACTGGTCGGCCTCGCGCGCCGAATAGTAGACCCGCGAACGCCACACGCCGTCGGGCAGCGAACGCAGCTTGGCCCGGGCCATCTCCTCGGCGTCCGCCAGCGTCTTCTCGCCCGCCGCCTCGATGAACTCGAGGCCGAACTTCTCCACCAGGTTCAGGTAGCGGGAAGCGCACACGTTGTTGCCGGCGATCATCGCCTTGATGTCCAGCCCCACGTATTGAGGGTCCCGGCACTGTTCGGTCAGGGTGCGGAACACGTCCTCGCGGAACTCGCCCCGCTCCACCACCTTGACCCCGAGGATGCGGATGCCCTCGTGGAAGATCTCCAGGGCCGCGCCCCGCAGCACGCCGCCGGTGTCGGCGGTGTGGGTGCTGGTGGCGATCCAGGCGATGAGGCGCCCGTCGAGGAAGATGGGCTTGATCACCATCATGTCGTAGGTGTGGGACCCGGCCACGTAGGGATCGTTGAAGAAGAGCTGGTCGCCGTCGTGGAAACCCGGCGACTCGCCGTACCATTCGATGAGGTACTTGATGGCGTCGGAGGTGGCGGCGGCGAACCGCAGGTGGCCGGAGCACGCCAGCACCATGGTGCCCCCGGCGTCGTAGAACGAGCTCATGACCTCGCCGCCTTGGGCCACGATGGGCGAGGCGGTGACGCGCTGGAGGGTGGAGCGCCCCTCCTCACCCACCGCCCACAGGCGGTGGAGAAACATCTCGTAGCGGATCGGATCGACGTCCATGGGAAACCTCCGGTGGTCAGCCTCCCGTCATTCCCGCGCAAGCGGGAATCCAGCTTTCCGCTTGCGCGGGAATGACGGATTCCGGGCTGGGGGCGCTGTGATTCGTCAGATGGTCTCGGCGACGTAGTAGTCGCCGATGCTGGGCTCCGTCTGCCAGGGGTCGATGGTCTGGCGGAACTTCACGTGGGGCGGCGTGCCGCGCCAGCGTTCGTGGTGCTCGCGGGTTTCCCAGTGGAGCAGGACCATGACCCTCGACGGGTCGTCGTCGCTGCACATGATGAACCCGCCGTGGCATCCGGCCTCCTTGCTGGACTGGATGGCTTCCTTGTAGGCCTGTACGTACTCGCTTCGCCGCTCGGGATCGACGGTCTGAATCCTCACTTCGTAGATCACGGTGTCGCCTCCTTCGTTACGGATGAGGAAGGGCTCGCCTCGGGCGCGGGCGGCGGTCCCGGAGCTCTCCCGAACACGTTGACTTTCCGCCGCCGTGCAATGATATAAGGACGCGGACCGTTTGTCTTGTGGAAAGGAACCTTCTCCATGCGTATCGTCGATCTCAGCATGACCGTAGAGGAGTGCGACTCGGCTCCGTTCGCGCCCGACGAGACCTACTTCAAGATAAAGCCCATCATCAACTGGGAGGAGAAAGGGTTCGTCTCCAACCTGGTGGAGTTGACCGTTCACGCGGGCACTCACATCGACTCGCCGCACCACTTCTTCCGTGACAAGCCGTCGGTGGAGCAGCTTCCGCTGGAGCCGCTCATGGGCACGGCGGTGGTGCTGGACCTGTCCTTCCGGTGCCAGCCCGGAGCGCGCATCACGCCCGAGGACATGGAGCGGGCGGAGGCGGCGCTGGCGGAGCAGGGGGTGAAGATCGAGCCCGGCGGCATCCTGCTGCTCCGTACCGACTGGCCCAAGGGGCACCGGACCACCGACCCGTCCTGGTGGAACGACTCGCCGTACCTGTCCCGGGAGGCGGCCCAATGGGTCGTGGACAAGCAGCCCGCCGTCATCGGGTACGACTTCGCCCAGGAGGAGAAGGGCGCGGACTATCAGCACGCCGACGAGATTCTCACCAGCGGCATGACGGTCCACCGCATCATCCTGCCCAAGGTCACCTGCCAGATCGGGAACCTCATCAACCTGGACCAGATCGGCGCCACCGCGAAGATCATTGCGCTTCCGGCCAAGTGGAAGACGGAATCCGCCCCGGCCAGGGTGGTGGCGTTGCTGGACTGATGCCGGGAGTCATCGCGCGGGCGTTGGGGCGTGGGCGATGAAGGCTGTCCGGGTGCACGAGCTTGGAGGCCCGGAGGTGCTCCGCTACGAAGAGGTGGAGGCGCCCGAGCCCCGGGTGGACGAGGCGCTGGTGGAGGTGGCCGCGGCGGGGGTCAACTACCTGGACATCTACTACCGCTCCGGATTCCACTGGGGCGGGCACCACGGGCGGCAGCTCCCCTACATCCCCGGCGCGGAGGGCGCCGGTACCGTGCGCGCGGTGGGGAGCGGCGTCTCCGAGGTCCGGGTCGGCGACCGGGTCGCCTACGGCATCTCCAACGGCTACGGGTCCTATGCGGAATTCGCCGCGGTGCCCGAGAGGCACCTTGTCCGGGTGCCCGAGGCCGTGGCCTTCCAGACCGCGGCGGCGGCCATGCTCCAGGGCATGACCGCCCACTACCTCACCCGCGATACCTATCCGGTGGCGCCGGGCGACGCCGTGCTCGTCCATGCCGCCGCCGGGGGCACGGGACTGCTGCTGGTGCAGATGGCGAAGATGCGGGGCGCGCGGGTGTTCGGCACCGTGTCGACGCCCGAGAAGGCAGACGTCGCCCTGGACGCCGGCGCCGACGCGGTCATCGACTACACCACGCAGGACTTCGCCGCCGAGGTGCGCGGACATACCGGCGGTCGCGGCGTCAACGTGGTCTACGACTCCGTGGGAAGGAGCACCTTCGAGCAGAGCCTCGACGCGTTGGCGCCGCGCGGCTGCATGGTGATCTTCGGCCAGTCCAGCGGCGCCGTGCCGCCCTTCGACACGGCGGTGCTCAACGCCAGGGGATCGCTCTCCCTCAGCCGGCCCAGCCTTACCCACCACACGGCGGACCGAGCCGAGATCCTGGCGCGGGCCGGAGACGTGCTGGAATGGATCGAGGCCGGAAAGCTCGCGGTACGCATCGGCCGCACGCTGCCGTTGTCCCGGGCCGCCGGGGCCCATCGCCTGCTGGCGTCCCGAAAAACCACGGGCAAAATCCTGCTGGTGCCGTAATCGCGGCGGCATCGCTCACCCCGCACGTGCGGAAAAACCGCTCCGGCGCTCAAGAACGGAGGTGAGAAGCCGACTTCTGTCTTCAGGGACGGCACCTTTCGGGGAATCGTGTGTTGCATTCAGGAACGGTCGACCTATAATGAGAATCGTTCCCAGGGAGAATCCATGAGCCTGATCGTTTCGGAAGTGTACGATGCCCTGATTGAAGCCGGAGCCACCAAGGAGAGGGCCAAGGCAGCGGCTGGCGCCATTCCTCACGTCGAGGGTTTGGCTACGAGGGAGGACATCGCCAGGCTCAGGACTAAGATGGCGACCAGGGAGGATCTGGCCAGACTCGAGGAGGTGATGGCGACCAAGGCTGACCTGGCCAGGCTCGAGGAGGTAATGGCGACCAAGGAGGATCTTGCCCACCTGGAAGCGAGCACTCGGGAGCAGTTTGTCCGCCAGGAAGCGAGCACCAAGGAGGATCTCGCCCGCCTGGAAATGAACTCCAGGGGGGAGGTTGCCCGGCTGGAGAAGGCCACCTTGGAGTACTTTGCCCGCTTGGACAAGAAACTTGCGGTACTGAATTTCGCCGTGTTCAGCTTCCTCCCGGCGTTGATGGCGTTCATGGTGAAGCTGGTCTTCTTTCCGTAGGTCGCATTTGCGAGGCTTGCGCGGCGCCTCACGGTGATGCCTCCGACCGGTTCCGCCTACGAATGCAGGTCCTGCGAGAACCATCCCGTGGGCAGCTCCCTCCCAAGTCCCCGTTCCCTCGCCAACTCGTAGATTCGAGCCCCGGCGGCAGCGAACTGAAGCCCCAGCCCTACGTAGTTGAGCATGCAGGTCACCTCGGCCGGACTTTCCCGTGTCGTCGCCTTCCCGGCCATGAGCTCGCCCAGTTCCGGCTTTGTGCTCCAGTCGGCCTCGGTGCCCTGGAGCTCCTCCCGCCGGTAGTCGCCCTGGCCGGCCTCCGGGATTCGTTCTTCCTCACCGGGCAGAGTCACCAGCCGGGCCGCCTCCCGGCTCGACACCACCACGCGGTCGCAGCGAAGCAGCGCATCCACCGTCAACTCGCTGGAGCGCACGGTGGCGATGTGCATGCCGTTTCCGATCCACGCGGCGGGGAAGAAGGGCACCAGCGCGTTGGTGGCCAGGAGGACGATGTCCGCGCCCCGCGCCGCGTCCTCGGGAGCGTCCACCGCCCGCACCGCGGCCTCCACCCGCTCATCCATGTCATGAGCGAAGCCCCGGCGGTGCTCCTCCGTCGGGCTGTAGACCCGCACCGCGCGGATGGGCATGGCCGAGCACATGGCCAGCAGGCCGGAGCGGGCCTGCCATCCCGAGCCGTAGAGCGCCAGCACCGACGATTCCGGCCGCGCCATGTACTTGGCGGACAAGGCGTTGGTGACGCCCACGCGGATGGCCTGGACCAGGCCGTCGGGGAAGATGGCCAGCAGCTCGCCGGTGGCGATGCTGAAGAGGAACACCAGGCCCACGTACTTGTTACCCATGGCCAGCGGCACCTTGACGCGGCGCCTCTCGCCGTCCACTTCCGGCCAGGTGACGATGTCGGAGGTGAGGCGGGCGGCAGTCACGCCGAACCGGGGGATAGAGCCGCCGGCGGACTTGAGGCCGTGATAGCTGCCCTCAAGAGGGCCGGGCACGAGCAGGTCCTGCCGCGGCAGGTTGGCCGCGGCGCCGTTGCCGAGATCGATGAACGCCGGCTCCATCACCCTGAAGCACTCCTCCAGGGTGAAGCAGCTCTCGATCTCCTCGTTGGTCAGGATGAGCGTCATAGTGCCGGCCTGCCGGCGCTCCCGAGGCCGGTCAACCGCGGTGACGCGACACTAGGCGTACTTGGCCCTCAACTCCGCGAAGCGCCGCCCCGATTCCCGGCACCCCTCCTCGAAGTCCTCCGGCATGACGTCGTAGGGCGGACGGATGGGGCCGGGCTTGCAGTATCCGGACGCTCCCATGAGGATCTTTTCCATCTGGATGTTGTAGGAGGCGAAGACCTCCTGGGAGCCGGTGATGGCGTGGTGCGGCTCGGCGGCCCAGGCGATGTCGTCGGCCACGGCCCTGGCCCGTTCCGCGTCGCCGGCGGCCAGGGCCTTCATCAGCGCCAGCGCCGGCTGCGGCCCCACCGACGGGGTCCAGCAGGTGTCGGCGGTCTGCGGCGACAGTTGCGCGAACTCGTACGCCAGCCCGATGGGGGGAACGAAGTTCACCCGCCCCTCGGTGGCCGCCACCACGTCCCGGAGGATGCCCCGGTTGGAGAACTTGGCCGACATGACCGTCGGCGCCACGTTCACCACCCGCCGCCAGAAATCCGTGTCGAAGGCGAACCGGAACGCCCGGGCATTGGCGTACACCATGATGGGGAAGTCGGGGAAAGTCTCCGCCACGGTGGCATAGAAATGCACTGCCATGTCCGGGGTCGCCGGCTGCCACATGGGAATGCCCAGGAGCGTCCCGGTGGCGCCCCGTTCCTTGACGAACCGGATGCGCTGCGCGATCTCGTGTCCGCCCAGTGCGGTGGTGCCGACGAAGGTGGGCACGCGCCCGCGCACGGTCTCGAGCAGACAGGTCACGTAGGCGTCGTAGTCGCTCCGGGAGACCGTGGCGCATTCACCCATGGTCCCCAGCACCATGATGCCGGCGACGCCGTCCTGCACCAGGCTTTCCGCCAGCCGCGCGGTCTCGTCCAGGTCCACGGTGTCCACCGCGTCCAGGCTGTCGGCGCCGTCCCTTGCGGGCGTCGGCATGATCGCCAGCACCCCTCGCACGTCCTTGGCTTCGAGCATGTTCCCTCCTTGGCCCCGCTGTCGTGCCCTGGTCAGACCCGCATCAGGTCCTGGGCGACGACGATCTCGCCCGAATAATGGGCCGCGACCTCGGCCTTGAGCCGCTCCTCTTCCTTCTCGGACCACAGGTGGGTGAGGACGAGCTTCTTCGCATTGGCCTCGGCGGCGATCTTCCCCACCTGATGGGGCTTGGTGTGGCGCACGCGGTTGGCCCATTCGGGATGGATGAACTCCGGATGACGGCCCGCGGGGGCGCCGTTCTGTTCCATCTCCGGAGAGAACAGGACCTCGTGAATGAGCAGGTCGCAGTCCCGAGCCAGCTCCACCAGGGCCGGGCACGGCCGGGTGTCGCCGGAGAACACGATGGAGCGGTCCCGGGTGTCCACCCGGAAGCCCAGGCTGCCGGGTATGTGCACCACGCGCACGGCGTCGAGTTTCCACTCCGGCGTCTCCCACACCTGCCCCTCGTCGATCTCGCGGGTGGACACCTCGAACTTCGAGTTGGTGCCGGTGGCCTTGCGGCCCTGGATGTCGACCTGGAAGGCCTCCAGGAGCCCTTCCACGAAAGCGGTGGTCCCCGCCGGGCCGAACACCTCGACGCCCGTGCTGCGCCCGACCATCCAGCTCCCCAGCAGGAGATCCGGAAGGCCGATGATGTGGTCGTAGTGGAGGTGGCTGAGAAACACCTGCTCCACCTGCGCCGGGTCGATGCCCGCGCGCACGAGCTGCGTGAGCGCCCCCCGGCCGCAGTCCAGCAGGATGGGTTTCCCGTCGATGATGACGGCGACGCAGGATCCCTGCCGGTTCGGGTTGGGCTCCGGGACTCCCGTCCCGATCATGATGACTTCGGTCATGACAGATCCTCCCAAGCACGGGTCGCCGGGCAGTCTATCCCGTCCATCGGCGACGGTTCAAGGACTCGCAGCAACGGTCACGCGACCACGGCTCACCGTTTCCGTCTCACCGGCGTCATGTGTTAAGGCAAAAGGATGAAACATCCCAACGGAAACGGGGACGACAGGAGTTCGGCCGCCGGCGCGCCCGGCGTGGGCGAGGGTCTCCGGATGGAGCCCGAGGTGATGCTCGATCTCGCGGGCAAGGTGGCGGAGCTCCTGGTGGAGCGGACCACGAAACTGCCCGACGACAACGCCTGGGACGGGGACTTTCAGCAGGCGCTCGACGCCAAGCTGAAAGAGGATCCGCCCGAGAACGGCCGGCCGGGGGCGGAGGTCATCGAATGGGTGGCGCGCGAAGTGCTCCCGTTCGCCACGCGCCTGGATCACCCGCGTTGCTTCGCGTTCATCCCGTCGTCGCCGACGTGGCCGAGCGTGCTGGCCGACTTCATGGCAGCCGGCTACAACTTCAACCAATGCACCTGGCTGGTGGCGAGCGGTCCCAGCGAGATCGAGCTGGTGGTCATCGACTGGTTGAAGCGCTGGATCGGCTACCCGGACAGCGCCGGAGGGCTTCTGACCAGCGGGGGCTCGGCGGCCAGCGTGGATGCCTTCGTCGCGGCCCGGGAAGCGGCGGGCAACCCTGACCGCGCCACCGTGTACATGAGCGACCAGAGCCACAGCGCCCAAGTCCGCGCCGCCAGGATCACCGGGGTAAGGCGAGAGCACACCCGGTTGCTGCCGACGGACGAACGTTTCCGCCTCGATGTGGATGCGCTGGCCCGCGCCGTGGCCGAAGACCGCGCCGCCGGCCTGAATCCCGTCACGGTGTGCGCCAACGCCGGAGCCAGCAGCACCGGGGCCGTCGATCCGTTGGAGGCCATCGCCGACTTCTGCGAGGCGGAGGGCATCTGGCTGCACGTCGACGGCGCCTACGGCGGTTTCGCGGTGGTGACGGAGCGGGGCAAGGAGCTCCTGCGAGGCATCGAGCGCGCCGACTCGGTGAACCTGGACGGGCACAAGTGGTTCTTCCAGCCGTACGAAGTGGGAGGCCTTCTGGTGAAGGATGCCTCGACGCTGGAGAGGGCGTTCGAGGTGCATCACGACGTGCTTCAGGACACCATATGGGGCGCGAACCACCCCAACTTCTCGGACCGGGGCCTGCAGCTCAGCCGCTCGGCCCGGGCGTTGAAGATCTGGATGTCGGTGCAGACCTTCGGCATGGCCGCGTTCCGGCGGGCGGTGTCCCAAGGAATGGAGCTGGCGGCCCGGGCCGACGAGTACGTGGCGGAGAGCCCCATGCTCGAGACCCTGAATCCGGCATCGCTGGGAATCGTGTGCTTCCGGGTGAACCCCACCGGCCGCGACCTCGACGAGGAGGCGCTGGAAAAGGTCAACCGGAACGTGCTCGCCCGCGTCTTTTGGGAGGACCGCGCGCTCATCTCATCGACGACGCTGGCGAACAAGTTCTCGCTCCGGCTCTGCATCATCAACCACAACACGACCTGGAACGACGTACGCGAGACGTTGGAGGCCATCGAACGTTTCGGGGCTGAAGCGTTGTAGTCAGCTCTTCTCGCCCCGAAATCCCCCGATCACGGCGAGCACCCCAGCCAGGCAGGCGCCGGCCACGTCCGTCCAGATGCCGTAGCTCACCCCTCCGGCCGGGAAGAACAGCAGCAGCCCGGCTGCCATGAACAGGACCCGGTGGACCGTGCCCAGCGGCCGGGCGAAGAAGCCCATGAAGCCCGCGGAGACCAGCCAGACGCCGATGACGGCGGTGGCCGCCGTGTGGAGGATCTCGAGGGCCGAGCCCTCCATGAGCAGCTCCGGCGCCAGCACGAAGAGGAACGGGACGACGTAGGCGGTCCAGCCGAAGTGGACCGCCGCGAATCCCGTGCGCAGGAAGTCGGACTCGGCCACGGTGGCGGCGGTGAAGGCCGCCACCGCCACCGGCGGGGTGATCAGGGACAGCATGCCGAAGTAGAGGGCGAACAGGTGCGCCGCCATTGGCGGGATGCCCACTTCCACCATGGAGGGGGTCACCAGGGTCGCCAGCAGCAGGTAGACGCCGAGGGTGGGCATGCCCATGCCGAGCACGATGGAGATCAGCGCCGCCAGCAGCAGGATCATGGCGGTATTTCCCCCGGCCAGGTGGATGATGGCCTGGGTCAGGGCGAAGCCGAGGCCGGTGATGTTGAGGATGCCGATGATGACCCCGGCCATGCAGCTTATCATCAGCACCTGCACGCAAAGGGCGCCGGTCTTGGCGAGGACGGTGAAGATGACCCACAAGCGCATCTTCTCGCCCTGGTAGCCGATGAACAGTCCCACGGGGACGAGGCTGCCGGCCGCCCACAGGGCCGAGGTCTCGGGCCTCATGTTGAGGTAGAACAGACACAGGATCACCACGGCGAAAGGCACCGCGTAGGGCCAGCCGGCCCGGAACACCGGCCAGCGGGGCGGGATGGCATCTTCGTCGACGCGCGCGATGCCTTCCCGGGCGGCGAAGAGGTCCGCCTGGATGAACAGCGCCACGTAGTAGAGGAGCGCCGGGATCAGCGCCGCCAGCACTACCTCCTGGTAGGAGATCTGCAGGAACTCGGCCATGACGAAGGCGGCGGCGCCCATCATGGGCGGCATCAACTGGCCGCCGGTGGAGGCGACCGCCTCGATGGCGCCCGCGGTATGCGCGGGGTAGCCTCCCTTCTTCATCAGCGGGATGGTGATGACGCCGGTGGAGACGACGTTGGACGTGGCGCTGCCCGAGATGGAGCCGAAGAGCGACGAGGCGGTGACCGCGATCTTGGCGGAGCCCCCGCGGTAGCGGCCCATGAGCGCGGTGGAGATGTCGGTGAAGAACCTCGATCCGCCGGACAGGTCGAGCAGGTTGCCGAAGTAGATGAAGGCGATGACGATGGTGGTGGCGACGGTGAGGGGAAGCCCCACCAGCGAGTTGGAGTCGAGGCTCAGGTAGATCACCAGCCGGTCGAAGTCCACGTCGCGCCCCTGGAACTGGCCGGGGATGAAGTGGCTCGTGAGGCCCAGGACGAAGAACGAGAGCAGGAAGATGAACAGCACGGGGCCGGCGGAGCGGCGCACCCCTTCCGCCACCAGCGCGAGGATGATCGCGCCTCCTATCAGGGCATCGCGCGGGCGCGAGTAGAGCTCCTCGAAGATCCGTTCGTAGTGCCAGCTCAGGTAGAAGCACACGACCAGGCCGGCCATCGCCGCCGCCGCGTCGTACCAGGGCACGCGAAGGCGAGGGCCCGGCCCCGCCCCCTTGAGGATATAGAGGGTCCCGAGGGCGAGGCCGAGCAACGCCAGCAGGCGCTGCTCGGCAAACACCACGATGCCGACGGCCCGGTAGAGATCGGCGGCCTCGGCCAGGGCTGCCGCCGTCAGCAGGCCGCCCAGCAGGCGTCCGGCGATCCGCACCGTCCAGGACGCGACCGGCGCCCGGACGGCGTCTCCGTCACCGCTGGCCATGGCGAGGGTTCAAAGCGGCGATACGATCCGGTTAGAGCCCCTTCTCCTTGTAGAAGCGGGCGGCGCCGGGATGGTACGGGACGCCCAGGTCGACGTGCATCTTCGCGGGATTGAACTGCTTGAACATGCCGTGGGAACCGATCAGCTTCTGCTTGTTGGCGTGGAGCGCCTTCACCACCTTGTAGACGACGTCGTCCGGCGTCTTGGTGCTCGCGTTGACGACGAAGGACGCCTGGAACACGTGGGTGGGCTTCATGATGCCGGGATAGAGCTTGGCCGGCTGCAGGGTCGCGATGCTCCCCGCCGGGACGATGCTCCGCAACGCCGCCAGCGCCTCCGGCGTGTTCTCCATGGACAGCACGCGGATGCCGCCCACCGCGGCGTGGGCCTGCCGGGTGATGCCCGAGGTCAGGGAGAAATAGGCCGCGTCGTTCTTCCCCTCCATGAAATCGCGCACGCCGCGCACCCCGTTGGGCACCGGCACGCCCACCACGTCCTTGTAGCTCAGCCCCACGGTGTTGAGGACCGACAGCGAGTTGAGGCCGACGATCTTCTGCTTGGTGTACTTGCTGGGAATCCGCTTGCCCTTGAGATCGCTCAGCGTCTTGATGTCCGAGTCGTCGCGCACGTAGAAGCCGCCGTACAGCGGGAAGAGCACGGCCACGAGCCGTATGTTCTCCTGCTTCCGGCCCTTGAACATTTCCTTGCCCAGCACGGCGAACGAGCTGGCGGCGACGTTGGAGATGGTGAAGTCCAGCTCGGCGTTGTTGGCCAGCGGAAGGGTCACCACCGGCCCGCCCTGCGGCACCACGCGCATGTTCACGCCTCCCGCCTCGATGGCCACCTTGGCCACGCCGGCGCCGGTGGCGTAGGCCAGCGAGCCCTGTGGGTTGGTGCCGATGCTCACGGTCTGCGCGTGAACGCCCTGGGCCAGAAACACCAGCGCCATCGCGCCGATTACGAACTTTGTCATGGGGTCCTCCTCTGCCGATGGTCCGAGATTGGTTTCCCACTACTCATTGAAGACAGGGGGTTTGTCAAACGGTACCCGCTGCGAAGACGGCGGGTTTCGCCTTGTGACCCCGGTTTCGTCTGTGGTAGACGGGGTTTCCGGCGCCCGCCATGCATGCGTGACCCGGAGGAGGTGGAACATGGACGAGACACGCCCCGCGGACCATTGGCGTATCGGCAAGGACAATACGGCGCTGATCGTCGTGGACATGCAGAACATGTGGGTGGACCCCAGGGGCACCCGTTATCTGCCGTCGTCGGAGGACATCATCCCGAAGATCCAGGAGATCCTGAAGGTGTGTCGTTCGTCGGACGTGCCGGTGATCTATCTCTACACCACCAAGCGCAAGGACCTGGCGGACGTGGGCGTTTTCGCGGACCTCAAGCCCGTCACCCACCACACCGACGATCCCTGGACCAACATCGAGGGAGCGCCCGGCGCGGAATTCCTGGAGAGCGTCAAGCCCGAGGAAGACGAGATCACCATCAAGAAGTTCCGCTACAGTGGGTTCTATGGCACCAACCTGGAGAACGTGCTGCGGCGCCTGGGACGGGACACCATCGCCATCACCGGCGTGGCCACCAACGTGTGCTGCGACAGCACCGCCCGGGACGGCGCCATGCGCGATTTCAAGGTGCTGTTCCTGTCGGATTCCAACGCCTGCTTCTCCGACGAGGAACAGGCGGCGACTCTCCAGAACTTCGACAAGCACTTCGGCGTGGTGATGGACTCCGCGGCCTTCCTGGAGAAGCTGCGGCAGGCCTGACGCGCGTTTCGGAGGGGACATGGCCGAGGCTCTCAGACTCTACGCCGGCACCCAGGCCGGCATGGTGATCCTGCGCGGGGTCGGGGACATCTGGACCTCCATGCGCGGGTCGAGGGAGTACCAGAGCTTCTTCCCGGACCAGGTCGTGGACTCGGTCTGGGGGTGCCGCACCACCCCCGAGGTGGTCTACGCCGGCGTGACCCAGGACGGCCTCTACCGCACCCGCGACCAGGGGCGCCACTGGCAGCGTGTGGTCGAGGGCGACATACGCTGGGTCACCGTGGACCCCGTCGAGGACCGGGTGGTCTACGCCGGCACCGAGCCGGTGATGCTCTTCCGCAGCGAGGACGGCGGCGATTCGTGGGAGGAGCTGGAGGGTTTGCGGGCGCTGCCGCCCGAGGTCCAGCACCACTGGTGGTTCCCGTACCCGCCGCACCACGGCCACGTGCGCCACATCTACATCGACCCCGACAACACCGACACCCTCTACCTGGCGCTGGAGCACGGCGGCATCGTGCGCAGCTTCGACCGGGGCGAAACGTGGGAGGACGTGAGCGGGGGCATCGAGTACCCGGACGTGCACATGATCGTCCGCTCGCCCGAAAACCCCGCCGCCTTCTTCACCGCCACCTCCCGCGGCTTCTTTCGAGGCGACCCTCCCGAGGCGGGCTGGCAGCGCGCCGAACGGGGCATGGAGAGCGACTACTTCCATGACGTGATGATGCTGCCGGGGGACCCGCCCGCGCTGTTCCTGGCGGGAGGACACGGCTCGCCCCAGTACTGGGACCGCCCCACCGGCGCCGACGGCCGCATCTACCGCAGCGAGGATTCCGGCCGGAGCTGGCGGCAGGTGGGCGCCGGGCTCCCGGTGACGCATCCCGGCATGTGCTGGCAACTGGCTCGCGACCCCTATGACGGCGACGCCATCCTGGCCGCCTTCGGCGACGTGGCCCGCGGGCACACCGCCGGCCCGCCGGGAGAAGGGGACATCTACCGCAGCGGCGACCGGGGCGACACCTGGGAGCGGGTCGGACGGCAGAAGCGGGGCAGCGACTTCCTCGGCCTGCCCGCGATCCGTGTGCTCTGGGCCGCCGCCGAGTCGTAGATCTTCCCCTCCGTCATTCCCGCGAAAGCGGGAATCCAGGCGGGGTTGAGGGCGGGGGGCGCGGCTATGGCGGCCGCTCCTCGCGGATGTAGGATGATGGTCATTCAGAAGTCATTATGAGTCACATCGGCGAGAACGCGGCGCGCGTGGACGGACCGGCGAAGGTCACCGGCGCCGCCCAGTACACGGGCGACCTGGAGTTTCCGGGGCTCGTCCACGTCAAGGCGCTGAGGAGCCCTCATCCCCACGCCCGGCTCGTCTCCGTGGACGCCGGCGCCGCCGAGGCCCTGCCCGGGGTGGTGGCGGTGCTCACCGGCGCGGACCTCCCGCCCGGCCATTCCCATTACGGACCGGTGGTCAAGGACCAGCCCATCGTGGCGGTGGACCGGGTCCGCTACGCGGGCGAGGTGGTGGCCGCGGTGGCGGCCGAAGAGCCCGGCATCGCGGAAGAAGCGGTGGAGCTCATCCGGGTGGAGTACGAGCCGCTGGCGCCGGTGCTGGATCCGGTGGAAGCCATGGAGCCCGGCGCGCCGGTGCTCCACGAAACCCGCGTGCAGTCCGAGAGCCGCCTGGACAAGGGCCACTACCACTACGAGGACCGGGCCAACGTCCTGACCTCCTACAGCGTGGGCCGCGGCGACATGGAGGAGGGCTTCGCCGGCTCGGACCTGGTCTTCGAGGACGTCTACACCACCCCCAAGATCCAGCACGGCCATCTGGAACCCCACGTGGTCACCGCCCTCTGGGATGCGGCGGGCAAGTTGACGGTCTACTCGGCTACGCAGAACCCTTCGTCCATCCGGGTCCAGCTCGCCGAGCTGTTCGAGCTGCCGCAATCCATGGTGCGGGTGGTGGTGCCCTACGTCGGAGGCGGCTACGGCGGCAAGGTGCACCTGCGGCTGGAACCCCTGGCCGCGGCGCTGGCCCGCAAGGCGCGCCGGCCGGTGCAGTGGAAGCTCACGCGCGAGGAAGTGTTCCTCACCGGCCACTGCCACGCCTCGGTGGTGCGCATCAAGACCGGGGTGAAGCGAGACGGCACGATCCTGGCGCGGGAGGTGGAGGCCATCTACGACACCGGCGCCTATGCCCTCACCGGCCCCTCCACCTCGCGCAATGGCGGCGAGGTGTCCGGCGGACCCTACCGCATTCCTCACCAGCGCCTGACCTCCTGGTGCGTCTACACCAACACCCCGCCCACCGGCCCCTACCGGGGCTTCGGCGTGCCCCAGGTGTGCTGGGCCTACGAGGCGCAGATGGACGACATGGCGCGCCGGCTGGAACTGGACCCGCTGGAGATCCGGCTGCGGAACCTGGTGCACGACGGCGACGTCTTCGTTACCGGCGATACCCTGGAGGCGGTGGGGCTGGAGGACTGTCTCCGGGCCGCCGCCGAGGCCGTGGAGTGGCAGGGCGGGGCGGAGCAGGCGCCCCGGCCGCCCGGACCGCTGGTGCGGGGCAAGGGCGTGGCGGTGATGATCAAGACCACCATGACGCCGTCCCATTCCTCCGCCAGCATCCGGCTCAACGCCGACGGCTCGGCGACGCTATTGGCCGGCAGCGTGGAGATCGGCCAAGGGGTCCAGACCAGTCTGGCGCAGATGGTGAGCGAGGTGCTGGGGCTGCCCCGGGAACGGGTATCCGTGACCCTTCCCGATACCGACGTGACTCCCTTCGACCAGTCCACCAGCTCCAGCCGCACCGTCTTCAGCATGGGCAACGCCGCCGTCCGGGCTGCCCGGGAGGTGGCCGGCCAGCTCCTGGAGATCGGCGCCGGGGAGCTCGAGGCCGACCCGGGCGACCTGGAGCTGCGGGACGGCTTCGTGCAGGTGGCCGGAGTCCCCGAGCTGCGGCTCCCCATCAGCGACCTCTTCCGCGCCCGCTTCGGCGGCGTGGTGGGCAGCCTCTTCGGCAGCGCCGGTTTTCAGAGCCGCGGCGGCGTGGACCCGGCCACCGGCAAGGGCAAGGCCTCCGCCTTCTTCTTCCTGTCCGCCTGTGCCGCCGAGGTGGAGGTGGATACCGGAACCGGCAAGGTGCGGGTGGTGCGGCTGGTGACCGCGGTGGACGCCGGCAAGGCCATCAACCCGCGCCAGTGCCATCTCCAGAACGAGGGCTCCATGCTCATGTCCCTGGGCTCGTCCCTGTTCGAGGAGATGGTCTTCGACAACGGCCAGCCCATCAACTGCACCTTCCTCAGCTACCTCCCCCCGTCCATGCAGGACCATCCCGAGACCTTCTCGTCCCTCCTGGTGGAGCACCCCCATCCCGACGGTCCCTTCGGCGCCAAGGGCATGGGAGAGGCCGCCCTCGGCCCCGTGGAGCCCGCCATCGGCAACGCCGTCGCCAACGCCCTGGGCGGGTTGCGGGTGAAGGACTTGCCGTTGAGGCCGGAACGGATCCTGGAGGTGCTGGGTCGCCCGGAGACGTAACCCTAGGGCATACTCTCCCGGTCGTCATCCCGCCGGATGAATCCCTCGAACAGTCCTTCGAGGCGGGCCATGCGTTCGCGGAGGTCGCCCATGTTTGCCTGGAGTTTGCCGATATCCCGCTTCAGCGAGCGCAGGTCCGGCAGAATCAACCCGGCAAGCGAGACCCCGGTGCCGATGATGGCCAGGAGGATATAGACGTCGTATGGAACGGCACTCATGGGCGGTCTCCTTTCAAGAACAGCCGAGCAGGAACGATTGTACCGGAATCGGATGCCTGGTCAATCCAGCGCCCTCCAGGCCACGAGGCGGACCCGTTGCCTGGGGGTGGCGCCGGCGGGGTCGTGCTCCAGCAGCGCTTCGACCGTGGCCCTGGCGTTCTGGCGCGGGCAGGGGTCGGCCGCGGGATAGCATGCGGACGATCGAAGGCGGATTCGGGCGGGAACGGCGCCGGTGACCGGGTCCGCCGTCACCGTGTAGCTGCCGTCGTGGAAACTCCGGGCGCTGAAGAGTGTGGCGGGCGCCAGGATGGCGGCGAAATCCCCCACGCCGTCCTCGTCGGACACCTCGTGCCGGCCGTGGGCGAGCCCGGCCTCGGCGACATGGAACACGGCCACGCTCTTGTAGTGGGCGCCCGCGATCCGCAGGTCGGTCAGGGCCGCGTTCATGGCGGCGCCGCCCACCACGGTCAGCACCGCCACCAGCATCAGCACCGACGGAAGGACGACGCCCGCCTCTCGCCCGAGGGGAACGCCGAACTGCCGCCTTTCCGCGCCTGGAGCCTTCCTTCCCATCCTTCTAGGGAAGATCGGCAACCGGCGCGGGAACCTTAGCCCCTCAGAACTTTTCGACCCACGGTCTCAGCTCGATCTGCGACGCCCAGGCGCTCCGGTGCTGGCGGTGGAGCTGGAGATAGGTCTCCGCGATGCTGTCCGGGCTCAGCCAGGTGTCCGCGCCGCGCCCGGGGTCCCGCTTGGGCGACTCGATGCCGCCGTCGATGACGATCTGCGCCACGTGGATGTTCTGCGGCTGAAGTTCCCGCGCCATGCTCTGGGTCAGGCCGCTGAGGCCGAACTTGCCCATGGCGAAGGAGGCGGAGTTGGCGTAGCCCTTGACGCTCGCCGATGCGCCGGTGAACAGGATGGTGCCGCCGCCGGTCCGCAGCATGCTCCTGGCGGCCGCCTGTCCCACCAGGAAACCGCCGTAGCAGGTCACCATGATGGCGTCCCTGACGGCGCCGGCATCGAGTTCCGCAAGCGGTCCGCGCACGCGGGCGCTGGCGTTGTAGACTACCACGTCGGGGTCTCCGAGGTCCTGCGCGACCCGGGCGAACAGGCCGTCCACCTCCTCCGGGACAACGGCGTCGCACCGGTAGGTGCGGCAGCCGGTGCTGTCCGAAAGGGCCTGGAGCTTGTCCGGGTTGCGGGCCGCGATGGCCGCCTTCATGCCTTCCCGGGTGAAAAGCCGCACGAGCGAAGCGCTCAGCCCCGGTCCTCCGCCCACCACCACTGCTACTTCCTGATCTGCCATGATCTGCCTCCTTCACGATCCATGTTTGTGGTCTTCCGCAACGGTCTTCGCTCGCTCAGTCGTACAACAGGGCCCGGTCGCGTCCGGCGTCGTAGAGCTCGGTGCCGTCGCAAGCGATGCGCACCACCTCGTCGAGCGTTGCGCCGCCGTCAATGGCTTGCCTCACGGCCGGGCGGCCGGTCAAGAGGTCGATGGCCGGGACGTCGGCGCGGAACTCGTAGGGCTCGGTCCTCCAGGCGAACGACCCGGGCCACAGCTTCCGCGCGGCCGCCAGCACGGCGAGGCCGGTCCGGTAAGGCTCGAAGGCCCCGCGGTCGGTGACGTGCAACTGGAGCGCGCCGCAGCGCCGGCCCTTGAACTTGTGGAACGCCGGCTCGATGACGCAGGGGCGGAACGCGACCCCGGCAAGGTCGTGGCGCCGCAGTTCCCCGGCCAGCGCCGGTGCATCGATGAAGGGCGCGCCGAACAGCTCGAAGGGCCGCGTGGTGCCCCGGCCTTCGGACAGGTTGGTGCCCTCCAGCAGGCACATGCCCGGGTAGACCAGCGCGGTCTCCGGGGTCGGCATGTTGGGCGACGGCATCACCCAGGGCAGGCCGCACCGGTCGTAGTAGGCGCTCCGGGACCATCCCACGCACGGTACCACCTCCAGCTCGCAGCCGATGCCGAAGGTGTCGTTGTACAGCCGCGCCAGCTCCCCCAGCGTCATGCCGTGCCGCTGGGGCACCGGGTAGAGGCCGCAGAAGTTCTCCAGACCCTCGTCCAGGCCGCCCCCCTCCACCGCCGCGCCGCCGATGGGATTGGGCCGGTCGAGCACGACGACCTTGACCCGGGACGATTTCGCCGCCCGCATGCACAGGGCCAGGGTGGCGGCGTAGGTGTAGTACCGAGCGCCCACGTCCTGGATGTCGAACAGCAGCACGTCGACGTCCGAGAGCTGTTGCGGGGCGGGGGAGAGGGATTCGAAGGTGGCGCCGTAGAGGCTCACCGCCGGCAGGCCGGTGGCGGGGTCGGTGTCGTCCGCGACCCCCACCATGTCCTGGGCGGACCCCCGCAGCCCGTGCTCGGGCCCGAACAGGCAGCGCAGGTCCACGTCCGGGTGCCGGTGGAGCAGGTCGGCGGCATGGTCCAGACGCCGATTCACGGTGGTGGGGTTGGCCACGAGCGCGACCCGCGCGGCCCCGAGCCAGCGGCGCGGATCGTCGAGCAGTCGTTCCAGTCCGGTGCGCACGCCGTCATTGTAACGAAGGCGGCCGGGAAAGGACACGGGATCCAGGAGAGGAGGGAGGAGGAGGGGTCAGCCCCCGCCCGCCCTGGCGTACACCAGCAGCAGGGTGCCGATGAAGGTGAACGCGACGCCGACGCACACCCTGACGTTCACGGTCTCCACGTCGCGCAGGAAGATGGCCGTGAGGACCACCGTCAGCACCGGGTTGGTGCTGATCAGCGGCTCCACGATGACGATGTCGCCGGCGGCGAGGGCGTAGAAGTTCGCCAGCATCCCGGTGGTGTTGCACAGTCCCGCGGCCACGAACCACGCGAATACCGAACGGGACATCGGCAACACCTTGCGCGGCCCGCCCTGGCCGTAGACCATCCCGGTGGCCAGCACCAGGCCGGTGGTAGCGTTTACGCACGACGCCATGAGCGGCAGGTTGTCGATGAAGAAGCCGAGCTTGCGGACGCTGGCGGCAAGGGAGAACGACAGCGCCGCCAACAGGGGGAAGATGAAGTCCCGCCGCCGCCACTCCCCATCCTTCTGTTCGTGGGTGCGCGAGATGACGATGACGCCGGCAACGATCAGCGTGGTGCCGAAAAAGGCCCCCAGCGTCCAGTGCTCTCCGACGATGAGCACCGCGAGGATGGAGGCGAACATCGGGGTCGTGCTCACCACCGGGATGGAGCGCGCCACCCCCAGCCGGTCGATGGAGACGTAGACCAGCCACCGCCCGAGGCCGGAGGCAAACAGGCCTCCCACCGCGAAGTACCAGATGGCGTGGGTCCAGAAAGTGGCCAGGGGAATGGAGCCCGCCACCATGACCCACAGGGTCACGAACGAAATGATGATGGAGATGGTGAACCCCGCCAGGGGAGTGGACTCGGCCAGCCCGCGGCGGATCAGGATGTGGGAGACCGCGAAGCCCAGCGACGCGATCAGGGCGAAGACGACGCTCATCAAGAGGAGCGGTCAGAGGACGTGTCCGTCTCGTACCAGCGCGCGACGCGGATCTTGATGGCGCCGACGGGACAGTCCCACTCGCAGATGAAGCAGCCCTGGCAGTCTTCCTCGTACATGGCGAACGGGTAGCCGTCCTTGCCGATCCGGATCACGTCCGTCGGGCAAGCGTCGTCGCACGCGGTGCAGGAGATGCAGGCCTCCCTGGAGATTTCGACCTTCGGCAGATGAAGCTCTTCAGCCATGACAACCCCTATTCCCCTTCCTCCACCGCCTGCCCGGCGACCTTGAAGAAGGGGTGCATGGCCTTCCCGGCCCTCGGCCGGTAGTGCACGTAGAACTCGTCGCGCGGGATGGGCTCGTCCCAGATCTTGAGCGCGCCGTTCTCGATGATCGACTTGCTCAACACCAGCCACTTCTCGTTGTCCGTCTCGGGATGGTCGCGGTTGATCACCGAGCCGCGGCTTTCCTGCCGGTGCAGCAGGTAGTCCAGCACCGCGGTCAGCGCCTCGATGGAGTTTCTCAGCCCCAGCACCTTCACCAGGTCGTGGGGGTCCCTGGCCATGACGTTGTCATAGGTGTCCAGAATGTCCGCGAGCCCGCGCCGCACCCGGGCGATCTTCTCGTCGCTGAGGATGACTCCCAACTCGTGCAGCAGGTCCGCGGCCCTGCC
The DNA here is from genome assembly GCA_964630405.1 of uncultured Syntrophobacterales bacterium. GTDB lineage: Bacteria > Desulfobacterota > Binatia > UBA9968 > JAJDTQ01 > JAJDTQ01. The sequence goes on along the minus strand of CAZVUC010000096.1, from coordinate 7,086 downwards.
GTGCACCTCGTTGAAGTCGGTCCCCTCCGGCTTGAGGTACTGCGTGGTGCTCTTTGACAGCGACTCCACCTGTTGCGCGACGGCGCCCTTGAGGTCCGTGTTCCGGGCGTGGTCGGCGGCGTGCAGCCCGGCCCACCAGCCCAGCACCATGCACCAGGAGAGGTTGAGGTTCGGCGAGATGTTCATCCCGTCGCTGCTGGCGCCGGCGGCGAACAGGCCCGGCAGCGAGGTCCTGCACTCGTCGTCCACCACCGCGCCGCCGCCGTGGCTGGAGCCGTAGGTGGCCGCCAGCACCGGGAGATAGGGGACGCGCTCCTTGCTGATCTCGTACCCCGCGGCCTCGAAGGTGTTCATGATGATGGGGATGACCTCGTACAGCAGCCGGATGTTCTCCGGCGGGAGCTTGGTGCAGTCGAGGTACACGGGTCCGTTGCCTTCCAGCATCTCCAGCGCCACCGCCTGTCCCAGCGACAGCCGGCGGGTGAACTCGGCCTCGGATTCCGAGAACCGTTTCATCACGTCCTCGCCCCGGCTGTTGAAGTAGCTGGTGCCCATGGTGGTGAAGTGCTCGATGCCCGGGGCGCACATGAACTCCATGGTCTGGAGGTACTTGCTGCCCACCGCCATGTTGCCCATCACCGCGCCCGCCCGGATCTGCATGGCGACACCGTCGCTGGTGATGTTGAGGGGCATGCCCGCGAACCACTGGCCCGGCCGCTTGTAGCCGAAGTTGAACCCGCCGGCGCACATCACCACGGACTTGGCCTCGCACACGTGGACCTCGCGCTCGCGCCCGGATACCCCCAACGCGCCCACCACCTGGCCGCCGGTGGGATGCCGGCCGTCCGAGGTCAGCAGGTCCGTGACCGAGACCCGGTTGAGCACCCGGACGCCGTCGCGCAGCGCCACTCCCCGTATCACCTTCATCATGGCCGTGCCGCCGCCCACCAGCCCCGCGGCCAGGCCGCCGCTGGCGGCCGCCCCGGAGCCGCCCTTGCCGCGCCAGAGCTCGCCGCCCTCCTTGACGAACTTCACGCCCCAGCCGTCCAGGATATTGAGCACGTCGTAGGTCGCGTGGATGGCCTCGATGGCCTTGGTCTGGTTGGTGAGCACGCCGCGGCCGCCGAGGTGGAGCATGATGTCGTCGCCGGGCATGTAGGTGATGTAGGCCCCCGACGCCAGCGCCGCGCAGCCGCTCCGGCCGAACACCGACTTGTCCACCAGCAGCACGTCCGCGCCCGCCTCCCGTGCACGGATCGCCGCCATGGCGCCGGCGGCCCCGCCGCCGATGACCAGCACGTCGGCTTGATGGTGGATGGTCTTGTAGCTCATGATGGTCGGACCGTAGACCAAGTCTCGGGCCCTGTCAAAGACCGGCTGTTTGTGGCGCAGCACGCTAGTACTTGAGGCGCGATAGCGGGTTGTTCCGCGAGGCGCGGACGGCCTGCTCCAGGGTGGTGATGCCGCGGGCCTCGAGCTGCGGGAGGAGCCTGAGCAGGAGCTCCGCGGTCATGCGCGCGTCTCCAAGCGCGGCGTGGCGGTCAGCCCGGCGGATGCCGTAGCGCGTCAGGAGCGTATCCAGGGCGTGGGAGGATTGGTTGGGGTGGACGATGGCGGAGAGAACGAGGGTACAAAGCACGGGCTGGCGGAAGGCGATGCCGGTGTCGCCCTCCTTGCGCTTGAGGAATTCCATGTCGAAGGATGCGTTGTGGGCCACCAGCACCGCCTCTTCCGTGAACCGGGCAAAGGCGACCAGGGCTTCGTCGATGCCCGGTTGCCCCGCCAGGTCGTCGTCGGTCAAACCGTGGACCCTGGTCGACGCCGCGCTCACCGGCATGCCCGGGTCCACCAGGGTCTCGAACACTTCTTCGCCGACGACCCGGCCCTGCGCGACCACGACCGCGCCGACGGAGATGATCTCGTCTCCCTTGGACGGACTGAGGCCCGTGGTCTCGGTATCGAACACCACGAAGCGCAGTTCCCTCAACAGGGCCAGTTCGGGATCGGTGTGAAACTTCACCCGCACGGCCGGCAGCAGCTCGGTCGATGACAGCGGCCGCGCGGTTTCTTCCAGGGTCAGGACGAAGCCGGGAAGCGGGGCATCATCGCCCGCCACCGGAGCGATGCGGCCCCAGAGCGGGTCCCCGGCCGCGCGGTCCGCGGTGAACTCGACCGAGGGATGGCGGACCCCGGCCGCAAGCTGGGCGGCGATGGTCTCCAGGGCGTAGCCGCACAGCTCTTTCTCCACGATGCCGTACACCGGCTGCCCGAGGCGGGGTTCGTGGGAGGGCTCCAGGAGACTCCGGGCCGTCCGGTTGTACCGGACCACCATGCCGGCGGCGTCGCAGACGATGACGCCCTGGCCGAGGGAGTCCAGCACGGTGCCGAGCTGCTTCGTTTCGGCGTCGGCGGATGCCGTGGCCTGGGTGATGCGCTCCCCGAGCCTGGCCTCGGATTCCTCGTACCGTTCCATGAGCCGGTTCAGGCCGCCCGCCAACCGGCCCGCGCCCTCGGCGCCGGCCGCGTCCACCCGCGCTTCCGGCGCGCCCACGGCCAGCGCCTCGAGGTCTTCCTCCAGACGGTGCAGCGGCACGACGTAGGCCTGGAAGAAGTACCGCAGCACCAGCAGGAACACGCCCAGCGTCGACACCGCCAGAATGCCCGTGAACACGGCCAGCCGGGTCCGGAATCCGGGCTGGAGGTCCCGGAACAACTCCACGTGGTCGTGCCAGAACAGCACGGCCTGGACGGCGGCCAGCAGCAGCAGGCCGCATCCGAGGGCCAGCGTCCACCACCAGTACCGGCGGTACGGGCCGGCGCCCCGCGGGCGCCGGCGGATCGTGGAAAGAAGCCGGGAAATGGAGGTCATGGGTGCCTGCGCGGCGGCCTACTCGATGGTCACGCCGCCGTAGTGTCCGCGTACTTCTTCCTCGACCCGGACGATGGTCTTCAACGCTTCCAGCAGAAAGGTCCTCTCGAGGCGGTTCATGGCCTTGGGGTCGACGACGTTGGGCTCCCCCGCGTCCTTCCAGCGCGCCTGCCACTGGAGCCGCTTCAACATCACGAACTCATAGGCGGCGGCCGCCGATGCCGCAAGGTCGGCGGGGAGGCGGCCATGCTCCCGGGCGAGTTCGAGACGCTCCAGCGTGTTGGTTTCGGACGAACCGAGGTCCAGCGCCACCACCCGCAGCACCCGGACCAGGGGGTTCATGCCCTGCCGCTTGACGTCCACGGGCGGCGGCGCCAGCCCCACCAGGGAACGCAGCCGCCAGGACAGGGAGTTCACCGGCGAGCCCCCGTACACGGCCCCCTCGCCGGCCAGGAAGCGAAGGAAGGCCCGGTTGTCGCCGACGCGCTCGAGCAGCTCCCGCCACATCCGGTCCACCAGCGAGCCGTCGCCGTACAGGCACCGGAAATCGAAGTAGATGGAGGCCCGGATCAGGTCCCGCGGGTCGGCCCGTTGCACCAGCCCGCGGAACAGCCCGTGCCATTCCGACAGCGGGCGGCACAGCTCCGGGTTGCCGGCCATGGTGTTGCCCTTGCACAGGGGAAAGCCGCAGGTGGCCAGGTGCCCGTTGACGCGTTTGGCCAGGGCCAGGAACCATTGCCGCGCCGTCTCCGTCTCCGCGCTCGCCACGTCGGCGAACACCAGGCCGTTGTCCTGGTCGGTGCTCAGGGTCTGCTCCCGCCGCCCCTCGCTGCCCATGGCGATCCATGCGAAGGCCGCCGGCGGCGGCTCCGCCATCTCGGCCAGGCTGATGTCGATGACCCGGCGCGCGGTCCGGTCGTTGATCTCGGTGACCAGCTCGGTGAGGGAGCGCGCCGTTCCCTCGCTCTCGAACAGCGCCGCCAGAAAGGCCAGTGCCTCGCGCCTGTAGCCGGCCAGGGAATCGACGGACGGCGCGCTCTCGATGCGCTGCAGCAGCGCCAGCGGGTGGTGTCGCTGGAAGGCCAGCCAGTCGCCCTCGGAAAGGACCCCCGCGAACCTGCCGGCGGCCATCACCACCAGGTGGCCGATGCCGTTCCGGATCATGGTCATGAGGCCATCGAACACGCTGGCGTCGGCGCTGACGGTGACCACGTCCGGACTCATGACGCGGCGCACGGGCTCGCCCGGGTCCAGGCCTGCGGCGATGACCCGCCGCACCACGTCCGTCTTGGTGACCACGCCCACCGGCTCCCCGGATTCGAGGACCACCAGCGAACCGATGGCCTCCTCGGTCATCCGTTGCGCCGCCTCCCGGATCGTCCGGTCGGGGCCGATGCCGACCCCGGAGCGCGGCACGAGCTGGCCGATCCGGGTTTCGAAAGCCGAATATCTGTCCGTCGATGCGGCCATGGGCATGGGTTGCGTTCCCCTGGATTCTACTCGCGCGCCGCCGGGCTTGGCAAGAAACGGTTCCCGGGCCGGAGGGTGCCGGGGCTGGCGTCCCGAGGTCTCCGCAAGGGCGGGCGGCGCGTCGATTCCGCTTGCGCGGCGAGGTCCACAGGGTTTATGGAGGTTGGCAAATCTCGTGGTTGGGGAGACGCAATGAGCGACAAAGGCTACGCGGACGTATACCAACGGGCACTGAAGGACCCCGAGGGTTTCTGGGCCGAGGCCGCCGAGGACATTCACTGGGACAGGCGCTGGGACCGGGTGCTGGACGATTCGCGGCCGCCTTTCTACCGCTGGTTCGCCGGCGGCGCGCTCAACACCTGCTACAACGCCCTGGACGTGCACGTGGAGCAGGGAAACGGCGACCGCCCGGCGCTGATCTACGACAGCCCGGTGACCGACAGCGTCAAGGTCTTCACCTACGCGGAGCTCCGGGACGCGGTGGCGACCTTCGCCGGCGCGCTCCGCAATCACGGCGTGGGCGCGGGCGACCGGGTGATCGTCTACATGCCCATGGTGCCGGAGGCCGTGGTGGCCGTCCTGGCCTGCGCACGTCTCGGCGCGGTCCACTCGGTGGTCTTCGGCGGCTTCGCCGCCAACGAGCTCGCCACCCGCATCGACGACGCCCTGCCCAAGGCCATCGTGAGCGCGAGTTGCGGCATCGAGGTCAACCGCGTGGTGGAGTACAAGCCGCTGCTGGACGAGGCCATCCGGCTGGCGCGGCACAAGCCCGCCGCCTGCCTGGTGCTGCAACGGCCCCAGGCGCAAGCCGCCATGACCGCCGGCCGGGACGTGGACTGGAACGAGGCGGTGGCCGCCGCCGGGCCGGTCCCGTGCGTCTCCGTGGCCGCCACCGACCCGCTGTACATCCTCTACACTTCCGGCACCACGGGGCAGCCCAAGGGCATCGTCCGGGACAACGGCGGCCACGCGGTGGCGCTCAAGTGGAGCATGAAGAACGTCTACGACGTGGACGCGGGCGAGGTGTACTGGGCCGCGTCCGACGTCGGCTGGGTGGTGGGCCATTCCTACATCGTGTACGCGCCGCTGCTCAAGGGTTGCACCACCGTCCTCTACGAAGGCAAGCCCGTGGGCACGCCCGACCCGGGAGCCTTCTGGCGGGTCATCGGCCAGCACGGCGTCAGCGTCCTGTTCACCGCCCCCACGGCGTTCCGGGCCATCAAGAAGGAGGACCCCAACGGCGAGTACGTCAAGCAGTACGACCTGAGCCGTTTCCGGAGCCTGTTCCTGGCCGGCGAGCGCTGCGACCCCGACACGCTGGTGTGGGCTCAGGATATGCTGGGCGTCCCGGTCATCGACCACTGGTGGCAGACGGAGACCGGGTGGGCCATCGCGGCCAACTGCATGGGGATCGAGCCGTTTCCGGTGAAGGCCGGCTCGCCCACCCGGGCGGTGCCCGGCTATGACGTCCGGGTGCTGGACGACACGGGCGGGGAGGTGCCGGCCGGCGAGATGGGCAGCATCGCGGTGAAGCTGCCGATGCCGCCGGGCTGCCTGCCGACCCTGTGGAACAACGAGGAAGGCTACCGCAAGGCCTACCTCGAGCAGTATCCGGGCTACTACGTCACCTCGGACGGGGGCTACTGCGACGAGGACGGCTACCTGTGGATCATGGGGCGCATCGACGACGTCATCAACGTCGCCGGACACCGGCTTTCCACCGGCGCCATGGAGGAGGTGCTGGCCGCCCATCCCGCGGTGGCCGAATGCGCGGTGCTGGGCGTCGCCGATGCGCTCAAGGGGCAGTCGCCGCTGGGGCTGATCGTGGTGAAGGCGGGGGTGGAGACCACGGAGAAGGAGCTGGTGCCGGAGCTGGTGGCTCTCGTGCGCGAGAAGATCGGCCCGGTGGCGGACTTCAAGCAGGCCCTGGTGGTGAAGCGCCTGCCCAAGACCCGGTCCGGCAAGATCCTCAGGGGCACGGTGCGCAGCATGGCGGACGGAACCCCTTACAAGGCCCCGGCCACCATCGACGACCCGGCGATTCTGGACGAGATCGGGGAGGACCTGGGCCGGTTGGGTTACCCGAAGGCATGACTGTCGGAAGTTCGGGTACGGATACGGGCTTACGGCGGATTTGTTGATTTTTTCCTTGACAAATCGGATCGGTTGCGTGTATCCGCATTGAAATAAGATCCTGCAACGGGATCGTGCAATGTTTGCGGCGCCGGCGTTGAAGGGGGAACTACCCTTGCCCGACGAGCAGCCCATGCCAGATGCGGTTTCAACCGAGACCGCTTTTCAGACGCAACACATTTGTCGTGCACATGTAATCCTTTTCCCTGAAGGAGGTGCCCATGTCCGCCAAGGTCATTTGGTTGTTTGCGTTCGTGATACTGTACTGGGCCTATTGCATCTATTGGGGTATCCGCGGCGCGAGGATGGCTCGAACGGCCGCCGACTACTTCATTTCCGGACGGGTGTTGCCGCTATGGGTCTTCGTGCTCGCGGCCACGGCGACGTCCTTCTCGGGCTGGACGTTCATCGGGCATCCCGGCCTGGTGTTCCGTGACGGGTTCCAGTACGCGTACGCCTCCTTCTACACCATCGAGCCTCTTGCAAAACCTCAGCGTTGACTGGGTGCGATTGCAGCGGACGCGCGGTGGCCGGTGGGCGGCCGTATGACGTCGAAGATTTGGACGTTTGGCGGTTTATGGAACGGACAGTACGAGACGGGATGGAACTAAATG
>CAZVUC010000095.1:0-22158 GCA_964630405.1 uncultured Syntrophobacterales bacterium | reverse complement strand
GCAGAATGGGGTCCTTCGACTTCGCTTCGCCCGCCCCCCAATTCGTCATTCCCGCTTTCGCGGGAATGACGAATTGGGGGGCGGGCGAAGCGAAGTCGAAGGACCCCATTCTGCTTACTCGGACGGGCTTCCATAGGGGACGGCGGAATCGGAGTTCTTGCCCGCCGCGTCCGGCACCCGCTTCTCGGCCGCGGGGGCATCGCCGTCCCGCGCGCCAGCGCCCGGAACCCTGGAGGTCAGGATCTCCAGGAACGGGGAGTCCGCGGGCAGGACCAGCGTGGTCTTCTCGTTCAGCACCTTCTTGTAGGCTTCCAGCGTGCGCAGGAAGCGATAGAACTCGGCGTGCCCTTCGTACGCGTCCGCGTAGATGCGCGCCGCTTCCGCCTCGCCCCGGCCCCGCAGCATGGCCGCCTTGGCCTCGGCGTCGGCAATGATCCGCGCCCGTTCCCGTTCGGCGCGGGCGGCGATCTTCTGGGCTTCGGCCCGGCCCTCCGAGCGATGGCCCCGGGCGATGCGCGCACGCTCGGCGCGCATGCGGGCGAACACGCTGTCCAAGTTCTGCGGCGGGAAGATGAGGCGGGTCACGCCTAGGCTGACCACCTCGATCCCGAGGTCTTCCCGCGCCACCCTGGAGACGGCGCGCTCCACCGAGCCCTCCAATTCGGCCAGGCTGGCGCCGTCGCCGGCGGTCCCCAGGATCGTCCCGAAGGGCCGGTCGCCCAGCGCGCTGCCCAGCTCCGACTGCACCAGCGCGGCCAGGCGGCTCTCCGCGAAGTCGCGCCTGCGCAGCGCGGCCAGATACCGCACAGGGTCGGCGATCTTCCAGGAGATGTACGTGGAGACCAGCACGTTTTTCTTGTCCGCCGTCAGCAGCTCGGTCTCGCGGGTGTTGGTGATCAGGGTGCGCTTGTCGAGCACGTTGGCGCGCTGAAACGGCACCGGCAGCTTGAGATAGAAACCGGCCCGGCTCAGCACCGACACCGGTTTCCCGAACTGGGTGATGACCGCGTGGCTCTTCTCGTCCACCACCACGAACGAGGTGGCGACGGCGGCAAGGACCAGCGCCAGAACGAGCAACCCGCCGATACGTTTCGCCATGGCAATCCCTCTATTGATTCCGGCTCCGGAGCCCGGGAGTCATGAAGTCCGCGGGCGGAGCGCCCACCCAGAGATCGACGTCGCCGCCGCCCGCGCCGGGCATGTAGACAAATTTTCGGGGCATCTCGAGGGAGCGCTCGAGCGCCTCCAGATAGAGCCGGGCTTCGGTGACCGCGGGGCTGACGGAATGGGCCGCCGCGGTCTGCCGGAACGCGGCGGCCCGGCCCGCGGCCACCCTGACCTCGCGCACGGCCCGGCCCTCGGCCCGTTGCGTGATGCGTTCCGCCTCGCCCGCGGCCGCCACCGTGGACTGGGTCGCCCCGCCCGTGGCCACGTGGATGTCGCGCTGGCGATCCTCCAGCGCGCTGGCCACGTCGCGAAACGCGTCGTGGACCCGCCCCGGCGCGTGGACATCCAGGAGCCGGACGTCCAGGACCTCGCTGCCGACGCCCAAGGCCGCGAGGCGCGTCGCCAGGCGATCCCGCAGCTCCGTTTCCGTGGTCCTCCGGTCCACGGTGTAGATCCGGTCGATGGGCTTGCGGCTCAGCAGGCTCACAAGCTCCCGCCGGGCCAGCCCGAGCACCACCGCCGGGGTCTCCTCGACGCCCAGGGCGTACACCGCCGGATCGGTGACGCGGTACTGGACCACGGCCCGGATATCGATGATGTTGCCGTCCGCGGTCAGGTAGAACGCCTGCTCGTCGAGCACCGGCCGGCCGCCGTTGACGTTGCCCCGGAAGCCTACCGTGACCTGGCGGATCAGCGCCACGTCCACCGCGGTGCCGTTGCCGAACGGCCGCGGCAGGTGGAAGTAAAGGCCCGGCTCGAGATCCGCGGCCACCACCCGGCCGAAGCGCTGGACGATGCCCTTCTGGCCGGGCCCGACCACGAGCGTGAACCAGGGGATGGCGCCGATCAGCGCAACGGCCAGCCCGGCCGCGAGCACCGGCCCCCTGAGCAGATTGGCGGGGTGGAAGCCCCTCAATGCCCGGGCCGTCTCCAGGAGCTGTTGCGCGGTCTCCCGCCAGAGCGCGCGAGGGCCCTTGCGCATGAAGCTCCGGAGCAACAGGAGGACCAGCGCCACGGCCGAAAGCGCCTTGAGCGCGAAGATCCAGTCGCCGTCCCGCCCCAGCTCGCCGAAGGGGACCACGTGGATCGCGTCCGCCAGGGTCGCGTCCACCAGCAGCCCGGCGGCCAGGCTCACCAGCACGATGGCGCCGAGGTAGACGGCGAGATGACGGCGGCCCAGGAGCTGCCCCACCACGGTCATGGTGGCGAGGTTCGTGGCCGGCCCCACCAGCAGGAACACGAGCGCCGCGCCGGGCGACAGGCCCTTGGCCATGAGCGCCGCGGCGATGGGGGTGGAGGCGCTGGCGCAGAGGTAGAGCGGCAGGCCGACCACGATCATGGCCAGCATGGGCATGAGCCCTGAACCCCAGCCGAGCACCTCGTCGAAGAAATTGTCGGGCAGAAGCCCCGCCAGGATGCCGGTCAGCAGCATGCCGACGAGGAGCGACAGCGCGATATCGTCCAGCACCGAGCTGAAGCCGTAGTCCAGTGAATGGAGGAAACGGCGCGGGCCTGCCGGAGCCGCGCCGGCGGGCGCGCAGGTCTCGTCGCACGGGTCCTCCGCCGGCGTTGCGCAGTCATCGTCGCAGGTGACGTCGGCCAGGCTCGCGTCCTCCTTGACGCCGATGGAGGCTATGCCGGCTATCACCGCCGTCACCACCGCCACGACGGGACGGACCACGGCCATGACCGGCCCCATGAGCCCGTAGGTGAGCGCCACGGAATCCACCCCGGTCTCGGGAGTGGAGATCAGGAACGAGACCAGCGGCGCCCGCCCGGCGCCCTGCCTCTTCAAGGACGCGGCGGCCGGCAAGACCCCGCAGGAGCACAGCGGGATCGGCGCGCCGAAGAGCGCCGCCATACCCACCGAGCGGGCATCGTTCCGTCCCAGGTGCCGCGAGATGAGGTCCGCCGGTAGATACACGTGCAGGAGCCCGGCCACGAAGAAGCCGATGAGGAGGTACACCGAGGCCTCGTAAAAGACCACCAGAGTCTCCCAGGCGATGCTGCTCAACAGCGATTCCACGGCTCAAGCTCCGACAGGATCGCATCCACGATCGCACGCCGTTCGAAGCGGGTCAACGACGGCGGGTGTGGACGATGTGTCTTGGAAACGGCGGGAAAGCGAAAGGAGGTTCAGGTGGCCCCCTTCTTCGCGAGCGCTCGCAGGTCCTTCAACAGCACGTCCGGGTCCGGAGCGGACCCGATGTAGGCGACGCGCATATAGCCCTCCGCATCCGCCACCACCGTAAGCGTGGTGTGGTCGATGAGGCCCCGGGCCAGCCGCTTCACGCCCACGCCGAAACCCTGCCATACCGGCGCCAGCTCCCGGGCCTCGCCGGTGAGCCATGACCAGTTGGGAGCGTCGGCCTCGTGCCGCCTGCTGTAGGCCTTGAGCACCTTCGGCGTATCGACTTCCGGGTCCGTGGTGATGGACAGGAAGCGGATGTCCCTGGCCTCCGCGGGGTTCATGTGGTCCCGGAGGATCTTCAGGCTCGCGGTCAGCAGCGGACACACGTCCGGACAGGACGTGTACATGAAGTTGATCACCACCGGCTCGCCCCGGAGCTTCCGGAACTCCAGGGGCTTGCCGTTCTGGTCGGTGAGGGCGAAGTTGTCGATGAGGACGTTCAGCTCGCGCCGTTCCGCGAACTTGACCTTGAGGATGGACTTGTGGGCCGGCGCCTCCGTCCCCGGCGCCGCTACGAACGCCAGCGCCAGCCCGGCGATTCCGAGCGTTCTCCAGAGAACGGCCTTCATTCGCGCCGCTCCTTCATACGCCCCACTTCTTGGCGACCTGCTCCTTGTACTGCGGCTCGAACGCGTTCACCGGCGGGAAGCGGTCGATCCATTGGTACGGACGGCAGGCGTCGATGAGCACCCGGTCGGTCACGTAGCCCTTGGTGTCCCGGTCCATGGGGGAGATCACCGGCTCGCACACCGAGGCCCACACGTTCTTCACGATGTCGATGCCCTCGCGCGGGTCGCAACGGGTGGACATGGCCCAGATGACCTCGCCGGGGTTGGTGATGTCCACGTCGTCGTCCACCACCACCACCATCTTGCCGCCGTAGGCGCCGGCGCGGGCGCCGGCGGCCACCAGCAGCGCCTGCTTGGCATGGCCGGTGTAGCGCTGCTTGATGGAGATGACGGTGAACGGCCCGGGCTGGCCGCCGTAGACGAAGCCCCAGACCCCCTTCACGTCCGGGATGCCGGCCTTCTCCAACTGTTCCCAGAGCGTGATGGCGCCCAGGGGGATGGGAAGGTAGCTGTTGGGCGGCCGCACCGGCGGAGCGCCCAGGATGATGGGGTCGTCGCGGTAGTACACCCGCTTGACCGTCATCAGCGGCACGTCGCCCTCGGTGGCCTCGGTGTAATACCCCGGCCATTCGCCGAAGGGACCCTCCTTCGGCAACTGCTCCGGCGGCAGCGGCGGGATCTCCCCTTCCAGCACCACCTCGCCGTTGGCGGGGATGGGGAGGCCGGTGACGGCGCCCCGGACCACCGGGATGGGGCGGCCCTGCATCCAGCCGGCGAACTCGTACTCGTTCACCGACGGCGGCAGCGGCATCTGCGACGACAGCATCACGCTGGGTTCCTGACCCAGGGTAATAGCCACGGGCAGCGCCTCGCCCCGGGCGTGGGCCCGCTCCATGGCCAGCCGCCCGTGCTTGCCCTTGTTCATCTTGACCGAGACCTTGTTCTTCTCCTGGATCATCACCCGGTAGGTGCCGATGTTGATGCCGCCCGACTCCGGGTCCTTGGTGATGACGCCGCAGCCGGTGCCGATGTAGCGGCCGCCGTCGAGGTCGTGCCAGAGCGGCGTGGGGAACCGGGTCAGGTCGACTTCGTCCTCGTCCATCTGGTTGTCGAACACCGGCCCGCCCTCCACCTGCTCGTAGGGCAGCGGCTGGAATTCCAGGGATCGCTTGCGCCATGCGTGGAGGAAGCCCACCCCCTTGACGTCCGTGGGTATGCCCATGGCCACCGCCGAGCGCGTGCAGGTGCGGAACAGGTTGGAGATGATGCGGAAACCCTTGGGAAACCCCGCGAAGCCGTCGAACAGGAGCGCCTGGGACTCGATATCGCCCATGTGCTCGGTGAGCGCCCCCACGTCGGTGTCGAGGTCCGCCCCCTCGATGCGCTTGATCTCGCCCATCTCGTCCAGTCGCTCGATGAAGCTCCGCATGTCGGTTACCGGTTGCATTCAGTTCTCCCTTCCCGCCCGTTATCGCCCGCTTCAAGGGGGCCTGTGCCGCGCCCGTTCCCGGCTTGGGAATTCCATTTGCGGAACGGGCGCTTCCTTTCTGAGCCGTACCACAGTCTCGGGGACATTTCGAGTCCGCGTTTGCCACCGGCCGGAGAGTCTGAAAGGTCTGAAGGGGACGTGGCAAGGAGCAGGCAAGGTATGGACGCCGGGAGCCGGGGAATATCATGAGCGGACTGGTGTGGGGGCTGTGCGGCGCCGGGCTGATCGGCGTTTCCGACTGCGTGGCGCGGGTGACGGCGAGCCGTATCTCACTGTCCGTGCTCATCGCGCTCATCATGAGCCCTCCGTTCGCCGTCATGACGATCTGGTTCGCGACGAGCGGCGGCTGGCCGGCATGGAACGCATGGGGCTGGGGCGCCTCGGCCGTATCCGGCCTGCTGAACGTCCTGGTGCTGGCCCTGCTCTTCCGCGCGCTGGTACGGGGGCCGGTGACGGTGGCGTCCCCGGCCACGTCGAGCTTCACGGTGATGCTCGTGGGGCTGAACGTGCTGGCCGGCCATCCCTATCACTGGCTGCACGGGGTCGCGGCGCTGACGGTCTTCGGCGGCGTGGCCATGCTGGCCCAGCCCGAGCGGCCGGGGAAGGAGCGCTACGACCGCGCCTGGTTGCGCGTGACCGCGCTTCTGGGACTCGGCGCCGCCGTGTCGGTGGCGCTGCGCATGTTCCTCGCACAGGAGGCCGGCGCCGCGCTCGGCCCGGTTCCGGCGGTCTATCTGAACCGCGCCTTCGCCCTGGTCGGCGCGCTGGGCTTCATGGCGCTCCAACGGCAGCGCCGGCCGCTGGTCTGGCCGTCCGGGACGACGTGGCCGCTCGTGCTCTTGCAGGCGTTTCTGGAAACGGCGGCCCTGGGTTCGTTCCTGACCGGCTCGGCCGGCGGCGGGCGGGTCGGCGCGGCCATCGGTTTCTCGTGCTTCGCCGCCGTCACCGCGGTCGCCGCGCGGATCTGGCTGGGGGACCGGATCGGGCCCAGGCGGCTGTTCTGGATGGCGGTGGTCGCCGCCGGCGTGGCCGTGGCCTCCCTGGTGTAGGCGCCGGCCGGCAGCGAGATCCTGAAACCTTCGGGACGCGAGCGCGGTAGCGCCCCGTTCACTGCACGTAGATTTTCTTGGCGGCCTCCAGGCCGAGAACCACCTCGTGTTCTCCCACCTTGAGGCTGATGGTGCCGAGGGACGGCGCGACGTCGAGGATGTCGATGTTGGTGCCGGGTCGGACCTCGTGGTCGTAGAGGAACGAAAGCAGCACCGCATCTCGCTCGCCGGTCTCGGTGATGCAGCGGAAGATGACCGCGGTGCCCGCTTCCGCCGTGTTCAGGGGATTCCACTCGCGGCGCGGGGACGGCTCCCCCTTTACCGGAATGGGGTTGCCGTGGGGGCAGGTGGACGGATTGTCGAGGATCGCGGCCAGACGCTCCTCCACCACGGGCGATATGGCGTGCTCCAGGTGGTGCGCCTCCTGGTGTGCGGTGACCCAGTCCAGGCCCAGGAGGTCCGTCAGGAGCCGCTCCGTGAGGAAGTGCCGGCGCAGGATGGCCTCGGCCACCTCACGGCCCTTCGGAGTCAGGTAGATGTTCTTGCGGCGCTCCACCCGGACGAATTCTTCCTTCTCGAGCCGCCGCAGTGCGCTGAACATGGTCGACGGCGTCACCCCGATGTCCTCCGCCACCCGCGCCGCGATCACCTGGTCGTTCTCCTCGGCCAGGCTGTAGATGGCCTTGAGGTAGTCTTCCGTCGCGGAAGAAACTTCCGATCGCTTTACGACCACGTTTGTCCCACCCTGTCGGCGACCGCTGCCGCGCTTACGCTCCGCCTGCCACGCCGCCACCCGCGGCGTAGATCTGCTGCGCCAGGTAGTTCTCCATGCCGACCTCCCGCATCAGGTGGAGCTGCGCTTCGATCCAGTCCACGTGATTCTCTTCGTCCGCCAGAATCTGCTCCAGGAGCTCGCGGCTGACATGGTCGCCCGTTTCGTGGCACGTCGCAATGCTGGCGTGGAGCACGTTGATGGCCCCCTCTTCCAGGCCGAGGTCGTTCTCCAACTGCTCCTTGACGGTCTTGCCTACCATGATCTTGTCGTAACCGGCGACGTTGGGCACGCCGTCCAGCAGCAGGATGCGGTTGATGATCTGGTCCGCATGCTGCATCTCCTCGATGGACTCCTTCCAGATGAACTGGTCCAGCACCTGGTAACCCCAATTGCGGCACATCCGCGAGTGCATGAAGTATTGATTGATCCCGGTCAGCTCTTTCCGCAGCACGTCGTTGAGCGCCTTGAGCACCCTGGGGTCGCCTTTCATGGTTTCACCTCCTCCGTCTACGCCCCCCCTGCGAACCGAGGGCTCCGGGGTGTGCGAACATAGTCGAATACCGGGTCTTTTGAAAGAAGACCTACGGGATGCCCACGCGGTCGAAGACCCTGATGGCCGTCGCCCGTTGCCTGGCGACCTTGACCATGTCGATCTCGTCGGCCTTGAACCTGCCCCACGACTCCACCAGACCGGACCAGGGCACGCCGCGCTTCACGGGGTACTCGAAGTTCTGCTCCGCGTACATCTTCTGCGCCAGGTCGTCGCTCAGGAACTCCAGCAGCTTGACGGCGTTGTCCTTCCGCGGCGCATGCTTGGTGACGCCGGCGCCGCTGATGTTCATGTGGGCGCCGCGGCCGTCCTGGTTGGGGAAGAAAAGGAACACGGATTCCGCCCACGCGATCTGCTTCTCGTTGGTGAGCATCTTGCCCATGTAGTAGGAGTTGCCCAGCGAGATGTCGCACTCGCCCGCGAAGATGGCCTTGACCTGGGCCCGGTCGTTGCCCTGAGGCTTGCGCGCCAGGTTGGCCTTCAACCCCCTGGCCCACTCCTCCGCCTTCGCCTCTCCGTGATGCGCCACGAGGGAGGCGAGCAACGCCACGTTGTAGGCGTTTTGCGACGACCGGATGCAGATGCGGCCCTTCCACTTGGGATCCACCAGGGCCTCGTATGTCGAGAGGTCGCCCGGCTTCACCCGCTCCTTGGAGGCGTAGACGACGCGAGCGCGTCTCGTGAGCGCATACCACAGCCCCGACGGGTCCCGATCGTGCGAGGGAATGTTCGCCGTGAGCTTCCTGGTCTTGACGGGTTGCAGAACGCCGCCCTCGACGGCGTCGTTGATCCGCCCGATGTCCACGGTCAGGATGACGTCGGCCGGACTGTTCCTGCCCTCCTTTTGCAGTCGCGTGATCATCCCCTTGGGCGCGAACACCACGTTGGTCTTGATCCCGGTCTGGTGAGTGAAGGCGTTCAGCATCGGCTTGATGAGGAAGGGCTGCCGGTAGGAATAGATGTTGACTTCACCGTTGGCTACGGCGTTGCCGGCCATCCCGATGGACAGGCCGAGGAGCGCCATCATGGCCGCCAGGAACCTGTTCCCTAAAGCTTTTCTTGACATCGTTGGGCTCCCTCCAAGATATATTTCCGGCATCCATACTTAAAAGTTAACGGGAATGCAATACCTAAAGTTAGTCTGACCAAATTTATTCTTTTGCCTGGAAACGAGTCATGGACCGGCCATGGACACCCGCTCCGGACGACCGGCCTTGTATTCGCGGCCGCGACCTTCTAATTTCTGAAACCGGGACCGGTGACGCCATGTACCTGGATCGAAGACTGCTGACCCATACCCGCGGCGTGCGCGGGCGCATCGCCGCGGCCGCCGTGCTGGGCCTGTGCGCGGTGGCCGCAGGCATCTCGCGGCTGGCGTTCTCCGGACTCATCATCGCCGGCGTCCTCACCGGCGCCGCATTTTCGTCGCTGATTCCCTTCCTGGCGGCCGTCGCCGGCTTCATCGCCCTGCGCGCGGTGTTCCAGTATCTGCGGGACATGGTGAGCCAGGAGACCGCGGCCCGGGTGAAGGAAGGGCTGCACGACAAGCTCTACCGGCACGCCCTCGACCTGGGCCCCGGACACTTCAACCGGGAGCGGACGGGCGACGTGCTGGTGTCGCTGGGCGAGGGGGTGGAGCGGCTCCAGGTCTTCTACGGCCAGTTCCTGCCGCAGATGGTGGTGGCCGCGGTGGCGCCGGTGTTGATCTTCTTCCTCATGGCGTCCTTCGACCTCGTCATCGGGCTCATCTTCGTGGCCTTCGCCCTGGTGACGCTGCTCGAGACGCCGCTGTTCATGGTGTTCACGGAGGAAAGCAGCCGGCGCCGCCGCGCCTCCTACGGCGCCTTCGGCGCCGACTTCCTGGACAGCATCCAGGGCATCGCCACCCTCAAGATCTTCGGCCGCAGCCGCGCCCAGGGGGAACACCTCGCGACCCGGGCGCGCGATCTCTACCGCGCCACCATGGGTGTCCTGGCGGTCAACATGGTCTCGGTCGGCGTCGCCACGTTCGGCATCCTGGGCGGCACCGCCTGCGCCCTGGGCTGGGGCGCCCTCAAGGTCAGCGCCGGCGAGCTGGAAGTGCGCTCGCTGATCGTGATCCTGATCATGGGCGCGGAGATCTTCCGCCCCATCCGGGAGCTCATGGTCCTCTACCACCAGGGCATCAACGCCATGGCCGCGGCCGAGGGCATCTTCGACCTGCTTGAGACCCCGGTGACGGTGCGCGAGCCGGCGGCGGCCGCCGCGGCAGGGACCTCCTTCGAGCCTGCCGTCCGCTTCGAGGACGTGGGCTTCGCCTACCAGGAGGGCAGCCGCCCCGCCCTCCGGGAGGTTTCCCTGGAGCTTCGGGCGGGCGAGAAGCTCGGCGTCGTGGGCCCCAGCGGCGCCGGCAAGTCCACCCTGGTCTCGCTGATGCTCCGCTTCGCCGACCCCCAGGAGGGGCGCGTCCTCCTGGGCGGCCAGGACATCCGCACCATCCCTCTGGCCGTCCTGCGCCGCCACATCGCCGTGGTGGCCCAGGACATGTACCTCTTCTACGGCACCATCGCCGACAACCTGCGCATGGCCAAGCCCGAGGCCACTCCGCGGGAGATCGAGGCGGCGGCCCGGGCGGCCAACGTCCACGAGTTCATCGCCGGGCTCTCCGAGGGCTACGACACCGTCGTGGGCGAGCGCGGCGTGCGGCTCTCCGGCGGCGAGCGCCAGCGCATCGCCATCGCCCGGGCGATCCTCAAGGACGCCCCCATCCTGGTCCTCGACGAGGCGCTGTCGAGCGTGGACGCCCAGAGCGAGGCCGTGATCAACGAGGCGCTGCGCAAGCTCATGGAGGGCCGCACCACGCTGATCATCGCGCACCGGTTGTCGAGCGTCATCCACGCCGACCGCATCCTGGTGCTGGAGCGGGGCCGGGTGGTGGAAACCGGCGGCCACCGGGAGCTGCTGGAGAGCGGCGGCACCTACGCCCGGCTCATGGCCGCCCAGGCCCAGGCCGGCGACAGTGAGGTGATGGCCGAGCGCGAGGCCCCGGCCACGGCCGCCGCGGCCGAGCCCGAGGAAGCCGCCGCGGCGTCCGTCGCGCCAACGGTGGACGCCCTGGCGCCGCTGTCGGCCTTCACGGTGCTGCGGCGGCTGGCGGGGCTGGTGCGCCCGTTCCGCCGGAAGCTCGCGGTCTCGTTTTCCGCCGGGGTGCTCTTCCAGGCGTCGGTGGTGGGGGTCGGCGCGGCCGGCGCGCTGCTGGTGGGACAGCTCATCCGCGGCGAGGACATCGCGTTCCAGTTGATCCTGCTGGGGTCCATGGTGGGGCTCGCGTCCGTGCTTGCCTGGGCCGATTGCTGGCTGCCCCACGACCTCGCCTACCAGCTCCTGGCGGAGATGCGCATCGACTTCTACAACACCCTGGACCCGCTGGCTCCGGCCTATCTGACCCGCCGCCGTTCCGGCGACCTGGTGAGCATTGCCGGCGCGGACGTGGAGACGGTGGAACTCTTCTTCGCCCATACGATTACCCCGGCCTTCATCGCCGTGGTGATTCCGGCCGGCATTCTGATGGCGCTGGGCGCGGTGGGCTGGCCGCTGATGCTGGCGCTGGCCCCCTTTCTGGTGCTGCTGGCGGCGTCGCCGTTCCTGGCGCAGAAGCGGTCGGACCGGCTGGGAGGCGCGGTCCGCCGGGAGCTGGGGCATATGAACGCGCACCTGGTGGACAGCATCCAGGGCATGCGCGAGGTGGTCTCCTTCGGCCACGAGAAGCACCAGGTCGCCGCGGTGCTGGCCAACAGCCTGCGGCTGGCCAGGGCCCAGCTCGCCTTCCACAAGGACCAGGCGCTTCAGGCCAGCTTCAACGAGGCGGTGACCGGCCTCGGCGCACTGGCGGTGCTGACCACCGGCGTGTGGCTGGTGGGCCAGCTCGAGATGGAAAGGGCGCTGCTGCCGCTGGCCATCGTGCTGGCGCTGCTGGCCTTCGGGCCGGTGACCGACGTCGCCCGCACGGTCAAGGAGCTGATGGAGACGCTGGAGTCGGGCCGCCGCGTATTCCAGGTGAAGGACGAGCCCGTGCCGGTGGGGGACGGCGCCGGCGTGCTCGAGCTCGCGGCCAACGGCCACACCCCGCCGGCCATACGCTTCGACCACGTGAGCTTCGGCTACGAGACCGGCAACGGCCTCGCCCTCCGGGACCTGTGCCTTGACGTGGAGCCGGGACAGACCGTGGCGCTGGTGGGTCCCTCGGGCGCCGGCAAGACCACCTGCGCGCACATGCTGCTGCGTTTCTGGGACCCGGCCGCCGGCGCGGTGACGCTGGCGGACCGGGACCTCCGGGACTTCACCCTGGACCACCTGCGCGAGCAGGTCTCGCTGGTGTCCCAGGACACCTACCTGTTCAACACCACGCTGCGCGACAACATCCGCCTGGGCCGGCCCGACGCGACTCAGGAGGAGGTGGAGGAAGCCGCCGGCCTGGCCCACATCCATCGCTTCATCAGCCGCCTGCCGGCCGGCTACGACACGGCGGTGGGCGAGCGCGGGGTACAGCTCTCCGGGGGCCAGCGGCAGCGCATCGCCATCGCCCGGGCGCTGCTCAAGGACGCCCCCGTGCTGATCCTCGACGAAGCCACCTCGCACCTCGACGCCATCAACGAGGAGCTGATCCACCAGGCGGTGGACCGGCTGGTGCAGGGCCGCACCACGCTGGTCATCGCCCACCGGCTGTCCACCATCCGCGACGCCGACCGCATCGTCGTGCTGGATTCCGGCGCTATCGCCGAGCAGGGCACCCACGACGACCTGCTCCGGTCCAACGGCCTCTACGCCAACCTGGTCATGACCCAGCTCGTCAGCGCCAACGAGCCGGTCCGGATGGCGGAGGGGTAAGGAGACGAACTTGACACTCGTACCTCGAATGCGCCCTTGCCGCCGCCTTTTCCGTCATTTCGCCGGGAGCGTCGTGATCCTGTGGCTCTTGCTCGGGACGCTGCCGGCGCTTCCCGGCCAGCTTGCCGCGGCCCCCTTGCGGGTGGTGACGACCGTGGCGCCCATCACCAGCATCGTGGAGAACGTGGCCGGGGATCGCGCACGGGTTGCCGGCATCGTGCCGGAAGGGGTGAACTCCCACACTTTCCGGCCGGCCCCCTCCGTGGCCCGGACCATGGCGCGGGCGGACGTCATCATCCTCAACGGCCTCAACCTGGAGATCCCCACGCTCAAGCTGGCCCGCGCCAACAAGCGGGCGGATACGCCGGTGCTGCTGCTGGCCGACCACACCGTCGCCGAACAGGACTACCTTTTCGACTTCAGCTTCCCCGAAGACCAAGGGCATCCCAACCCCCACCTCTGGCCCGACCCCGTCCACGTCATGAACTACGCGCGTCTGGTGCGCGACGCGCTGACAGGCGCGGACCCCGGGGGCAGGGCCGTGTACGAGGCCAACACGGAGCGCTACCTGAAGCAGCTCGAGGCCCTGGACAAGGCCACCGCCGCGGCCGTGGCCACCATACCGCCGCGGAATCGCCGGCTCCTCACCTATCACGACTCGTGGCCCTACTTCGCCAAGCGTTACGGTTTCCGTGTCATCGGCGCGGTACAGCCCTCCAGCTTCGCGGAACCCAGTCCCCGGGAGGTGGCCCGGCTCATCGACCAGTTGAAGCGGGAGCGGTTGCCCGCGGTGTTCGGGTCGGAGGTGTTCCCCAGCCCGGTGCTCCGGCAGATCGCCCGGGAAGCGGAAACGACGTTCGTCGACAACCTGCGGGACGATGATCTCCCCGGGGAGGCCGGCGACCCGGTCCATTCGTACACCGGCATGATGCTCGAGAACATCCGCACCATCGTCACGGCCCTGGGCGGCTCCGCCGACGCCCTGAAGGCCGTGGACCCGGCGCCAGTGGCCGGCCACCACGCACGCTACCGGTAGGCGCGTCGCGTCTGATAGCGTAAGATAGCGAACCCCGTCATCCCTTTCCGTCATTCCCGCGAAAGCGGAAATCCAGGGGTGGGGGCGTTCGGCGGCAGTGCTCCCTCTGCCACACCCCGCCTGGATTCCCGCTTTCGCGGGAATGACGGAGAGGTTGGTGGAGACGCGATTGGTGGAGATCCGGTCGGTGGAGACGCGGTTGAAAGAGGGGGCGGGAATGCAGCCATGTTACACGGGAAAGGACGGAATCCGATGATCAACGTGGATTACCCCATCATCGACGGCGACGGCCACGTGGTGGAGCCGGACAAGGAGATGGCCCAGTACCTGCCGGAGCGGTTCCGGCGGATGCCGGGCAACCGCGAGTACTCGCTGTTTCCCCAGGACTCCTGGGCGTTCGGCGTCGTCGACCCGCACAAGCAGGACGTCCCGGACGCGGCCATGTGGCTGAGCTTCCTGGACGAGGCCGGCATCAGCGCCACCGTGCTGTATCCCAGCAACGCCGCGGCCGTGGGCATGGTGCGGCGGGTGGAGTGGTCCGTGGACCTGGCGCGGGCATACAACGACTGGCTCCACGACAAGTTCCTACGCCAGAGCGACCGCCTCCTCGGGGTGGCCCTGCTGCCGGTGCACGACGTCGCCGCCTGCGTGACGGAACTGCGCCGCTGCGTGGGCGAGCTCGGCTTCGTGGGGGCGATCCTGCCGTCCATCTCCTCGCCCCTGATGGCCTACGGCAACCCGGAGTTCGACCCCATCTACGCCGCCGCCAACGAGCTCGACACCATGATCGCGGTCCACGGCGGCTTCGTCGGCGCCCACAACTTCGCCGATCCGCTGCGAACCTACCGGGAGGTGCGTGCCCTCAAGCACGTGATCCCGCTCATGAGCCACGCCACCAGCATGATCTCCCAGGGTGTGTTCGACCGTTATCCGAACCTCCGGGTGGCCTACCTGGAGGCCGGCTGCGGCTGGGTGCCGTACCTGATGGACGTGCTCGACGAACAGTTCGAGCGCAAGGGCGCCGGCGACCTCAAGCGCAAGCCCAGCGAGTACCTGATGGACCCCAACGTCTACTACTCCTTCGAGATCGAGGAGCGGACGCTGCCGTTCTTCATCCAGCTCCTCGGCGACGAGAAGCTGGTGTGGCCGTCGGATTACCCCCACGAGCGGGCGCGGTCGGAGTTCTTCGGCGATCTGCCGGAATTCTTCGCGCGGGAGGATGTCTCCGCCGAATCCAAGCGAAAGATCCTGTCGGAGAATCCCAAGCGCCTGTACAAGATCTAGCCCCCCACAGTGACCACCGACAAGCACACCGACAGGGTTCATCACGTACACGGCAGGCTGCACGGCCATCCGCATGCCGGGCTCCGTGAATGGAGCGAGCACGGGCAGCCCATCGTGGAGCTTGCCGACGTGTCCAGCGGGTACCGGCAGACCTTGGGCATCGCCCACGTGGACCTGAAGCTCTGGCCGGCCCAGTTCCTGGCGGTGGTGGGGCCCAACGGCGGCGGCAAGACGACACTGTTGCGTACCATCCTGGGACACATCCGGCCCAGGGAGGGCCGGGTGAAGATCAACGCGGCCGACGGCGCGTCCCCGGCGGCCATGGGCTACGTCCCGCAACTGGAGCAGATCGACCTGAGCTTCCCCATCACGGTGGAGGAGGTGGTGCTGCTGGGCCTCTCGCGTGACCGCCGCTGGTATCGCCGCACCGGCGCGGAGGAGCGGGACCGCGCGCACGAGATCATGCAACGGCTCAACCTGCTGGAGCTGGGGCAGCGCCAGATCCGGGAGCTTTCCGGCGGGCAACAGCAGGCGGCGTTCATCGCACGGGCCTTGCTGGGGGAGCCGGACCTGATCCTGCTCGACGAGCCCACCTCCGGCCTGGACATCCGCTCCCGGGACGAGGTGGTGCACTTCCTCCACGAGATCAACCACTCGGGCGTTGCCATCCTCATCACCAGCCACGACCTCAACTGGGTGGCCGCGCACCTGCCGTGGGTGGTGTGCCTGAACCAGCGCGTCATCGCCGAAGGCGACCCCCAGGAGGTGTTCACCACCCAGGTGCTGGGGGAGACCTACAAGGGCGAGATGGTGGTGTTCCAGCACGGCGACATGATCATGGTGGGAGAACGGCCCCACTCTCCCGACGGGCGCTGATGCTGGAGCCGTTCGCTTACGAGTTCTTCCGCAACGGCATGATCGCCTCCATCATCGTGGGGGCGGTGTGCGGCTACGTCGGGGTCTACGTGGTGCTCCGGCGCATGAGCTACATCGGCCACGGGCTGGCCCATGCGCTCTTCGGCGGCGCCGTCCTGAGCACCATCGTCGGCGTCAACTTTTTCATCGGCGCCGGCGTCTGGGCGCTGGTGAGCGCGGTGCTGATCCACCTCATCAGCCACCGCCGCCTGGTGGGCGCCGACGCCGCCATCGGGGTGGTGACCACCTCGAGCTTCGCCCTGGGGGTGGCGGTGGTCTCCACCTACCGGAAGTTCACCCTGGACTTCGAGGCCGCGCTCTTCGGCAACCTGCTCGGCATCACGCCCGTGGACCTCTGGGTCATCGCGGCCACCGCCGCCGCCGTCGCGTTCGCCATGATCGTCATCCGCCACCAGCTCCTGTTCTCCACCTTCGACCCGGAGGTGGCGCCGGTCTACGGCATCTCCACGGGCCGCACCGAGCTCATCTTCATCCTGCTGCTCGCCGTCACCATCGTGGCGTCCACGCGCATCCTCGGCGTCACCCTGGTGTCCGCGGCCGTGGTCATCCCTCCCGTCATCGGCCGCTACCTGACCCAGCGGTTTCAGACCCTGCTGGTCATCACCCCGATCATCGGCGCCGCCTGCGCGGCATCGGGCATGTACCTCAGCTACTTCATCGACATCTCCTCGGGCGCCATGATCGTTCTCACCTTTGCGCTGGTCTTCTTCCTGGTGGGCGGCCGCCGCTGGCTCCGTGGGAGCCGGTAGACGTATTCGAGCTTCTCCGTCATTTCCGCGAAACAGGCTGTGTCAAAGAGAGGTAACGCCCCCCGAATCGTCATTCCCGCGAAAGCGGGAATCCAGGGGTGAGGAGGGCCGGGCGCCTGCACTTGCGGGACGATCATGCTTTAATGGGAGGCCCGCCGCGGGCGGGCTGACGATGAAGCGGTTGAGCGACAAGAAGCGTTTTTTCGCCCGGGTGGGTCTGGTAGCGGCGGCCGCGATGGCGTTTGCGGTTTGCCCCGGTTTTTCCGGGGCCGTGGCCGCGGAAGACACCGCCCGCTTCCGCGACCTGGTGTCGCGTTACCTCAGGGCCGTGTACGCGCAGGACTACGCCGAGGCCTACCGGTACGTGTCGCAACGCGACCGCCTGGCCAAGAGCGAGGCGGCCTACCTGAAGGAGAACCCTTCCTTCACCGGCGCCGCCCGGGAGCTCGCCCGCGGTCTGGCGGGGCGGATCCAAGTGGGACCCCTCTCCTCCGACGTCCGGGGCGACAGCGCCACGGTGCGCTTCGACATCACCCTTCCGGACGCCAACTCCCCCGAGCTGCAGAAGCTCTTCGCCGGCTTCGACCCCGATGAGCTCAACCGGCTGACGCCGGAGGGGCGCCGGAACATCCTCGAAACCCTCGACGCAATGAGCCGTGCCGGACGCCTGCCCACCATCGCCGGCGAAGAGTCACTGGACCTGCTGCGGGAGGAGGGCCGATGGAGCATCTTCCGGAACTGGGACGAGGCGGTGAAGGTGTTCTTTCACGCCGAGGTCAAGGAAGGCCTGCCCTGGGCCTTCGAGCCGCTCCAGAAGATGGTGCTGGCCCGCCCGGGAGAGACCCTGCACGCCGCCTACCGGGCGCGGAACCTCTCGGACCGGGCCGTCACCGGCAAGGCGCGCCACGTGGATACGCCGAAGGAAGCCGCGGCCAAGTACCTCAACGTGATCCAGTGCTTCTGCTTTCTGCGGGAAACCCTGGAGCCGGGCCAGGCAAAGGAGCTTCCGCTGGTGTTTCGGGTGGATTGGGACGTCCCGCGGGAAAACGGCGAGTTCCACGTCACCTACCAGTTCTACCCGAGCGACAGGTTTCCCGACGGCGCGGCTCGGGCTCAGGCGGAAGGCGCCCTGGAGGTCCGGGTCAAGGACCACCGCGACGCCATCGACGACTTCCGCAGCGTGGAGCTGAGCTTCGGGAAGCTCCGGCTGTCGCCCGACGCGCGCCTCCGGTCCGCCGATCCGGGGTGGCTGGAGCTGACGCCGCAGCTCGGCCGGATGGACCTGACCCGGTACAAGGACGGCACGGCCGCGGCGACGGTCTACCGGGGCTCGCTCCGGCCGCGGCGCTTCGCGGCCGTCGACCTGCAGGTCGCCGGGATCCGCGGGGTTCTCCGGAAGAACGGAGCGCCCGCCCGGGTCAAGAACGCCGTGGGTCCCATCCGGCTCGATTTCGAGCTCAAGGCGGGCCGGACCACCGTCGTGGTCCTGGACCTGGTGCTGCTGGACCTGAGCGATCATCCGGGCCGCGGCTACGAGCTGTTGATCAAGGGGTACGAGCTTTACGAAAATGACAGGCTGCTGCAAAAGATTCCTCCCGGCTGATCCCGGCGGGTCCGTTCGCCGCCGGGCATCGTCAAGTGTCGCCGCGCCGCCGGGCGCCACGAGGTCCGGACCGTGACGCAACGCCATTTCGCGCTCCAGGTGACCGTCGGGACCGTCCTTTTCCTCGTCCTGGTCGGCCTGGTCATCCACCAGATGCAAACGCCCCCGGCGGCCCGACGCCAGCCCGTCCTGGAGCGGCTGGCGCGGTACGGGCCGGCGCCGGACTTCTCCCTGGTCGAACGAAGCGGCCGGCCGGTCTCCGCCCGGGACCTGCGGGGCCGGGTCTGGATCGCGGACTTCATCTACACCCAGTGCAAGGACACCTGCCCGCTCCAGAGCCGTGCCATGGGCGCGCTTCAAGCCGACCTGAAGGCCTACGGCGACCTGCGTTCCGTGTCCATTACCGTGGACCCGGAGACCGACTCCCCCGCCGTGCTGTCCCGGTACGCGGAACGGTACCGGGCCGATCCGGAACGCTGGCTGTTCCTGACCGGCGAGGTCCGGGAGATCCGGCGGATCGTGCAGGAGGGCTTTCGGCTCAGCGCCGCCCCGGTGGACGGCGCGGCCCTCGATCCGGTGGTGTTCCACAGCACCCGCTTCGTCCTGGTGGACCGTGACGGCGAAATCCGCGGCTACTACGACAGCAACGACCCGCGGGCCCTGGAAAGGCTGCGGGAGAGCGCCCGGCTGCTGCTAGCGGAGAAGGCGTAGGCCGTCGCCGATGTTGTCTTGGAGCCGCCGGGTCTGTTAGATTTCACGGTAGTGCCAACTGGCGGGCGGAGATCCCGAGGGAAACGATCATGGCAAAAGCATCGCGAAGAAAAGGGGGGCGCGGACCCCGGCAGCAGCCACCGGCGACGGCCGCCCCGGCGAGTCCGAACTGGCCGGTGCTGGCGTTGGCGGTGATAGGGCTGGTGCTGGCCGGGTATTTGACCGGAACCGCCTGGACGGGGGAAAAGGCCGCTCTTTGCGAGGCCGGGGCCGACTGCGACATCGTGCTGAACAGCCGCTGGTCCACGCTCCTCGGACTGCCGACTTCGCTCTGGGGATTTCTCGTTTACGCCGTGCTTGCCGGCGCGGCCTTCATTAAGCGCCGGAGCCGGCGCTGGAAGGTGCTGGCCGCGGTATCGCTGTTCGGCGTGGCCTACAGCGTTTATCTCACGGCCATCTCCCTTTTCCGGCTGGAGGCCGCCTGTCCTTACTGCCTGGTGTCGCTGGGGCTGCTCGCGGCCATCTTCGTCGTCACCCTGTTCCAGGTCCCGCAGGTAAGCCGGCGCCTGGCATGGAAGCCCTGGCTCGGCGCGAGCGCCACGGCGGCCGCGGTCGGGGTGCTGGCGGTCCACTTGGTCTTCTATTCCGGCGCCACGGTGGTGGCATCAGGCAACGAGGATCCCTGGATCAAGGGGCTGGCCGTCCACCTGGAAGAGGCCGGCGTCGAGATGTACGGGGCGTTCTGGTGTCCCGCGTGCGATCATCAGAAGGAGCTTTTCGGCGCGTCGGCCCACCGCATCCCATACGTCGAATGCAGTCCGGCCGGACGCAGCGGCCCGGTCGCCACCAAGTGTCTGGCGGCCGGCATCCGCAGCTATCCCACGTGGATCATCAAGGGTCAGCGTCACACCGGGGTGTTGACGCCGGCGAGCCTGGCGGACCGGGCCGGTTTCGAGGGCGTCAAGACCGTGGAGAGACAGGGCGGCTGATGCTCCGGCTCCGGGTCTACCGGCGCCCGAACTGCTTCTTTCCCCAGAGGTTGTCCCACATCTCGTCGGTGATGGCGCCCACCACGTCCCGGGTCTTCTCCATGTCCCTGGCCACCGCGGGGCGGGCGGCGATGGCGTCGAACCAACGGCTCAGATGGGGATGGTCGGCCATGTCCTGGCCCTGCCGTTCGTGCAGGCGGATCCAGGGGAACACCGCCATGTCGGCGATGGAGTAGTCGCCGGCCAGGTACTCGTTGCCGGAAAGCTGCTTGTCCAGCACCCGGTAGATGCGCGCCCCCTCGTTGGTGTAGCGCTCGATGGCGTAGGGGATCTTCTCCCGCGCGTAGGCGCGGAAGTGGTGGGCCTGACCGAGCATCGGGCCCACCCCGCCCACCTGGAACATCAACCATTCAAGCACCCGTGTGCGGGCGCGGGTTTCCGCGGGCAGGAACTTCCCCGTCTTCTCCGCCAGGTAGATCAGGATGGCGCCGGATTCGAACACCGGCATGGGCTCGCCGCCCGGGCCGTCGCGGTCGAGGATGACCGGGATCTTGTTGTTGGGGCTGATCTTGAGGAACTCCGGGTCGAACTGCTCCCCCTTCCGGAGATCGACCCAGTGGAGCCGGTACGCGAGTCCGGTCTCCTCCAGCATGATGTGGATCTTCTGCCCGTTGGGGGTGGCGCTCGTGTAGAGCTCGATCATGGCCGTCCTCCGTCCTTACCCGTTGGATGTATTCGGTTGGTGTCGCGTCCGGCGAATTCCTGCGATAAGTTGCGCAGGATGGCACCGCCCGCCCGCATCATCACCCTCACCACCGACTTCGGTTACCGGGACCCTTTCGTCGGCATTATGAAGGGCGTCGTGTCCGCCATCAACCCGGCGGCCGCGATCATCGACCTGACCCACGGCGTGGCGCCCCAGGACGTCACCGGCGGCGCGCTGGCCCTGGCCGCGGCGGTGGACTTCTTTCCCCAGGGAACCGTCCACGTGGCGGTGGTGGACCCCGGGGTCGGCGGCAGCCGGCGGCCCGTTCTGCTCGAAACCGACCGGGCCTGCTACGTCGGCCCGGACAACGGGCTGCTGAGCCTTGCGGCCGGCCGGCAGCGGCTCGCCCGGGTCATTCACCTCTCCAATCCCGACTATCACATGCGGCCCGCGAGCACGACGTTCCACGGCCGCGACATCTTCGCCCCGGTGGCCGCCCACGTCTCCGGGGGCGTTCCGCCGGAAGAGCTCGGCGAGACGGTGGAGGCCTTCGAGAAGCTGGAGGTCCCGGCCCCGCAAAGGCAGGGCGCCAACCGCATGGAAGGCGAGGTGATCTACGTCGACGGCTTCGGCAACCTCACCACCAACATCCGCGGCGAGGACCTGGAGCGGTTCGAACCGGGAAGCGTCTCGGTCCGCGTAGGCGACCGCGTAATCCGCGGGCTGTCCGTCAACTATGCCTCGGCCGGCACCGGCAACCACCTGGCCCTCATCAACAGTTGGGGATTTCTGGAGATATCCCGGTGCGACGGCAATGCCCAGGCCACCTTGGGAGCGGGGGTCGGAACCCCGGTGGCGCTGGACGCCGACGGTGGAAAGGTTGCCTAGCGCTCGTGGCGGCAGGCGCTGCGACGCGCGGGGTTTGCATGATATAGTGTGCGCCCGAGGATGATACCGGAGGCGATGCGGCGCCCAGGGGAAAGGTTCGAAACGTGGGGACGGACGACGAAAGACTCAGTTGGGACCAATACTTCATGACCATCACGCGGCAGGTGGCGGAACGGTCCACCTGCACCCGCGCCAAGGTCGGGGCCGTGATCGTCAGGGACCGGAGCATCCTCGCCACGGGGTACAACGGCTCACCCGCGGGCATGCCCCATTGCACCGAGGTCGGCTGTCTGGTCTACGAGTCCAGGACCCCGGGCGGGGAGATCGAGCAGAACTGCTTCCGCACCATTCACGCCGAGATCAACGCCATCGCCCAGGCCGCCAAGAACGGCGCCAGCATCAAGGACGCCTCCATCTACATCACCCACACACCGTGCATCCACTGTCTCAAGGTGCTGGTGAACACCGGCATCGGCGACATCTTCTACGAGAAGCCCTACAAGCTCGATACCGTGGCGGATATCCTCGAGCACACGGGCGTCAGACTGCACGCGGTAGACATGCCCTGAACGTGCCCCCGTTCCCGCCCCTCCGTCATTC
>CAZVUC010000094.1:0-69251 GCA_964630405.1 uncultured Syntrophobacterales bacterium | reverse complement strand
CGCCGCCGCCCACGTCGAGGAAGTTGGCCGGCATGCCGCCGTACTGCTGGATGATGTCCATGGTGCCCATGGCCAGGCCCGCGCCGTTGACCATGCAGCCGATGTTGCCGTCCAGGGCCACGTAGGAGATGCCCAGGTCCGAGGCCGTGACCTCCTTGGGGTCCTCCTCGTTGACGTCCCGGAACTCCAGCACCTCTTTCTGGCGGAAGAGCGCGTTGCCGTCGAAGTTCATCTTGGCGTCCAGCACCAGGAAGCGCCCGTCGTCGAGCTGGGCCAGCGGATTCACCTCGAGCTGCATGCAGTCGGATTCCAGGAAGGCGCGGTACAGGTCCTTGAGCAGCGCGCCGAAGGCGCCGACTTCCTTGCCGGAAAGCCCCAACCGGCCGGCCACGCGGCGGACCTGGAACGGCGCCACCCCCACCAGGGGATCCACCAGCTCGATGATGATCTCGTCCGGGGTCTCCTTCGCCACCTCCTCGATCTCCATCCCCCCTTCACGGCAGGCGATGACGGCGGGTTGTCCGGCTGCCGCGTCCATGACGATGCTGCAGTAGAGCTCTCTGGCGATGCGCGAGGCCTCTTCCACCCACACATGCCGGACCACCCTGCCCTCGGGGCCGGTCTGGTGCGTGACCAGGGGTTTTCCCAGCAGGCCCGCGGCAAAGGCCTCTGCCTCCTCGGCCGTCCGGACGACCTTGACGCCGCCGGCCTTGCCCCGGCCGCCGGCGTGGATCTGGGCCTTCACGACGCACGGGAAGCCGATCTCCTCGGCCGCCGCCCGCGTCTCGCCGGCCGTGGCCGCCACCCGTCCGCCGGGTACGGCCACGCCGAACCGCGCGAGCCACTGTTTCGCCTGGTATTCGTGGATGTTCATGCGGTGCTCACGGAACGGCGGTCGGAGGCACGGCTAGGCTTGTTCCAACACCCGGTCCATGGCCCCCACGATCTCCCGGACATGGGACAGGGACTCGTCGAACTGGGCCTTCTCTTCGGCGGCGAGGTCGATCTCGATGACCTTCTCCACGCCCCCGGCGCCCAGCAGCACCGGCACGCAGAAGTAGTATCCCTGGACGCCGTACTCGCCTTCGAGCAGGGCCGCGCAGGGAAGGACCTCCTTCTTGTCCAGCAGGTAGGCCTCGGCCATGCGCACCGCGGCCGAAGCCGGGGCGTAGAACGCGGAGCCGGTCTTCAAGAGCGAAACGATCTCGCCGCCGGCCATGCGCACGCGCTGCTCGATCTCGTCGAGGCGCTCCGACGGAATCAGGCTGGCCACCGGCACGCCGCCCACCTGGCAGGTGCTCCGCACCGGCACCATGTCGTCGCCGTGGCCGCCCAGCACCATGGCGGTGACGCTTTCCACCGAGCGGTTGAGCTCCTGGGCGATGAAGGTCCGGTAGCGCGACGAGTCCAAGATTCCCGACTGCCCCACCACCTGGTGCTTGGGGAAGCCGGTGACCCTTTGGCACAGCGTCACCATGGCATCCAGCGGATTGGTGATGACGATGACGAAGGCGTCGGGAGCGTACTGCTTGATGCCCTCCGACACCGAGGTCATGATCTTGGCGTTGGTGCCCAGGAGATCGTCCCGGCTCATTCCCGGCTTGCGGGCGATGCCCGCGGTGACGATGCAGACGTCGGCGCCGACGATGTCCTCGTAGCTGGTGGTTCCGACGATGTTGGCGTCGAACCCCTCCACGGGCGCGGACTGGAGCAGGTCCAGGGCCTTGCCTTGCGGCAGTCCGTCGACGACGTCGAAGAGGACCACGTCCCCCAGCTTCTTCAGGGCGCACAGGTGCGCCATGGTGCCGCCGATGTTGCCGCCCCCGATGAGTGCGATCTTGCGTCTCGATATAGCCATGATCCCGCGTTACATGTTCGCCACGATGGCGTCGCCGAATTCCGAGCACTTCAGCAGCTTGGCGCCGGTCATGAGCCGCTCGAAATCGTAGGTTACGGTCTTCTGCGCGATGGTTTCCTCGAGGCCCTGGATCACCAGGTCCGCGGCTTCGTCCCAGCCGAGGTGGCGCAGCATCATCTCTCCGGAAAGGATGACCGAGCCGGGGTTGACCTTGTCCTGGCCGGCGTATTTCGGCGCGGTCCCGTGGGTGGCCTCGAACAGGGCGTGGCCGCTGTCGTAGTTGATGTTGCCGCCCGGCGCGATGCCGATGCCGCCCACCTGCGCAGCCAGCGCGTCCGAGATCAGGTCGCCGGTGAGGTTCATGGTGGGAATCACGTCGAATTCGTCGGGGCGGGTGAGGATCTGCTGCAGGAAGGCGTCGGTGATGGCGTCCTTGATGAGGATCTGCCCCTCCTCCGGCCTGCCGCCACAGTCTTCCCACGACACCACCTTGTCGCCGAACTCCCGCTTGCCGAGCGCGTAGCCCCAACGCATGAAGGCGCCCTCGGTGTATTTCTGGATGTTGCCCTTGTGCACCAGCGTCACGTTGCGCCGGTTGTGCTCCACGGCGTAGCGGATGGCCGCGCGGATGAGCCGTTCCGACCCTTCGATGGAGATGGGCTTGATGCCGATGCTGGCGGTGTCGGGGAAGCGGATGCTCTTGACCCCCATCTCGTCGCGCAGGAACTTGACCACCTTCTCGGCCTCGGGGGTTCCGGTCTCCCACTCGATGCCGGCGTAAATGTCCTCGGTGTTCTCGCGGAAGATCACCATGTCCACCAGGTGGGGCCGCACCACCGGCGACGGCACGCCCTTGAAGTAGCGCACGGGCCGGAGGCAGACGTAAAGGTCCAGCACCTGCCGCAGGGTCACGTTGAGGCTGCGGAAGCCTTCGCCCACCGGCGTGGTCAGGGGACCCTTGATGGCCACGAGGTACTCCCGGATGACGTCCACGGTCTCCTGCGGCAGCAGGCTGGGCGGACAGTCGTCGCCGTACACCGCCTCGGCCTTCTCGCCGGCGTAGACCTCCATCCAGGAGATCTTCTTCTTGCCGCCGTAGGCCTTCTGCACGGCGCCGTCCAGTACCCGGACCGCGGCGGCCCAGATGTCGACGCCGATGCCGTCGCCTTCGATGAAGGGGATGATGGGATTGTCCGGTACCTGAAGCTTGCCGTCGGAAAGAGAAACCTTCGCACCCTCGGACGGCACATTGACGTGTAGATAGCTTGCCATGGTTCTCCTCTGATCTTTCCTCTGATCTTTGAGATGGCCCGAGGACCGCGGCCGGTCTCGGTGATCCCGGATCCGGCGGCGGACTCGGCGAGTCCGCCCATCCGGCCCAGGCCATGAGTGGGGTCTGAGTAGTCATTAACGAATCTCCGTTGGCGAGTCAAGGGAGAGCCCGGACTCCGCCGGCGCGTGCCGGGCCGGCAGCGCCCATGCGATTTCCCCCCGAACCCGCTATATTGATGGCCGCGGCGGGTTTTCCCGATTCGGAGCATGGTCTTGAGCGTGCGGATGGACAAGGTGTCGAAGGTTTATGGGCTTCTCTGGGCCTTGAGAGAGGTGCGGCTGGAGATCGCGGCGGGAGAATGGGTGGCGCTCCTGGGCCCCAACGGCGCCGGCAAGACCACGCTCCTGCGGCTCCTGGCGGCGTTGTCCTACCCCACCTCCGGCGCCATCGAGTTGTTCGGACGCCGGCTCCCCTACGGCAACTCCCCGCTTCGCGGCATGATCGGGTTCCTTGCCGCCGGAGGCCACCTCTACGACAACCTGACCGTCAGCGAGAACCTCCGGTTCTTCGTCTCGCTCTACCGCGGGGACGTTACGGCGGAGGAGCGGCAAGACGTCCTGGGCGAGGTGGGTCTCCACGAGAAGACCGGCGAGTACGTATCGACCCTGTCCCTGGGCATGCGCTGCCGCCTGGCCGTCGCCAAATGGCGGCTGGTGAACCCCAGGGTGCTGCTGGTGGACGAGCCCTACGGCGCGCTGGACCCCTCGGGCGTGGAGATGCTCGACCGGTTCCTGGAATCGCTCTGCGCCGGCGGCGGCATCGTGGTGCTGGCCTCCCATGACGTTCCACGCGTGCTCGACCGCTGCTCCCGCGCCGTGATCCTGAACCGGGGCCGGATCGTCTTCGACGAGCTCCGGCAGGACCCCTGGGACAGCTTCCATTCGGCCTTCGACGCCCTCCTCTCTTCCCACGACACGGGCGGCACACGTTGACCGGCGCCTTGCGACAGGTCTACTGGCTGCTCTGGAAGGACCTCCTGCTGGAAGTGCGCCGCCGCGACAACCTGTTGTCGATGTTCTTCTTCGGCCTCTCCCTGCTCTTCCTCTTCTCGTTCGCCTTCGAGATCACCGCCGACAACGTGGCCGGCATGGCGCCGGGGCTGCTGTGGCTGGCGTTCATGTTCAGCGGCACCCTGGCCCTCGGCCAGCTCTTCCAGGGCGACCGCGAGAACGACTGCCTGGACGCGCTGCTGCTGGCGCCCATGGACCGGGGCGCCTACTACCTCGCCAAGGTCCTCTTCAACTTCTCGCTGATGGCGCTGCTGGAGATCTTCATCCTGCCGCTGTTCGGAATCCTGTTCCGCCTGGACTTCTGGCACCTGCTGCCGAACGTGCTGCTCTACACGCTCCTCGGGACCCTGGGCTTCTGTGTCGTGGGCGTTCTGTTCGCCGCAGTGACGCTACGGGCCCGGGCCCGCGCCCTGCTGCTTCCCGTGCTTCTCTTTCCCTTGATGATCCCGGTGATCCTGGGCACCGTCCGCACCCTCCAGATCATCCTGGGGGCGGGCGCCGCCCCCGATCTGGTGCCCTGGTTCCGCCTGCTTGTGGGCTTCGACCTGATCTTCGTCACCGCCGGCTTCCTGTTGCTGGAGTGGGTGCTCGACGGCTGACCGCGATTGGGAACTGTCACACGCGGGTGCTATCATTGACGGATCACTCACCGCGGCTCCCGAACGGAACGGGAGTCAGCCTCGGGGACACCCGCCCGAGGCATGTGAACAAGGATTCCATGGCTCGAAGAATTCTCGGCACGCTGGCGCTCATCCTTATCGTCACGGGTCTGTACTGGGGTCTGGTGGAGGCGCCGCCGGACGCCCGGCAGGGCGATACCCAGCGGATCATGTACCTCCACATCCCCAGCATCCTGGTAGCGTACCTGTCGTTCTTCATCGTGTTCGTGGGGAGTTGCCTCTACCTCTGGAAAGGCGAGCGCCGGGACGACAACCTGGCCCACGCGGCCGCGGAGATCGGCGTGCTCTTCACCGCCCTCACCATCGTCGAAGGGGCCATATGGGGCAAACCCACCTGGGGGGTGTGGTGGACCTGGGACGCCCGGCTCACGCTCACCGCCATCCTGCTGCTGATCTTCGCCGGCTACCTGCTGCTGCGATCGCTCATCGAGGACCAGCGGCGGGCGGCCGTGTCGGGCGCGATACTCGGAATCATCGGCTTCCTGGACATCCCGTTGATACACATGTCGGTTTACTGGTGGCGCACCCTGCACCAGCCCCCCTCCATCCTGCGCCCCGACAAGGCGCCGTGGGACAACATCGATCCGGCCATGCTGTGGCCCCTGGGCATCAACTTCGTGGCCTTTCTGCTGCTGTTCTTCTATCTGTTGTCGTTGCGCATCCACCTGGGCGAGGTGGAGGACCAGGCGCGTCGAAGCCGGCTCCACGACGCAGCGTGACCGGCGTTTTTGGGAGCATGAATCCATGGGACACTGGGGTTTCGTCTTTCTGGCCTACGGCATCGTCTGGTGCAGCATCCTCATCTATACCGTGCTCCTGAAACGGCGCATTCAGAGGGCGGCGGCGGCCGGCGGAAAGACCCCCCGGACTTCAAGCAAGGCGGACGGACATGAAGCCTAGGTATCTCATCGGCGGCCTGATCATCGTCGGCGGCCTGGCCTATCTCATCTACGGCGCCATGCAGGAAGCCGTGGTCTATTTCGTGACGCCCACCGAGCTGCGCTCCGAGACCACGCCACAGGACCGGTTCCTTCGGGTGGGCGGCATGGTGCTGCCGGGCTCTCTCGAGAAGGACCTCGGCCGGCGCACCTTCCGTTTCCGGATCACCGACGGCCAAGAGTCCCTGGCCGTGCGTTTCCAGGGCGTGCCGCCGGACCTCTTCTCCGAGGGCAAGGGCGCGGTGGTGGAGGGACGGCTCGGCGAGGACGGCGTCTTCAAGGCGTCCACCGTCATGGCCAAGCACGCCGAGGAGTACAGCCCGCACCCCGAAGGCGAAGACCCGGCCGGCAAACGGAGCTTCGTGCCCGCGCGGCCCGCCGGCGGCTAGGTCCTGTCGATGACCGCGACCCTGGGACATACCTGCGTGCTGCTGGCGCTGGCCTTGGCGGCGTGGGGCATCGCGGCCCCGGTCCTGCACGCGCGCACCGGCATCGAACGCTTCCACGCTTCCGCGCGGTACGCCATCGCCGGCCAGTTCGTGCTCGTGACCGTGGCCGCGGCGGCATTGATCTACGCCCTGGTGGCCACCGACTTCTCCATCCGGTACGTGGCCCTCAACACCACCCGGAGCACCCCCGTCTACTACCGCGTCACCGGCCTGTGGGGCGCCCTGGAAGGCTCGCTGCTCCTGTGGGAGTGGATCCTCATCATCTTCTCGGCCCTGGTGGCGTGGAGCTACCGCAGGCGCATGCAGGAGTTCATGCCCTGGGTGCTGATGGTGTTCTCCATCGTCTCGGCCTTCTTCCTGGCGGTCATCGCCTTCGGCTCCAACCCCTTCGAGACCCAGTTCCCGGTCCCCGCCGACGGCCGCGGGCTCAACCCGCTGCTGGAAGACGCCAACATGCTGAGCCACCCGCCGCTCCTGTACACCGGGTTCGTGGGGCTCACCGTGCCCTTCGCCTTCGCCATGGCCGCGCTCATCCGCGGCAAGCTGGACCAAAGCTGGATCGTCGCCACCCGGCGCTGGACCATCACCGCCTGGTTCTTCCTGACCCTGGGCAACCTGGTGGGAGCATGGTGGTCCTACCACGTGCTCGGCTGGGGCGGATATTGGGCCTGGGACCCGGTGGAGAACGCCGCCTTCATGCCCTGGCTGCCGGCCACCGCGTTCCTGCACTCGGTGCAGGTCCAGGAACGGCGCGGCATGCTCAAGACCTGGAACCTGCTGCTGATCATCATCGCCTTCAGCCTGACCATCTTCGGCACCTTCCTCACGCGCTCGGGGGTCCTGTCCTCCATCCACGCCTTCTCGTCCGGCCCGGTGGGGATGTACTTCCTGGGGTTTCTCGCCTTCGTGCTGATCTCGTCCCTGGGACTCCTGGCGTGGCGCAGCGACCAACTGCGCGGCCAGCCGGAGCTCGACTCCGTGGTGAGCCGCGAATCGGCGTTCGTGCTGAACAACGTGGTGTTCGTGTCCGCCCTGTTCACCATCTTCCTGGGCACCGTCTTCCCGCTGCTGTCCCAGGCCGTGGCCGGGGTCCAGGTGAGCGTCGGCGCCCCCTACTTCAACAGCGTCACGGCGCCGCTGTTCCTGCTGCTGGTCTTCCTCATGGGGGTGGGCCCGCTCATCGCCTGGCGCCGGGCTTCGTGGGACAACCTCAAGCGGAACTTCACCTGGCCCGCGATCGCGTCGCTGGCGGTGGCCGTGGGCCTGTTCGCCGGCGGGATACGCACGTTCCTGTCGCTGCTGGGCTTCACCCTCTGCGCCTTCACGGTCTGGACCATGCTCTTCGACACCTTCCTTTCCCTGCGCGCGCGCCGGCGGCAGGCCGGAGAAGGCCCGTTGCGCGGACTCGCCACCCTGGTGCGCCGCAACCAGCGCCGTTACGGCGGCTTCGTGGTCCACCTGGGGGTGGTGCTGGTGGTGCTGGGCATCGCCGGCTCCATGGCCTACAGCATCGAGCGGGAGGCGACTCTCAGCGTCGGCGAGACCCTCCAGGCAGGGCCCTACCGGGTGGCCTTCGAGGGGCTGCGGGGCTCGCAGCAAGCCACCCACTACCGGGTGGAAGGAGCGTTCCAGGTGTCGCAGAACGGCCATGCCCTGGGGCGCCTGTCACCGGCGTTGAAGTTCTTCCCGGCCCAGGAGTCGCCCATCGGGCGGGCGGTATTCCGCAGCACCCTCAAGGAGGACGTCTACCTCATCCTTTCGGGCTTCAGCGAGGTGGAGCAGAACCGGGCCACCCTCAAGGTGCTGATCCGCCCGCTGGTGCTGTGGATCTGGCTCGGCGGCTTCGTCATCACCCTCGGCACGCTCATGACCATCCTGCCCATGGGCTCGGCCGGGCGCCGGAACTGAATCGTGAGTCCCGCGGCGCGAAGACTGCTGTTCACCCTCATGGGTGTGGGGTTGGTGCTGATCCTGCTGGGCTACGGATTCTACCAGGACCCGCGCTACATCCCCTCGCCGCTGGTGGGCGGCGCCGCCCCGGACTTCTCGCTGGAGACGTTCGAGGGCGAAACGGTGCGTCTTTCGGACCTGCGGGGCAAGACCGTCCTGCTGGATTTCTGGGCCTCCTGGTGCCTGCCCTGCCGGGCGGAGGCCAGGGACCTGGAGGCGGCCTGGAAGCGTCAGGGAGACGACGTCGTCTTCCTCGGCATCAACATCCAGGACAGCAAGGCCGAGGCGCTGAAATTCATCGACGAATTCGGCATCACGTTCGTCAACGTCCAGGATCCCGACGGAAAGGTGTCGGTGGACTACGGGGTGTGGGGAATCCCGGAAGCCTTCTTCGTCAGCCCCACCGGGCGGATCACCTACAAGCACTTGGGCGCCATCCCGCCGCCGATCCTGACGGCCAAGCTGGAGGATGCCCGGCGCGACCTCGTCAGCACCGGCAGCGGCCGCGGAGAGCACCAGGCCATACGATGAAGATCGTAGCGAAAACAGTCGTTTGGGGGCTTCTCCTCACTCTTTCCTTCAATGCCAACGCCGACGAGGTGCTGGAGGACCGCGTGCGGGCCATCGCCTCGGAACTCCGTTGCGTGGTGTGCCAGAACCTGTCCGTGGCCGACTCGCCGGCCGAGATGGCGGTACAGATGCGCGGCATCGTGCGCGAGCAGCTCAAGGCCGGCAGGACTCCGGACGAGATCCGGAGCTACTTCGTTTCAAAGTACGGCGAGTGGGTCCTGCTGGCGCCCCCGGCCCACGGCTTCAACCTGACCGTCTGGCTCCTGCCCTTCGCCGTCCTGCTCGCCGGGCTGGCTTGGGCGGCGTGGTTTCTCCGCCGATGGAGCCGCCGCAAAAGGGACGAGCCCGAAGAACCCCTGGACCCGGCACTGCTGGAGCAGGTCCGCGCCGAGGCCGCACGCGCGGATTTCCCCGGCGGCGCCGGTCCGGAGCCGCCGGACGATGAACGGACCCGTCTGTACCAGGACCTTCGCGAGCTCGACTTCGACCGCGAGGCCGGGAAGCTGTCCGAGGCCGACTACCAGGCCCTCAGGGGACGCTACGAACGTCAGGCGGTGCGCCGGCTCGCGGAGAGCCGCAAGAGCGCGGCGCCGGACCCGGAGCCCGAGATGACGCAGACCACCGGCGACAGGCGAAGCAGGCGAAGCTGGGCGCCGGCCGCATGGGCGGTGGTGCTGTTGGCGGGCGGTATTACGCTCGGTCTGCTGCTGGGCCAATCGCTACGGCCCCGCACCTCCACGGACGACAGCATCACCGGCGACTTCATGACCGGCACCGGCCCCCAGGGGATCGGCCGCCCGGGCGCTTCCGGGAACCCCGAGGCGGCGCTTCGCCGTGGCCAGGAGGCATTCCGGCGACAGGACTTCAAGACCGCCATCGAGGCATTCCGGGCCGTGCTCGGCCAGGACCCGGGCCACCCCGTCGCCAACGCCTACATGGGGATGGTGCTGGCACAGGCCGGCCACACCGACGCCGCCCTGGAAGCGCTGGACCGGGCGCTGTCCCGGACCCCCAACCTGCCCCTGGCCTTGTGGGCCAAGGGGATGATTCTCTACCAGGAGGGGCGCGACGCGGACGGCGCCCGGGAGCACCTCCAGCGGCTTGAGCGGCTGCTGCCGGCAGGAGAGCAGAAGGACGCCGTCCGGGAGATCATCGCGCAGATCGGTCAGGCGCCGAAGGAGACGCCCAAGGCGCCGGCGGCGCCGGGCATCGGGGGCACCGTCCGGCTGGATCCGAGGCGCGCGGGCCAGACCGGCGGACAGGCCATCCTCTACATCGTCGCGAGGCCGGCCGGGGCCGGCGGCGGCCCTCCGCTGGCGGTCAAGCGCGTCGCCGCACCCGCCTTCCCGGTTTCGTTCTCACTGGGTCCCGGCGACGTCATGATGCCCGGGATGGCCTTCGAGGGCCCGCTGGACCTCAGCGCGCGCCTGGACCGGGACGGAGACCCCCTGACGCGCGGACCCGGAGAGCCGGCGGGCGCCTACGAGGGGAATCCCGTGAAGCCCGGCGCGACAAACGTAGTCATCGAGCTGAAATGAGCGCCGGAGTCCTCCGGCGACGTCCCTGACAAGACGCGTCCCCTGGCGTACGGATCAATCCGCGCCGGGAAGCCGCTGGTATTTTCCCTTGAAGAAGAGGAGCGGGCGCTCGCCCGCCGCCTGCGCGTGGATGACCTCGCCGAGGTAGATGGTGTGGTCGCCGCCGTCGTAGCCCTGGGTGACCTTGCACTCGATGTGCCCGATGGTCTCGTCCAGGACGGGGACCTCGTTGCCGCTCATGTGCCAGGGCGTGTCCTGGAACTTCTCGATGCCCTTGGTGGCGAATCGGTTGGCGAGCTGCTCCTGGTGCTCCCCCAGCAGGTTGACGGCGAATACGCCGGAAT
The DNA here is from genome assembly GCA_964630405.1 of uncultured Syntrophobacterales bacterium. GTDB lineage: Bacteria > Desulfobacterota > Binatia > UBA9968 > JAJDTQ01 > JAJDTQ01. Next base: position 58,581 of record CAZVUC010000094.1, on the reverse strand, counting down.
CTTCGAAGCAGTCGTAGCAGTTGGCCTTCTTGTCGATGCAGACCAGCACCAGCGGCGGGTTCAGCGAAAGGGACGAAAACGCATTGGCGGTGATGCCGGTGGGGACTCCGTCCTTGTCCTTGGTGGTGACGATGGTCACGCCGGTGGCGAAGTGTCCCATCACATGCCGGATCTCGCGTGCGTCCATGGGGCACGGGGTAACAGACCGGGCGGCGCGTTGTCAATCACCCGTGGACGCCGGCCCAAACCGTCGACTCGTGAGCCGAAAACCGCCCGCGCTGAAGTGGAATGACGGACTGAGGGATGACTTGAACGGGGCCGGAACTCAACTGTCGAGCTCCGGCTTGGGCACCATCAGGTACGGAATGCTGTCGTCGTCGAGGGCTTCCCGTTCCTTCTCCGTGGCGGTGCCGTGGATGGGCCGCTCGTCGGCGTCGCCCGCCTGAATGCGGCGCGCCTCCTGGGCGAAATGCGAGCCGACATCCTCGAAGTTGTCGCGGACGTAGTGGTGCACCCGGATCAGCGCCTCCTTGAGCTGCTCGGGCGTGGCCGTCACCGACTTCGCCGCCGGGCGCGGAGGCGGGGACGGCGCCTCGTCCTTCTTCATGTGGACCGCGCAGGTATGAGGGAGCTTGGTGATGACCGTCGAGTTGCACACCGGACAGGCGATCTGGTTCCCGGACCACTGTTCCTGGTAGTTTTCCGGCCCCGAGAACCATCCCTCGAAACCATGACCGTTGTCACATGTGAGATCGTAGATGACCATGCAATCCGCCGGACCGACAAGGGTCCTTACCCCCTGTTTCGAAGGTAATCCCGCTCCTTGACGATGTCAAGATAACAGGAAATCGGCGACCACCTGGACGAAGGTATCTCGTTCCTCGATCTGGGGCTCGTGGGCCGAGTCCCGGAACCGGTACACCTTGGACCGCGGGACGATGGCCTGCAACCGCTCGTCCCAGTCGGGTTGATTGAGGGGATCGTGATCGCAGGACACGATCAGCAGCGGCACGCTCACGGTGGACAGTTGCCGCACGAAGGCCTCGACCGTGGAGCCCCGCTCGAGTCCCGGCCGCTTCAGGCGGGCCGCCGACAGCGCCTCCCAGGCTCCGGGCAGGATCGAGTCGGCATAGCGCGACTCCACGTTTTCGGGGGTGAGCCACTTCTCGTCGTGAAACAGCAGCCTGACGAGCTTGCGCATGTTCTCCAGGCTCGGCGTGTAGTCCTCCAGGTCGGCCTGCGAGTCGCTCTTGAACACCCCGGCATTGCCGCAGATGGTGACCATCTTCTTCATTCTCAGGGGTGACGGGCTGCGCACGGCGCTTCGCAGCAGCGTGCCGCCCCCGGCCGAGTTGCCCACGTAAAACGCCTCGCCCACGCCCGCCACGTCCATGAGTTGCGCCAGATGCGTCATCCGGAACCCCGACGGGTCTGAGAAACTGTATATCTTGGCGGTGCGGCCGTACCCCAGCATGTCCGGAGCGATGACGTGGAAGGTCTCCGCCAGCTTGCCGATGGCCGGGCCCCAGGTGGCCTCCGCGGAGGCGCCGTACTCGCCCCCGTGGAGAAGCACCAGGTCGGGCCCCTCCCCCGCCTCCAGGTAGTGGGTCTCGATGCCGCCGACCCGAAGCGTACGATGCAGAAAGTCCGTGCTCATGTTTGTCCTCCACACACTGGCGGGTTTGAAGTCCTCCTGTCAGCCGACGGCTAGAAGCGCCGCAGTAACGCCGCGAGCAGGCTGAACTCCGGCTCTTCGCCCGCGCCGTGCCCGGGGTGGAACGACACCGTGGACCTCAGCCGCAGCTCGGTGCCGCCTCGCAGACGCTGTCGAACGTCCGCCGTCATATCCACTTGCCTGCCGGAGGGCGAGAGCGGCACTGCGACGACCTGCCGCGTGACCCCGCCATCGGACGTACGGCCCGTCGGCATGTCGAGACGGGCGTGGCCCTGCTCGACGCGGAGCGGTTGCGAGACGGAGAACCGCAGGCGTTGCGCGCCTGCGTCGAACGTCCGCGCCGCGGAGATACCGAAAGCGCTGGTCGCCAGCGGTGAGACCTCGGCGATCAGCCCGCGTTCACTATCCACGTCGGCAATGCCCGCCTCGGCGTCCGCCGCGACCGTCCACGCTCCCACTCGGGTGGTGCCGCCGAAACCGGCATAAACGAGCGAGGACGAGAAGCGACCGAAGGCGCCCCGTGCCCGCAGCCGCAGTGCGCTCCTGGGCTCATTGACGACGCCCACCCGCAGGCCGATGCGCCCGGTCCGCCAGCCGGCGACGACGCCCGTGTACGGCAGCACGTCCCTGCGGCCCTCGGACGCATGCGCCGTCGTGAAAAGCGAGATTTGTAGTGGTTCCTCGCCGATGCTCAGCGAGGTCCGCCCGGTATCCGGTGCCGCCAGGGACGCGTGGCCCCCGGTCCATTCGTGGACGCCGCTCGCAAGGTGTAGTCCGAGCCTGAGGCGCGTGAACCCGAGCGGCGTGTCCAGCAGGGTGGCCGCGCCGCCCGGTGCATGAGTGACGCGTCCGGCGCCTGTGTCGACCGTCTCCGCGTCGGGCCTGAGGAGAGCGTCCAACCGCCCGCCGAGGCTCGGGCGTGAGGGGGGCCGCACCACTGAGCCCAAGTCGAGCCAGAAGGGCGCGTCCAGGGCGTCGAAAAGTGCCAGCTCCTGATCCGCCAAACCCCGCGCGAGCGCGTCCCCGACCGCCGCACTCGCCCCGAGGCCGCTCCCGGAGAAAGACACTGTACCCTGGGCGAGCCTGCTTCCCCGCGCCGCTCGCACCTCCCCGACGGGCCGCGTCGCCGCCTCGAGGTCCATGATCCCCTGACCGTGCGTGGACGAAAGCTCGCACGCCGACAAGTCCCCGTCCAAGTCGAGATGCGGCGGGCACACGCCAAGCTCCGGCACAGCATCCGGCGATGCTGGACCTTGCTTGTCGGCGGTCGCGTAGAGACGCTGCAGCAGCGCCCTGTTCCCGAGTTGTCCGCGGAACCGGTGCTTCAGCACCGCAAGCCCGCCCGCTACCAGCGGCGCCGCAAACGAGGTGCCGGGAAGGAGTTCCTGACCCCGCCGCGGGCCGGCGAAACTGCTCGCGTAGGGATCGGCGGGGTCCTCGGGGCCATAGTAGGCCACCGGAACATCGACGCCGGGCGCGGCGATGCACCACTGCGCCGCAACCCCGCAGCGGTTCGAGAACGACGCCAGCCCTCGATCGCGACGCGACGCAACCACCGAGACCACATGGCCCCGCAGCGCCTCGCCGTGCACCTGCAGCGCCGCATCCACGCCCGGCGAATCCGCGAAAAACAGGCCGCTGGGTTTCCCGTAGAACTCCGAGACATCGGGGTTCGCAACACATCGCGAGGGATCGCCGAACGCTCCAACCAGTGCCGGGTCGCAAGGACCGTTGTCGTTGCCGGCCGCGAAGACGATCAGGGACGGATCCTCCTTGCCGCCTTGCGCCAGCAGGTCCATCAGACGGCCGTAGCGGCCCCGCACGGCAACCTCGTCCGGGTAGTCGGAGATCAGGTCGTACTTGTTCCCAAAGCTGATATTCAGGATGTCGACGCCAGCCTCCGGCGACAGCGCCGAGCCGAACCACCCCAGTTCCTCCTCGGCGGTGGGCCCCTCCGGCCCCCGTTCGGCCACCGCGAATACCGTCAACCTCGCGCCGGGCGCCACCCCGCGCACGCCGATGTCCTCGAACTCTCGTGGCGCGGCACCCGGCTGCGCCGCGATCACGCTGGCGACCGACGTGCCGTGGCTGAGCACAAACCCGCTTTCCGTCGCATCCTCGCGGTCCAGGTTCACCTCCGTGACCCGCTCCCGGTCGAACGCCCAGTGCTCGAGGTCGATCCCGCTGTCGATGATCGCGATACGGATCCCCTCTCCCGGCAGCACGTCCGCGCCGTATCGGTCCCGCACCCGTTCATGGGCGCCCCGCACGCGGACCGCTTCGTGCGTCCAGTTGAACGCCGCAGCTTTCTCCGCCCGTGGTACCGGCGCGGTTTGACCACCACCGCCACAGGCGCTGAGGCCGAGAGCAACGGCAAGCACCGGCAGGACCATCGCGGACAACGAGAGGGAGTGTTTCGCGTGGATGGTCAATGCCTTGTTCTTCACAGGCGATCCGCCGGTACTACCAGCCGAGCGCGTAGCCGTCCCGGCGCGGGTCTGCGGCGGCCATGAGCGTGCCGTTCCGGGGATCCCTCGCGATGAGCGCCGCGCCGCCGAAGGACCAGGGCTCCACCACGGTCACGGGGTGACCCCTGGCCGCCAGGCCCTTCACCACTTCCTCCGGGAAGCCCTGCTCCAACCGCAACATCTCGGGATAGCCCACGTTGGGCGGAGTGCCGGGTACGTGGCTCCAGCGGGGCGTCTCCAGCGCGCACTGCGGGTCCATCTTCAGGTCGAGCAGGTTGTGCAGCACCTGCACGTTGGTCTGGGGCTGGTCGTCCGCTCCGGGCGTGCCCCCCACCGCCAGGAACTCGCCGTTGTGGAACACCATGTAGGAGTTGAGGGTGTGGGCGGGCCGCTTGCCGGGCTGCAGGGCATTGGCGCTCCCCGGGTCCAGCATGGCGCTGCACAGGCGGTTGGTCATAACGATGCCGGTATCCCCCGCCACCACCCGCGACCCGAACACGGAGAACACGCTTTCGATGAGCGAGATGGCGTTGCCGTCTCCGTCCGCCGCGCACAGATAGGTGGTGTCGGCGCCGGCGGCGGCATAGGACGAGGTCACCGGGCCCGCGACGTCGGCGATGTCCGCGCGGCGCGCGTCCGCGTATTCCTTGCTGATAAGGCGCTGTACTTCCGGATCGCCGAAGCGCGGATCGTCCAGGTGCCGGATGCGGTCCTCGAAGGCGATCTTCTTGGCCTCCACCATGACGTGCGCCAGCTCCGTCCGGCTCAGCGCGTCGCAGTCGTAGCCCTCCAGCAGGTTCATCATGGTCAGGACGACGAACCCCTGGGACACCGGCGGCTGCTCCAGGATCCGATACCCCCGGTAGTCGGTGCTGAGCGGTTCCATCCACTCGGCGAACCCGCCTTCCAGATCCCGTTCCTCCAACAGACCGCCCTGGGCCTGGATGCCGGCGCACATGCGCGCCGCCACGTCGCCGCCGTAGAAGCCCTCCCGTCCGTCCCGGACGATGGCCTCCAGCACCTCCGCCAGTTCCGGCTGCCGCAACAGCCTGCCCGGCGTCAGGTCCTCCAGCGGCGCCCGGAAGTACCGATGGATGCCGGGCCAGGCGGGCGCCCATTCCTGGATGGACTGGGCCAGCGAAAGGTACAGGGGAAACCCGTCACGGGCCAGCGTGATGGCATCGGCGCAGATCTCGGCCAGGTCGACGGTGCCGTAACGGCGGTGCAGCTCCAGCCATCCGTCCACCGCTCCCGGTACCGAGATGCTCAAGGGCCCGGAGGTCGGCACGGCATCCAGGCCGCGGCTCTTGAACGCCTCGATGGTGGCGTTGCCCGGCGCCGGGCCGCTGGCGTTGAGGGCCCGGACCCCGCCCTCGTCCTTCATGTGGACGAGCGAGAACATGTCGCCGCCCAGGCCGCAGGCCTCATGCTTGACCACCGCCAGAACGAAGCCCGCGGCCACCGCCGCGTCCACCGCATTGCCGCCCCGCTGCATGATCTTGAGGCCGGCCACGGAGGCCAGCGGATGGCCGGCGGCGATGACACCCCGGGTGCCCATGACCAGCGTGCGCGCCGCGTGGCCGTACCGGATTTCGTGTAAAGTTTGCGTCATGACAACGATTCTCCCGGAATGTGTATTCCCTTGTGCGCAAGTTCCGAATTCGTCATTTCCGCTTTTCCTCTCTCCGTCATTTCGGCCTTCCCTCTCCGCCATTCCCGCCTTCCTTCTCCGCCATTCCCGCGAAAGCGGGAATCCAGGGGCGGTGGAAGGGCGGCGAGGCGCCACAACAGCGTTTCCCCGCCTCACCCCTCCTGGATTCCCGCTTTCGCGGGAATGACGATTCGGGGGGCGCTACCTCTCTCGTATGCCGTTTCGCAACGACGCTACTCGATATGCAGGATCCGGGCGGCGTTGCTTCCGAGGATCCGTTCCCTGGCATCCGGCGCCAGGCCCAGGTCGTCCACCGCCTTGAGGCTGTTGCGGATGAAGCCGCAGCCGTCCTCCGGACCGTAGGGATAGTTGGTGCCGAAGACCAACTGGCGCGGGCCGAAGAAGTCCATGACGCACTTGAGCGTGTTAGCCGGGTGGTCCGCGGTGTCCACGAAGAACCGCCGGAACGAGTCCAGCGGATTCTCCTGGAGGCCGTAGCGCTCGCGCATCTCGTCGGTGCGGCCGGTGTAGATGTTGATTGCGCGCTGGCCGAAGAAGGCCAGCACCCCGCCGACGTCGGCCACCACGAAGGGCAGCGTCGGGAACCGCTCGATCACCCGCCCGTACACCAGCCGGGTCATGGCCACGGTGCTGTCGAAGGCCCATCCGTAGATCAGGATCGGCATGATGTCCAGGCCCACCGCCTCGGTGGCCAGGGGCGCCGTGGGGTGGAGGTAGACCGGCAGATCATACTCCGCGAGCTTTTCGTAGACCGGAAAGAAGACCTCGTCGTCCAGCGGCCGGCCGTTGAGGTTGGTGAAGCAGCCGAACCCCCGAAGCCCGAGATCCTGGACCGCCCGGTCGAGCTCCTCCAGCGACGCCTCGATGGAGGCCGTGGGCAGAGTCGCCAGGCCGACGAAACGGTCCGGATGCCGGTTGCACATGGCCGCCAGCTCGTCGTTGGCCACCCGGGCCATGGCCACCGCGTCGTCCGGGTCGTAGCGGTCGGCGCCGGGCGCCGGGATGCTCACCACCTGGACGTCCACGCCTTCCCGGTCCATATGCTCCAGCCGCTGCTCGACGTTCCGGCCCTTGAAGATAGCCGTGTTGATACGGCAGCCCAGCGTCTTGTCATAGAGATAGGCCATGCCGCTGTAGGGGTCCGGCTCCTCCAGCACCACGGCGCCGTCCCGCCGGCCCATGGTCTCCATGTAGCGCTCCGGGAAGACATGGCTCTGGAAATCGATGATCATCGTGGTCAGATTCCTCGTAGGATGCGCGGCGGAGCCTGCGGCAATTCCGTCTCCGCCTTCACGGTCTTTGAGCCCACCGAAGAGCCGCAACGCTGGCAACTGTAGTCATAGAGGTCGCCGTCGGGGAGGACCAGCAGCAGCCGCTCGCGCACCGGCATGGCCTGACCGCACTTGTTGCAGTAGAGCAACGACGCCGACAACTGTTCGAAGCTCTTCCCCATGGCATCGGGACGCCGCCGGACCAGGAAACCCCGGCGGTCCGTCGAGAGGCGGCCGCTAGTCTCCGGCCGCCTCGGCCTTGGCCTCGGCCTGCACCTTCTCCATCAGGTGCGCCGGCATCTCTTCGTAGTGGGAGAACTCGGACTGGAACTCTCCCCTGCCGCTGGTCATGGAACGGAGGTCGGATGCGTACTGAAGCACCTCCGCCATGGGCACCTGGGCCTTGATGGTCTGGCTGTTGCCCTTGGCGTCCACGCCCAGGACCTTGCCCCGACGGCTGTTCAGGTCGCCGATGACGTCCCCCATGCAGTCGTCGGGCACCGACACCTCCAGGGACATCACCGGTTCCAGAATCACCGGCTTGGCGCCCTCCATGGCGTTCTTGAAGCCCATGGAGGCGGCGATCTTGAAGGCCATGTCCGACGAGTCCACCGAATGGAAGGAGCCGTCATACAGGGTGGCGCGCACGTCCATGATCGGATAGCCGGCCAGATAACCGTTGGACATGGTCTCGACGATGCCCTTTTCCACCGCGGGAATGTAGTTCCGCGGGATGGCGCCGCCGACGATCTTGTCCACGAACTCGAAGCCCTTGCCCCGCGGCAGGGGCTCGAGCTTGAGCCAGGTGTCGCCGAACTGGCCCCGGCCGCCGGACTGTTTCTTGTATTTTCCCTGGGCGCTGGCGGCGGTCTTGATGGTCTCCCGGTAGGGAACCTTGGGCGCCTTGAGCTCCACCTCCGCGCCGTATTTCCGCTTGAGCTTGTCCACCACCACCTCGATGTGGAGCTGGCCGGTTCCCGACAGGATGAACTCGCGGGTCTGCTCGTCCCGGTGCATCCGGATCGAAGGATCCTCTTCCATCATCCGCTGGAGCCCCTGGGGGACCTTGTCCTCGTCCGCGCGGGTCTTGGGGGAAAGCGCGAAGGAGATGGACGGATTGAACTCCATCGGCCTGGGGTATTCGATGGGGGCCGACTCGCTGCAGAGGGTATCACCGGAACTCACGTCCTTGAGCTTGGCGGCGGCCACGATCTCGCCGACTCCCGCCTCCGACACCTCCTCGTTCTTGCCGCCCTCCGGCCGGAACAAGTGGGTGATCTTCTCCTTGGCCTCCTTGCCGGTGTTGTAGACCGTGCTGTCGGCCTTCACGGTGCCGGACAGCACCCTCATGATGGACAGGCGGCCGGCGAAGGGATCCACGATGGTCTTGAACACGAAGGCGGAAAGCGGCTCGTCCGGGCTCTTGGAGCGGGTCTCGGGCTCCCCGGTCACCGGGTTCTTTCCCTCGGCCGCCGGCTCCTCCAACGGTGAAGGCAGCCACTCCACCACGGCGTCGAGCAAGGCCGCAACGCCGACGGCGCGGCTGGCCGCGCCGTAGAGGACGGGAAAGAGCGTGCCCGCGCGGACCCCGTCCCGAAGGCCCTCCGACAACTCCTCCGAAGTCAGCTCCTGGCCCTCGAGATACTTCTCCAGCAGGGCGTCCTGGGTTTCGGCCACGTTCTCCATGAGATTGACTCTCATCTCCTCGGCCCGTTCCCGAAGCTCCGCCGGTATGTCCTCCTCGGTCTCCTTGCCGTCCGCGTCCGCGCATACAGCCTTCATGCGGATCAGGTCGACGACCCCGCGGAAGCCCTCGCCGTGGCCGATGGGAAGCTGCGCGTGGATCCCCTTGACGCCCAGAGCCGCCGCGATGGCGTCCACCGCCTCCACCGGGTCCGCCTCTTCCCGATCCATGCGGTTGACGAAGAACATACGGGGCAACCCGCGTTCCGCCGCGTAGCCCCAGAGCCGCTCCGTCTCCACCCTCAGGCCTGCGCTCGCGTGCAGCACGAAGACGGCGCCGCCGAAGCTCGCCAACGAATGGACCGTCTCCGGCAGAAAGGTGGCGAAGCCCGGCGTATCCACCAGGACGCACGCCGTCTTGTTCCACTCGAGCGAGTGGAAGGCCGTTGAGATGGAGACCTGCCGGTTGATTTCCTCGGGCTCGTGGTCGAACGCCGAGGTCCCGTCCTCTACCCGGCCCAGCCGGTTCGTCCGGCCCGCCGTGAACAGCATCGCCTCGCCCAGGGACGTCTTCCCCGAGCCCCGGTGTCCAAGCAAACCGACGTTCCTCAACCGGGCAGCTTCAATTGCAGCCATGAATCAACCTCCCTTGACCGGCTCGCGCCGCGCGCTCCGGGCGGATTCGGAAAATCCGGCACGGCAGGCCGCTACGACCTCCGCTTGCGCGCCGGCGAAGCCGCGTTCCTCTCGAAAATAAGCCGTAACCCTTCCAACGTCAAGAATTCGTCCACGTCCTCGATCACCGTCGATTCGTGGGCGATGAGGGAGGCCACGCCCCCCGTGGCCACCACGCGCGCCTTGATCCGGTTCTCCCGCTCGATGCGGTGAACGATGCCGTCCACCAGGCCGACATAGCCGTAGTAGATCCCTGACTGGATCGAGTGCACCGTGGACTTGCCGATGACGCTGGCCGGACACACCACCTCCACCCGCGGGAGCTTCGAGGCGCGCTGGAACAGCGCCTCGACGGCGATCATCAGACCCGGTGCGATCAAGCCGCCCAGGTACTCCCCTTTGTCGGAAACGCAGTCGAAGGTGGTGGCGGTGCCGAAGTCGATAACCACGCAGGCCGCGCCGAAGCGGTCATAGGCCGCCACCCCGTTGGCGATGCGGTCGGCGCCGACGTCCTGGGGGCTGTCGTAGAGGATCGGCATGCCGGTCTTGAGACCCGGTCCCACCAGCAGCGGCTTCACTCCGAAGAACCGGCGCCCCAGTTCGTCGACCATGCCCACCATGGGCGGGACCACGCAGGACACGATGATGGCGTCCACGGCGTCGCTGCCGATGTTCCCGGCGGCGGCGAGATGGCCGATAAGCGCGCCGTATTCGTCCACCGTCCGTTCCGGTTGCGTCACCAGCCGCCAATGGGTCACCAGCTCCCGGCCCTGGTACACGCCCAGGACGATGTTGCTGTTTCCGATATCGATGGCCAGCAGCATCTAGGCTCCTTCCATCAGGAAAACATCCCCGCTTACCACACGCTCGATGCGGCCGTCACCGCACTCCAGGACCAGAAAGCCGTTCCCGTCCAGCCTGCGCACCCGCCCCACCACCTCCTCGTCCGCCGTCCGGGCGCGGACCCGGCGCCCTTCCATCCGCGCGTACGCGTTCCAACTCCGGGCGATGGACTCGAACCCACGCTCCTCGAACTCGATATAGCGGTTCTCCAGATTGCGCACCAGCGAGCGGGTGACCCGCAGCCGGTCCACCGGAGCGCCGGCCTCCTCCATCACCGAGGTGGCGCGTTCGCGGATGTCCGGCGGCATGAGCGCGCGCGGAAAGTTGAGATTCAGACCGATGCCGACGATCACGAACAGCGTCCGGCCGGGCTCGCAGGCCAGCTCGCTCAGGATGCCGGCCGTCTTCCTGCCGCGCAGCAGCACGTCGTTGGGCCACTTGATGCGTGGCGCGCAGGGAACCCGATCCTTCAGCGTGTCGGCGACCGCCACGGCGGCCAGCAGCGTGATCTTCGCCGACTCCTCGGGCTCCAGCCGGGGACGCAGGATGAAGGAGATGTAGAGGTTCAGATTGGCGGGGGAAACCCAATGCCGGCCCAACCTTCCCTGACCCCGGGTCTGGGTTTCCGCGATGACCACGGTGCCTTCGGGCGCGCCCGCCTCCGCCAGCGCGTGGGCCGTCCGGTTGGTGGACGCCAGCTCCGGGTACACGTGGACGCGGCGGCCCAGCCGATTCGTTTCCAGGCCGTCCTGAATCCCATCGGCGGTCAACCCCTCCGGGGAAGGTCCGCCGGGAAGCTCCGGTGTGGAAGACATGGTTCGGAGGCGGGTCCGGCGGCCGCGATCACGCGGTTCACTGGGCCTGCAGCTCTCGGATCCGCGCCAGGCTCCGGTTGAGGGCTTCGAGCTTCTCTTCCATTTCCTGCGCCTTCTCCCGCTCCCGTTCCACCACGTCGGGCCGGGCCCTGGCCGTGAAGTTTTCGTTGCCGAGCTTGTTCCGCACCCGCGCCAGCTCCGTCTCGAGCTTGCCCAGGGCGCGGTGGAGCCGGCCGCCTTCCTCCTCCAGGTCCACCGCACCGTCCAGCGGAACGTAGACTTCGGTGGTGTCGACGATGGCCGTGGCCACCTTCTCCGGCCGAGCCCCTTCGGACAGATACTCCAGGGGCTCCGTGCGCGCTAGCGTGCACACCGTGCTCTCGTAGGCACGGACCAGCGACAGCCGTTCCCCGGTGTCGAGCAACATCACCCGGACCTTCCTGGAAGGCGGAACGTTCATCTCCGTGCGGAGATTCCTGACCGCCCGGACGATGCCGCTCAGGAACTCGATCTTGTCCTCCGCGTCCCGGTCGGCGGCGAAATCGTCGGCGGCGGGGTAGCGCTGGACCATGATGTCGTCCCGCCGGGGCGAGGCCGCGTCCCTGGCCGTCACCTCCCCCCAGAGCTCCTCGGTCACGAACGGCATCAACGGATGCAGCAGCAGGAGGATGTTCCTGAGGACGGTGTGCAGCGTCCGTTGAGCGGCGCGGGAGCCGGGGCCGCCGTCAAGCCGGAGCTTGCTCATCTCGATGTACCAGTCACAGAACTCGTGCCAGGTGAACTGGTAGAGATGATGCGCGAAATCGTTGAAGCGGTATGCGGTGATGGCTTCCCTGGCCCGTTCGATGGTGGCGTTCAGCCGGGACAGGATCCAGCGGTCGGCCAGGTCCGGCTCCTCCCCGGCGGGGCCCGCCGCCGGGCGCCCGTTCTCACGCAGCACCTCGTCGTCGAGGTTCATGAGCACGAAGCGCGCCGCGTTCCATAGCTTGTTGACGAAGTGCTGGTAGCCGGCGATCCGGTCCTCCGCCAGCTTCACGTCCCGTCCCATGGCGGTCATGGCCACCAGCGTGAAGCGGAACGGATCGGCGCCGTAGCGGTTCACCATGATCAGCGGATCGATGACGTTGCCCTTGGACTTGGACATCTTCTGTCCTTCCTGGTCCCGCACCAGGGCATGGATGTAGACGTCCCGGAACGGCACCTCATCCATGAACTTGAGCCCCATCATCATCATCCGCGCGACCCAGAAGAAGAGGATGTCAAACCCCGTCACCAGCGCGCCCGTGGGATAGAAGGCCCGAAGGTCCTCCGTCCGGTCGGGCCACCCGAGGGTGGAGAACGGCCACAGGGCGGAAGAGAACCAGGTGTCCAGGACGTCGGGGTCCTGCACGAACCGGGTGCCTCCGCAGGCCTCGCACCGGTCCGGCGCGGCCCTGCCCACGACAGGCGCGCAGCCGGACGGGATCCGGGCGCCGTGGGCGTCCAGCGACTCGTTGCAGCCGGCGCAATACCAGGCGGGGATCTGGTGTCCCCACCAGATCTGCCGCGAGACGCACCAGTCCTTGATGTTCTCCATCCAGGCGAAGTACGAGTTCTTCCACGCCTCGGGAATGATCCGGGTCCGGCCGTCGCGCACCGCCTCCATGGCAGGGTCCGCCAGCGGCTTGATCTTCACGAACCACTGGGGCGTGAGGTAGGGCTCGATGACCGTCTGGCAGCGGTAGCACTTGCCCACCGCGTGGCGGTAGGGCTGGACCTCCGCCAGCAGCCCCAGTTCCTCCAGCTCCCGTACCACGCGCTCCCGCGCCGCGAAGCGGTCCTGGCCGCCGTAGGGTCCGACCCAGTCGGGCATTCCGCCGTCTCCGCCGGCGAACGCCTCGGCCCGCACGGCGGCGGCGTCGTCAAAGATGTTGATGACCTCGAGCCCGTTCCTCAGACCGATCTCGAAGTCGTTGAAGTCGTGCCCGGGAGTGATCTTGACCGCGCCGGTGCCGAATTCCGGATCCACGAACGTGTCGCCCACCACCGGGATCTCCCGGCCCACGATGGGAAGCCGTGCGCGCCGGCCGATGCTGCCCGCATGGCGCTCGTCCTCGGGATGGACCGCCACGCCGGTGTCGCCCAGCATGGTCTCGGGCCGGGTGGTGGCCACCACCAGCTCGCCCTCCCCCACCAGCGGATAGCGCACCTGCCACAGATGGCCGTCCACCTCCTCGTGCACCACCTCGATGTCGGCCAGCGCCGTCCTGCAACGCGGACACCAGTTGATGAGCCGTTCCGCGCGATAGAGCAGGCCTTCTTCCCAGAGGCGGACGAACGCCTCCCGCACGGCCCGTGAAAGGCCCTCGTCCATGGTAAACCGCTCGCGGCTCCAGTCACAGGATACGCCCAGCGCCCGCAACTGCCGCAGGATGGTGTGGCCGGTCTCCTCGCGCCAGCTCCAGACCTTTTCGATGAACCCCTCCCGGCCCAGATCCGTGCGGGCCAGGCCGTCCTCGGCGAGTTGGCGTTCCACCACGTTCTGGGTGGCGATGCCCGCGTGGTCCGTTCCGGGAACCCAAAGGACATTGTGTCCGTCCATACGCCTGAAGCGGCACAGCACGTCCTGAAGGGTGTTGTTCAGGGCGTGCCCCATATGGAGGGAGCCGGTCACGTTCGGCGGCGGGATGACCATGGAGAACGACGGCGCGCCGGGACTCGACGGCGCGAAGTGGCCCCGGCGCTCCCACTGCTCGTACCACTTGCCCTCCACGTCCTGGTGACTGTACGACTTGGCGATTTCTCGAGGCATGGAACTCCTATGAATCCGTCGTCATTTCTAGTCGTCCGGCTCTCCGGGATCGGTCTCCTCCACCACCTCGGTGAGCTCGATGATGCCGCCCGTGGGCTCGTCCGCCGCAGGCTCGTCCGGCCGCCGCCGCGGCCGCTTCCGTGAAACGGGGGCCGCGCCCAGCAGCGAACGCACCGCCGATTCGAGGGCCGGGCCTTCCACCGGCTTGGCCACCGTTTCGGTGAGCCTCCCGGGCTTGAACGAGGGAGCCGGCCCCTGGTGCAGCCAGACGCTGGGGACCTTCAGGCGCTGCAGCGCCCGGAGCGCGTCCACGGTGCGCCCGCCTTCCTCGAGAGTCTCCCGGTCCACGATGACGAGATCATAGCGCTGAAGGTCTCCGGGCCCGGCCCAGCGGTCCCGTGCCAGGGTCTGATGCTCTGGAAACAGGAACTGCCGCAGCGCCTCGCGCAGGATCGGGTGCCTCTCGATGATCAGGATGCTGGCCATCTCAATGCAGTCACATAGTAGCAGACAATATACCGTGCGACGAGCTTGACAAGGCCGCGGGCGCTGATACATATAGAACCTTTCCCGTTCGTGCGAAAGTGGCGGAATTTGGTAGACGCGCAGGATTCAGGATCCTGTGGGAGCAATCCCGTGGGGGTTCAATTCCCCCCTTTCGCACCATTTCCCGTCCCAGTGATATGTGCCATCTGTACGACAACACCAGCCTGAACGGAGTCACTTCTGTCCCAGCAACCGCATGAGATGGATCCGCGGGACCTTCTGACGGACGGCGCCGAAGAGTCCCTGCCCTCCTCCAACCACGTCGACCCCTACAGTCTCGTTGCCCGCCAGCTGCAACGGGTGGAGGAGAAGCTCGCCGACTGCACCCGCTCCAGGGAGTCCGAGATTACCGAGATCGCCTCGCACCTCATACGGGGCGGCGGCAAACGCATCCGCCCGGTGATCACGCTGCTGACCTTCGAGGCCTTCCACGGCGGGCGGGAACAGGATGCGGTGGACATCGCCACGGCCATGGAGCTGATCCACGCGGCCACGCTGCTTCACGACGACATCATCGACGGCGCGGAGTTCAGGCGCGGGAAGCAGTCCGCCTACAAGCGCTACGGACTGACGCGCACCCTGGTTACGGGCGACTTCCTTTTCATCAAGGCCTTCGAGTTCGCCGGCAAGTTCGACGAGACCGTGGTCCAGTGGACCGCGGACGCATGCACCAGCCTGACCGAGGGGGAGATCCTGCAAGGCTCGTTCAACCGCAACCGCACGGTAACCGCCGAGGACTATCTCCACATCGTCGAGCGCAAGACCGCCTCGCTCTTTCAGACCGGCGCCAAGCTCGGCGCCTATATCGCCGGGGCGCCTTCCGAGCAGGTGGAGATGGCCGCGAGTTTCGGGCTCAACCTGGGCATCGCCTTCCAGATGATGGACGACGTGCTCGACGTGGTCGGAAGGCGCGACCTGCTGGGCAAGTCCACGGGAATGGATCTTCGCGACGGAAACCCGTCCCTGCCCATCGTGCTTTCCCTGCTCGACGGCCACCGGACCGTGTCCCAGGTGTTTCAGTCCCAGACCCCCACCGAGAACGACATCCAGCGGGCGCTGGACGCCATGGGCAACGGCACGGTCATCGAGCGGGCCAGGAGCTTCTCCCGCAAGTACGCGCTCAGGGCGTCACGGGAGATCGAACAACTGCCCGAGTGCACGGGGCGGGACGGCCTCCGGGCGCTTGTAGGCCTGCTCACGGACCGCGACAGTTGAAGCCCCCGCCCCCGGGCGCTCCGTGACCGGCTCATGCCTGCCCCTCACGACACCCTGGTCCGAAACATCTTCGACCGGATCGCATGGCGCTACGACCTGCTCAACCGGATCATCAGCTTTCGGTTGGACTCGTTGTGGCGGCGAAAGGCCATCGCCGCCCTCGGCATCGCCGACCGGCCCGCCCTCGTCCTGGACATGGGGACGGGGACCGGCGCTCTGGCCCTGGATGCATGCAAGGTCCTGGCTCCCGGCGCCCGGGTCGTGGGGCTGGACTTTTCGCGGGCCATGCTCAACCGCGCCAGAGAGCAGACCGCGCGGGCCGGGCACCAGAGCCGGGCCGCTTTCGTGCTGGCCCACGCCCTCGCCGCACCCGTTCGGAACGGGATCTTCGACGCGGTCATGAGCGCCTTCGTGCTTCGCAACGTTGGAAATCTCGAATCGTTCTTCCGCGAGTCCTACCGGGTGCTGAAGCCGGGCGGCCGGATCGTGTGCCTGGACATGTTCCCGCCTCCCCAAGGCGCATTCTCGCGGCTCTATTGGCTCTACTTCGGAAAGCTCATGCCCCGTATCGGCAGCCTGGTTAGCGGCGATCCGGCCGCCTACCGGTACCTGTCCGACTCGGTCCGGGCCTTCGTCTCCCCCGGGACCGTGGCGGACACCATCGCGTCGGCCGGCTTCGTCGAGACCCGCACCGTGCGGTACATGCGGGGCGCCGTATGTCTTCACCTGGCGGCCAAGCCCCGGTAACCCGCCAAGAAAGCCGCCAAGCCGATGAACCCTTACGCCGCAGCGTTCGTGATGTTTCTCTACCAGTTGTCGGTTGGCGGCCTGGTGGGTCTGTCCGTGACCCCGTTCACGGATCTGGAGAGGGGCTTCTACAAATCCACCGCCGGGGTGCTGGTGGCCGCCGCGGTGCTGGCGCTGTGGGGGCAACTCGACCTCCTGCCACGGGCGCAGGGGTTCGGCCAAATCATAAATCTCATTCTATTAGGGTGTTTCACCCTGTTCCTGGTCCTTTACTTCATAACGTTGTGGGGCGAACGGGCGTTCCTGCGCGCGCGCTTCTTCTCCACCGCGATCCTGGTCGGCGTAACCGGGATCATCGTGGCCTCCTTCGGTTTCTCCCACGGCCCTCTCGGACCGGTGGAAGCCGTATTCCTTCCCGTCAGCTTCGTCGTATCCTCGCTGCTGCTGGGGGCCGTCACCGTAGGCATGCTGATCGGCCACTGGTACCTGATTGAAACCGGCCAGAGCCTCGAACCGTTCTTCCGGGTCTTCCGCTTCTTCGTAACGATGCTGGTCATCCAGACCGGCCTGG
This sequence comes from uncultured Syntrophobacterales bacterium, assembly GCA_964630405.1. Taxonomy (GTDB): domain Bacteria; phylum Desulfobacterota; class Binatia; order UBA9968; family JAJDTQ01; genus JAJDTQ01. The sequence goes on along the minus strand of CAZVUC010000094.1, from coordinate 41,609 downwards.
AGGTCGTCTCCACCGCCCTCCTCTACCTGCTCGGCACCGGAGAAACCGTGGCGGCCATCGAACGCCTGTTCAGCCACCACCTGCTGCTGCTGCTTTCGCGCTTTTTCGTCGCCCAGCTCGGCCCGCTCCTGCTTTCATACATGATCTGGAAGACCCTCGCGGACTTCAAGAACACCATGGCGGCCACGGGCCTATTCTACATCGCCCTGCTCGGCGTCTTCGTGGGGGAGCTTCTCTCCAGCCAGATCCTCGCCCTGACCCTGCTGCCCCGCTAGAAGCCCGTCCGACTCGCGCCTCCGGCCTCCCGGGGCCCAGTCCCTTCGGGGGTATGTCCTTATCTTGATTACCCGAAGCCCGTGGCTCGTCCAGCCGAGATCGTACCCGACCACCATCCCCTCTCTGAGGCCCTTGGGCGACTTCACCGGGCCGGACATCAGAACCATCTGGTACGAGAACCGTACGTCCTTGCCGCTGGCCGTGCGGACGACTCCCGTGCCCTTTCGCGGTGAAAGGCGCCGAATGATCCCGTGATAGTACAGGTCCGGCTGCTCCTCGGGCATCGGGGCGACCGTGTCCACGTCAGCCTTGCCATCGTCTTCAACCATCAACCGTTTCCATTCGTTCCGGTCGTCCACCGGTTGGACAGACGTTTCATCCTATCTCTACGGACCGCGAACTTCAAACCGGAAGCGGCCTTGCCGAGTTCTCGAGTCCCGGGTGGCGACGAAATCGTCGAAACGCATAACCTACTGTTTTCATGAAAGAAATATGCATATACCCCAACTCGCATCGACGATTTCGTCGAGTCCCGCCAAACGAAACCGTCCAAATATCAACAAGTTGGCCAATGGCACGAAAAATGCAGCTATCCGATGCGTGAGCCGGAGCGCGGTCGCGCCCAAGTGCGTTCGCGAAACGCGAGTTGTTCACGGCTCAACCGGGAAAATGTTGACAAATAGTCCCCAACTGAGTAATAGAAAGATCTAATATGCTGTCCACGGAAGCGAAACCGCTGGAAAAGAACTTCGCCGCCGAAACCTTGTCCCAACCCCAGGCACGAGAACTTGCCGGCATAGCCGAGGAGTTCTCCCTGGGCGAATTCTTCTCCGCCGCGGGGCTTCATCGAGAATCCGCCGAACCGTTCTTCATAATGGAGACCAAACGCGGCAAGTTCGTCGTCTCCATCGAGGGGATCAAGAGCGAGAACGAGGTCAAGCACGACATCGAGCTGCTGCTGTTCCTGCGGCGCCACGGCTTCCAGTGCCTGCAGCCCTTGAAGAGCCGCGGCGGCCAGCACTACCTCCAGGCGGACGGCCGCTTCATTTCCGCCAGCCGCAACATCGACGGCACCGAGGTGCCGGTGGGCGATCTCACGCTGGCGCAGCTTTCGGCCGCGGGACACGTGCTCGCGGACCTGCACCTCATCGGCAGGGGTTACAAGAAAGGGGTCGAGAACCGCTTTTCGTTTCCACGGGTGGCGGCGATGTACCAGGACGTGAGGAGAAACCTGCCGGCGCATCTCAAGACTATCGTGCGAGTGCTGGATGACGAGGTCAACTACCTGGAAGGATATCTCGACAACAACCTGCCCAAGGGCATCATCCACGGGAATCTGTCCTGGGAAAGCATGAAGTTCAAGGGCTCGCGTCTCGTCGGCATCATGAACTTCGACAGGGCCTGCCGCGGGAAGTTCATCTGTGACCTGGCGACCACCGTGAACGCCGTCTGCTATTACGAGGGGCGGTATCGGCTGGAGCGGTTCGAAGAGCTGATTCTGGGTTACGAAGGTCTACGGCCGCTGTCGCTGCCCGAGTGGGATTCCTTCCCCAACGAGCTCCGCTTCTCGGCCTTGAGGACGGCCGTCACCAGCCTGTACGACTTCTATCTCCGGGAACAGGGCGAGCGGCAACGCATCCAGAAGACGTTCATCGACTTCTTCGAACGGCTCCTGATCCTCCGGCGGGAAAAGGACGGCGGCATGGAAGACCTGCTGTTGTCCATGGCCACCGGGTACGACTACCGGAAATATCAGAAATCGAAGCCTTCCCGGTAACCGCACCGTCACGGCGTCGGAGCGTGCCGGCGCACGGTTTTGACCAGGGCGAAAATGCTGAAACCCAACCCCGCGAAAAAGAGCAGCAAGCCGCCCCTGAGCACCACGTAGAAGAAGTCCACCTTGATCCGGGCGGCGTTGTACTTCTCCCTCTCTTCATGGATCCGGCCCAAAATCTCCGTGCTCTTCGTCGTACTCAACTCCCTGGAGCCGCCGGGTCGGTCCTCCGCCCTCGCCTTCGAACCGGCGTCCACCAAGGCTCGGTAATGCGCCACCTGCACCGCGCCGACGATCCAGTTGCCGGCGCCAAGCAGCACGAGCACCATGCCGAACGCGAAAAACGGGTTCAGGTACAGATGCGTCGACTTCATGGCCGTCTCGCACGATAACCAACCCTTGTTGAGGGGTCAACACGGAGGGCTCGATGAAATCCTACGTGATCGGTGACGTGCACGGATGCCTGCCCGAGTTGACCGCGCTGGTCGAGTTTCTGCCGCTGGAACGCGGCGACACCGTGGTCTTCCTCGGCGACTACATCGACCGCGGGCCCGACTCCAGGGGCGTGGTCGACTATCTGCTGGCGTTGCGCGGGCGGGGCGAGCAGGAGACGGTGTTCCTCAGGGGCAACCACGAGGACATGATGCTGTCGTTCATGGGCCTTTCGGGGAATCACGGCGACGCGTTTCTCCTGAACGGCGGGGTTGCGACGCTGACGAGCTACGGCGTGACGGCGCCGGCGGGAAGGCCGGGCCCCGCCGACGGCCAGCGGCTGCTGGAGGCCCTGCCGCCGGACCACATCGAGTTCTTCGTGAGACTGGAACCCTGGTATTTCATGGACGGTTTTCTCTGCGTCCACGCCGGTGTGAATCCGCAACGTTCATGGGAGCACCAGGTGGACGAGGAACTCATCTGGATTCGGCACGAGTTCATCACGAATCCGCACGGGCTGTCCCGGACGGTGTTGTTCGGCCACACCCCGATGAAGGACGTCTTCTTCAACCTGCCCTACAAGATCGGCCTCGATACGGGCCTCGTCTACGGCAACGTTCTGAGCTGCCTCGAGACTACGGAACGGACGCTGTATCAGATACGTAACGGCAGCCGCGAGGTCTCGGTGGCCAACGTGGCCCGTCACTGGGCGCGGTAACGCAAAACCGCCCGGGACCGGGCGCTACGGATGCACCGATTCGAGGAACCACTCGGTCGGGATCTCCCGGCCGAGGCCCTTGGCCATGGCGTCCGCGTAGACGGCGCTTCCGACCGCCGCGAACTGGACGCCGAGTCCGATGTTGTTGACGAAGCAGGTCGACTCGTCGGGCCGGGTCCGCCCGGCCACCTTCCCCGCCACCACGTCCTTCAACTCGGGAGCGTCGATCCAGGAAGGGGTCTCGGGCCGCGCCACCGCATCCTTGTCGGCGGCGGTAAGGAAATCGATGGGGTCGTGGGCCTCCACCTTCTCGTCTCCCATGCCGGCGATGTAGTTCTCCGGCGCGATCTTGCGCGTGTGGATGACCACCCGGTCGGCCCGTCCGATCGTGTCGTCGCCGAGCTCGGAAGTCTTGACGCAGGTGAAGTGCACGCCGGGGTTCACCCATTCCGGCGGGATCACGCGCGTGATGGCGTTGGTGGCGGCCACCAGGATCTGTGCCTGCTCCGCCACCTTGTCCGCGTCTCCGCACGGCTCCACCGGTAAGCCCACCCGCGCCGCCATCTCCTCGGCGAACGATTCCCGGTTCGCCTTGGTGGGGCTGAAAACCAGGACCTTCTCGAAGGTGCGCACCTTGCAGAAGGCCTCCACGTGGGCGCGGGCCTGCCAGCCGGAGCCGAACATTCCGAGATGGGTCACGTCCTCCCGCGCCATGTACCGGGCGGCCAGGGCACTCGAGGCCGCCACCCGAAAGGCCTGGATGACCCCGTCGGGGAAGATGGCGAGGGGCTCCCCGGTCTCCGCCGAAAACAGCAGCACCAGGCCCACCCATTTGCCGCCGGGGGCCTTGGGAAGCTTGTCCTTCACGATGCGGCCGCCGCGGTCCTCCCAGCGGATGACGTCGGAGTTCAGCCGCAGGGCCACCACCTTGGGGTCGAACAGGCCCGCCTCCATGGACTTGAAGGCGTACACCCCGGAGGTCTCGGGGAACGGCAGATAGAGATCGGTGCGCGGACGGTTCACGGCCTCGCCGTTGGCGAGCTGGCGGTAGGCCTTGTCCAACACCTCGAGGCATGAGTCCATCGAGAGCAGGCCCTCGATCTCGTCATTGTTAAGAATCAACATGGCATGGTCCTTTGTCTCACATACCGCGGTCCAAGAACTCTGGCGCCGGTGAGTCGGAGCAGCGCGTGAGGCACTCCGAAATCCGTTGACGCCGGGCGAGCGTGGCAACGACTGACAACGCGGTCCGCGCGTCGCGGACTCGCTGAATCGGAGCAGAAAGCGTCTCCGGACTTCGGAGTGCCCCACGCGCTGTTCCCGTCGCACATAGTCAGTCCCGTATATCCTGAAGCAGCCACTCCGTGGGGATCTCCTTCCCCAACCCCTGCTCCCTGGCCAGCTCGTAGACCTTTCCCGCCACCGAATAGAACTGGGCGCCCTGGACGTTGCCCCGCTCAGAATACGTAACCTGCGCCGCCGACGTCCGCCCTTTCCGCCCGCCCGCCAGCAACTCCGCCAGCATCACGTTCTTGTCTCCGCCCTGCACGCCGTGGGCGCGCCGGCGTTTGCGCTTCATCTTAAAGCCCGCGTCGTCTTCCGGCCGTGCCGCGTAGGTGATGTACTCGTCAGGGAGGCCCAGGTCCTCGAGGCCCCAGGGCGCGGGCGACGTGCCCAGGCGCAACGAAACGTCGATACGGTCGAAGGTCTCCGCGTCCGGGCGGCCGCCGATGGAGGTGATGTGCGTGCCCTCCTCGACCAATGCCCCCTTGATGATGTCCACGGCGGAGTCGGTGCAGCCGGCGATGATGTCGGCTCCCTTGTAGACGGCATCCGGATCGCTCAAGGGCACGGCTTCCACGTCGAACTGCTCCGTCATCTCCCTGGCGTACTGCTCCCGGTTGGCCTTGGTGGGGCTGTAGACCTGCACCCGCTGGATGCGGCGGACCTGCATGAACGCTTCCAGGTGGGAACGCGCCATGCCGCCGGACCCGACCATGCCCACCACCGCGGCATCTTCCCGGGCCATGTACTTGGCGCCGATGCCGGAATCGGCGCCCACCCGCATGTGCTGGAGATGCCCGTCGTTCAGCAGCGCCAGCGGCTCTCCGTTGTGGATGCTGGTGAGCAGGATCAGCCCGCAGAAGCGTCCCGGCCGCACACAGTACTTCTCCTGGGTGACGGCGCCGTTGTACTCCTGCTCGTAGACTATGTCCGACTTCATCCGGATCGCGAAATAACCGGACGTGGAGCCCCCCTCCATGGTGCCCCACTGGTACATCTTTTCGGGATCCGGGGTCGGCACCTGCAGATCGATACGCGGCCGGCAGACGGCTTCCTGCTCCACCAGCTCGATATACGCCTTTTCCAGCGCCGCCATGGTGGCGTCCATGGTGAGCACCTGCTTCACATCGTCGTTGTTCAGGATCAAGGTCATGGCAACGTCCTCATCCACCCCTCTACAGGGGCTCCCGCGCCTCGGCGCCGTCGATGGGCAGCTCGATGCCCAATCCCCTCTCGCGGGCCAGCTCGTACAGCCTGCCGCCGATGGCCACGTCGGAGATTCCCACGCCGCCGGTGTTCTTGAACAGGGTAATCTGGTCCGCGTCCGTGCGTCCCGGCTTGGTACCGTTCAGGATCTCGCCCACCTCGACGATCTTGTCCCAGGATATGATGCCCTTCTCCAGCCGTTCCATGAAGTCTCCGGGCTGGTCCACCCGGAGCGTCTCGCAGGAGTTGACCCCGATGACATCCGCCCGCCGCATGCTCTCGTCGTCCAGTTCCTGACGCATCTTGGGGACGAAACCGCCGCGCTTGAGGCCGATGTTGCTCACCACGATGGAGGTCAGGTGAACTCCCGGTTCCAGCCACTCGCCGTCCAGCACCGGGACGTTGGAGCTGGTGGCCGCAACCACGATGTCGACGCCATCGACCGCCTCCCTGGCGCTCTCCACCGGGCGGATGTCCAGGCCGGTGAGGTCGCCCATCTCGTCAGCGAACTCCTTGCGGTGCACCGGGTTCGGGCTGAACACCTTGACGCTGCTCAACTCGCGGATCTCCTTCAGTGCGAGCAGATGATACTTGGCCTGGTTCTGGGACCCCAGCATGCCGATGGTGCTGGCGTCCGGCCTGGCCATCACGTCCGTGCCCACGGCGCTGTTGGCGGCCGTACGCAACGCGGACACGCCGCTCAGGGAAAGCTCCCGAGGCCTGGGCTCGCCGATGACGATGCAGCGCAGCTCTCCGGTCTCGGAGTCGAACAGCACCTGCGTCGGCCGTCCGCGGACCGGAAACGCCTCGATGGAATGCTCGCCGCGAACCGGGTTCTTGGTCCACTCACAATGGGTCATGAGGCCGGTGACCCCCACCTGCGGGAGCCCTCCCTGGTGCACGCTGACACGCACGTTGGACGGCATGTGGGTGCGGTGCCGCACCATGCTGATGTCGGGGTTGCGAGCCCACTGGGCGAACCCTTCCCGGACCAGCTCGATGGCATCCTTCATGGTGATCAACCCGTCAATGTCTTCCGGACGCAATACCAGAATCATGATGACAATCCCTTCTGCTTTGACAGCCGTTCCAGCCCGCCGTTCCGAAGCTCGCGGATCAGCGGCAAGTCTCCTTCCAGGAAATCGAGCTCTTCGAGCTCGCCGGCCGCCACCCATGCGATGCGCCGGAATGCCTGGTTCCGCGGCTCTCCGTCGTACGCCAGCACGGCGAAGAAAGCCAGCTCCACCCGGGGCCCGCCGGCGTACGCGTGAGCGTGCCTGAATACCTCACGGGCGCTCTCCACCTCGATGCCCAACTCTTCCCGGAGCTCCCTCGCCAGGGCCGCGGCCGCTTCCTCTCCGGTTTCGATCTTCCCCCCGGGAAACTCCCACTTGTACGGAAACGCGCCCTCGCCCCGCCGCTGGCAGACCAGGAACCGGCCGCCCCTGGATAGGATCCCTGCCACGACCCGGAGCACCATGTTCAACCGGCGCGGGCCCGCGGCGCACGGCCGGCGGCGGCAGCGCCTTGCGGGTCCTTGGGGCGGCGAAGCTTGCCGGTGACGTTGTCCCTGATCCACTTGGCATCCCACCACTCCAGGGGCAGCACCGCCACGCCCTGTATGTAGACGCCGTAGTGGAGATGATCGCCGATGGCCAGCCCGGTCTCGCCGGTGCGGCCGATATTGGCACCCTTCTTGACGGCCTCGCCCGACTTGACGGCCACGGAGCTCAAGTGGGAGTAAAGGCTGCACAAGCCGAAGCCGTGGTCAATGATCACCGTGTTGCCGTAGATTCCCAGCGGCCCGGCGAAGACCACGGAGCCGCTGTTGGCGGCCGCCACCGGATACCGCCGGGTCACCGCCAGGTCGTATCCGAGATGCCGCGCCTCGTCGATCTTCCGGTCCCGATAGTAGTAGGAACGGTGATCGGCGAAGTTGGCCTGCACCGAAGAGTTGGCCAACTGCACGAAGCGGCCCTCCCAGAGCTTCCTCGCGGCGGAAGCCCGGCAGGTCCTGGCGATGGTTTCTTCGTTCACGCGCCGGAGATCATGATTGACCTTGAGGAACTGGTCCCCGGGTGCGCCGCCGGAGCCGCCGGCCTCGGACATCAGGGGGACGATCTTGCGGCGGATGAAGTCGTCCGACACCGGCACCTTGACACGCCGGTACCTGAGCGGCCTCACGTTGTAGACCAGACCCGATTCCCGCTCGTTGCCCGCATGGTCCTCCGCCACCACCACCGCCCGTTCACGGACCGGGACATCGTAAGGATGGGAGAAGAACGCCAGAAATGCGTCACGCTCGGCCAGATGTCCCTTGTAGCCGGGGAAGAAGTAGCCGCCGATCCGGATCCCGCTTCGCTCCGTGTCCGGGGACGCCCTGTAGGTGACGAAACCGGTGCCTCCCTGGGTGATGTAGCGGTCCTCCGAGAGGACCTCCACCCGCGGGGGCGTAAAATCCACGGTCACCTCTTTCTCGAAGACGGTCTTGTTGCCCCTGAAGAAGCTCCAGTAGGAGCGGTCGGCGGCCGTGACCTGCAACACCGCGGGACCGTCCTTCAACTTGTGCTGCGCGGCGTCGAGCTTGACCGGGACCTCGGCGGCGTTCACGGCCGGGTCGAACTGCTGAAAGTGGACAAGACTCGTTTCCCCGTCCATGATCAGCTTGACCGATACCACCGCAAGCCCCTTGCCGCGGTCCTGGACATGGACGGCGAAAGGACGGCGCCCCAGCGTGGACCGTTCCGGCTCCACCCGGATGACGGGCGGGTGCCATTCGAATTGCCACGCGGCGAAGAAGCCACCCGCCACGACCAGCACCGCCAGGACGACGACGCCCACCATGCCCGTAGTTTTCGTAGGCAGAAACATGGATACCGCTCTATCCGTCCCGTCGGCCGGCAACGGCCGCGCCAGGGGTCACTCCGCCAGCTCCCACGTGGTCCCGGAAGGACCATCCTTCAAGACGATGCCCTTCTCCTTCAACCCGTCACGGATGCCGTCCGCCTGCCCCCAATCCTTGACCCTCCGCGCCTCGTTCCGTTCCTCGATGAGCTGCCGGACCTCCTCCTCCGACAAGGCCAGGCGCGAAAGGCCCGCCCTGCGCCTGTCCGCGAGAAAATGCTCGGGGGGTGTCTGGACGAGCCCCAGCGTCTCGGTCATGGCCCGGAGCGCATTGCGCCGGGCGTCGAGGTTTCCTCCCCTGTCCAGCAGCCGGTTGACGGCCCGAACCTCCTCGAACACCACGGCCAGGGCCCGCGGGGTGTTGAAGTCGTCATCCATCTCCCGCCGGAAGTCATCCAGGGGGCCCGGTTCCACGGCGCCGTCGGAGGACGGACCCAGAGCCCGGTCCGCCCGGCCCACGGTCTCGTAGACCCGGCCCACGGCCCGTTGGGCCTCCACCAGGGCTTCCTCCGAGAACTCAATGGGGTTTCGGTAGTGGGTCGTCAGCATGTAGAGACGCAGGGCCACGGGGTCGAAGCGCTCCAGCACCTCCCTGATGCTGAGGATGTTCCCGGTGGACTTGGACATCTTCTCCTTCGCGAGCTGCACGAAGCCGTTGTGGATCCAGTACCGGGCGAAGGGCGCCTCGGCGGCGCATTCCGACTGGGCGATCTCGTTCTCGTTGTGGGGAAAGACCAGGTCCTGTCCGCCGCCGTGGATGTCGAACGGCTGGCCCAGGTACTTGGTGCTCATGGCCGAGCACTCGATGTGCCATCCCGGCCGTCCCCTCCCCCACGGACTGTCCCAGAAGGGCTCCCCCTCCTTGCTCGCCTTCCACAGCGCGAAATCCATGGGATGCCGCTTGCGGTCGTCCACCTCGATCCTCGCCCCGGCCATCATCTCCTCGAGGCCGCGGCCCGACAGCTTGCCGTAGTCCCGGAAACTCTCCACCGCGAAGTAGACGTCGCCGCCCATCTCATAGGCGTTGCCGCCCTCCACCAGCCTGGAGATGATGTCGATCATCTCGGGTATGTGGCCGGTGGCGCAAGGCTCCACGGCCGGCTCCAGCAGGCCCAGGGCGGCGGCGTCGCGGTGGAACTCGTCGATATAGCGCTGAGCCAACCCTTCCGGCGGGACGCTTTCCTCGCGGGCCCGGTTGATGATCTTGTCGTCCACGTCGGTGAAATTCCTGACGAAACGGCAATCGTAACCGAGGAAACACAGGTACCGGTAGATCACGTCGAAGGTCAGCAAGGCGCGGGCATGACCGATGTGGCACCGATCGTAGACGGTGACGCCGCACACGTACATGGTGACGACGCCCGGGTTCAGCGGAACGAACGGCTCCTTTTGGCCGCTCATGGTGTTGGTGACGCAGAGAGGCATGCGGGCTTCATCTTACGTCACGCCGTGGGATTTGCAAAATGCGCACCCGTCCGGCGCCCGGGACAACAGGGTTGCGGAAGTCCCGAAAAACCAATACATCGAGTCTCCATGACAAGACCAAGACCCTACGAGGACCTCCGCGAGTTCCTCTCCGTGCTGGAGGACGCCGGCAAGCTCATCCGCATCACCCGTGAAGTCAACAAAGACACGGAGTTGCACCCGCTCGTGCGGCTGCAATTCCGCGGGCTTCCGGACGACCGGCGCAAGGCTTTCCTGTTCGAAAACGTGATCGATTCCAAGGGTCGCCACTACGACGGCTCGGTGCTCGTGGGAGGCCTGTCCGGTTCCACGGACATCTACTGCCTCGGCCTCCAGTGCAGTCCGGACGAAGTCCCCGACCGGTGGGTGGAGGCCATGGAGAACCCCATTCCTCCGGAGATGGTATCCCAGGGTCCGGTCATGGAGGTGATCCACAAGGGGGACGACCTTGCCGCCAGTGGCGGATTCGCGCGGTTTCCCATACCCATCTCCACTCCCGGGTTCGACAACGGACCGTACATCACCGCGGGCCACTGGATCACCAAGGACCCGGTCACCGGCGCGCGCAACGTCGGCAACTACCGCGGGCTGGTCAAGTCGCCGCTACGGTGCGGCGCCAACTCGGGCACGCCGCAGGACCTGTCGGCCCACTGGGAGAGATGCCGGGAACGGGGCATCCCGCTGGAGGTGGCCATTGCCGTGGGCACGGTGCCGGCGGCCTCCTACACCGCCACCCAGAAGGTGCCGCCGGACATGGACGAGCTGGCCCTGGCCGGCGGGCTCGCCCGCACCCCCGTCCAGCTCGTCAAGTGCCAGACCGTGGACCTGGAGGTGCCGGCCACGGCCGAGGTGGTCTTCGAGGGAATCATCCCCACCAACTATCTGGAAGAGGAAGGCCCCTTCGCCGAATCCATGGGCTACGTCGACCCCCGCACCGTCGGCCCGGTGATGGAGCTCACCTGCGTCATGCACCGCAAGGACCCCATCTGGGTCTCCATCATCAGCCAGGTCACCCCCAGCGAGAGCTCCAAGATCAAGGCCATGGGCATGAGCACCCTGGTGCACCGCTACCTGAACCGCAAGGGCTTCGATTCGGTGAAGGAGGTGTACATGATGGAGGAGTTGGTGAACCTGCGGCCCTATGTCGCGGTGCGGATGAAGAAGGAAGACGACGGGGAGCCCCGGCGGGTCATGGACGCCGTGCTGCAGTACGGCGACCGGGTCGGCAAGTTCATCGTGGCGGTGGACGAGGACATCAACGTCAACGATCCGGTAGCGGTGACCTGGGCCATCACCCACCGTTGCCAGCCCCATCGGGACGTCACCATCGTGCCCGACCGGCCCTTCGGCGCCACCCCTATCGGCATGGTGGTGAGCCATCCTTCCAGCCGCTACGACAGCACCGACTCGGCGCTCCTGATCGACGCCACCCGCAAGGCGGACCTGCCCCCGCTGTCGCTACCCAAGAAACCGTACATGGAGCGGGCGATGGAGCTCTGGAAGGAGCTCGAACTCCCCGAGCTCCAGCTCAAGGAACCTTGGCACGGCTACCTCATGGGACTGTGGCCCGACGAGCTGGACGAGGAGGCCCGGCTTGCGGCCGAGGGCGAATACGAGAAGGTGGGCGAGAAGCTCAAGGGCACACGGGTCAGCGTGGGCGAGGGACAGACCCTGAAATCCATCCGTCTGGAATGGGGCAGGACCCATTCCGGCCGCTCGGTGTGACTACCGTCGGGGGACGAGGGCAACCATGAAAAGAGAACTGGTATTGAACGTCAACGGCGAGGAACACGACGTCGAGATCGCGCCCGACCGCCTGCTGCTGGAGGCCCTGCGCGAGGACGTTGGCCTCACCGGCACCAAGGAGGGTTGCAGCATCGGCGTCTGCGGGGCGTGCAGCGTCATCGTCGACGGCCGGCTGGTGAGCGCCTGTCTGACCCTGGCGGTCGCCTGTGAAGGCAAGATGATCGAGACCATCGAAGGACTGGCGCACGACGACGAGCTGCATCCGCTCCAGCGTTCCTTCATACAATACGGCGGGTTTCAGTGCGGCATCTGCACGCCCGGACAGATCATGGCCGCGAAGGCGCTGCTGGACCACAATCCGAACCCCAGCACCGACCAGGTCCGCGAGTGGATGTCGGCCAACCTTTGCCGTTGCACGGGTTACTACAAGATCCTCGAGTCGGTCATGGCCGTGGTGGAAGGCAAGGTAGACCAGGGGGGCCGTGAGGAAGCCGTGCGTGAAGCCAGGATCCAGAGCCTCTACAAATCGGACACCTACAAGAGCGACAGTTCCGACTAGCGGCCTCCGGCATCGTCAGACGACAACAACCGCCGTCCTTGGGGGAAACATGAGCAAGGCAGAAAAATTCGCGGTGCTGGGCCAGAACGTCGACCGCTTCGAGGGCCACGACAAGGTGACGGGGAGCGCTGCCTACGTCGCCGACGTATTCCTGCCGGGCATGTTGACCGGCCGGATCCTAAGGAGCCCCCTGCCCCACGCCCGCATCCGCAACATCGACACCAGCCGGGCGGAGAAGCTTCGCGGCGTCAAGGCGGTGGTGACCGCGGAGGACACCATCAAGAAGGGCTGGGGTGTCTTCTTTCCGGACCAGTACCCGCTGTCCGTGGGCAAGGCACGGTACGTGGGCGAGGAGGTGGCGGCGGTGGCGGCCATCGACCGGGACACCGCGGAGGAAGCGCTGGAGCTCATCGAGGTGGACTGGGAGGAGCTGCCGGCGGTGTTCGACGCCGCCGAGGCCATGCAGGACGGCGCGCCCCTGATCCACGAGGAAAAGGAGAGCAACATCGCCCTCACCATCGACGTGGAGCGGGGCGACATCGACGCGGCCTTCAAGGACTCGGACCTGGTCGTCGAGGACACCTTCGAAAGCGTGCCCCAGTGGCACTCGGCCATCGAGACCATCGGCAGCGTCGCCGACTACTCGGCCAACGGCAAGTACACGGTCTACATGAACACCCAGACGCTGTTCATGGCCCGCATGCGCCTCGCCACCGCCCTGGGCGTGCGGGAAGCCGACGTGCGGGTGATCCAGACGGCGGTGGGCGGCGGCTTCGGCGGCAAGTCCTGCGACGACAACAACGCCATGGTGGCCGCCATCCTGGCGCGCAAGGCGCGCCGGCCGGTGAAGATCATCAACACCCGGGAGGAGGAGTTCCTGGCCGGCAGCCGGCCCCGGGTGAACATGAAGGTGTGGGTGCGCATGGGCTTCAAGAGCGACGGCCGCATCCGCGCCAAGCACATGCGCGTCATCGCCGACAACGGCGCCTACAGCGGCAAGGCGCCGGCCATCACCGGCGTGGCCGCGCTGCGTCACGACACCTGCTACAAGTATTCCGACGTCCGCTCCGAGGCCTACCTGGTCTACACGAACAAGATCCCCACCGGCGCCTTCCGCGGCTTCGGCAACCCGTCGGCGGAGTTCTCGGTGGAGCAGATGATGGACATCGCCGCCGACGAGCTGGGCATGGATCCGTTCGAGATGGCGCGCCTCAACGCCGCCGAGCCGGGCTACGTCTCCCCCCACGGCAACCGGGTCATAAGCTGCGAGCTGAAGCAGTGCATCGACCGCACCGAGCGCATGATCGGGTGGAAGGAAAAGCGCGCCGACCGCAAGCCCAACCGCGGGCTGGGCATGGGCTGCACCGTACACGTGAGCGGCAAGCGCCACTTCGGCGACTACGACGGCAGCTCCGCCACCATCAAGATGAACGAGGACGGCAAGGCCTTCATCCTGAGCGGCGAGGGCGAGACCGGCCAGGGGCACTGGACCGCCATGTGCCAGATCGCCGCCGAGGAGCTGGGCGTCCCCTTCTCCGACGTGGCCATCTCCGAGGCCGACACCGACCTCACGACCTTCTGTCTCGGCAACTACGCCAGCCGGCTCACCTACGTGGCCGGCAACGCGGTGAAGAACGCCGCCGCCAACGTCAAGGAGATCCTGCACGAGACCGCCGCCGAAATGCTCGAGGCGGACGCCGGGGACCTGGTGTCGCGGGACGGTTTCATCTTCGTCAAGGGCGCCGAGCAGCGCGCCATCAGCGTGGCGGACGTGGTGCGGGGGCGGCAGTTCCGGCGCGGCGGCGCGCCGGTGGTGGCGTCGGGCAGCTTCGACGCCGACTCGGTGAGCCAGGACGCCCTGCGCTACGGCAACGAGTCCGGCGCCTACAACTTCGGCGCCCAGGCGGCGGAGGTGGAGGTGGACCCGGATACCGGACGGGTGACGGTGATCCAGTACGCGGTGGCGTCGGACTGCGGCACGGTGATCTATCCCATCGGCGCCGAAGGCCAGGTGGAGGGCTCCATCGCCCAGGGGCTGGGCTACGCCCTCATCGAAGGCATCCGCATGGAGGAAGGGCGCCCCATCAACCCCAACTTCAGCGACTACCGGCTGGCGTCCATGCGCGACATGCCCGACTTGGTGCACGAGTTCGCCGATTCCTACGAACCCACCGGCCCCTTCGGGGCCAAGGGGCTGGGCGAGCTGGGCATGGACCCGGTGGCGGCCATCATCAGCAACGCCATCTACGACGCCGTGGGGGTACGCATCAAGACACTCCCCATCACCGCGGAGAAGGTGCTGCGGGCCATTCAGGAAAAGAAGAAGAACGGGAGCTGAACATGAAGGCCAAGTTCGAATACCTTGCGCCGACGAGCCTCGACGAAGCCTGCGGGCTGCTCCGGGAACATCAAGGCGACGCCAAGCTCCTGGCCGGCGGCACCGCCCTGGTGATGTGGCTGCGCATGGGCCTTCTGAGCCCCGGCTTCGTCATCGACCTGGAGCGCGTGCCGGACCTCGACGGCATCGATTACGATCCGGCGGACGGACTGCGCATCGGCGCGGGCGTGAAGCACCGGGACGTGGAGTTGTGTCCCGCGGTGCAGGAGCACTATCCCCTGCTCCGGGAGACCTTCTACAAGGTGGCGCAGCCGCGCATCCGGCTCATGGCCACGGTGGGCGGCAACCTGTCCCATGGCGACCCCATGACCGACCCGGGGGCCAGCTTCATGGCCCTGGACGCGGAGGTGACCCTGCGCAGCAGCCGCGGCGAACGCACGTTGCCGGTGGAAGACTTCTTCGTCGATTACTACGAGACCGCCCTGGAGCCCGACGAGATACTCACCTCGGTCCGCGTGCCTCCGCCCGCAGGGCCGGCGTGGTCCCACGTCAAGTTCACGCCCCGCAGCGAGGAGGACTTCGCCACCGTGGGCGTTGCCGTGACCATGACCGGCGAAGGCAACCGCTGCGAAGATGTGCGCATCGCCCTCAACTCCGTGGGCCCCTCCATCTTCCGCGCCCGCGCGGCGGAAGACGTCCTGCGCGGCCGGGAGCTGACCCCGGCCCGGCTGGAGGAGGCAGGCGCCGCGGCGGCGGAAGCGTCCGACCCCATCGAGGACGTGCGCGGCTCCTCCGACTACAAGCGCGAGCTTGCGGCGGTGTTCGTACGGCGGGCCGTCGAACAGGCCGCCGCCCGGCTGGGCTGACATGGCGGTTGGGTAGATCATGGCCGTGGACGAAAACTGGGACGTCATCCTCATCGGCGCGGGGCAGAACAACTTTGCCCTGGGCACCTACTTGGGCATGGCGGGCCTCGAGACCGTCATCTGCGAAAGCCGGCTGGAGAACGGCGGCCGGCTCTTCTCCGAGGAGATCACCCTCCCGGGCTACTGGCACAACAGCCTCGCCTACTTCCAGGACAACCGCGAGATCTCCCCGGTGTGGAGGGAGCTCGACTGGGAGAACGGCCACCACGCCGAGTTCGTCACGCCGCCGGTGATCAGCTCCCTGCTGCTCCCCGACGGCGCCTCGGTTTCCCATCACCAGGACCTGGACGGCACGCTGGCTTCACTGGCGCACCATTCCGCCGCCGACCGCGCGGCCTGGAAGGACGTGCACCGGAGGTTTCGCGGCATCGTCCGGGACATCGTGATCCCCTCCTACTACGCCCCGCCCGAGGCCGCTGGCGCGCTGGAGGAACGCATCGCCGCGGACCCTGCCGGAACCGACTTCCTGCGCCTCGCGCGCATGAGCGCGGCGGACGCGGCAGAGCACCTCTTCGAAAGCGAGGCGGTGCGCACCTTAGTGCTCTCGCAGATGGCGATTCCGCGCGGCTGGGCGCTCGACTACGAGGGCGGCGGACGCGAGGTGCTGGCGCTCATCGCCGGAGACGAGAAGCCGCAGCTCGCCCGTGGCGGCTCCCACTCCATCGCCCAGGTGCTGCAACGCGCCTATGTGATGCACGGCGGCCAGATCCGGGCTCTCCACCACGTGGACAGGATTCTCGTGGAGGACGGGCGGGCGGTAGGCGTGCGCCTGCGCGACGGGCGCGAGTGGAAGGCGCGGCGGGCGGTGGTATCCAACGTCGATCCCTACGGCACCTTCATCGACATGGTGGGCGAAGAGCACCTGGACGACGGCTTCGCGCAGGCCGTCCGCGCCATCGAGCCCGACGAGTTCTCGTACTTTCAGGTCCACCTGGCGCTCAAGGCGCCGCTTCGGTTCGCGGTGCACGAGGCCGCGGACAGCTTCGTGGGCCAGGCCATGAACGTCAACTACGGCCCCCGGTCCGTTGAGGACCTGAAAGACATGTGGCGCGAGATCCGCGCCGGTGAATTCCCGGCGCACCCCTGCCTCCACGTTACCTGCCCCACGTGGTTCGACGCGCTGCAGGCGCCCCCGGCGAAGCACACGGCGTCGGTCTTCATGCCCGTCCCCTACCAGCTCAAGGAGCGGCAGCCGGAGGACTGGGTACGCCTCAAGAACGATTTCATGGAACAGGTGCTGTCGGCGCTGCGCGCCGTCGCCACCAACCTCACGGACGACAATATCGTGATGAAGGTTCCCATGGACCCGTGCTACCTGGCCGGCCGCTGGCAGAACATGCGGCGGGGCTCGGTGTGGGTGGCCCGCAAGGACCCGGACCAGATGGGCGAGAACCGCCCGATCCCGCAACTGGCGCAATACCGGACCCCGATTCAGGGGCTTTACCAGGTGGGCGTGGCCACCCATCCGGCGGACGCGGTCATCGCCGGGTCCGGGAGAGCCGCCTGGAGCGTCATGCGGCAGGACCTGGACCTGGGGAGTTGAAGCACGAAGGCGGGTGAATCATGGCGAAAGTGATGCATTACGACGGCGTGGTGATCGGCGCGGGCCACAACGGCATGATCTGCGCCGGCTACCTGGGCAAGTCCGGCCAAAAGATCCTGGTGGTCGAGAAGAACATGGAGGTGGGCGGAGGGCTCGACTCCCACGAGGACCGGAACTATCCCGGGTTCTGGCACAACATCCACTCGGTGTTTCACCGCGGGCTCATGATGCTGCCCTGGTTCCAGGACCTGGAGATGGAGCGCATGGGCATCCACTACTACAAGCCCGACCCGGGGGTGGTGCAGCACTTCCTCGACCGCACCTACCTGGGCTGGTTCGCCGACGTGGAGCGGACCATCGCCACCATCGAGCAGTGCTCCCGGAAGGACGCCGACACCTTCCGCGACATCTGGACCCGGTGGCAGCCGGTGGTGAAGAACATCGTCTTCCCCGAGACCTACTGCCCGCCCGTCCCCATGAACGAGAAGCGGCCCCTGCTGGAGGGGCTGGCCGAGGGCCGGGAGTACCTGCGCTACTTCGACACCACGCCGGAGCAGTTCATCCTGGAGCACTTCGAGAACACCCGGGTGCGGGCGTTCATCGGCTTCCTGGCCGTGATGCGAGGCTATGAGCTGGACGCGCCCAACACCGGCTATCTGGTCCCGGCCATGATCGCCTGGGGCGTCAACCCTCAGCTCTGCCGCGGCACCTCCCACGCCCTGGGCGACAACCTCGCGCACATGCTGTCCCACAACGGCGTGGACTACATCGAGGCGGTGGGGGTGGAACGGATCCTGGTGGACGGGGGCCGGGCCACCGCCGTGGTGCTGGAGGACGGGACGGTGGTGCATGCCAAGCGCTTCATCGCCTCCAACGTCAACCCGGTGGAGACCTTCATCAAGCTGGTGGGGTCGGAGAACCTGGACGCCGGGTTCAGCGCCAAGGCGGCCGGGTTCAAGTTCTCCAAGACCACGCCGATCTTCGCCACCAACCTGGCCCTCAACGAACGGCCGCGCTACATCACCGAGGACGAGCATCCGGAAGTGGCCGACAGCTTCATGCACATCGTCGGCCTGGACACCTACGAGGACCTGCGCAACCTGTTCGACGACTGCCGCTCGGGGCAACTGCCGCGCAAGCCCTTCATGAACGGCGCCACGCCGTCCCATCACGATCCGACCCAGGCGCCGCCGGGCAAGGCCACCGCGTTCATGTGGCAGCTCGCCGCCTACAACCTGTGGGGCAATCCGCTCAACTGGGACAAGGCGAGGGGCGAGTGGTTCGAACGGCAACTGGGAGTGTGGCGCCAATACGCGCCCAACCTCACCGACGACAACATCCTGTCACGCGACTCCACCACTCCGTTGGACATCGAGCGTCACGACCGGAACATGTACGAAGGCGACTGGATGGTGGGGGAGTACACCGGCGACCAGGCGCTGGAGAACCGCCCCTTCCCCGGCTGGGGCCACTACCGCACTCCGGTCTCCGGACTCTATCTGTGCGGCTCCTCGACCCATCCCGGCGGCAACATCACCGGCGCGCCGGGATACAACGCCGCCCAGACCATCGCACGGGACCTGGGCCTGAAGCTTTGGTGGGAGCCCCTCGATCTGCGGCGGCAGCTCCAGGAGATGAACGAACGGGCGGCGGCGAGCAGCGCCGCGGGGTAGCGGAGCGAAGTCGAAGGACGCCATCTTGAACAAGGACATGCATGGGTCGTCTTGAAGGAAAGGTGGCCATCGTAACCGGCGGCGCCCGCAACATCGGCGCGGTGTATGCGAAGACGCTGGCCGCGGAAGGCGCGCGCGTGGTGGTCGCGGACGTGCTGGACGGCTCGGCGGCCGCTGAAGCCATCGTTGCCGGCGGCGGCGAGGCCGTGGCCGTCGAGGTCGACGTTTCCCGGGAAGACGACACCCTGCGCATGGCGCAGGCGGCCGTCAATGCCTTCGGTGGCATTGATATCCTGGTGAACAACGCCGCCATCTACGTGAGCATCAACCGGCGGCCGTTCCACGAGATCTCCGCCGAGGAATGGGACCGGGTCACGGCCGTCAACATCAAGGGTGTGTTCCTCTGCGCCAAGGCCGTGTTGCCGGGCATGCGCGATCGAGGCGGCGGCAGGATCATCAACATCTCCTCCAACACGGTGATGGCGGGCACGCCGAACTTCCTTCACTACGTGGCCTCCAAGGCCGCGCTGATCGGCATGACCCGCTCCATGGCGCGGGAGCTCGGCGGCTTCGGCATCAACGTCAACGCCATCGCCCCCGGCCTGGTGGAGCACGAGGGCCAGACCGTGCCGCCCGAGATTTCGGCCAGCCGCGTGGACGCCAGGTCCATCAAGCGCCGGCAAGTGCCAGCAGACCTCACCGGGGTGGTGCTCTACCTCGCTTCCGCGGACAGTGACTTCGTCACCGGCCAGACCCTGGTGGTGGACGGTGGCGACATCGTCTACTGACGCGTCGGCCCATTCGCCCGGCACGTTCATGGCCAAGAGCCTACGGACCTTTCTCGACGACCTGAGGCGCCAGCGGCCCGGGGAGCTGGTCCACGTCGCCCGCCCGGTGGACCCGGCGCGTCACGACGTCTCCGCCCTGGTCGCCCAGTTGGCGGAACGGAAGCAGTTCCCGGTGCTGCTGTTCGAGCAACCGCAAGACCTCCGCGGCAACACCTCCGAAGTCCGGCTGGCCATGAACTGCGAAGTCTCCATGGGCAAGTTCCAGACCGCCCTCGGAGTGCCGCCGGCGATGAACCGGGCCGAGTTGGCGCTGGAATGCCTGAGACGGGAGGCCAACCCGATTCCGCCGGTGGTGGTGGATCGAAGCGAGGCGCCGGTCAAGGAAATCGTCCGGCTGGGCTCGGAGGTGGACCTCCTCGAGCTCCCGGTGATGCGCCACCACGCCCTGGACGGCGGGCCCTACATCGACATGCCCAGCCTCGGCCGAGACCGGAACACGGGGGTGTACAACGTCTCCTACCACCGCATGGAGGTGAAGGGCCGGAACCACACCGGCTTCTACCTGTCGTTGCAGCACATGTGGCGCATCTTCCGGGACTACGAGGACCACGGCGAGGAATGCCCGGTGGCGGTGGTGAGCGGGCACCATCCCGCCTTCAACATCGGCGCCTGCTACCGGGGGCCGTTCGAGGCCGACGAGCTCGACATCATCGGCGGCTACCTGCGGGAGCCGCTGCGGCTGACCCCGTCGGAGACCTTCGGCGACCGGCTGATGGTGCCGGCGGACGCGGAGATCGTCATCGAGGGGGTGCTGGTCCCGGGAGAACGCGTGGTGGAGGGGCCGTTCGGGGAGGTCCACGGCTACGTGGGGCCCCAGGGCTTCCGCCAGGCCGCCTCGCTGGAAGTGCGCGCCCTCACCCGCCGGCGGGACGCCATCCACCAGTCGGTCATCACCCCGGACGGCGACAAGCCGTGGATGGACCTGGCGCGGGAGGGCGCTTACCTGCGGCGCTGCCGCGAGGCCGTGCCCGGGGTGACGGCGGTGTGCAAGAACGGACGGCATGCCCTGATGAACGTGTTCATCGCCATGAACAAGATGTCCGAAGGGGACCCGGGACGGGCCGCGGCCGCGGCCCTGAGCTTCGACCAGTGCAAGCACGTCTTCATCTTCGATGACGACATCGACGTCTACAACCCCACCGAGATCCTGTGGGCGCTGGCCACGCGGGTACAGCCCCACCGGCAGGTGTCGCTCATCACCGACCTCATGCGCGGCCCCCTGATCGACCCGTCCATGGACGAGGGGATCCGCACCTCGGCCATGATCGTGGACGCCACCCGCCCGCTGGACCGGCCTTTCTCACCCGTGTCCAAGTGCCCCGACGAGGCGATGGCGCGCATCCGGGTGGAAGACTACCTGCCCCGGGAGGTGGTGGATTCGATCCCGGTGGACCGTACCACGTACTGGGGCTGAAGTTTTGAAACTCTGATCAATTGCCGTCGGACACGGTGGTGGATCATGCCTCAGGGGGATGTTGGGTCCGCCCTCCATCCCCCTGAGGCATGATCCACCACCGTGCTGCAATGCTTCCCTTGTCTTCCCGGATCGCTTTGCATCCGCGCACTGAATCCGTTACACCCTGACCCCAACGCCCCGTTGCGAAAGGAACGCCATGCGCATAGGACTGCCCGATTTCGTTTCCAACTCCTACTTCCCCGCCATTGCCGCGGTCGAGCTCGGCTTTTTCAAGGCCGAAGGCCTGGACATGGAGTTGGAGTCCATCTTTCCCGTGCCCAAGACCTTCGAGACCCTGAGGGACCACAAGCTCGACTTCGTGGCCGCCTCGTCCCACGCCACCCTCACCAAGTTTCCGGATTGGAAAGGCGCCAAGCTGCTGGCGGCTCTGGCCCAGCACATGTACTGGTTCCTGGTGCTGCGGTCCGACCTGGGCGCCAGGCGCGGCGACGTCGAGGCCGTCAAGGGGCTCCGCATCGGCGCGGCGCCGGGCGTGGACCTGGGACTCAAGCGGATGCTGGCGGCGGCCGGACTGGACCCCGAGGCCGACAACATCCAGATCGCACCGGTGCCCGGAGCCACCGCACCCGGCGTCTCCTTCGGCGTGACCGCCGCCAAGGCCCTTTCCGAAGGCGCCATCGACGGTTTCTGGGCCAACGGCATGGGGGCCGAGGTGGCGGTGCGGCACGGCGCCGGCACCGTCGTGCTGGACATCCGGCGCGGCGAGGGCCCCGCCGAGGCGCGCGGGTACACCTTCCCTGCCCTGATCACCTCGGACCGGGTGATCGCCGACAACCCCGACGCGGCAGCGGCCGCGGTGCGGGCGCTGGTCAAGACCCAGAAGGCGCTGGTGGAGGACCCGCAACGGGCGGCGGACGTGGGCAAGGCCCTGTACCCGCCGGAGGAGGCCGGGCTCATCGCCACCCTCATCGAACGCGACATCCCCTACTACGATCCCCGGATCCCGGAACCGGTGGTGTCCAGCATGAACCGGTTCGCCCAGGATATCGGCCTGCTCTCCGCGCCCGTGCCCTACGAGGACGTGGTCGCGGTGCAGTTCCGCCACCTGTGGGAAGGCTGACCGGACCCAATCCTCAACACGGAAGGATACTCGAATGGATCTCTCACGCTTTTCTCTGGAAGGACGCACCACCATCATCACCGGCGGCAGCGGCGGCATCGGCCGCTGCTGCGCGCTGGCCTTCGCCCAGGCGGGCTCCAACGTCATGATCGCCTCGCTGCCGGCGGAGTCGATACCGCCGGTGGTGCAGGAAGTCGAAGCCCTGGGCGTCGGCGCCGCGGGGCTGGCGGTGGACGTGTCCAGCGAAGATCAGGTCAAGGGCCTGGTGGCTGCCACCCTGGACCGGTTCGGCCGCATCGACGCACTCCTGAACGTCGCCGGCGGCTCCTACAGCCGCAACCCGGAGATGCCGGCGTTCCAGCGCGGGACCCTTCTGGAACTCTCGCCCGAGGATTTCATGGGCGTCTATGACGTCAACGTCAAGACCGCTTTCCTCTGCTCCAAGGCGGTGGTGCCGCACATGAAAGAGCGGGGCAAGGGCGCCATCGTCAACATCGGCTCCATATCCGGCCGCTCCACCAAGCACGAGCGCCCCAACATGGCCGCCTACGGCACAGCCAAGGCGGCCGTCATGAACCTGACCTTCCACATGGCCAATCAATGGGGGCCGGAGGTGCGGGTGAACGCGGTGGCGCCGGGGATCATCGACACGCCGCGGCCGGGAGGAACGAGCCTGGCGCGGCTGGAGTCGGAAGGCCTGGAGAACATCGCACTGGGACGCCACGGCAAGCCCGACGAGGTGGCCGGCGTCGCGCTGTTCCTGGCGTCCGACGCGGCCTCGTTCGTGAACGGTTCGGTGGTGGACGTAAACGGGGGCGAATAGCCCCCGGGATCACGGACGGGTCCGCATATCCGTAGCGGCCGGCCTCGGACCCTCCGGATTTCGGGTCACCTCGATGAAGTCCGCCAGGATGTGGGCGGCCTCGTTCAGGATCGGATCCTCCTGGCGCGACGCACCCGGGCCTGTCCTCTTCTCGTTGTAGGCCGCCAACTCCGCGTAGCTCGCAAACGGTTTCCGGCCCTTCGCCACGCGACGGCGGTTCTCGCTTTCGAGCTGCCGGAGTTCATCGCCCTGCTTCCGGGCTCTTCGCGTTTCCTCTTTCAGCGAGATGACGGTCTCCGCCCGTTCCCGCTCGAGACGGTCGATCGTGGCCAGGAGGTAGGCGAAGTCCGGGTCCGACTTCGCGCGTACACGGTGTCGCTGCGCCAATGTTTCGACAAAGGGGCCGGTCCTGCCCGCGGGAGAATACCGGGCCTTGTCGATGGCGTCCCACGCCAGGGTGTGTTCCAGGGAACTCTCGCCGACCTGCGACTTGTCGATGAGGCCGGGGAGCTCGATGTCGGGTATCACCCCGCGGTTCTGGGTGCCTTCCCCGGAGATCCGGTAGAACTTGGCCTGGGTCAACTTCAGACGTCCCGCGCGAATCGGAATGAGCGTCTGCACCGTCCCCTTCCCGAACGTCTGTCCCCCCACCACCAGCCCCCGGCCGTAGTCCTGGATGGCCGCGGCAAAGATCTCGGAGGCCGAGGCGCTGAGGCGGTTCACCAGGACGGCCAGCGGCCCCGTGTAGGCGACCTTCCCGTCCGTATCCGAATGGACGCGGATGACGCCCCGGCCGTCCCGGACCTGCACCACCGGACCCTTGCTGATGAACAGGCTTACCAAGGCGATGGCCTCCCGGAGCGCCCCCCCGCCGTTGTCCCGCAAGTCGATCACCAGCCCGCTGACGCCCGCCTCTTCCAACTCCGCGATCAACCGCTTCACGTCGCCGGCCGTGCTCTTGAAGTTGGGGTCTCCGGCCTTGAGGGCGGCGAAGTCCAGATAAAACCCCGGTACGCGAATGATCCCGACCTTGCGGGTACCGTCGCCTAGGTTCACTTCCCGGATGCTGCGGCTCGCCTTCTGATCGTCGAGATCCACCTTGTTGCGCACGATGCGGATGAGCTTCCGTTGCTCCGTGGTGCTGATCTGGGGAATGATCTCCAGACGTACCGTGGTCCCTCTGGGGCCGCGAATCAGCGTCACCACGTCCTGCAGACGCATGCCGAGGACGTCCACGACCTCCCCCCGCTCGCCCTGTCCGACGCCGACGATGCGGTCCCCCGGCTGCAGGTCGCCGGCCTTGTCCGCGGGTCCGCCGGCAACCAGCCGCACCACCTTGACGATCTCACCGTCCGCCTGCAGTACAGCCCCGATCCCCTCCAGCGACAAGCTCATGTGAATGTTGAAGTTTTCGCTTTGATGCGGCGGAAAATACACGGAATGCGGGTCGACCGCACGGAGGAAGGCGTTGACATATATACGAAACGCATCGGCGCTGTCGACTTGACCGAGGCGGACGAGCTGGTTGCCGTAACGCCGTCGGAGGGCCGTCCTGACCTCTTCCCGCTTGGTTCCGGCCAGCAGGCGGCTCAACACATCGTTCTTGACCTGCCTGCGCCAACGGGCCTTCAACTCGACCTCCGACGCGGCCCAGGAATCGTGCTTCCGCGCAAGTGCCTCGTCCTTGCTGAAATCCAGGGCGTCGAATTCGTCAGCGATGGTGGCGGCGATGAAACGGAGTCGCTCCGCCAACCGTTGCCGGTAGCGATTGAACATCCTGAAGGCAGGGCCCAGCTCTCCCGCCTTGAGCAGGTCGTCGAACCGTGATCTGTAGGCTTCGAACTCCCGGATGTCCGAGGACCGGAAATAACTTCGCGACGGGTCCATGGCCCTCAGGTAGGAATCGAAGATCCTGCCGGAAACCCGATCGTTCAGGGTGATGGAGTTGTAGTGTCCCCGGGACAGGCGGTGGAGAATCTCCTTGCCGAGAGCGGACTGCTGGGTGTCCGGCGAGAGATCGGTGAGGACCGGCGCCGCCGCGGTTTCGGCCCACGTCAGGCTTGCGAGCAACCAGAACGCGATCACGGAGCAGCAGCCGGCGCGCAGGCGCCAACGAGGCGGCGGCCTCCGGACGGGCAGTACAGAATTCACGTGGCCCAGTCTAGACCAACGCCGGTTCCCCATCAAGGACGCCGCGCAACGTCCTCCTTCATGTTGCGTCCCCGGGCCTTTCACGGTAGCTTAGAAAGAGCCGCCGTATCACCCGTCCCCCGAAGGAACGAAACCGTGAAACTGCCTCGCAATCCCACTCGCTCCGTGCGCATCGGCACCACCGTCATCGGGGGGGACCACCCCATCGCCGTGCAGAGCATGTGCGCCACCCATACCCAGGACGTCGAGGCGACCGTGGCGCAGGTCAACGACCTGGCCCGGGCCGGCGCCGACGTGGTCCGCATCGCCGTCGACAGCAGGAAGGACGCGGCGGCGCTGGCGGCAATCCGCGACGCCACCGAAGCCAACCTTTCGGTGGACCTCCAGGAGAACTACCGGCTCGCCAGCGTGGTTGCGCCCCACGTGGACAAGATCCGCTACAACCCCGGCCACCTCTATCACCACGAGCGCCAGAAAGCCTGGCAAGACAAGGTCCGGTTCCTGGCGGAGGTGGCGGCGGCCAACGACTGCGCCATGCGCGTGGGGGTGAACTGCGGCTCGGTGGACCCCGCCCAGCAGGAGAAGTTTCCCGAAGACGACTCCATCTCGCCGATGCTGGCCAGCGCCTGGGAGCACTGCGAACTGCTGGACGGCCTGGGTTTCACCCGCTACTGCGTCTCGCTCAAGGACTCGGATCCGGCCAAGGTCATCGAGGTCAACAGGCGCTTCGCCGACCGGCGCCCGGACGTGCCGCTCCATCTCGGCGTCACCGAGGCGGGGCTGCCGCCGGACGGGATCATCAAGACGCGCATCGCCTTCGAGCAGCTCATCAGCCGGGGCATCGGCGACACCATCCGGGTGTCCCTGACCGTACCCAACCCCCGCAAGCCGGAGGAGATCGCCGCCGGACGCGAGATCCTGGCGGACATCGCCGAAGGCCGTGTGCGCAGCGTCGTGGACTACGGCCGCGACAGCCTCAACATCATCAGTTGTCCGAGCTGCTCGCGGGTGGAGAACGAGAACTTCGTGGAGCTGGCGGAGCAGGTCAAGGAGATGACCGCCTACGCCGCCGACCATGCCGTCACCATCGCGGTCATGGGCTGCCGCGTCAACGGGCCCGGCGAGACCGACGACGCCGACCTCGGACTGTGGTGCGGCCCCAGGTTCGTCAACCTCAAGCGCGGCAGCGAGCCGCTGGGGGCCTTCCCTTACGACGAGATACTCCCGCGCCTCAGGGAGGAGCTCGACGCCATCATTGCCCGGCGGGCGGACGCCGCCGGGTGACGCCCCCGCGGCCGCGCGATTCCCTTCACACCATGAGTTTCTGGAGCCGGATCGACAGACCCATCATCGGCCTCTCCCCCATGGACGGGGTCACGGACGCCTCGTTCCGGCTGGTGGCGGCGCGGCACGGCCGGCCGGACCTGTGCATGACCGAGTTCACCAGCGTGGAGGCCATCTGCTGCGGCGCGGACGGGTGGGTGCGGGACTTCTCCTACGGCGAGTGCGAGCGTCCCGTCCTGGCGCAAATCTACGGCCGCACCCCGCGGGCCTTCTACCAGGTGGCGCACATCGTCGGCGAGCTCGGGTTCGACGGCCTGGACATCAACATGGGCTGCCCGGCCAAGAACGTCGCCAACAAGGGATGCGGCGCCGGGCTGATCCTCAATCCCGAGCTGGCGGTGGCCATCATCCGCGCCGCGCGCCGGGGGCTGGAGGATTGGGCCGGAGGGCAGCGCCTGGAGGACGCGGGGCTGGCGCCCGACGTGGTGGAACGGGTCCGCCGCATGAACCGGGGCCGCATGCGTCCGGCCGCCCGCCCGTTGCTCCCGCTCTCGGTCAAGACGCGGGTGGGATACGACAAGGTGGCGGTGGACGAGTGGATTCCGGTCCTGTTGGGCGAGGACCCGGCGGCCATTTCGCTGCACGGGCGGACGTTGAAGCAGATGTACAAGGGGTTCGCGGACTGGGACGCCATCCACCGCGCGGTGGAGTTGGCCCGGGGCCTGCCGACGCTGGTCCTGGGGAACGGGGATCTCAAGTCCATGGCGGACGCAGTGGAGCGGATCCGGCAGACCGGCGTCGACGGCGTGCTGCTGGGGCGCGGCGCCATGGGAAACCCCTGGGTCTTCCGTGACAAGCAGTGGGCCAAGGACACCCTGGCGGGAGTCGCGAGTCCCGGCGGCGCCGGCCGCGACGTGACACGGGAAGAACGGACAAGGGTGTTGCTGGAGCACAGCCGCCACTTCGAAAGCCTTTGGGGCGAACGGCGCTTCCCCGCCATGCGCAAGCATCTGGCGTGGTACTGCAAGGGATTCCGCGGCGCGGCGCAGTGGCGGGCGCAGTTGGTCCGGGCCCGGAACGCCGAGGAGGTCGCACGTATCGTGGCAGCCGGAGACGGCGCGGCCCCGGCCGCCGACGCGGCCTTGTCTTTGCCCGAGCACACGGCCCCGGCCGGAGCCGTACCGGCCTGACCCCCGCATGCGTATCATCCTGGCGTCCACCTCGCCGCGCCGGCGCGACATCCTGGCCTTCCTCGGCCTCCCCTTCGAAGTCCGCCACCCCGACTTCCTGGAAACCACCCGGGAAGACCTCACTCCCGAGGCCGAGGCGCTGGAGCTGGCACTGGGCAAAGCCCGCTCGGTAGCCTCCGGCGTCGCGGATGCGCTGGTGGTGGGAGGCGACACCCTGATCGCGTTGGGCCAGGAGAAGATCGGCAAGCCCAGGGACACGCACGACGCCCAGTCCATCCTCCGCAGGCTCTCCGGACGAACGCACCGCATCCTCACCGGCGTAGCCCTCATCGACTCCGCCACGGGCCGGGAGTCCACCCGCCTGGAACGGGTGGAGGTCCGCATGCGCTCCTCCACCGACGCCGAGATCGCCGACTACCTGTCCCTGGACGAATCCATGGACAAGGCGGGCGCCTACTCCATCCAGGGCCGCGGCCACCAACTGATCGAAAGCCTTCGCGGCGACTATCTCGCCGCCGTCGGCCTGCCGTTGCGGACCATCGCGGAGTATCTTCGAAACGCCGGCGTCGAAGTGCCGGAGGACATCGAACGACTCTACCGGGACAAGTCCCTGTGGACCTGGGACCGGGTGACCACCGCCGCGGACGGACCCCTCAACTCAGCCGCAACAGCACCATCCCGGCCATGATGGTCAGGCTCCCGGGCAGGATCTCACGCACCCGGGCGCGCTCGTTGAACACCAGCCAGCCCGCGGCCAGCGCAAAAAGGATCTCGGTCTGCTTCACCGCTTCGACGTAGGAGGTGAGGGTCAACTCGTAGGCCAGGCTGTGGCAGATGCTGGTGAGGGAGGCGCAGAGCCCCATGGCCATGAACGCGCCTCCATGACGCGGGATGGCGCGGAAGTGGGCGGCGGAGCGGCGCAGCGCCAGGGGCAGGACCATGAGGGAGGCCGCCAGATAACCCGCCAGATTGGCGAAATAGACGTCGGAATGGAGGATCAGCAGCTTGATCAGCACCACCGACGGCGCGTAGAACAACGCCGCCATGAGGGTGTAACGAAGGCCCGGGTCCACCAGCAGCTCGCGCAACGGCGCCCACGCCGATATGCGGCTCTTCTGGACGTTGAGGAAATAAACGCCGATGACGCTCAGCAGCACGCCCGCCAGCCCGGCCGCCGACGGGGTCTCGTCCAGCGTGACGTAAGCGATCAGCACCAGGAACAGCAGGCTCAGCTTCCACAGCGCGGTGACGATGGCGATACCCGACAGCTTGAGGGCCTTGGAGAGGCTCAGGGTGGCGATGGACTGGGTGACGCCGAAGCCGACGACATAGGGCCAGAAGCCGTCCTTCAACTCCGGCATGCCGTGCCATGCCGAGGCCAGGGCCACGAAGGGCAGCAGGAACGTGAAGCGCCCCCAGACGTTGATGATGTCGTCGAGCTCGTGTCCCAGGTGCTTCATGGAGATGTTCCGCAGCACCTGGAACAAGGCGGAAAGAAGCGCCAATACGAACCACATGAGCAGGACAAGCTAACGGCTGCGGACCGAGAATGCGAATGCGGCGGCTGATCGTCTTCCGTCATCCCGGGGGATGCGTGGACCGCAAGGTTGACACCGCGAAGCGTGACCGGCTATCACGTCTTCATCAAACGCGAAAGGGAGAACCTCGATGGTTGACAAATTCGAAGATCACTGCTGGCAGGACATCATCAGCGACGAGATCATGGACATCTACAAGCCCTACCGGAGGGACATCTACGTCGGAGAGCGTCCGGCGCTGCTGGCCATCGACCTCTACAACCTCGCCTACCGGGGGGGTCCCCTGCCGGTGCACGAGGTGGTCAAGGAGTACAAGAGCTCCTGCGGCGTAAATGCATACGAGGCCATCGAGCCCACCAAGGAGCTGTTTGCCCTTGCCCGGGCCCAGGGGCTGCCGATCTTCTACACCACCAGCGAAACACGGAAGGAAGTCCAACCCGCCGCGGTCCACGCCACCAACCGGCAGATCACCCGGATGGACGAGGACGACTACGAGATCTACAAGGACTTCGCACCGGAGCCCGAGGACATCATCATCTACAAGGAACGGGCCAGCGGCTTCTACGGCACGCCGCTCATCGCCCATCTGACCCGGCTCGGCATCAGTTCCCTGATAGTGTGCGGCGAGAGCACCAGCGGCTGCGTCCGCGCCAGCGTGGTGGACGCCTACTCCAACGGCTACCACGTCTCCGTCGTGGAGGAATGCGTCTTCGACCGGAGCATCACCTCCCACAAGGTGAACCTGTTCGACTTGCACCACAAGTACGCGGACGTCATGAAGCTGGCGGAAGTGAAGCAGCACTTCCAGGAGCAGCCGCTCAGGAAGGCGGTCTGACGGGCCTCCCCCCGCCCCGCCCTCCCCTGGATCCCGGATCAAGTCCGGGATGACGGGGAGGGGACCCCGGGGTCAAGCCCGGGGCAAGCTTGACCCGGGATCCAGCCATTCTGCGTAGCGTCAGTGCATCGCCACCGGGTCTCCCCAGGTGAGGAGACGCCGGGCCGCGATGGCGATGACCAGGGATACGGCGATGAGCATGATCGAGAGGGCGTAGGCCTCTCCCACCTGCCCTTCCTGCCACGCGAACCAGATCATGGTGCTCACCACCCGGTTGCCGGGAGTGGCCAGCAGAACCGCCGACGAGAGCTCCCGCAGGCTGTGAAGGGCCACCCATAGCCACAGGCTCACCAACGCGGGCAGCACGATGGGCACGACGACCTTGCGCAAGGTGGCGGCCAGCGAGGCGCCACAGGTGTAGGAGGCCTCTTCCAGCTCCTTGTGCACCTGCACCTGGGCCGAGATCACCGCGCGCGAGCCGTAGGATATGTAGCGCGTGACGTGGGCGATGACGATGACCCAGACCGTCCCGTAGACCCCCACCGGTATCGAGAGGTACATCAGGATGAGCGCGAAGCCGATGATCACCGACGGAATGGCGATGGGCGCGAACGTCAGCAGGTTCAGGATCTTTCCGGTCCGGCCGCCGGACCGCACGATGATCCAGCCCGACACCACCGCCAGCAGCGTGGTGGCGGTTGACGCGGCCACGACCAGAAGCGCCGTGTTCTTGAAGGCCCCAAGCGCGCCGTACCCCGTCACCGCGTTGTAGTAGTGTTTGGTCGTCAGTTGCGGGAGGAGGTCCCACGCGGGCGGCTGATAGAAGGTCAGGAGGCTGCCCCACGCCAGCACCAACAGCGGGAACACGATGGCCAGGCACATGTACAGGAAAAAGAAGCCGGCGCCGGCCCACCTGGCCCGGCCCAGGTCGATGACCGCGGGGCGGTACCCGCGGCCGGTGACCGTGGTGTACTTCTCGCCCGCTCCCAGGACCTTCAGGTAGAGATAGACGAGCACGCCGCTCAACACCAGCACGCTCATGGCCAGCGCGCTGGCCGTGCCGTATTCCGGCAGCTCCCCCATGGGGGGGTGGATGGCCCAGAAGATCTTGGTGCTGAACACCAGGATCCCGGCCTGCATGCCGATGACGCCGGGTATCTCGAAGGCCTCGATGGAGATGATGAAGAACCAGATGAGGGCCGCGAAGAAAGCCGGATAGGTGAGCGGAAAGGTAACCCGGAGGAGGGTCATGAAGCGGCTGGCCCCGGCGATCATGCTGGCCTCCTCGTAGGCCGGATCCATGTTGCGCAACACCGGCACCAGCATGAGAAACACCGTGGGCACCATGGAGAGGCCCATGACGAAGGACATGCCGTAGAGAGTGAACACGTTGAGGGGCCCTTCCCCCTCCAGCCCCAGCAACGCCCGCAGGACCAGGTTGATGACGCCGATGCGCGGGTCCAGCAGCCGCTCCCATCCCAGCGCCGCGATCATGGGCGGCAGCGCCATGGGAATGAGGATCAGCCCGTACATGAGATGGCGCCCGGGCGCGTTGGTTCGCTCCACCAGCCACGCCAGCGGAACAGCGAAGGCGAACCCCGTCAGGATTGCGCCGGCGCCGAACAGCAGCGTGTTCAGGATCAGTTCGTAGGTGCCCGGGTCGACGTAGATCTCAAGGTAGTGATAGAGGGAGAGCCCGCTGATCTCCGCCAGCGGCTCGCGCTGGAAGGAGAAGAAGACCACCAGGAACAGCGGCACCACCACGAGCCAAGCCACCGCTCCCAGGGTAAGCCAGCTGAAGACATCCCGTTCGCTTACCCGCATGTGCCAACCATGAAAGCCCGGGGCCGGAGCTTCCGGCCACCGGTCATCTATTGGAGATCGTAGAGCCTCGCGCTGTTGTCCCAGAAGATCTTCCGCCTGGACGCGTCGCGCAGACCGTCGATCTTGAGGAAGCTGTCCACCGCTTCCGGCCAGCGCGAGTCGGAGTGCGGATAGTCCGTCGAGATCACGATGTTGTCGTCTCCGATCCGGCTCACCACGTCCGCCACCAGATCCTCCTCGACATCCGTGGCGATGAAGCACTGCCGCAGGAAGTATTCGCTGGGATTCAGTGAAAGCGGTGTGTCGCAGAGGTCCTTGCGGAGATCCCAACGCTCGTCGAGACGGTAGAGGACCCACGGCAGCCAACTGCAGTTGCCCTCCAGGAACGCCACTCTCAGGCGGGGAAAGCGCTCCAGCACCCCGCCGCCGCAGAAGCTCCCCACCGCGAGCATCAGCTCGACGGGATTGCGGTAGGCGTTCACCAGGATGCCTTCGTTGGGAAGGCCCTTGAAGCGTTGCGCCACCTGGTCCATGCGCGGGTTGGCCGCGGGGTGGAAGCAGATGGGAACGTCCAGACGCTCCGCCTCGCGCCACAGCGGGTCGAAATAACGCTCATGGATGTGCCGGCCGTTGGCCGGCTCGGGCACCAGGCAGAGGCCGACGGCGCCCCGCTCGGTGACCGCGCGGCGGGTCTCGTCCACGGCCATGTCCACGTCGTGGAGCGTGATCAGCGCCGACGGCTTGAGCCTCTCGGCACTCTCCTTGCAGAAGTCCGCCACCCAGTCGTTCCAGGCGCGGCACAGGGCGTTGGCGTACTCGGGCTCCAGGCGGTCGTCGCAGTGGAGCGGGAAGGTGCGGAACAGCACCGCCACGTCCAGACCCTCCACGTCCATGGCCTCCACCTGGGAGACGGCATCGTAGTTCCTGGCCAGGGGCTTCGTGTAGCGGTGGGCGACCTTGTCCTCTCCGGGTGTCACGTTGGGGCGGGCCGTCAGTCCCGACTCCCGCACCTGTGCGCCGTCGCCGAAGCTGAACTTGACCTGTCCATGGCGCGTCCGCGGCTCCCCCCTGGGGATCCGGTCTCCCCATTTGGGATCCATGTACTTGAGATAGAGATCATGCGGCTCGAAGACGTGCATGTCGCTATCGAGTATCTTGAAGCCGTTTCGCGCCATGGTCGGGACTCCTTTGGGCTGACGCGGCGCCCGGCCCGGCGGCCGGACGCCGACGGCAGTCTAATGTCCGGTGAGGATCTTCCGGGCCTGTTTACGCCACTTCTTGAGCTCCCGGGCTTCCTCCATGGTGGGAGCGTTCCAGACGAACTTGACGCCGGCCGCGCGCGCCATCTTGGCGGCGTCGGTTTGTGCGCTCGGCCCAAGCTGGCTCCGGAAGGAGGTTTTCTCCATGAGCGCCGACGCCTCGGGAGTGCCGAGATAGCCGGTCAGCAGCTTGGCCGCGTTGGGATTGCGCACCTTCTTCACCGCGATGGAGTAGAAGCGGGTAACCGACATGGGCGTGATCCAGATGAAGTCGACCGGCGCCTTGTCCTTGACCTTGGCCCTGAAGACACGGTCGAACTGGATCAACGCCAGCGGCGCCTGCCCGGCCACCAAGGCCTCCAGGGTCTGGGGTCCGCCCCGGGGCTGAATGATGGGGTTCTGGGCCCTGAACTTCCGGGTATACTCCATCGTCTTCTCCAGCCCCCACGCCGGCACCAGGTCTCCGAACGGATACCCCCGCCCCACGACGATGATCTTGCGGCCCTTCCATTTCGGGTCCAGCAACCCCTCCCAGGTGGTGGGCACCTGGTCCTTGGAGACCAGCTTGGTGTTGAACCCCAGCACCCGGGTCAGGTCGAACCACGGCACCAGCCGCTCCCCGAACGAGATCTCGTTCTTGGCGATGCCGAACTCGTGATACGGAAACGGCGCCAGCAGGTCGGCCTTGAGCAGCCGCTCCGCCGACGTGGTGGTGGCCTGAGCCACCTCGTAGGTCGCCATCCCCACCCGGGTCTCGAGCTGTATCTTCGCCGACGCGTCGGATCCCGTCGACGGGATGTGGTTCACCTGGATTCCCGGAAACCGCTTCATGAAGCCGCCGATCTGCGCCTTCAGCGCCACCGGCGGCGATCCTGCGGCCAGCACCACCTGCCCTTCCTTCTTGGCCTTCTCGTAGAGGGCCTTGACGTTGTCCTGGGCCTGGGCCCCCGTGACCGCAACAAGCGAAACAGCGACGATGAGCGCAATGATCAGTTTCATCCTGGCCCTCCTACACTCCCTGACGTGCGTGGCACGTTGCCGAAAGATGGCCCGCGAATAACACACCACGCGAAAGCCGGTCAAGGGCGACTACACCGTCCCCGCTTCCACCAGCCGCTCGACCCGTTCCTCGCTGAGCCCCAGCTCCCGCAGGATCTCGGCGGTGTGCTCCCCCAGCTCCGGCGGCAGCGCCGAAACCTGGAACGGCGTGTCGCTCAGGTTGACGCCGCTCCTGACCGTGTGGATGGTGCCGTGCTTCGGGTGCTCCAGCTCCATGATCCGGTCGAGGTGCTTCACCTGGGGGTCCTCGAACACCTCGTCCAGGCGGTTGATGGGGGCGTGGGCCACGTCGTGCTTGCCCAACGCGTCCAGCCAGTGCTGCCGCGGCCTGGTCTCGGCGATCTCCTGCAGCAGGTCCTTCAACTCGTCGTAGTTCACCAGACGGTCCTCGCGGTCCTTGAAACGGGGGTCTTCCGCCAGCTCCGGCCGTCCCAGGGCCTCGGCCATGCTCACGAAGAACTTGTTGAGATGGGAAAGATGGATGACGAACGGGAGCCCGTCCCCGGCCAGCAGCGCGTACACCCCGGCCGAGCGCCCCCGGCTCTCCACGTTCGGAACGTCCCCGGTGGCGAAGTACTGGGTGATGCTGCGGCCGATGAACGCCATGGAGGCCTCCATCAGGGAAGTCTCCACCTTCTGGCCCTTGCCCGTCCTCTCCCGGGCCATCAACGCCGTGAGAATGCCGTAGCAGGCGAACAGGCCGCCCAGATGGTCGGAGAAGGCCAGACCCGGCGGATGAGGTGCCCCGGGGTCGATGATCTGGCTCAACAGGCCGCTGAGGCACTGTCCGAGGGTATCGAACCCCGGCCTCTCCCGGTAAGGGCCGGTCTGTCCGAATGCCGAAATGCCGCAGTAGACGAGACGCGGGTTGAGTTCCCGAAGCCGCTCGTAACCCACCTCCAGCCGGTCCATCACTCCGGGGCGGTAGTTCTCGATGACGACGTCGGCACCTTCCGCCATCCGGAGAAAGATCTCCTTCCCCTCGGGATCGCGCAGGTTCAGGGTCATGCTGCGCTTGTTGCGGTTGTAGCTTCGGAACAGCGGACTGTACATGCGCGGCTCCTGGGCCCACTTCCGGAAAGGGTCGCCGCCGCTGGTGTTCTCGATCTTCACCACCGCCGCCCCCATGTCGGCCAGCAACATGGCCGCGAACGGGCCGGCGATGTAACTGCTGAGATCGAGTATCCTGATGCCGTCAAGGGCTTGTGCCATTCGTGCGATCCTCCTTCACTGTTCGCCTCCGCGTAATTCCCGCGAAACGCCTGCCTCCGACTCGGCGGGGCAGGCAATGCGGAGTCTCCTTTATAGGAGTCCCGCGTCAGACTAGTCAAAGGCGCCTTGACTCGTGGGACCGCCAAAGGTATTCGGGTTGAGCAGCCAACGCCTCCGTGAAGGGAGACCTTGATGAAGAACGGGCTGAAGATCATCGATTCCGACATGCACATCATGGAGCCGCCGGACCTCTGGGAAAACTACGTCGACGCGCCCTTCAAGCAGCATGCGCCGAGGGTGGTCAACGTCCCCAGCCGGGGCGACTTCAACCTGCTCCTGCTGGACGGCAAGGAGCCGCGGGCCAAGAGCCCGTCCTTGGCCAACGACGCGCGCATGATCGGCAAGCGGCGCGCGTCCACGCGCGAGGACGTCATCGGCTTCGCCCGGGACCAGGGCTTCAACGCCAAGTCCCAGTTGGAGGCCATGGACATCGAGGGCCTGGACGTGGCGGTGCTGTTCCCCACCGCCTGCCTGCACATCATGACGGTGCCGGACATGGACCCGCTCCTGGCCGAGGCCATCTGCCGGGCCTACAACAACTGGCTCTACGACTTCTGCCAGGAGGACCCGGCGCGGCTCAAGGGCGCCGCCATGCTGCCGCCCCACGACGTCTCCCTGGCGATGCGGGAGGCCCGGCGCGCGGCCAACGATCTCGGCTTCGTCACCGCTTTCCTGCGGGCCACGCCGCTCCCCGGCGACACCTGGTTCGGGCTCTACTGGGAGCCCCTGTGGGCCGAACTGGAGGAGCTGGGGATGCCGGTGGGATTCCACGAGTGCACCAACTCCGGCTACTACCCCCACATCGAGCGCTTCGGCCAGAACAACCGCCTCATGCGCCACATCTGCAGCCACGTCACCGGCCAGATGGTGACCATGGTGGACATCATCGTCGGCGGCGTGCTCGAACGCTTCCCGGAGCTCAAGGTGGCGTTCCTGGAGTGCAATTGCGGCTGGGCGCCGGCGTGGCTGAGCCGCATGGACACCCACTGGAGCCAGTTGGGCGCCGCGGACGCCCCCATGCTCACCATGAAGCCGAGCGAGTACTTCAAGCGCCAGTGCGTCATCGGGTGCGAGGGCGAAGAGCGGGAAGTGGGGTCGGTGATCCAGTTGATGGGCGACGACAACATCGTCTTTTCCTCCGACTATCCCCACAGCGACTCCGAGTTCCCCCACGCGGTGGACGCGTTCCTGCAGCAGGAGTTGCCGGTGGAGCACTCCCGCAAGATCCTGTGGGACAACTGCATCAATTTCTACGGGATCGAGGCTTAGGCGGGAAGCCAGCGGTTCCCGTCGATGGGGTCTGATGCCATGCTGCGTTTCGGCGTTTTTCTCGCCCCGTTCCACGCCCTGAACGAGAACCCCACCCTGCTGTTCGAGCGCGACCTGGAGCTGATCGTGCTGCTGGACCGCCTCGGCTACGACGAGGCGTGGATCGGCGAGCACCACTCGGGCGGGTTCGAGACCATCGCCGCGCCCGAAGTCTTCATCGCCGCCGCGGCCCGGGAGACCCGGCGTATCCGGCTCGGCACCGGCGTGAAGTCCCTGCCCTACGTGCACCCCTTCATGGTCGCCGACGCCATGGTCCAGCTCGACCACATGACCCGCGGCCGCGCCATGTTCGGCGTGGGGCCCGGAGCCCTGCCTTCGGACGCCACTCAGATGGGCATCGACCCGCGACGCACCCGGCGCATGATGAACGAGTCGCTGGACGCGATCATCCCGCTCCTGGAAGGCGAGCGGGTGAGCGCCAGGACCGACTGGTTTACCCTGGATCGGGCCAAGCTGCAGCACGCCTCATTTAGCCGCCCCCGGATGGAGATGGCGGTGACCACCATCCGCTCGCCCGCGGGCGCATCGCTGGCCGGCCGCCACGGGCTCGGACTTCTTTCCCTCGGCGGACACTCCGACGAAGCGCTGGCCGCCTATGCCCGCAACTGGGGCATCTACGAGGAGGCTGCCGCCGCCCACGGCCGCGTCGCCGACCGGGCGCTGTTTCGCATCGCCGTGCAGATGCACATCGCCGACACGCGCGAGCAGGCCATGGAGGACGTGCGCTTCGGCATCGACGCCTGGGGCGGCTACGCGCGCGACGTGCTTCCGAACCAAACGGTTCCCAAGGACGTCACCGACACGCGCACATTCATCGTCGAGTCCGGGCGCGGCATCATCGGCACGCCCGACGACGCCATCCGCGAAATCGAGCGCATGCAGGCGGGCACCGGCGGCTTCGGCGTGGTGCTGTTCATGTGCCACGACTGGGCCGACCGAGAAGCCACCCACCGCAGCTACGAGCTGTTCGTGCGACACGTGGTCCCGCACTTCCAGGGCCAGTTCGCTTCCAGACAGACCAGCTACGACGAGGCGGCGGCGCGGCAGCCGGAGTTCCGCGCCGCGGCGATGGAGGGGGTCGCCGCCGCCAAGGCGGAGTACGAGGACAAGCGAAAGCAGGCGGGCTGAGGGACCGTCACGCGGAGGCCGGAGCCATGATCAAGGGCGCGCACGCGATGTTCTACTCCTCGGAGCCCGAGGCGCTGCGCGCCTTCCTGCGCGACAAGCTCGGCTTCACCTCCTTCAGCGACGTCGGCGGTGGCTGGCTCATCTTCGACCTCCCCGAGGCCGACATGGGCGTGCATCCGGCCGACGCCACCCGCGCCGCCGGCGAGCCCGCGGGGACTCACGACATCTCCTTCTACTGCGACGACATCCACGCTACCGTGGCCGAGCTCAAGGGCCGCGGCGTCGTCTTCGACGGCGAGATAGCGGACGCCGGCTTCGGGCTCGCCATCCAGCTCACGATGCCGGGCGGGGTGCGGGTGCAACTCTACCAGCCCCACTATGAAAAGAGCTGAATTCCGGGCGCTGGCTGGTTGCCCATCCGGCAGCTTCCCCTCCTAGCGTTCACGCGCTTCAAGAACAGTTCCGCCTCGCATAGGAACCTCTTGCAGGGGAAGCTCCGACCCTGGCCCCCATTTTGCGTCGATGAATGCAAGAGGATTCCGGACGGTATCGTCGCAACTCCGGGACTCTTGCAGTTGCTTGAAAACATTCCAGCGCTGGAATATACTAGATGAGTTGCGTTGTCGAATACACAAACGAGTTCGGTCAATGGTGGGATCGCCTCACCGAGATCCAACAAGACGACGTTGCTGCGATGGTTGAGTTGTTGACGGAGCACGGGCCTGCACTACCATTTCCCTACTCCTCCGGCGTTGCGGGGTCTCGCCACAGCCAGATGCGTGAGCTTCGCATCCAGAGCGCTGGCGATCCGCTCCGCGTCTTTTACGCTTTCGACCCACGGCGGTCCGCGATCTTGTTGGTCGGGGGAAACAAGGCAGGAGACGACCGGTTCTACAGACGCTATATTCCTCTCGTCGACAGGCTCTACGATGAGCACCTGCAGGAACTAAGGAAGGAAGGGTTGATAGAATGAGCGGCCGCAACACCTTTGACCAACTCATAAGGGACTTTCCTCCCGAGCGCCGTGCCCGGGTCGATGCCAAAACAGTGGAGCTTCGCGCGGCCATGCCGCTTCACGAGCTTCGACAGGCGCGCGCGCTGACGCAAAAGGCTATCGGCGAGGCACTGAACGTAAACCAGCCGGCGGTCGCCAAGCTCGAGCGAAGAACGGACATGTATGTTTCGAGACTCCGCGCCTACATCGAAGCGATGGGTGGATCCCTGAGTATCGTCGCCCAGTTTCCGCAGGGCGACGTAGCGATCACGAATTTCGCGGACGAAGACGAGAACCTCGGACTGTAGCGCCACGGTCGACGAAAGTGCAGCCTGTGAAGAAATCGTGAAACAACAGATCACGCTAAGGCTGGATGCCGACGTGGTGGCGTGGTTTAGGGCGAACGTCCCAAGAGGACACGGGTATCAGACCGAGATCAACCGCGTCCTTCGAGAGCATGCCCGGCGGGCGTTAAGCCATTCTTAGGAAGCATCGGGCTGTTTCTATTGGTCCGCCCGGATTCGGGCGAACCACGCCTCCAGGCTTGCCACGATCGCGGCCTCGTCCGACGACGTGCCATCGGCGAGCAAGTCCACCGCCTCGAGCGGGTCCTTGGACAGATCGTAGAGCCGGGGTTTTGATCCTTCCACCTGAACCAGTTTGAAGGGACCCTCCCTCAACGCCCAACCAAAGACATTGCGGCGTCGGCGGCGTCGATCCGAGAAGTGTTCAACGTAGACGTCCTCACGACTGCCGTCCCCACCCGACAGGATCGGACGGATATCGTGGGAGTCCGGGGTCTGGACCTGGACCCCCGCATAGCCTGCGATGGTCGCGAACAGATCCGTGGTGTTCACGAAGCTCTCGGCGCGCCCGCGCGCAACGCCCGGCCCGGAAACGACGAAGGGCACATGCGTGCCGCCTTCGAAGATCGTGCCCTTGGCTGCATGTTCACCATAGAGTCCACGCGCGACCCGATTCGGGGATCCATTGTCGCCGATGAACATGACGACGGTATTGTCGCGCACATCTTGCGGCATGGAGGCCATGAGACGGCCGATCTCGGTATCCAGCGCCTGGAGCGCCGCCTGGTAGTAGGGCAAGGGATTCTCGCGGATCGCATCCGGGTCGTCCGCCAGCTCGTCGAAACCATGTAGATGGGCAGGAGGCACGTGAAACGGTGTGTGGGGGGCGTTGTAGGCCAGCCACAGGAACCAGGGGCCCTTCTGCGCGCGGATCCAGTCAATCGCCCGGTCGGTGAAGACGGTCGTGGCGTATTCATTCATCATCACCTCTTCGCCGTTTTCCACCGCCCTCCATCTCCAGTAGTCGCGCGTTCCTCCCCCGAACAGGCCGAAGTAGTCCGGCACGCCCAGCTCGGCGGGGTGATCCAGCGTCGCTCCCGCCCCCGCCAGATGCCATTTCCCGATCAGGTTGGCCTTGTACCCGGTGGTCGCCAGTACGTCGAACAAGCTGATGACATCCGGGGACAGTCCCCTGGTCCGGCCACGACGCCGGATCACGGTTCCGACTCCCGTGCGGAACCCGTATTGCCCGGTCATGATGGTGGCCCGCGTAGGGGAACACACCGGCGCCGCGTAGGCGTTTTCAAAGACCATTCCGCCTGCACACATGGCCTCGATGTTCGGCATCGGGGCCTGCCGGTTTCCAAGCGAATAACAACGCGACGCATCGATCCCCATATCGTCCGCGATGATGAGCAGGACGTTGGGATTGGCATGCGCCGCCAGGGGAGCGGCCCCGATGATCAGTACGACGAGGATCGCGCGGAGCGTCAACCTATGTTCCCTTCGGTCGGCGGGTGGAGCGGGTTCACCCTGCCCCTCACAGGTCGTAGAGCCGCGCGCAGTTGTCCCAGAGGATTTTCTTCTTGGTCTCTCTCGAGACCCCTTCGACCTCCAGGAACTCTTCCACGGCGTGGGGGAAGTCCGAGTCGCCGTGGGGGTAGTCGGTGGAGTAGACGATGTTGTCGTCGCCGAGGAGCTCGGCGATCATGGGAAGCTCCTTCTCGGACTCGGTGGAGATCCAGCACTGGCGCTTGAAGAACTCGCTGGGCTTGAGCTCGGAGATGTTGGGGTGGCGGGCCTTGGACACGGCTCCGTCCATGCGGTGGAGCATGAACGAGACCCAGCCGCAGTAGCATTCCAGGAACGCCACCTTGAGCTTCGGATGGCGCTCCAGCACGCCGCCGCCGATGATGTCGATCATGGCCATCATGTTGGACATGGGGTGCTCGCAGATGTGCCGCAGCAGGAGATCGTCGCCGAACACGTCGCCCATCTGGCGGACCTCGCCGGCGGAGGCGGCCGAGTGGAAGCCCATGGGGATGCCCAGCTCCTCCAGGGTGGACCACAGGACATCGTAGTAACGGGAATGCCAGGGCAAGGAGCGGAGCGGCTCCGGACGCGCGAACACCGACACGAAGCCCAACTCCTCCACCGCCCGCCGGGCCTCCCTGGCGGCCTCGGTGACGTCGTGCAGCGAGATCATGGCCGAGCCCTTCATGCGCGCGGGATCGGTCTGGCAGAAGTCATGGAGCCAGTTGTTGTAGGCCCGGGCGATGGCGGCGCCGAGCTTGGGGTCCATGTCCTCCCGCATCATGACGCCCAGGCCGATGGACGGGTACATGATCGCCAGGTCGAGCCCCTCCTTCTCCATGGCGTCGAGCTGCGAG
>CAZVUC010000093.1:0-10500 GCA_964630405.1 uncultured Syntrophobacterales bacterium | reverse complement strand
CCGTCCGCGCTCGGGGCCTTCGGCCCCCTGGACCGCCATGCCGTATGCGTAGAAGGCGGCGGGCGGCGAGCTGGTGCCCCTGCTGGCGTTCGGCGTGCCCGGCGGGGCGACGTCGGCCATTCTGCTGGCGGCGTTCCTGATCCTGGGCGTCAATCCGGGCCCCGAGATGCTGGGCGAGAAGCTGTCCCTCAGCTTTTCCATGGTCATCGTGCTGGTGCTGTCCAACCTGCTGGCCACCGCCGTATGCATCGCCATCACCCGGCCGGCCGCGCGCATCGCTTTCCTCAAGAGCAACCTGTTGATCCCGGCGCTGCTGCTGTTCGTGCTGTTCGGTTCCTATGTCGCCTATCCCCACCCGTACACGCTCGTCCTCACCCTGTCGTTCGGCGTGCTGGGCTACCTGATGATGCGGTTCGACTGGGCCCGGGCGCCGCTGCTGGTGGGTTTCATCCTGGGTCCGCTGGCCGAAAACAATCTCGCCATCTCGCTCGCAAGCTACGGCGTGGCTTTTCTCACCCGGCCGATCCCGCTGGTCTGCATCGCCGTCATGATGTTGGTGGTTCTCGTGTCGGTCCGCCGGAGGGGACGCTGATGGGCCGCGAGATTGTCCTGGTCTGCAGCGTCGCAGCGTTGTTCGCGGGCGTTGTCCTGACCGCGCTGCGGTGGGAGCCGGAAACCGCCACGTTCCCGCTGCTCATCGGCGTCGTCGGACTGGGGCTGGCCGTCTGGGCCCTGGTCGGCGATGTGCTGCGTTGGCGGTCGACGGCCGCCGGGACTGACGGGGCGAGCGCCGAGGACACCGCCCGGGCCCGCGCCGCGTTCGCATGGATCGGAGTGTTCTTCGCGCTGGTCCTGCTGATGGGTTTCCGGTTGGGGCTGCCCCTGGCGGTGCTGGGGTACTACCGGCTGGAAGCGCGGATCGGTTGGGTCGCCGCGGTCAGCGTCGCCGTCGTGTGCGCGGCATTGCTGCACGTCGCCGTGGTCTACCTTTACCTCCCGCTGTACCGGGGCGCGTTCCCGCCATGGTGACGCCGCGTTTGCCCGGATGAACGGGCACCAGGGTCCGCGGCCTTCGGTCAGATGCCGTAGAGCCGTTTCGGATTGGCGCTGAGGATCTTTTCCCTGGCCGATTCGCTGATGTCCTTCCGCTCCCGGAACTCCCGCACCGCGAACCGGTCCCGGTCGCCGTGGGGCAT
Source organism: uncultured Syntrophobacterales bacterium (assembly GCA_964630405.1). GTDB lineage: Bacteria > Desulfobacterota > Binatia > UBA9968 > JAJDTQ01 > JAJDTQ01. The sequence continues at coordinate 9,304 of CAZVUC010000093.1, read as the reverse complement.
GTCCGAGCCGAAGACGATGCGGTCTTCGCCGACGAGGTCCAGCACCTGCGGCAGCAGCGGGTCTTCCACCTCGGTGCTGAGGAAGAGGTTGCCGCGGCTCATGTACTCCGCGGGGGATGCGGCGGCCCGGGGCGCGGCCTCGGGTATGGACTTGCCGAAGCGGTTGGTGAAGGCGAAGCGATGCTCCAGCCGGTCCATGAGGAAGTGGACCCAGAGGCAGCCGGCTTCCAGGAACGCCACCCGCAGCGTCGGGAACCGGTCCAGGACGCCGCCGCTGATCATGGCCGTGAAACCCATGAGCAACGGCACCAGGAAGGGAATGATGGTGCCCGGGTAGAGGTGGTCGTACATGTTGCTGAGGGGCGGGCAGGACCAACCCACGTGGACGGCCAGCGTCAGGTCCTCCTCCGCCAGGGCTTCGTAGAACGGGAAGAGGCTCGGGTGGTCCAGGGTGCGCTCGCCCACGGTGCCGAGGATCATCACCGCCACCGCCCCCAGGCGCTTGGCCTCTCGCACCTGCTCCACGGAGGCGGCGACGTTGTTCAGGTCCACCACCGCGGCCCAGTGGAGCTGGTCGGTGGAGCCCGTGGCGTCCGCGAGCCAGCGGTTGTAGGAAGCGCACAGGGCCGCGCCGAGATCCGGGTCGTCCACCAGCGGGTGGACCAGGAAGAAGCTCGGATAGATGACCTGCACTCCCAGGTCCTCGTCCGCCATGTCCTTGAGGCGGGCCTCCGGATGGCTGATCTCGATGCTCTCGATGCTTTCCGGCTTGGAAGCGGTATAGAAGGAACGTTGGCCCTCGTAGTGGGCCGGCGTCCCCATGTTGTGGCAGCCGCGCCCGAACAGGCGGGGGTAGATCTGGTCCTCCACGCGCCAGTAAAGCCGCCCCTCGGAGTTCACCACCTGGGGCCGGCGTTTCCGGTAGGCCGGGTCCAGGTAGGCGTCCGCGAAGGTGGCCGGAGACTCTTCCACGTGCGCGTCGGCGTCGATTACGATCATCGGGGGGTCCTCCCTTTTCAAACGGGTTGTGCCCGGGCGTGATCCAAAGATCCGATGGGACGACCGCAGCCATACCGCAATTGTCGGGATGGAGGCAAGACGGCGGACAACGCCAGGAGGTGACCATGCCGATTCTCTTGACCAACAGCGACGTCAGGGAGCTGATCTCGCCGGCAACGGCGGTGGAGGTGATGAGGGAGACGTACCGCGGCCTTGCCGCGGGCACGGCGGTCACCCGCACGCGGAGCCAGACCTTCGCCGAGACCTCCCGGCCCGGCACCTTCGTGGAGTTGCGGACCATGGACGGCATCGTCCCCGCCCTGGGCTCGGCGGGCATGCGGATTCTTCCCGACCTGCACCGCTGGCCACGCATCGGCGACAACCAGCGATACGACAAGGTGCCCAAGAAGAACGGCAAGTTCCTCGCCTTCGACCTGATCTTCGACCTGGACACCGCGGACCTCCAGGCCGTGGTGCAGGATGCGTATCTTCAGAAGCTGCGCATCGCCGGGACGCACGGGGTGGCCGCGGAATATCTGGCCCGCGCCGGTGCGTCGCGCGTCGGCGTCATTGGATCGGGCTGGCTCGCCGAGGGCGTGCTCATGGGGCTCGGAGTCGTCCGCGAGCTCGAATCCGTCAAGGTGTTCAGCCCCACTCCGGCCAACCGGGAGCGCTTCGCCCGGAACGCGAGGGAGAATCTACACCTCGACTCCGCGGCCGTGGACGACCCGGTGGCGGCCTCGAGGGACGTCGACATCATCGTCGTGTGCACCAACACCATCGATCCGGTCTTCTTCGGGGAGCGGCTCGGACCCGGCGTGCATCTGGATGCCATTTCCGGCCGCGACATCGACGAGGACTGCTTCACCCGCGCGGACTACACCGTGCTGAGCATGCGGGAGGGACGGTGCAACGAGGGACTGAACTTTGCGCCCCCGGTTCTACGGGAGGCGCTGGCGCCGCGTTTCGCCCCGTTCGAGAAGAACGTCCCGTGGGACGACTACGCCGAGCTGGGCGAGGTGATCACCGGGCAGGCGCGTTCCCGGGAGAACGATCGGGAGATCACGTTCTTCTGCAACAACGTGGGCTTCGGCGCCCAGTTCGCGGCGCTGGGAGGCAGGGCCGTGGCGCTCGCCCGGGAGCGGGGCCTGGGCAAGGAATTCTCCATCGACGACTGGTACGAGGACGAACGGTAGGGGGCATCGTGTCGTGGCGCGGGATACCGGCCGCCCTATGGGTGTACGTCCTGGGTGAACCATTCCGTGGGCATGGTTCGGCCGACGCCCTTGTCGACGGCCTCCCGGTACACCCGCTGGGCCACGGCGGCGAACTGCAGGCCCTGGCCGACGTTGTTGACGAAGGCCGTGGTCTCCTCCGCGGACCGGCGTCCCTCGACCGCGCCGATGATGGCCCGGGGCAGTTCTTCCAAGCGTTCCCAGAGCGGCGTGGTGCGCTCGGACCACCAGCCTCCGGTCCCCTCCGGCGTGTCCACGGACTCCGTGCGGTAGACCTGCGGCCGGATGTTGGCGGGGTTCCTGGAGAACAGGAAGACGCGGTCCACCGTCTCCAGAAAGTCATAGTCCATTTCCTGCACCTTGACCGCGCTGTAGTGGACGCCGGGGCGCAGCCAGCGCTGCTGGTGGACGGGCTCCATGGAGTTGGTCCCGGTCACCACCAGATCCGCCCCCTCCACCGCCTCGTCCGCCGACTCCACCGGCGTGAGTCGGGCCTCCACACGCGGGGCCAGTTCCCGGCAGAAGCGTTCGCGGTTCGCGGGGTTGGTGCTGTACACCTTGACGTCGGTGATGGGCCGCACCGCGCAGTGCGCCATCAACTGTCCGCCAGCCTGCCATCCGGTGCCGAGCAGCGCCATCACCGAGGCGTCCTCCCGGGCCAGGTAGCGGGCCGCCAGGCCGTTGGCCGCGCCCACCCGCATGCGCGAGATGTAACCGTCCGGGCAGATCATGACCGGCGCCCCGGTCTCCATGCTGAACAGCAGCATGAGCCCGTTCCAGCGGCCGTCGGCGGAGGGCAGCCGGTCGCGCCGGATGTTCCCCGAGACCTCCGGCCAGATCAGCACGTCGCTGTTGATGCGCAACGCGGCCATGCCTTCGTCCGGCCACAGCCCGCTCATGGCCTTGAGGCTGTAAACCCCCTTGGTCTCGCCGACGGCCGTGGGCGCCAGCGTGTCCACCCGCGGGCTGTTGACCGCCTCCCCGGCTTCCAGCGACCGCTGTGACCGCTCGACGCACTCCAGCGCCATATCCATGGTCAGTATCCCGTCGATCTCTTCGTTGCTCAGCAGCAGTGTCATGGGTCAACCTCCGGGGACGACGGCCCCGCGCACGGCGCGTGTTGACGCGTCCGGGATTTTCGGCAATATTTTCAACTCTGGCCAGGTAGCTCAGTCGGTAGAGCAGAGGACTGAAAATCCTCGTGTCGGCAGTTCGATTCTGTCCCTGGCCACTTCCCCCACCCCTCAGAGATTGGCTTCCAGTTCCTTGAACTGCTTGTTCAGGGCATCCACCTCGTCCTTGGCCTGCTTCCGATACTCGATGACCTTGCTCATCTCTTCGACGGTGGGCAGCGTCAACTGTCGGTGGGGAACGCCGCTATGAGGGCGATTGTGGACGTGGTAGTTGCCGTCGTCGCCGTAGTGGCCGGTCTCTTTCCCGCTCAGCAGGCTGATGGCCACGTTGAGGTTGCCGACCATCTTCTTCGCTTCGCTGTCCAGGACGGAAAGGCGTTGTCTGGCTGCCAGGAGACGCAGATAGTCGGCGCCAATCTTCTCTTCGACCTTACCCATTGGACCTCCTCCCGTGCGGAGCATGTCGGCACTTCGCCGAGGACGGTTGTCGAACCCGCCCCTACCGATACCCCGAAACGCTTTCCCGGGCAAATCCGCGCGACAACCGGTTCGGCATCTCCCCGATGCCGTCCCGGAGCCGGTCCGAGGCGCGCCAAGTTATCCTTGACAGTCTTCCGGCAAGGGTACTAGTCTGGCTCGGCATCGGAGAACCGGGCCGACGAAAAGGGAGGACGAATCCATGAGAAGGGCACTTGGATGTATCGTTGCATTTTTCACCCTGGGTCTTTTCATCGCGACGGCCGCACCGGCCGCCGAGCCCGAGCTGGTGCTCAAGGGCGCCACCGCGTGGGCGAAACACAACGACTTCAACAACGGTTTCTGGCAGTTCCAGAAAGAGGTCGTGAAGAGGTCCGGCGGCAAGATGCGGGTGGACTGGAAGGGCGGCCCCGAGATCTCGTCACCTTTCGAGATGCTGGGTCTGGTGCAGCGGGGCACGCTGGACATATTGAACGGCGCCGGCGCCTACGATTCGGCCAAGATACCGGAAGGGGTCTTTCTCGAGTATTTCGTCGGCAAGACCGCCGAGCTTCGAGAGGCCGGGGTCACGAAGTACTTCGACGGCATCGTCCAGAAGCGGGCGGGCGTGAAGTTCCTGGGGCTCACCTCGGGGCCCGTGGGCTTCGCCATCTTCACCAAGAAACCGGTGAAGAGCCTGGCCGACTTCAAGGGCAAGAAGATGCGCAGCACGCCGACCTATCTGCCGCTGGGGCAGGCCCTGGGCGCCACCATGATCACGGTGAAGTGGCCGGAAGTCTACAACGCCCTGGAGCGCGGGGTGGTGGACGGATACTTCTCCCCGGTCATCGGCACCCTCGGGAACAAGCTCTACGAGCAGGTCTGCTGCATGCTCAAGCCGTACTTCTGGACGGTACGCACTTGGCTGTACATGGGCCTGGAGCCCTGGAAGAAGCTTACGCCGGAGCAGCAGAAGGTCATTACGGACTCCATCGTCGCGGTGGAGAAGTGGACGCCCGGATACTTCCAGGGGCTCATCGACAAGGAGCTCGATGCGCTGGTGAACAAGCACGGCATGAAGATCATCGAGCTCAAGGGCGACGAGGCCAAGCGGTTCCGCACGATGGCCTACGAGTCCTCCTGGAAGAAGTACCTGCCCAACTCGCCGGAGTACGGCAAGCAGATCCGGGAGTTGGCGCGCGGTCTGGAAGACAAGTAGGGCGAAAGCACTAGTGTCGTGTCCCGCGCCTGCGGTAATTTTCGGGACACGACACTTGGGCACGGGGCGCTTCTTCACGCCCTCACGCGGTGAAAGACCCGCCGGGCCGTCCGCGCACGTCGCGGACGGCCCGGCGGGGGATCAAACCTCATCATGTCGCAACTCGGGCTGACTCTGGAGCGAGCCTGGGACTCGCTGCTGAACGGCTTCGCCTATGTGGCGGGGCTCCTGGTGGTGACGGTGACCATCTCGGTGCTCTACGAGGTGGTGGCGCGTTACTTCTTCAACAACCCCACCATCTGGGCGGTGGACCTCACCGAATATTCACTGGTTTATATTACAATGCTGGGAGCGCCCTGGGTGCTGCGCGACCACGCACACACACGCGTGGAGATCGTGGTGGAAAGGCTCCGGCCCAAAGTGCGGCTGATCCTGGGCATTCTGGTGCCGCTGGTGGCGGCGGTGGGCGCGGTGGTGTTGGCGTGGGAAGGCGCCTGGGAGACCTGGGATTCCTACCTGGGCGGCCATGCGGAGTTGAAGGCGTGGCGGGTCAAGCGCTGGCCGCTGATCCTTCCCATCTTCATCGGCGGCCTCCTGCTGGTCATCGAGTTCCTGCGTCAGGCGTGGCACAACGTCGGGGTGCTGCGCCGCGGCGGACCGGTTCCGGACGAACCGGGTCCCGTGGACCGGGATTCCCTCTGAGCACGCGATGGAGTGGTACGAAGTCCTGGCCCTGATGCTCGGCGTGCTGATGGTCCTGTTCGTGGCCGGCACGCCGGTGGCGTTCGCCTTTCTCCTGATCAACATCGGCGGTTTCTACCTGTTCATGGGGGGCTTCCCGGCGCTGCGGCTCATGGCGACCAGCGCCTTCGCCACCCTGGCGAGCTTCGTGCTGGCCCCGGTGGTGCTCTTCATCCTCATGGGCGAGATCATGTTCCGGTCGGGGCTCGCGGTGCGCACCCTCGACGCCCTGGACAAGTGGATCGGCGGCATACCCGGGCGGCTCAGCCTTCTGGCGGTGAGCGGCGGCACGCTTTTTTCCACCCTCAGCGGCTCCAGCATGGCCACCACCGCCATGCTGGGGACGACGCTGGTGCCGGAGATGCGGCGCCGGGGTTACAGCTACCTGATGTCCGTGGGCCCCATATCGGCGGCCGGCGGTCTCGCGGCCATCGTCCCGCCCACGGCCATGGGGGTGCTGCTGGGCAGCCTCGCGGAGATTTCCATCGGCAAGCTCCTGATCGCCGGCATCGGCCCCGGCCTGTTCATGGCCGGCCTCTACGCGGCCTACATCGTCATCCGGGCCAAGCTGCGTCCCGCGTCCGCACCCATCTACGACGTCGCGCATGTGTCCACCCGGGAGAAGCTCGTAAGCCTGCTGCACCTGGCGCCCCTGAGTCTCATCGTGTTCATGGTCCTGGGGGTCATCTTCATCGGCGTGGCCACGCCCACGGAGGCGGCGGCCCTGGGTGTGCTGAGCACGGCCCTGGTGGCCGCCATGTACCGCAGCCTGACGTTCAAGGTGATGGTGCTGTCGGTGATGAGCACCGTACGCGTGTCCGTCGTGGTGCTCATGATCATCCTGGCGTCCAATGCCTTCAGCCAGGTGTTGGCGTTCACCGGAGCCAGCCGTGGCCTCGTGGAGCTGGTGTCGGGCCTCCCGGCCTCGCCGGTGGTCATCCTGGTGCTCATGATGCTGATCGTGCTCGTGCTGGGCATGTTCGTCGACCAGATCTCCATCATGATGATCACCGTGCCCATCTACTTCCCGCTGGCCGCGCAGCTAGGGTTCGATCCCATCTGGTTCGGGATCCTGATGCTTCTGAACATGGAGGTGGCCAACACCACGCCGCCCTTCGGCCTTCAGTTGTTCGTGCTCAAGGGGGTGGTGCCGGACGCTTCCATGGTGGAGATCTACAAGAGCTGCTTTCCCTTCGTGCTCCTCGACATGTTGAATCTGGCGGTCATGATCGCCTTTCCCGCCCTGGTGCTGACCCTGCCCCGGCTCATGCTGAGTTGACACCCGTGCACGAGTGGAACAAGTTGGACGAAGGTTTGATCCGCGCTGTTCAAGGGCCGTGATGTCATCCACCAACCATCCCATGCTGGACGCCGCCAGGGCGCTGGCCCCCAAGGTCCGCTCCTGCGCCGACCGGATCGAGGCGGAGCGTGAGCTGCCGCGGGCGCTCTTCGACGAGTTGGCGGACGCCGGGCTGTTCAAGCTTGCGCTGCCCCGGTCCCTGGGCGGAGTCGAGATCGACCTGCCCTCCTACATCGAGGTCCTGGGGGAACTTGGCCAAGCCGACGCCAGCACCGCATGGGTGGTTAACCAGTGCTCGATCTTCGCCACTTACGCGGCGCGCATGCCCCATGAGATCGCCCGGGAGATCTGGACCGACACGCCGCGTTGCGTGGTGGCCAACACCGCCATGCCCACGTCGGAGGCGGAGCCGGTGCCGGGCGGGTACCGCGTCACCGGGCGTCATCGTTTCAGTTCCGGTTGCCGGCACGCGTCATGGTTCGCCGCCCGGGCGTGGATCCCGGACAATGGCGAGCCGGTGCAGAAGTTCCTGTTCGTGCCCGCGGGCGAGGTGGAGGTGCTGGATACCTGGAAGGTCCGCGGCATGCGCGGCACCGGCACCCACGACTTCGCGGTGGACGGCGCCTTCGTGCCGGCCGAGCGCACGGTGCGCCAGCGCGGCGCCCCGGTGGTGGAGCCCGGTCCGCTCTACCGGCTCTCCACCGTCCTGCTGTTCGCCTGCGGCGACGCCGCCCTCGCCCTGGGGGCGGCCCGCTCGTGCCTGGACGCGTTCATGGAACTGGCCGGAGCCAAGACGCCCCACTCCATGCAGGCCCTGCTGCGCGACCAGCCGGCGGTGCAGGTGACGGTGGGTCAGACCCTGGCCGCCCTGGCGTCCGGTCGGGCCTATCTGCGTGACGCCGTCGGCGCACTATGGGCCGAAGCCGCGTCGGAGGGGCCGTTCACCCTGGACCGGCGGGTGGCGTTGCGACTGGCGACGACCCATTGCATTCGGGTCGCGGTGCAGGCGGTGGAGCAGCTCTACAACGCCTCGGGCACCACCGTCATCTACGAAGGCAACATCATCCAGCGCCACTTCCAGGACCTGCACGTGATCAGCCAGCATGCGCAGGCACGCCAGGTCGCCTACGAGCTGGCCGGGAAGCACGCTCTGGGTCTGGAGATCGAAACCGTCCGCCTTTGACGGACGGGCTCAGGGACACGTCCTGGCGCCACCTCGCCGCGCTCGTTCTCGCTGCCGGATGGGGTAAACGTCGCGGGGTCCTACAACCGCCAGAGCCTCTTGGGATTGTCGTGCAGGATCTTGCGCTTGGATTCCTCGTCGATGTCCGTCCGCTGCCGCATCACGCGCAGGGCGTCCATCTGACTGGAGCCGTCGTAGTGGCCGTAGTCGCTGCCGATGACGAGGTTGTCCGGCCCGCACCGGTGGGTGTAGGCGAATTCGTCGTCGTTCTGGCAGGTGACGAAGATGTTGAACTCCTTGAGCACGTCGTCGGGCAGGGGAGTGCCGCGCTGCAGGCTGCGCCGCTTGGCCTCGTGGAGCATCCAGGGAAGCCACATGGAGCCGGCCTCGATGAAGGCCCATCGCAGGTCGGGGTACTTGAGCGGGAGCTGGCTCTCGATCAGTCCCTCGCACGTGCCCGCGGTCAGCAGGCGGAACCGCATGAGGCCGAACGCGTTGGGGTCGTAGGCCGGCCGGGTGATGTCGACGATGTCCTGGTTGCCGTTGCCGATGTGGGTGGCAACGACCATGTCGAGGCGCTGGGCCTCTTCCCAGAGCGGATGGAAGTAGGGATCGATGGGAAGCCGCCGTCCCAGGATCGGCGGGATCGAGATCCCCACCGCGCCGTGGTCGCGCGCCCAGTTGAGGAGCTCCAGGGACGCGTCCATGCTCATCAACGGCAGCACGGTGCACCACCTCAGACGCCCCTTGGCCCTTTCCCACATGTCCGCCACCCAGCGGTTCCAGCTCTTGCACAGCGCCAGCTCCACCTCGGGGCGCTCGGTCGTGGGCACCGTCCACAGGGTGTGGAACAGCACCTGGGTGTCGATGCCCAGGCGGTCCATGTGCCGGAGACGGCGCTCCACGTCGTCCTCGCGGGAGCCGATGGGGGTCACCAGGTCCCGGCCCTGCTCGCGGGACCGCTCGGCCATCTCTTCCTCGGTGAGGGTAATGAACCGGAAGCCCCGGGCCTGTCCGTTGATGATCCACCACTGGAAG
>CAZVUC010000092.1:0-86126 GCA_964630405.1 uncultured Syntrophobacterales bacterium | reverse complement strand
CGGCACCGAGATCCATCCCGCCAACACCAACCCCTCCGACACCCGGGAACGGATGCAGGAGGCCCACGACCTCATCATCAAGGCGTGGAAGACCCAGGACGTGTTCAACTGGGAGGGCAAGCACTACCACTACCGCTACGTGAACCCGTGGCCGCGGCCCTACCAGCAGCCCCATCCCCCCATCTGGATCACCGGCAGCCAGCCGGCGGCGGTGCCCTGGGTCGCCGATCACCACTACACCCTGGCCACCGTGCTCACCTCCTACGAGCAGACCGAAGCCCTCTTCACCGCCTACCGCAAGCGCTGCGAGGAAATGAACTACCCCGAACCCGGCACCGAAAAGTTCGCCTACTGCGCCCTGACCTTCACCGGCGAGACCGACAAGAAGGCTGAAGAGGGCGGCCGCAAGCTCCTCTGGTACCTCAACAAGCGCCGCCCCGTGGGCTTCTTCGCCCCGCCCGGCTTCGTGCCCCCCCAGGGCCTGACCCGCTTCTTCGACCCCAAGGGCATGGCGCGCTACAACCGCACCTACGAGGACCTCATCGACCAGGGCGTCATCATCGCCGGCACCCCCAAGAAGGTCATCGAGAAGGTCAAGTACCTCCACGACCGCTGCGGGGTGGGGCATCTGTTGATGATGAATCAGGCAGGGTTCATGACCCACGAGGAGACCAAGCGGAGCATGGAGCTGTTCGCGACGGAGGTTTATCCGGAGTTGCGGACGTGGAATTGAGGCGCGGCCGATGTTGTTCACGGGTCGCAGGGTCAGACCCCGCCTGCGCAATCCTGGATCCCTAAGAAGGGAGGGGTTGGGGCTTCCATTTTGCGGACGCTAGTCGCACACGTCTCTGTCAACATATAGTTAACAAGAGAGTGGCCATTTGCCGCGCGTCCTACGACCCCAATCGCGAAGTCATCCTGCCTCGGGACGGTGCACCTACCCTTCGCCCCGTGCCTCGTTCGGGGGTCGCGGTATCAGTTTTTCGCCTTACGCAATGTGGGCATGTTCGCAATCGTGGTATCTGAGGACACCTCGACACTACGACGAGATCCGCCAAGGATCTCCGATATATCAATCGTCGCTACAAATCGATCATTGCCGTTCCGCTGAACGTCCTGGAGCGAAACAAGGTTGTTCTTAACCATTGGATGATCGTGCAACTGGGCGTCAATTTGCTCGCGCGCGTAGTCAGGATTAGCCGCGACCACCTTCTGAAGTTCGTGTACGTAGTCACTCAGGTATCGACGTAAGACCGCATCTAGGTCAACCTGCTCCTTGGAAGGTAGCTTCCTGACAACTTCATACAGTTCTCCATACCGATCTGTGAGCGTCGTCTTCCGTATATGTTCGTCAGATTCGCAAATTCCCTGCAGTTTTTTGAGTTCTGCAAAGACGGCATGCCTTTTCGCATCCGGTTTCGGCTGCAACAGGTCCCCGGCGAAACAGGGCAAGTATCGTTCAATTGTCCCGCCGAACAGTACGTGGATATTCTTTTTCGCAAGGATGGAGAGGATCTTGCGCCACCGTCCTTCGATGTCCTCAACTGTGTTTTGCGGGAGGATGGAAACGACCTCTTCTCTGTATAGGCTGATGGTGGTCATAACCGCGACCCTAGCGCTCGCAAGCTTTTCCCTTTCCCAATTCCTCCTGTCAGTACCAAGGCTGTTGAGAAAGAGGCTCAAAGGCGCAAGATGACCATCCAAAGACGTTTGGATAAGTATGTCGATCGCGGCAGTGAGCCGCGCATCCAGTTCGCCCACATACTTTGCAAAGTCGGGACCAACGCCAGCGGACGCCAAGAAACCTTGGATCGCATCGTCTCCGCCGATGCACGATCGAAGCTGCCCCTTGAACATACTGTCTAGGTCGTAGATGAAGTGAGCGTCCTTCCCCAAGCCTTGGCACAGATCGAGGTAATGGTTCACTTCACCTGCGCCCCCACAGTCAATGATGCAACTTCCGGCGGCCGCCGCGGAGACGCCGCGCGCCTCCATGAGCGCCTCGACTAGCAGGGCGTCGTGGTGTCCCTCTACAAATACGGGATTGTCCGAGAAGAAAAGCTGCTTGTGATGAGCGTTTAATCGACCTGTGGCTATTAGCGACGAGGAGACGTCGTGGGTCAAATTGGCGACCTGTTTAGGGACAGAGTGGTCTAGGTCGAAGGAAATGACGGACTTAATGTCGTCCTCTGAGCGAAGGTCGAGTATGAACGGCGAATGGGTGATTAAGAAGATAACCTTCATATGGGGAGAATCACCCGGTCTCCCAACTGCCTTTCGCGCCTCCTGCATGAAGAACGCCTGATACTGGGGGTGTAGATTGAGTTCTGGTTCATCAATGATTAGGTATCTGTGGTGATCGTCGTATAGGTGGGTCAGAAGAACTAAGAGCTCTTTGATGCCGTGACATTCATCACGGTCGAGCCGATAGGACTCCTGACCGCCCCGTCGGACCGCCTTGGGGACAAGGTAGCCCGAATCCCACTCGAGGAGTACATCGCGGCCAAACAGATGGCTGAGGGTTGCTTCTACTCGAATGCGAAGTTCCATTCTTTCGTGGAGCAGCAAAATTGTATCTATGCCGGATCCTTCCAAGCCGGCCTCTCGCATGTAGTTGAAAGAAGCCTTGGGATATCCGGTTTGGAGGTAATCGCCCCAATGGTGCGCCAGCGTCCCTGGGTCTGCCATTTCCCTCAACCGATCGGTGCCGAGCAGGCGTGCGCCGTTCGGGCGACTCTTCAGCTGACGCAGCAATTCGCCAGCGAAACGTGACTTACCGCTTCCATTCGGTCCGACCAGATAGTTGATCGGTCCGACGATTTTGGTCTCGAACTTTGCCCCAGACCAGGGTGCAGGCAAGTCGATGGCAATCTGTTCGTCAATCATCATTCCAAGTTCGGAGGCTGTCAGTTGTTGTGGCTCTTTCTAACGCCCCGGGTGTGGGACGCCACCCCACGATCCAGAGGCTACGGCTTCTTGAGTTCATAGCTCGTGCTACGCCCGCCGGCTCGGCTACGGACCAGTATACCACGCGCGATCAGATCGCGGATGTCCCGATTCGCCGTGTCCTGGGAGCAAAGGTTCATCGCCGCCCACTTCGACGAGGTGAGCTTCCCTTCGAAACCGTCCAGAAGGCGGTTAAGCGTCCTCACTTGGCGCCCGTTCAGCATGGCGGAGGCATGGGCCTCCCAAAACTCGGCCTTTGTCAGGACGGAGGCGAGGGTTTTCTGAGCGTTTTCGATGGCGCGGGCAAGACAATGCAGAAACCAGACCTGCCAATCGGTGACATCCAGTCCGTGTCTCTGGGTTGTCTCGAGGATGCCGTAGTAGGCGTTGCGCTCCAGGCGGATCTGGGCGGACATGCTGTAGAAACGTTCGGGACTCTTTTCCGACCGGGCCAGGGCCATGTCCGCGATGGCTCGCGCGATGCGTCCGTTGCCGTCGTCGAAGGGATGAACGGTGACGAACCAGAGGTGGGCCACGCCGGCGGCGAGCACGGGTTTCATGGACCCTGTGTCCCGGAACCATTCCAGGAATCTGGACATCTCGTCCCCGAGGCGCTCGGCCGGAGGAGCAGTATAGTGAACGCGCTGGCGGCCGACCGGGCCTGAGACGACTTGCATCGGCCCATCTGCGTCGTCGCGCCATTGGCCGACGCGAATCCGGCGCATGCCGCTGCGCCCGGTGGGGAACAGGGCGGCGTGCCACGACAACAGGCGTTCTTCGGTCAAGGGCTCGGCATAGTTCCGGGTCGCGTCGAGCGCCATTTCGACGGCGCCGTCGACGTTGCGATCAGCCGCCGGCAGGCCGCCGATATCCAGACCGAGGCGGGTTGCAATCGACGAGCGGACTTGATCGGGGGCGAGGATTTGCCCCTCGATCTCGTTCGTCTTCACGACATCTTCGGTGAGCATGCGCAACGACGCTTCGCTACGCATCTCGGAACCCAGTGCCTCCATGCGGCCAAGCAGTTTTCCCTGGATGTACCGTGTGTGCGCGAGGTGCTCGGCGAGTCGGGCCGTATCCTGCTGAAACCGCGGCCATTCCGGGCGTTGCCAGATGTATGCCGGATATTCTCCGTACAACATGCGGGGATTGTTGCATCTGTTCTCCGCGTCGGCAAGCCTATCTCCGTAAAAATTGCGGAGATAGGGGTTTATTCTCCATAGCACTCCCCGAAGAGGGAGCGCTGCTCTTCAGTTACATCCAGATCAGCCGAGTGACGACTAACAGTGGACACCTCCAAGGTAGACTGTTCGGTATGCGGTTGTCGCTTGACAACCAGCTCTGAAAGAACTAGTTGTGGGAAGAAGACGGCATCCAAACAAAGAGGTCGAGGCGCACTCAAGACGCTGGAGGCCGTGGGATGGGCCGTCGAAGCAGCCAAGGGGCATAGCGCACACGCTTGGGGCTGCGTGCTCTGCCCGGCGAATGCGCAGGATGCTTGCCGTTCCGGGGTGTTCTGTCGGATGTCGGTCTGGAGCACGCCGCGCAACCCTCGGGCGCATGCACGCGAGTTGCTCAGGAAGGCGGACGGTTGTGTGATGAAGGGGGCCAGCGACCATGACTGAGAAGGCGTTCGAGTTCGATCTGGTGTTAGCGCTACCCGACGGGACGGACGAGGGAACGATTCTCGATGCCCTCTACGAAGCCGGGTGCGATGACGCGGTCGTTGGCCTTGGTGCGCCGGGCCTCATCGGCATGGGGTTTACGCGTGCCGGGCAGGAGCCGGAGGCCGTGATTTCCGAGACGGTGAAGCAGGTCTTGAAGGGTCTTCCCCGGGGGACGAGGCTTCGGGAGGTGAAGCCGGATCTCGTCAGTTTGGCGGATGTCGCCGCTCGGCTCAAGGTGACGCGGCAGGCCTTGCAAAAGAGGAGGATGCCGCCTCCCTCTCTGGGCGGGTTGTACAGAGCGTCCGAGATGCCACCATATCTGGACGCCGTCCCTGGTAAACTGAGAGACGGAACTCGCGCCGCCGGGGCATGGTTTGCCGCCGCCCCTGGCGCGCAACGGGTAAACGCCAGGATTAGTCTCGACGATTTCGAACCCCTGAGTTCAATCAACCCAGTTCTTCGGTGACAAGCTCGTAGCTGGTGCTTCGCCCGCCGGCTCGGCTTGGGACGAGAATACCGTGATCCATCAGATCGCAGATTTCCCGATTGGCCGTGTCCTGGAACAGCGGTTCATCGTGGCCCACTTCGAGGAGGGTTCAAGGCGCAGGACAGTTGCAATTTGTCAGTTTTAGCATTATATTTCTGACAAAATCTGTTACCACGAAACACCATGCCAAGCCTGTCCCTACGAATCACCGAGCACGTCAAGGCGCTTCCCGAGAGCACGCCGATCTGTGCGGGTGCACTGCTTCATTTCGGCAGCCGAGCCGCGGTCGATCAGGCTCTGTCTCGCCTCGCGCGTTCCGGGCTGTTGCTGCGGATCTGCCAAGGGGTCTACATGCAACCGGTTGAAACCCGGTTTGGGCGTTGCGCGCCAGCCGTCGACAAGGGGATTGAGGCTCTCGCGGCCCTTTGGGGCGAGATCATTGTCCCCTCCGGCGGTGCCGCGGCGCACGTTCTCGGACTCACGACGCAAGTCCCGGTACGGTCGGTCTATCTTACATCCGGTCCCGACCGGCTTTTGCGGTTCGGTAGTCTGGAAGTTGAATTGCGACATGCGCCGCGCTGGCAACTCGCGGCGCCTTACCGCAGGGCCGGCGATGTCATCCGGGCCCTTGCCTGGATTGGCCCTGCCGAGGTCCGGGACGGGATACAGGCTGTTCTTCCGGGCCTCTCTCGCGAGGATATGGAGGAGCTTGCCAAGGCGCGGGCAACCATGCCGCTGTGGATGGCGGAGCCCGTAAGTGACGTGATCGCCCATGCCTGAGCCATCGTTCCAGTCGTTGGCGACCAGCGACAGGCGGAAGGCGCTTAGAGTGGCGCAGGAGGCGACCGGGCTGCGGGCCTTCCTCCTGGAGAAGGATATCTGGGTCGTCCAGACGTTGCGCGTCCTGTTCGACCTGCCGTCAGGCGCCGACATGGTGTTCAAGGGCGGCACGTCGCTTGCGAAAGCCTACCGAGCCATGCGCCGCTTCTCGGAAGACATAGATGTCACTTATGACATCCGCGCGTTCGCACCGGACCTTGTGACCGGTGCGGGTCCCGAGGCGCTGCCACGGACGCGAAGCCAGGAGCAACGCTGGAGCAGGGCCATACGCTCGCGTCTTGCCGAGTGGGTCCGGGGCGAATGTCTCCCGGCGGTTGACAAGGCCCTCGGGCGTACCGGCTTCGCAGCCGAGGTCCGCGCCTCCGGCGATCGGCTGCTCGTCCGTTATGAGTCGTTGTTCGACGACCCCGGATTCGTTAGGCCCGAGGTCATGGTTGAGTTTGGTGCACGTGGGACCGGCGAGCCGCGCCAGCCGCGACCGGTGGCGTGCGACGCGGCGCCTCACCTCCCGGGCATCGTTTTTCCGACCGCCTCTCCCTCGGTCATGCTGGCCGAACGTACATTCTGGGAAAAGGCGACGGCCATTCACGTGTTCTGCAGTCAGCAGCGCACCCGGGGCGAGCGACTCTCGCGCCACTGGCATGACGTGGTCCGGTTGGACGCGGCCGGATACGCCGGCAATGCACTCGCCGACCCGGCGCTCGCGCTGTCGGTGGCCCGCCACAAGGCGGCCTTCTTTCGCGAGAAGGATGTCGCCGGCAAGTGGATCGACTATGAGGCCGCCGTTTCGGGCGGGCTGCAACTGGTCCCGGACGGCGTCGCTCGGGAAGCGCTCGCCGAGGACTACGAAAGGATGGTTTCCGACGGCATGCTGTTGGGCGATGCCGAACCTTTCGATGCGCTTATCGAACGCTGCGCCGACCTGGAGGCGAGGGTCAATCAGCGCTGAACCGGAGATGCCGTAGGGACGTAGCGGTTCACCCGACGAACGCCCCGAACACCACGCCGCTGACAATCGCGCCCGCGACGCCGAACCCCATGTAAGCGGCGAACACCTGCCAGCGTACCAGCGACCACACGGCGACCATGGCCGGGACGCAGGTCACGGCGCCGGCGACCATGAAGGCCAGGGCCGCGCCCGCGCTCATGCCCTGTTCCATGAGGCCGGCAACCAGGGCGGGCGCGGCATAGCCGTTGAGGTAGGCGGGCGCGCCCACCAGGGCTCCCATCACGATGGGGCCGGCCCCCGTTCCGCCGACGAGGCCCGCGATCAACCGGGCCGGCACATAGGTGACGAGAAGGGCTTGGATCAGGTAGGCGAACACCAGCCACTTGACCAGGAACCGCGCGTTCTCCAGCGCTTCGGAACGGAAGGTGGCCACCCGCAATGCCTCGCGCCAGAACCGCCAGACCGGTTCGCCTGTCTCCAGGCCGCTGTCGCACGCGTTGCAACCGCCCGCGGCGTCTTCCCGCAACGGGGCGGCGAACGCACGGCGCCAGACGAGGAGGCGCACGCCGAAGCCTCCAAGGAGGCCGATCGCCACCGCCGCGGCCAGCTTCCCCAGAGCGAAGTCCCAGCCGAGGGCGGCGGCGGTAATGAGCACGGTGGGAGGGTCGATGACGGGAGAGGACAGCCAGAAGGCCATGATGGCGGAGAGCGGCGCGCCCACCGCCAGCAGGCCCGCGATGAAGGGGATGACTTCGCAGGAGCAGAAGGGAGCGAGCCCGCCGAGAAGCGCCGCCAGCACGATCATGCGCGTTTCGCGCCCTTCGAAGGCGCGCGCCACGAGGACCGCGGCCCCCGTCGCCTTGAGATACGCGATGAGCAGCACCGCCGCGGCGATGTAGGGCAGCGTTCCCACAAACGCCTCCGACGCGATCTGCAGGATGTCCGGCAGCGTGGTGGCGTCGAGCGCCGCCACGGCGAGCGGGATGGCGAGCATCAGACCCCAGACCGACACCGCGCCCCGGACTCCCGTGCGCAACCCGTTGAATCCGTTCAGCACCAGTTCCGTCATGACGGCTCTCTCGTTAGCGCATCCCGCGCGACACGGGCCTGAGGCGATGGGCAGGCATCCACGCAACACTCTTCGAGCAGAAACGCGGCGAGCGCCTCGAGACGGGTGTAGGCGGCACGGTTGATCACGGTGCGGCTCCGGCGCTCCTGCTCGACCAGCCCGCCCGCGGCAAGGAAGCCGAGATGGTGGGCGAGCGTCGAGGCCGGTAAGCCCGAGCGTTCCTGGACCTCGCCTACCGTGAGCCCTTCGTCGCCGGCGCGCACGAGCAGGCGAAGCACCGTGAGCCTCGGCTCGGAGCCGCACGCGGCGAATCCCTGCGCCGCTTCCTCGAGCGCCAGCGCAGAGGCTGGTGAGTTCTTGGGATAAGTCGTTATATCCATATAACTAATTTTATAGTTATTTGTGTCAATGTCAAGCCCCACGCAAGGTCCGGCGCCCAGGCCGTCTGGTTCCTGGTCAGACTCGCGACGGCATGGTCGCCTCTACGAGTCCGGTACGAGCACCGGCTTCAACGCCTCCCCGTCCCGAATGAGCTCAAATCCGCGGGTTGCCTCGGACAGCGGCAGTACGTGGCTCCGCACCGGGGCCAGATCGACGGCGCCCGCCGTCAGCAGCTCGGTGGCGCGCTGCCAGGTCTGCCAGATCAGCCGCCCGTGGATGTTGTGCATCACCGGACATTTCAGCAGCCAGTAGGTAAAGTCCACGGGGATCGCCGACGGCGGCGCGCCCACCAGCCGGAAATCGCCGCCCTTGGCGATGGAGACGAAGACGGCGTTGAATCCGGCTTCGGTGCCTGAGAGTTCCACCCCGGCGTCGACCCCCGCGCCGCCGGTCATGTCGCCCACCACGCTCGCCAGGTCCTCACTGCCGGCATCCACCGCGCGGTCCGCGCCCATGGTCTCGGCCGCGCGGAGTCGTACCGGGTTGATGTCGCAGGCGATGATCCTGGCGGCGCCCAGGGCGCGCGCCACCGCCACCGCCATGAGCCCGATGGGCCCGCACCCGTTCACCAGCACCGACAGTCCCGAAACCCCGGCGCCCGCGAGGCAGGCATGCACGGCGATGCCGAACGGCTCCAGCATTGCCGCGGTCTCGTGTGGCAGGCCGGGCGGGGTCGCCCAGGCGATGGACGCCGGCACGGTCAGGTACTCGGCAAACCCGCCGTCGATGTCGATGCCCGGGTAACGGGTGTTCTCGCAAAGATGAGCGCGTCCGAGCCGGCACGACCGGCAGCGGCCGCAAAAGATGTGACTTTCGAGGCTGACCCGGTCGCCGGCCGCGAGGCCCTCGACCCCCGAACCGACGGCCTCGACCGTGCCCGAGACTTCGTGGCCCAGGACCCGCGGCAGGACCATCCGGCGCGCCATGCGCGGCGCCCAGTTGTAGATCTGCATGTCGGTGCCGCAGATCCCGGCGGCGCCGACCCGGATCAACAGCTCGCCGGGGCCGGGCTCGCGCGGCTCCATCTCGCGCAACGCGATGCCGCCGACCTCGGGAGCGATCTTCTGGAGACTCAGCAAGGCTCTCTACAAGTGGTAGATGTCCACCGGCCCTTCGAGCCGGTCGTCAATGAAGGTGATCTTCTTGCGCGCGATCCTGAGCGCGCCGTCGATGCGCCTGAACGCGAAGTCGTAGCGGCTGCCGCGGGTCGCCGCCCCCTTCTTGCCGTACACGTGCACGATGCAGTTGGCGGTGGCCTCGATCACGTCTCCGTCGGCGTTCTCCACCAGCACGTTGCCGATGACGTGCACCGTGCGGTCGAGCGGAAGCGACGCCCAGGACTGGCGCGACTCGATGCGGAACACCCGGTCTTCGAGCCGGCCGCGGTTCTTGAGATAGATCAGGTTGAGCTGGGTCTCGGGATCGGTGGTGGTCTCCTCCTCGCTTGCCCAGGCCGGCACCCAGTACATGGCATCCTCGGCATAGAGGTCCAGCCACTCCTTCCAGCGGCGCCGGTCCAGCAGCATGGCCTCGCGGTTGATGAGCGCCGCGACCTCACGCTCCAGCGCGGCGTCGATACCGTCCGTGCTCATCGAGTGTCCTGTCCGGTTAATTCGCACCATAATCTGCTTGTCTTTTTCGCTGTCGGCTGCGTACGTCACCCCGGGGCCCCCGGGTCGAGCCCGGGGCAAGCTTGACCCGGGGGCTCCAGCCGGTCCAGCCAGGCGCGGTAGAAGCCGAGGAACATGCCCTCGTGGTCCCAGTCGGGGCAGGACGACGCCGGCTCGAAGCCCAGGTCACGGGCGCCCTGGTCGGGGCCGGCGACCAGGTCGGACAGGCCGCGGGTCATGTCGTTCCACTGGCTCGGCGGTCCGGTGGAGCCGTCCTGGACGGCTTCGAGCGCGGCGGCATCGTCCGACGTCGCCATCCCGGCCGTCAGGTAGAAGTCCTCGAACTTCCTGAGGCGGGCGGCCCGCGCCGCCGGGCTCTCTCCCCTGGGCGCGATGCAGTAGACCGTGACCTCGGTCAGGCGGGGCGAGACGGGTTTCACCAACCGGATCTGGGTCGACGGGTTGTCCATCAGCATGACGTTGGGAAACACGTGGAGGTTGCGGCCCCGGTTGAGGATCCAGTCGACCTCCGCCGGCTTGAGGTTCTCTTCGAGCCACGCCCGCGCCTCGTAGATCGGGCGGACGTGCGGCGTAATGTGTTGCGCCCAAAGTCCCATGTGGCCGTTGCCGAGGTCGTAGGTGCCGCTGGGCACCTTGCTCCTGATGCGCCCGGACTCGGTCCGTCCCATCCCGGCGGTGGCGTCCCGGGCTTCACGCTGGGCCGTGGTGGCGGCGAACACGCTGTGGAGGGTGGTCACGTGGTAGCCGTCGACGCTGTTCTCGGACTGGAGCTTCCAGTTGCCGTGGACCACGTAGGTGGAGCAGCCGGGCACGACTTCCAGCCCGTCCCGCGCCTGGTCGGCCAGGAGGTCGATCCATCGCGCCGCGGCCGCCAGATGGTCCCGGAGCGCGGGCACGTCGCTCCTCAGGCTCCCGAACACGAACCCCTTGTAGGAGTCCAGGGCGCCGATCCGGCGGAGGTCGAAGCGGCCGCCCGAGCGTTCCGTAGCGGCGTAGCCCGTGTCCTCGTTCTTGATGCTGATGCAGCGTCCGCCGCGGTCGTACACCCAGCCGTGGAAACGGCAGGTGATCACGTTCGCGTTTCCCTGCTTGAGCGGGGTCAGCACCGCGCCGCGGTGGGAGCAGGCGTTGATGAAGGCGCCGAGCGATCCATCCTTCTGGCGCATCACGAAAACCGGCTGGCGGCCGATTTCCGTCGCCCAATAGTCGCCCGGCTTCTCCACCTGGCTTTCGTGGCAGAGGAAGACCCATCCGCCCTCGAAGATGCGCTCGATCTCGGCCTCGAAGACGGCCTCGTCGGTGTAGATCGCCCGGTCGACCCGGAAGACTCCCTCGTCCACCCGGTCATCGACCAGGTCGCGGAAGCTGCTTCGTCGGGCGCCGTCTGCCGTTGTGGACATGATAGCTTCTCCCTCGTCGAAAAATATAGCAGGTGCTCGGACGAATCAAGGACGAGCGCAACCAGTTCCGGCTAGCTTTTAGGGGCGTGGTACGGTTAGACTCTGGGCGATTTCACTATCATAACGTGATGATAAATGTTACTTTATCAGAGTGATGTATGTATCGGCTGCACCACATGCTCGCGACGTTGTCGCGGCCTTGGCAACTCGTGGCCAATATCACTTCAGTTCAGCCGAGCTGCAATCGGCGCTCGGTGTCTCCCACGACGCGGCAAGGCAGGCGTTGCGCCGTCTGGCGGCGAGAGGCGAGATCGCAAGCCCCGGACGCGGGTTCTACGTCATCGTGCCGCCAGAGTACAGGCGTCTCGGCTGCCTGCCAGCAGACCAGTTCATTCCGGCCCTCATGGAACGCTGGGGGGCGCGGTACTACGTAGGCCTTCTGTCGGCTGCACAATACCACGGTGCGGCCCATCAACGTCCGCAGGAACTCCAGGTCATCCTTGAAAAGAACAGGCCGCCCATCGCGTGCGGTTCCGTCAAGGTAACGTTCGTTGCACGCCGGAACATGGGCGTCGTGCCGGTGCAGAGCGTCAACAATCCGCGCGGAACGGTTCTGGTCTCGACCGTGGAGGCGACGGCAGTCGACCTTGTCGGCTATATGCACCGCGCCGGCGGCCTGGATCGGGTCGCCGGCATTCTCTCCGAACTCGGCGAGGACATGGACCCGAAGCGGCTCGTCGATGCTTCGAAGACGGCGTCGATCCTTTGGGCTCAACGTCTCGGATATCTCCTTGAACACATCGGAGCCGGAGCCAACGCCGTTCTGCTCAAGGATCACGTGCGAGAGAACGCGCGAAACTTCACGAGACTGCTGCCGGGTGCGATTGCCGACAGCACGCCGCGGTCGAAGGACTGGCGGCTATACATCAACGCGGACGTCGAGATGGAAACGTGATCCCGCGGGACTACATCACCGAATGGCGGGGGCAGGCGCCGTGGAGCGAGGATTTCCAGGTCGAGCAGGATCTGACCATCAGTCGCGCCCTGGTTGAGATATTCTCCGATCCGGTCCTGGCCGGCGCACTTGCGCTACGGGGAGGCACAGCGCTCTACAAGCTCTACGTCACGCCGCCCGCGCGCTACTCCGAGGATATTGATCTGGTCCAAGTTCACCCTGGACCTGCCGGCCCGGTGATGGATGCCTTGCGAGGCGTTCTCGATCCCTGGCTCGGCGAAGGGCGACGGAAACAGTCGCAAGGGCGGGTGACGTTCGGCTACCGCTTCATGTCCGAGGACGTTCCGGCAATTCGTCTGCGCCTCAAGGTCGAGATCAATACACGCGAGCATTTCGCCGTGTTCGGCTTCGCCAAGCGGTCGTTCTCGGTGGACTCAAGGTGGTATTCCGGCACGTCGGATATCGTGACCTTCGAGTTCGACGAGTTGCTGGCGACCAAGCTGAGAGCCCTCTACCAGCGCCGGAAGGGCCGGGATCTATTCGACCTGGCAACCGGGCTCGGCGACGAGCGGACCGATCCACGGAAGATCGTGGCAGCGTTCCGGAAGTACATGGATCACGAAGAACATCCGGTGACTCGCGAGTTGTTCGAGAAGAATCTCGCAGGCAAGCTCGGCGACCCGCAATTCGACGCTGACATGAGCGCCCTTCTGACGCAGCCCTACCAGTGGCGCTCGGAGGAATCGGCGCGAGCGGTTTCCGAACGGCTGCTCTCCCTCTTTCCAGCCGAGCCATGAGAAGAGGGTGGATGCCTATGCGGATGCATCCTCAGGCGTAGACTTCCTCGATAGCCCCCACCGCATCCTCCACCGGCACGTCGGCGCCTTCTTCCCTGAGGATCTGCCCCAGCGCCTGGACCAGCGCCACCACGTTCTCCCTCCGGCTCGACTCGCCCATCAGCCCGATTCGCCAGGTCTTGCCGGCGAGGGCGCCGAGGCCGCCGCCGATCTCGATGTTGAAGTCCAGCAGCAGGCGCTTCCGAAGGGCGGCGTCGTTGACTCCTTCGGGGATCTTGACGCTGTTGAGCATCCACAGGCGGTGGCCCTCCTGGGAGGCAAGGGGGATGCCCAGGACCTCAAGGCCGGCCACCAGGGCTCGGTGGTTCAGCTCGTGGCGCGCGAAACGGGCGTCCAGACCTTCCTTCTCGACTTCGCTGAGGGCGGCGTGGAGGCCGTAGTTCATGGAGATGGGCGCGGTGTGGTGGTAGGCGCGGTCCTCGCCCCAGTAACGCTCGATCATGGTCATGTCGAGATACCAGCTCTTGACCTTGCCCTTGCGCCGGCCCAGCTTGTCGCGGGCGGCCTGGTTGAAGGATACCGGCGACAGCCCGGGAGGACAGCTAAGGCACTTCTGGGTGCCGCTGTAGGCGGCGTCGACGTTCCAGTCGTCGAGGGTCACGGGGCAGCCGCCCAGAGAGGTCACGGTGTCCAGCACCAGCAGGGCGCCGGCGTCGTGGGCGAGCCGGGAGATCTCCTCCACCGGCTGCCACACCCCGGTGGAGGTCTCGGCGTGCACCAGGGTCACGATGTCGACCTTGTGCTCCTTGAGGGCCTGCTCCACCTCCTCGGGCCGGATGATCTCGCCCCAGGGCGCCTCCACCTTCACCAGGTTCCCGCCCAGCCGCTCGACGATGTCGGCCATGCGGGTGCCGAAGACCCCGTTCACGCACACCAGCACCGTGTCGCCTTCCTCGATGAGGTTCACGAGACAGGTCTCCATGCCCGCGCTGCCGGTGCCCGACACCGGAAAGGTCAGCTCGTTCTCGGTGTGGAACAGCCAGCGCAGCATGGCCTTGCTCTCTTCCATGACCTTGAAGAACTCAGGGTCCAGATGGCCGACGACCGGAGCCGACAGCGCCTCCAGGACCTTCGGATGAGGGTTGCTGGGGCCGGGTCCGAGAAGAATTCTCCGGGGCGGGTTCAACGGTGAAGCCATGCGGTTGCTCCTTGGGTTTCTTTGTTTGTGGGCGGCTCGGGCGCGGTGTATCCTGAAGTTTTTCAAGGTAATAGCACCCGCGAAGCGGGGTCACAAACCTTCCTGCCTTCATGAGCCTCGACAAACAGTTGGCGGAGACCCTGGTACGGGACCGCATGCTGGCGCCCGGAGACGCGGTGCTGGTGGGCGTGTCCGGCGGTCCGGATTCCGTGGCGTTGCTGCGCATCCTCCACGAGATCGGCCCATCCCTCCGCCTGCGCCTGGAGGTGGCCCATGTCGAGCATGGCATCCGCGGACACGAGAGCCGGGAGGACGGGGAGTTCGTCCGCCGGATCGCCGCCGATCTGTCACTGCCGTTCCACATGACGAGTCTGGCCCCCGCGCCGTCCGGCCGGGACCGGCATCCCGGGAATTTCGAGGCGCTGGCCCGGGAGCGGCGTTACGCGTTCTTCGCCGAGGTGGCGGCCGCCCGGGGCATCGGCAAGGTCGCGGTGGGGCACAACCGCGGCGATCAGGTGGAGACGATGCTGATGTGGCTGCTGCGCGGCTGCGGCCCCGAGGGGCTGGCGGGCATGCCGGCGGTGCGGCCGCTGGCGCGGGATGGCGCCGGGGCCGACGGGACGCTGTTGATCCGTCCGCTGCTGGATGTCGCCCGGGACGAGATCCTCGAATATCTGGAAAGCCGCGGGCTGGACTATCGGGAAGACCGCACCAACCGCGACACCCGCTACCTGCGGAACCGGATCCGCCGGACCGTGTTGCCGGGACTCGGGGAACAGACGGACGACGGCCTGGAGCTCCGCCTCGCCCGGCTGGCCGGGATGCTCCGCTCCGACCACGCGCTGCTGGAACGGCGGGTGGCCGGGGTGTACCCGCGGGTTGTCCGCGGCGACGTGCTGGACCGGGCCGCCTTTCTCGGCCTCGAACCCGAGCTCCGGCCCCGGCTGGTGCGATTCTGGTTGAACCGCGGCCTGGGGACGCTCCGGCGCATCGGTTTCGCGCACGTGGACGCCGTGCTGCAGGCCATCGGCGGCCCCCGTCCCCACGCCAGCGTGTCCCTTCCCGGATCCTGGACGGTGTTGCGGGAGTACGATTCGGTGCGGCTGACGCGGTCCGCGGAAGGCGCCCGGAAGGAACCCCCGCGCACCGAGGACTATTCCTACCCGCTGCCGCTGGAGGGCGAGGTGGTGGTCCCCGAGGCCGGGGTCCAGGTCACGGCGTGGCGCTCCACGACCCTGGAGATGCCGGAGGGCGCCTTCGAGGCGGCCTTCGACCTCTCATGCCTGGAACGGAACGGCGGGGAGCTCCGGGTCCGCAACTCCCGGCCCGGAGACCGGTTCCGGCCCCTGGGCATGGCCGGCCACAAGAAGCTCAAGGACCTTTTCATCGAAAAGAAGGTCCCGCGCTCCCGGCGCCGGACCCTTCCGCTGCTCCTGGCGGGGGAGGAGATCGTGTGGGTCCCCGGCTGCGCCCGGAGTGATTTCGCGAGGTTGGAGCCCGAGACCGAGGCGGTCTGGCGGATCAAGGTCTCGTAGAGGCGCGCGGAAGGCCACCCCAGACGCCCCCGTGACCGCGTGCCCCCGGGCGGAGCCCCTCGGTTGACTTGGACCGCTCCCGTTCTTATTGAATTGAAGTAGCCATACCCCTGTGTTAACTTTTTCGAGGAAACGGTAGGTTGGAGAAACCCCCTTTGAATCAAGCGACCAAAAACCTCGCCCTGTGGCTCGTCCTGGGGTTGATGTTCCTGTTGCTCTTCAACGTGTTCACGCGGCAACAGGGCAGGGAGCCCGAGATCGTCTACAGCGACTTCTGGTCCGCGGTGGAGCGCGGCGACGTGCAGGAGGTGACGATCCAGGGCCGGCACGTCCAGGGCAAGTACCAGAGCGGCGAGCGCTTCCGGACCTTTTCGCCCAGCGACCCAGGGTTGGTGACGACGCTCCGGGAGAAGAACATCCGTATCGCCGCCAAGCCCGAGGACGATTCCCCCTGGTACTTCGTGCTGCTGGTGAACTGGTTCCCGATGCTGCTCCTGGTGGGCGTGTGGATCTTCTTCATGCGGCAGATGCAGGCGGGGGGCGGCAAGGCCATGTCCTTCGGCAAGAGCCGGGCGCGCCTGCTGAACGAGAACCAGGCGCGGGTCACGTTCAGCGACGTGGCCGGGGTGGACGAAGCCAAGGACGAGTTGCAGGAAGTCATCGCGTTCCTCAAGGACCCCAAGAAGTTCACCCGCCTGGGCGGACGGATCCCCAAGGGCTGCCTGCTGGTGGGGCCCCCGGGCACGGGCAAGACCCTGCTGGCGCGGGCCATCGCGGGTGAGGCCGGAGTGCCCTTCTTCAGCATCAGCGGCTCGGATTTCGTCGAGATGTTCGTGGGCGTGGGCGCCTCGCGGGTGCGGGACCTGTTCGTTCAGGCCAAGAAGCAGGCCCCGTGCATCGTCTTCGTGGACGAGATCGACGCGGTCGGCCGCCAGCGCGGCGCCGGACTGGGCGGCGGCCACGACGAGCGGGAGCAGACTCTCAACCAGTTGCTGGTGGAGATGGACGGGTTCGAGGCCAACGACGGGGTGATCCTCATCGCCGCCACCAACCGGCCCGACGTCCTGGACCCGGCTTTGCTGCGGCCGGGCCGGTTCGACCGCCGCGTGGTGGTGCCCCGGCCCGACATCAAGGGGCGCGAAGGAATCCTGGCCGTGCACAGCCGCCGGGTGCCACTGGAGAACGACGTGGACATCCGGGTGCTGGCCCGGGGCACGCCCGGTTTCGCCGGCGCCGACCTCGAGAACCTGGTCAACGAGGCGGCCCTGCTGGCGGCGCGGAACGACAAGGAAAAGGTCAACATGAATGACTTTGAGCTCGCCAAGGACAAAGTCATGATGGGGACCGAGCGCAAGAGCATGATCATCAGCGACGAGGAGAAGCGGAACACCGCCTATCACGAGTCCGGTCATGCGCTGGTGGCGAAGCTTCTGCCGGGCGCGGACCCGGTCCACAAGGTGACCATCATCCCGCGCGGCATGGCGCTGGGCCTCACCCAGCAGCTCCCCGTGGACGAGCGCCACAGCCAGGACAAGCAGCATCTGCTGAACAACGTGACCATCCTGTTCGGCGGGCGGGTCGCGGAAGAGCTGATCCTCGACCACATGACCACGGGCGCCGGCAACGACATCGAGCGCGCCACCGAGATCGCTCACCGGATGGTCTGCGAGTGGGGCATGAGCGAGAAGCTGGGGCCCATGACCTTCGGCAAGAAGGAAGAGCAGATCTTTCTCGGCCGCGACTTCACCCAGCAACAGGACTACTCGGAAAGCACGGCGGTGGAGATCGACAGGGAGGTCCGGCACATCATCCAGGGGTGCTACGAAAAGGCCAAGGATATCCTGACCACCCACCTCGAGCTTTTGCATCGGGTCGCCATGGAGCTGCTGGACAAGGAAGTGCTGGACGGGGCGGAGATCGACGTCATCGTCAAGGAATACATGGGAGACAGCGGTCCCGACCTGCCCACGACACCCGTTCCCGCGTAGGGGCGGGTTTGAACCCCGCCCGCGCCCGCGTGGCACCATTCGCGGGCGGGTTTGAACCCCGCCCCCACCCGTTTCCAGAGTCCAACCATGCGCATCAAGCCAAGCCGGCCCGAGCCGTCACCGATCGCCGACTTCGACCTTGGGCCGGACGCGATGCTGGCGACGCGCCACGGGCAGGTGGACATGCGCGGCCGCACGGCGGTGATGGGTATCCTGAACGTCACCCCCGATTCCTTCGCCGACGGCGGCCGCTACCCGGATGTCGATGCCGCGGTGGCGAGGGGGGTGGAGATGGCCCGCCAAGGCGCGAGCATCGTGGACGTGGGCGGCGAGTCCACCCGGCCGGGCGCGGCCGCGGTGTCGGCGGCCGAGGAGCTCGACCGGGTGCTGCCGGTGATCCGCGGGCTGCGGCAACGGACGCCGGTGCCCATCAGCATCGACACCTACAAGGCCGAGGTGGCGCGGCGGGCGCTGGACGAGGGCGCGGACATGGTGAACGACATCAGCGCCCTGCGGTTCGATCCGGCCATGGCTGGGCTGGTGGCGGGCGAGGACGTTCCGGTGGTGCTCATGCACATGCAGGGGCGGCCCCGCACCATGCAGGTGGCGCCGCGCTACGACGACGTGGTCCGCGAGGTCGCCGACTTCCTGCGGGAGCGCGTCGCCCATGCCGTGAAGAGCGGAGTCGGACCGGAGCGGATCGTGGTGGACCCGGGCATCGGCTTCGGCAAGGGACTGGAGCACAACCTGGCGTTGTTGCGGCACCTGCGCGCGCTCGGGGAGCTGGGGCGGCCGGTGCTGGTGGGCCTGTCCCGCAAGTCGTTCCTCGGCCGGATCGAGGAAGCCGCGGCGCCGCGGCCGCCCGCCGGACCGGCCGGCCGGCTGGAGGGGAGTTTGGCCGGTGCGACCGCGGCGGTGCTGGCGGGAGCCCACATGGTGCGGGTCCACGACGTGGCGGAAACCCTGAGGGCGGTGCGGGTGGCGGACGCGATCCGCGGCGCGGCGCTCCGGGGAGTTCAGTCTGCTTAGGGAGCCCATGACATACAACGGACCACAAGCGACTCCGGGCCGGCGCCGTCTGTTCGGCACCGACGGAATCCGCGGCACCGCCAACCAGGAGCCCATGACCTCGGAAACGTCGCTGAGGCTGGGCCGGGCCATCGCTGACGTGGTCGGCGGCCCGGGCGCGGGCCAGGCCGGGCGCGCCGCCCTCGGACGAAAGCGCACCCACCGGCGGCGCATCCTCATCGGCAAGGACACCCGCCTGTCGGGCTACATGTTCGAGACCGCGCTGGCCTCGGGGATCTGCTCGATGGGGGCGGACGTCCTGCTGGTGGGTCCGCTGCCGACCCCGGCCGTGGCGTTCCTCACCCGCAGCATGCGGGCCGACGCCGGGGTGGTGATCTCGGCATCCCACAACTCCTACCAGGACAACGGCATCAAGTTCTTCTCCAGCGACGGCTTCAAGCTCCCGG
This sequence comes from uncultured Syntrophobacterales bacterium, assembly GCA_964630405.1. Taxonomy (GTDB): domain Bacteria; phylum Desulfobacterota; class Binatia; order UBA9968; family JAJDTQ01; genus JAJDTQ01. The sequence goes on along the minus strand of CAZVUC010000092.1, from coordinate 66,748 downwards.
ATGAGTGGGAGCGGCGCATGGAAGACCTGGTCCTGAACGATGAACACGGCGGGCACCGGCCGGCGGCCACGGACATCGGCAAGGCGTACCGCATCGCCGACGCCCTGGGGAGGACCATCGCCTTCCTCAAGAGCACGTTCCCCGGGCACCTGACGCTGGAAGGCCTCAAGGTCGTGGTGGACTGCGCCAACGGCGCGGCGTACCGGGTGGCGCCGGACGTCTTGAGAGAGCTCGGGGCCGAGGTCATTCCGGTGGCGGTGGAGCCCGACGGCACCAACATCAACCTGGACTGCGGCTCGGTGCACCCGGAGACGGCCCGGGCAGCGCTCCTGGAGCACGGCGCGGACCTGGCGGTGTGCCTGGACGGCGACGCCGACCGGGCGCTGTTCATCGACGAAAAGGGCGCGCTGGTGGACGGCGACGAGGTGCTGGCCATGTGCGCCATCGAGATGAAGCGCGCCGGCCGGCTTCCGACCGGCGCCGTGGTGGCGACGGTGATGAGCAACATGGGGCTCGACGTCGGCCTCCGGGAACACGGCATCGAGGTCCTCCGTACGGGCATCGGCGACCGCTACGTGGTGGAGGCCATGCGCCAGGGCGGCCACAACCTCGGCGGCGAGCAGTCCGGACACTTGGTGTTCCTGGACCACAACACCACGGGCGACGGCTGTCTCACGGCGTTGCAGGTGCTGGCCCTGATGATCGAGCAGGAGAAGCCCCTGAGCGAGCTTCGCCGCGGCATGGGCAAGCTCCCTCAGGTGGTGGTGAACGTACCCGTGCGCGAGAAGCGTCCGCTCTCCGAGCTGGTCCGGGCGCAGGCGCGCATCACCGAGAGCGAGCACCTGCTGGACGGCCGGGGCCGGGTCCTGGTGCGCTACTCCGGCACCGAGCCGCTGGCCCGGGTGATGCTCGAGGGAGAGTCCGAGGACGAGATACGGCGGCTGGCGCAAGGGATCGCCGACGCCATCCAGGCCGATCTGGGAGTCCCGGGATGACGCGTCTCGGAGTGAACGTCGATCACGTGGCCACCGTACGGCAGGCGCGGATGATCGACATCCCGGATCCGGTGGAGGCGGCGCTGCTGGCGGAGCAGGCGGGCGCCCAGGTCATCACCGTGCACTTGCGCGAGGACCGCCGGCACATCCAGGAACGGGACGTGGCCCGGCTGCGGCAGCGCCTGACCGCCGCGCTCAACCTCGAGATGGCCGGCACCCCGGAAATGACCCGGCAGGCGCTGACGCTCAAGCCCGACGACGCCTGCCTGGTGCCCGAGCGGCGGGAGGAGCTGACCACCGAAGGCGGGCTCGACGTGGTCGCCCACGGGAAACAGCTACGGGACGTGGTGTCCCGTCTGCGGGACGCGGGGATTCGCGTGAGCCTGTTCGTGGATCCCGACCTGAAGCAGCTCGAAGCCAGCCGGGAGCTCGGCGCCGACGCCGTGGAAATCCACACCGGCGCCTACGCCAACGCCGACGGGGCACGCCTGGAGAAGGAGCTCGAGGCGGTGCGCCTGGGCGCGGGCCTGGCGGCGGGCATGGGTCTCGAGGTCCACGGCGGTCACGGCCTCAATGCCGGCAACGTCGCTCCCATCGCGGCCATCGGGGAGATCGTCGAGCTCAACATCGGGCACAGCATCGTCGCCCGCTCCATCATGGTCGGCATGGTCCAGGCGGTGACGGAGATGAAGGCCCTCATCGCCGAGGCGGATCGGACCGGTCACTGACTCATGTATGTAGTAACCGCGGAAGAGATGCGCCGGCTGGACCGTCTCACCATCACCGCCCACAGGGTTCCGAGCCTGACCCTCATGGAGCGGGCCGGGCAGGCGGTGGTGGACGTCGTCCTCAAGCGCTGGACCCAACTGGCGAAGCGCGGCGTGCTGGTGGTGGCGGGCAAGGGCAACAACGGCGGCGACGGGCTGGTCATCGCCCGGCTGTTGAAGGACCGGGAGTTTCCGTGCGAGGTGGCGTGCCTGGCCCGGGAGCAGGAGCTGTCGCCGGACGCGGCGGCCAACCTGGAGCGCTACCGCACCGGAGGGGGGCTGTTCACGGAAATCCCGTCCGGCGACCTCGAGAGCCTGGGCCGGCACATCCGGGACAAGGGCCTGCTGGTGGACGCGGTCCTGGGAACCGGGCTGGGGAAGCCGGTGGACGGGTTCCTGGCGGACGTGGTGGAGCTCGTAAACGCGTCGGGCGTTCCCGTGGTCGCGGTGGACACGCCGTCGGGGCTGGACTCCGACCGGGGCCTGCCCCTGGGAGCGGCGGTCCAGGCCGAGGTCACGGTGACCTTCGGCTACCCCAAGATCGGGCAGGTGGTCTACCCCGGGGCGGGCTACTGCGGCGAGTTGGTGGTGGCCGACATCGGCATCCGGCAGGAGGCGGTGGCGGAGGTGGCCCCCGCGGCCGAGTTGCTGGACCCGGCCGACGTGGTGTGGTTCCTGCCGCGCCGGGCGGAAGACTCGCACAAGGGCAGCTACGGCCATCTGCTGGTGATGGCCGGGTCGCGGGGAAAGACGGGCGCCGCGGTGCTCTCCTGTCGCGGGGCCATGCGGGTGGGCACCGGACTGGTAACCCTGGCGGCGCCCAGCGGGCTCAACGACGTCCTGGCCGGCGCCCTGGTGGAGCCCATGACCGAGACGCTCGGCGAGCCGGGCCAGCAGCAGTGGCCGGCGCTCGGGGCCGGTGAGTGGGAGGGTCTGGCCGAGCGCAAGAGCGCGGTGCTGTTCGGCCCCGGCGTGGGCGTCCATGCGTCCGCCCGGAAGACGCTGGACACGCTGCTGGAGCATTGCGGCCTGCCGTGGCTCATCGACGCCGACGGCCTCAACAACCTGGCGGCGGACGTGAGCCGGCTTCGGGAGGCGCGGGTTGCGCCGGTGCTGACGCCGCACCCGGGGGAGATGGGCCGCCTCGCCGGAATGAGCACGGAAGAGATCAACGGCGACCGAGTCGGCATCGCCCGGGCCTTCGCCGTGGAGAACCGCTGCTACCTGGTCCTCAAGGGCGCGAGGACGGTGATGGCCACCCCCGAGGGGCGGGTGTCCATCAATCCCACCGGCAACCCCGGCATGGCCAGCGGGGGCATGGGCGACGTCCTCGCCGGCATCGTCGCGGGGTTTCTGGCCCAGGGGCTGGCGCCGGAGGATGCCGTCCGTCTGGGGGTATATCTCCACGGCCGCACCGGCGACCGGGTGGCGGACGACCGCGGCGGCGTCGGCCTCATCGCGTCGGACGTGGTGGACGAGCTGCCGAGGGCCATCAACGAGTTCATGCAGATCAAGGAGATGATAGGGTTTTGAACGCCAAGGAGTACCACATCACCACCGGCTCGCCGGACGAGACCCGGGCGCTCGGGCGGGCGCTGGCGGGACTGCTCCGGGGCGGGGAGATCCTGGGGCTCTCGGGCGACCTGGGGAGCGGCAAGACCTGCTTCGTGCACGGGTTGGCCGAAGGGCTCGAGGTGGGTGGGAACAGTTGGGTCCGGAGCCCCACCTTCACGCTCATCAACGAATACGAGGGCCGGCTGCCGGTGGTCCACGTGGACCTCTTTCGCGTGGCCCCCGGATCGGAGATGGAGGACCTGCACCTCGAGGAGTACTTCGCCTCCGGCAGCGTCTGCGTGGTGGAGTGGTTCGAGCGGCTGGACGCGGCCGGGGCCCAGGAGTTCATGGGCGTCCACTTTCGCTACGTGGACGAGGAACGCCGAGCATTGCGCTTCGCGGGCCACGGGCGGCGCTACGAGGAGATGGTCGCCGCGCTGAAGGAAGCGGACGGGGCCGGGTGTCCGTGAGAGGCCGCCGTAGGGGCGAGTTTCGACCGGGCCCGTGACCCGTCGTCGCGCGAAGTCTCCGCCCGTGGACAATGAATGAAGCACGATAGATGGCATTGATCGTACAGAAATACGGCGGCACCTCCGTGGGCATGGTGGAGCGCATCCGGAACGTCGCCCAGCGCGTGGCGGCCGCGCGCGGGCAGGGGAACGACGTGGTGGTGGTGGTGTCGGCCATGTCGGGCGAGACCAACCGGCTCCTGAACCTGGCCAACCAGGTGTCGTCGCACGTGGACGACCGGGAGATCGACGTGCTGCTGGCGTCCGGGGAGCAGGTTTCCTGCGCCCTGCTGGCGCTCGCGCTCAAGGACCTCGGGCAATCGGCGCGCTCGTTTCTCGGCCACCAGGTGCGCATCGCCACCGACAGCGTGCACGGCCGCGCGCGGATCAAGAGCATCGACTCCACCCGCGTGCTGGAGTCGCTGAAGCGCAACGAAGTGGTGGTGGTGGCGGGCTTCCAGGGAGTCGACGAGGCCGACAACATCACCACCCTGGGGCGCGGCGGATCGGACACCAGCGCGGTGGCCATGGCCGCCGCCCTCGGCGCCTCGGTGTGCGAGATCTATACGGACGTGGACGGGATCTACACGGCCGATCCCTTCGTGTGTTCCAGGGCGCGGAAGCTGGATCGGGTCACTTACGACGAAATGCTTGAGATGGCCAGTCTGGGAGCCCGGGTGCTGCAGATCCGCTCGGTGGAGACCGCGAAGCGGTTCGGCGTCAGGGTGCACCTGCGCTCGAGCTTCAGTGACGTCGACGGCACCTGGCTGGTCGAGGAGGATGAGCGAATGGATTCGGTTCTGGTTTCGGCAGTGACCTGCGACAACGACGAAGCCAAGATCACCATCCGGAGCGTGCCGGACCGCGCCGGGCTGGCCGCCCAGATCTTCGGCCCCATCGCGGAGGCCAACATCGTGGTGGACATGATCATCCAGAACGCCGGCGAGGACGGCACCACCGACGTCACCTTCACGGTGCCCAAGAAGGACCACCGAAAAGCCATGGAATTGATTGAAAAAACCGCGCCCTTGATCCAAGCTAAGGGAGTGACCTCCGATACCCACATCGCCAAGGTGTCGGTGGTGGGCGTCGGCGTGAGAACGCACGCCGGCGTGGCGGCCAAAATGTTTCAGGCCCTGGCGGATCAGTCGATCAACATCGAGATGATCTCGACCTCCGAGATCAAGGTGTCGGTGGTGGTGGATGAGAAGGACAGCCACAGGGCGGTGGATTCGCTGCACGCTTCATTGATCGAAGGCAGGTGAGGGCATGAGTGATCTGTTGTTGTACGATACGACCTTGCGGGACGGGTGCCAGAGCGAGGACGTTTCTTTCAGCCTGAAGGACAAGCTGCGAGTCGCCGAGAGCCTGGCCGAGCTGGGCATTCACTACATTGAAGGCGGTTATCCCGGATCCAACCCCCGCGACGCCGAGTTTTTCAAGGAAGTCGCAAAGCTGAATCTCAGGAAGACCCGGGTGGCGTCCTTCGGCACCACCCGGAGGCCTTCGGTCAAGCCGGCCCAGGACGCCAGCCTGAAGCTGCTGCTGGCGGCCAAGACCCCGGTGGTGACGCTGGTGGGCAAGACCTGGGACCTCCACGTGCGAGACGATCTGCGCATCAGCAAGAAGGCCAACCTGGAGGTCATCGCCGATTCCATCTCGTACATGAAGAAACGCGTCGACGAGGTGGTGTTCGACGCCGAGCACTTCTTCGACGGCTACCGCAGCAATCCGGAGTTCGCGCTGGAGTGTCTCCGGGCGGCCGCGGAGGGCGGCGCCGACTGGATCGTCCTGTGCGACACCAACGGCGGCAACATGCCGGGCGACATCGGCGCGGCGGTGGCCCGGGTCAAGGAAACGGTCAAGACGCCACTGGGGATCCATTGCCACAACGACTGCGAGCTGGCGGTGGCCAACACCATGGTAGCGGTGGAAAACGGCGTCCGGCAGGTCCAGGGCACCATCAACGGCTTCGGCGAGCGTTGCGGCAACCTGAACCTGTGCTCGGTGCTGCCCAACCTCCAGTTGAAGCAGGGATACAAGTGCGTCAGGGCGTCGCAGTTGCGCCGGCTGCGGGAGATCTCGCATCTGGTTTACGAACTGGCCAACGTCGTGCCGAGCAAGCGGCAGGCCTACGTGGGCGAGAGCGCCTTCGCGCACAAGGGCGGGCTGCACGTTTCGGGCATCATCAAGAACCGCGAGACCTACGAGCACATCGAGCCGGAGCTGGTGGGCAGCCGCCAGCGCGTGCTGGTGTCGGACCTCTCCGGCCGCAGCAACATCGTCTACAAGGCCCGCGAGTACGACATCGACCTGAACGGCCAGGACCAGGCCGTGCACCAGATCCTCAACCGCATCAAGGAGATGGAGAGCCGGGGCTACGAGTTCGAGGCGGCGGAGGCGTCCTTCGAGCTGTTGATCCAGGAGGCGCTGGGGCGGAAGAAGCGCAACTTCCGGCTCGACGGGTTCCGGGTCATCGACGAGAAGCGGGTGGAGAACGAGCCGCCGCTTTCCGAGGCCACCGTGAAGGTGGAGGTGAACGGCGTGATGGAACACGCCGCGGCCCTCGGCAACGGTCCGGTCCACGCGCTGGACCAGGCCCTGCGCAAGGCGCTCACCGGTTTCTTCCCGAACCTGGAGGAGGTGGAGCTTCTGGACTACAAGGTCCGGGTGCTGTCGTCCGGGGAGGGCACGGGCGCCGTGGTCCGGGTGCTCATCGAGTCGGGTGACGGCCAGACCCAGTGGGGTACGGTGGGGGTGTCCCAGAACGTCATAGAGGCGAGCTGGCAGGCGCTCGTGGACAGCATCGACTACAAGCTCTACAAGGACAAGAAGAGGAAGGGCCACGCGGGGAAGAGCCACGCCGGGAAAGCCCGGGCCGCCGCGGCGCCCGCGTCCTGACCGGAGGCTCCGGCAAGCCCCTGCCGCGAGGCCGTCCGAAAGCCTCACCGCTCATGTGGAGTATCCTGAAAGAGGACGTTCAGGTGCCGTTCGAGCGGGACCCCGCCGCGCGGAACCTGTTCGAGGTCCTGGTCAGCTATCCGGGGGTGCACGCGCTGCTGCTCCATCGCTTCGCTCACGGGCTGTGGCGCCGCGGCTGGAAGAACCTCGGACGTTTCGTCAGTCACCTGAGCCGCTTCCTCACCGGCGTCGAGATCCATCCGGGCGCCACCGTGGGCCGCCGGTTCTTCATCGATCACGGCATGGGAGTGGTCATCGGCGAGACCACGGAGATCGGCGATGACGTGACCCTGTTCCAGGGCGTGACCCTCGGCGGCATCAGCCTGCGCAGGGAGAAGCGCCACCCTACGGTGGAGGACTTCGTCGTCATCGGCGCCGGCGCCACCGTGCTGGGCCCGGTGGTGGTGGGACGGAACAGCAAGATCGGCTCCGGGTCGGTGGTGGTCAAGGACGTGCCGGCCAACTCCACGGTGGTGGGCGTGCCCGGCAAGGTGGTGGAAGGGGACGGCGTGCACCGGGATCCCATGGAGCAGCCCATCGCCCTGGACCACGACCGGCTGCCCGATCCCATGGCCAAGTCCCTCAACAACCTGGCCGAATACATCCAACGGCTCGAGAAACGGGTCAACGAACTCGATGCCAAGCAGGAGGACCTGGAGGCGCGGCAACTTCTCCGTCATTCCCGCGAAAAGCCTGCCCCGGACCCGATCCGGGGCGGGAATCCAGGAGGGGTGGGGCGGGGGAAGCACTGACACGGACAAAGCACGGTGAAGGCATCAGCGGACAGAAAGGTGGCGGTTGCCATGAGCGGAGGCGTGGACAGCTCCGTGGCCGCCGGCCTCCTGGTGGAGCAGGGGTACCAGGTGGTGGGGGTGTCGCTGCGCCTTTGGGAGGGCCGGAACCTGGGTCCGCGCAATTGCTCGGACCACCGGGGAGCGGAGGCGGTGGCGGCGCTGCTGGGCATCCCGCACACGGTGCTGGACCAGCGGACGGCTTTCCGCAAGGTGGTGGTGGCGCCCTTCGCCCGGAGCTACCTGGACGGCGCCACGCCCAATCCCTGCATCGCCTGCAATCGCCAGTTCAAGATCGAGAAGCTGCTGGAGTGGGCCCGGGCCAAGGGCATTTCCCGCGTGGCCACGGGCCACTACGCCCGCATCAGCCGGCGGTCCGGCGGGGCCGCGCTGTTGCGCGGGTCGGACCGCAACAAGGACCAGTCGTACTTTCTGTTCGCGCTTTCGCCGCGCCAGCTCGATCACACCGAGTTTCCCCTGGGTGAGCTTCACAAGGAGGCGGTGCGCGCCAAGGCCCGGGAGATGGGCCTCCCGGTGGCCGAGCGGCTGGAGAGCCAGGACATCTGCCTCGGCGACCACCGCGCGGTGGTGGAGTCCTTCGCCCGGCCGGACCAGCTCGGCTCCGGCGAGATCGTGGACAGCGGCGGGAACGTCCTGGGGCGTCACGACGGGGTGCACGGGTTCACCGTGGGACAGAGAAGGGGGCTCGGCCTCGCCGCGCCGGAGCCGTTGTACGTGCTCCGCATCGACGCCGGGCAAAGACGCGTGGTGGTGGGGCCGCGGGAAGCGCTGGCCACCCCGTCCTTTACCGCCGGCCGCCTGAACTGGCTGGGGGTGCCGCCGGACGGAGAGACGGCTGCCGAGGTGCAGATACGTTACCGCTCGAAGCCGGTTCCGTGTACGCTGCGGCCCCTGGGCGGCCATGGCGTCGAGGTCCGGCCCGACGAGCCGCTGCCGTCCGTGACCCCGGGCCAGGCGGCGGTCTTCTATCGTGACGATCAGGTGCTCGGGGGCGGCTGGATCGACAAGTTGTCCTGACCCCGGGAGCCCGCGGAAGACCATGCGAGTCGCCATCAAGACACTGGGCTGCAAGATCAACCAGTATGACTCGGCCGTGATCCAGGAACGGCTGGCCCGGGAGTCGTGCTCCTTCGTTCCCTTCGAGGAGCCCGCCGACGTGTACGTCGTCAATACCTGCACGGTGACGGACCGGGCGGACTGGGAGGCCCGTCAGCTCGTGCGCAAGGCCAGGCGGCGGAGCCCGGCGTCGCGGGTGGTGGTCACCGGCTGCTACGCGCAGGTGAGCCCCGAGGAAGTCTCCCGGCTGCCGGGCGTCGATTTCGTGGTGGGCCTCAACCGCATGGATGAGCTGGTGCGTTACGTCGCCGGCGGCGAGTCCGGGGCCGGGCCGGAGGTCTCGGTGGGCAATCCGCGGGACGAGCGCGACGTGGGCGTGCTCGGGGCGCGGCGCTTCCTCGGCCGCACCCGGGCGTTTCTCAAGGTGCAGGAAGGGTGCAACTTCGCCTGCAGCTACTGCATCATCCCCACCGCCCGGGGACGCAGCCGCAGCGTGCCGCCGGAACGGGTCCTCGAACAGGTGCGCGGGCTCGCGGAGGCGGGCTATTCCGAGATCGTCCTGACCGGCATTCATCTCGGCGGGTACGGCTACGATCTGGCGCCCCGGGTCTCCCTGAGCGAGTTGGTGCGGCGGATCGCTGGCAGCGGGTTGATCCGCCGCCTGCGTCTCAGCTCCCTCGACCCTCGCGAGGTCACCGACGAGCTGCTGGCGGTGATGGCCGACTCGGAGGTGATCTGCCCGCACCTGCACGTGTGTGTCCAGGCCGGCGAGGACGGCATCCTCAAGAAGATGCGCCGCAACTACGACACCGCCTTTTTCGCCCGCTTGATGGCGCGTGCCCGGGGGAAGCTGCCCCGGGCCGCCTTGGGGACGGACGTCATCGTGGGTTTTCCGGGAGAGACCGAGGAGGCGTTCGGGGCGTCGCTGGATTTCCTCGCGGACCTTCCGCTCACCTACTTCCACGTGTTCCCTTACTCCGCCCGCCGGGGCACTCCGGCTGCGGCCATGTCCGACCACGTGCCGCCGGCCGAGAAGAAGGAACGTTCGCGCCGGGCGCGTGAGCTCGGCACCCGGAAGAAGCACGAGTTCTACCGGCGCCAGGTGGGACGCCGGGTGTCCGTTCTGGTGGAGGAGCCGGTGACGGGGGAGCCGGGCGGACTCAAGGGATACAGCCGCAACTACCTGCCGGTGCTTTTCGCCGGCGGTCCCGACCTGGTTCACCGCGAAGTCCGCGTCCGGCTTCGGGAGTGGACCCGCGGACGCCTGTGGGGGGAAGTCGAATGCTGACGGCGGACTCCTCCGAGCTGGAGCAACTCCAGAGCGCTCTCGGCTACCGCTTCCGGGACCCGGCGCTGCTGGAGCGCTGCCTGACCCATGTCTCCCGCGGCGGCGGCATGGACGCCCACAACGAGTCCCTGGAGTTCCTGGGCGACGCGGTGCTGGGTCTCGCCATCAGCGACCTGCTCATGCGCCGGTTCCCGGAACGGAGCGAGGGAGACCTGTCGCGCATGCGCGCGTCGCTGGTGAACCGGCGGGTGCTGGCGGAAAAGGCGCGCCTGCTGCGGGTGGGCGCGGTGCTCCGCGTGGGGAAGGGCGAGGAGCGCACCGGCGGCCGGCACAAGGAGTCCATCCTGGCGGCGTCGCTGGAGGCGCTGCTGGGCGGCATCTACTGGGAGGCCGGTTACGAAACGGTGAAACCCGTGGTGGAGAACCATTTCGCCGCGGACCTGGATGACGGCGCGCTGGGGCTCGACGACTACAAGACCCGTCTCCAGGAGGTGACCCAGCGCCTCTACCGCGTCCCGCCCAGCTACCGGCTGGTGCGGGAATCAGGCCCGAGCCACGACAAGTACTTCGAGACCGAGATCCGGGTGGACGGCCATCTGGTGGGCCAGGGGGAGGGCCGGAGCAAAAAGCAGTCCGAACAGGAAGCGGCGCGGCGCGCCCTGGAGATGCTGCAGGCGCAGCTCCAGGGGCAACAATAGCGCGACGTCCCCGACGACCATTCATGGCAGAGCTCACGTACAAGGACGCCGGCGTGGACGTGGACGCGGCCAACCGGCTGGTCCGCTCGGTGGCGTCCATGGCCCGCAAGACCGCCCGCCCCGGCCTCATGGGTGGCATCGGCGGGTTCGGCGGACTCTTCGACCTCACGCGCATCCGCGGCCGGCGGCCGGTGCTGGTATCGTCCACCGACGGCGTCGGCACCAAGCTCAAGATCGCCTTCCTGGCCGGCCGCCACGACACCGTGGGCATCGACCTGGTGGCCATGAGCGTCAACGACATCATCACCCAGGCCGCGCAGCCGCTGTTCTTCCTCGACTACTTCGCTACCGGCAAGCTGGAGGCCGCGACCTTCAAGGCGGTCGTGGGCGGGGTGGCGGAAGGCTGCCGCCTGGCGGGGTGCGCGCTCCTGGGCGGAGAAACCGCGGAGATGCCGTCCTTGTATCGGGATGGGGAGTACGATCTGGCGGGGTTCTGCGTCGGCATCGTGGAGAAGGACCGCATACCCGATCCCCGCGCGGTGCGCGCCGGCGACGTGATCATCGCCTTGCCCTCCAGCGGACTCCACAGCAACGGCTATTCGCTGGCGCGGAAGGTCCTGCTGGAAACGGCCAAGCTCCGGTTGAAGTCCCGGGTGGCGGAGCTGGGGCATTCCCTGGCCGACGAGTTGCTGAAACCCACCCGGATCTATGCCGGCCTGATCCGCGCCCTGACCGCCCGGCACCGGATCAAGGGCATGGCCCACGTAACCGGCGGCGGCATCGCCGAGAACCTGCCGCGGGCGCTGCCGCCGGGGCTGCGCGCGTGGATCCGGCGGGGAAGCTGGTCGGTGCCGCCGATATTCGATCTCGTGGCGCGGCTGGGAGGCGTGCCCCAGGCGGAGATGGACCGCACCTTCAACAACGGCATCGGCATGGCCCTGGTGGTGGGCGCGGCGGACGCACCCGGAGTCGAGCGCGCGCTGCGCCGCCGCCGTGAGCCCTACGCCGTCATCGGCGAGGTCCGCAAGGGCCGCCGCGGGGTCTCGTTCATCAAGTAGGGTTTCTCATGAGCCGCAAGGTCCCCATCGGCGTGCTCCTCTCCGGAGGCGGCACCAACCTCCAGGCGATCATCGACGCCATCGAGCAGGATCGGCTCGACGCCGAGATCCGCACCGTCCTCAGCAACCGCGAGAACGCCTACGGCCTCACCCGCGCCCGCAACCACGGCATCCCCGCCACCGTCATCGACCACCGCGGCCACCCGTCGCGGGAGGCCTACGACCAGGTCGTGGTGGAGCACCTCAAGGAGCAAGGCGTGGAGCTCGTGGTGCTGGCCGGCTTCATGAGGCTGCTGTCGCCGTACTTCATCCGGAGCTTCCCCGACTGCATCATGAACATCCATCCCGCGCTGTCGCCTTCCTTCGCCGGCCTCCACGGCCAGAAACAGGCTTGCGAGTACGGCGTCAAGTTCTCCGGCTGCACCGTGCACTTCGTCACGGAAGGCTGCGACGAAGGCCCCGTCATCATCCAGGCCGTGGTCCCGGTCCTGCCCGACGATACCGAAGAGACGCTGGCGCAACGGATCCTGGTCCAGGAGCACCGCATCTACCCCCGCGCCATCCAGCTCTACAGCGAGGGCCGGCTCGTGATCGAGGGCCGGAAGGTGAGGGTGACGGGGGAAGATGGCGACGCGGACGGTGAGAGCGCGCTGGTGAACCCGCCCATTCCGTAACAATCCGATGGATGGGGATTCGGTGCTTGACCTGAATCCACGGCCCGGATAAAATCCGGAAACGTTTCCGAGTGAGGTTCAATGGCCAGACAACCGGAACAAGAAGGATCGAAATCCCGTGTCATCCGGCACCGCGTACGGACGACCGCCGAGGGGTTGCGACGAGTTGAGGTGACCGTGCCCGCCAACGACTCCGGGCTCGTAAAGGCCGTGGCCAGCGCCCTTCGCGCAGGCGGTGCCGAGGCCACGAGGGTACGCGACGCGTTCGCGTCCATGGCGGCCATCGAACCCGTGCGCACCGGCACCGAGCTTGTGGCTTTTCTGCGCGCCTCGCCGCTAGTGGGTGAGGATCTGACGGTCGAGCGTGATCGAACCACGGGCCGCGCCATCGATCTCGAGTGATGGCGTACCTGATCGACACCAACGTGGTCAGCGAGACCCTCAAGCCACGACCCGAACATCGGGTGGTCGATTGGATCAGCCGCCAGATAGCCAGCGACCTGTTCCTTTCATCCATCAGTCTTGGCGAACTGGTGCGTGGTGTCCGGCGCATGAGGGATCGCGTGAGAAGGGAACGCTTCCAACGCTGGATCGACTACGATCTGGCGGCGCAGTTTCAAGGGCGGATTCTCCCCTTCGACCGTGAAGCGGCGGTGATATGGGGTGAGATCATGGGCGACGGCGACAGATCCGGGCGCCCGAAACCCATGGCGGACGCTCAGATCGCCGCCGTCGCACGACGGCACGGGCTAACGCTTGTCACGCGCAACATACGGGACTTTGTGGAGATGGAGGTCGTGTTGTTGGATCCCTGGGCGGCCGCCTGACTGCTCGGCATCGGTACAGCACGATTTGGCACCGACCCAATAATGGCAAGACTGCAACCCACGCTCGCTGCCATCAAGGCATTGTTTGCCAAATCCGGCAACCAATGCGCGTTTCCTGGATGTAGTCATATCTTGGTAACCGACAAGAATCTGTTTGTGGGGCAACTTTGTCACATTGAGGCGGTCGCGCCCGGTTGACCTAGGTATAATGACGAAATGTCGGACCAGGACCGACGAGCCTTCCGTAACCTCATGGTTCTTTGCCATCGACATCACGTGGAGATCGATAGCGATGTGGAGGCCCATACGCCAGAGTCGCTACGGGCTATGAAGCGTGACCATGAAGCATTGTTCGCCGATTCGTTCTTTACGATCCAAGACGACACCCTGCGCCGAATTCAGGAAGAAATTAGCCGTTACTGGATTGGTGTCGAACGAATCAACCGTCTGGAACATCCCGTACCTGACCTCTCTGTGTCGATAGACGCAGAGGCCTCTGTAATGGACGTTATCGCGGCCATCAACACTGAACTGGAACGACTGCGGAGCTTGACGGATGTTTTCTCAGTAGCGCTGAGTCTAGAGTTGAGCTGAAGGTTCAGGCACGGTCGGCGGTCCTTGTTGACTGACCGGGGACTACGCGCGCTAGCGGTGGCACTTCAATTCGCCCCCCGAATTCCCCACTTTCTCGGCGAACCTGCGCGGGATATCCTTGAAAATCCCGCACCCAACGCGCAATTTTCAAGGATGTCCATTCATTCGGCGAGATGCGATGGTGCGTCTGGCGGCCTAAACCGGGACCCCTCTCAATAAACGCCGGGACAAATCCGGTACTTTACCCGCCTCTGATACTCCGCCCACTTGTCGGCGCCGTATTTCTCGGCACAGTGCCTGTCGTCATCACGTTGACGGTAGGTGAACATCGAGACGATGAAGGCGAAGTAGGTCCAGGCCCAAGGGTTGGTGAAGTAGCCGAATGCCAGGGCGATGGACAGGGCAAGGAACCCTTCGCCCATGTAGTTGAAGTGGCGGGCGACGCCCCAGAGACCGTTGCACAGGATCTTGCGGTCGCCGGCCTCGATGTAGTCGGGCTCCATGAACCCGAGAAACTTTCGGTCGGGCCAACGCTTGAACGTGTACTTCTGCATGTTGGCGCCGCGCGAGATGGCCCACCCGAACAGGAACAGCGCAGCCGTTCCGATGAGCCAGACACACGTCCATGCCGACGAGAATCCGGGGTCCGGGTATGCGGCCATGCCCCACAACGGGAGGATGAACAGCCACCCGTAGACCACGAAGCAACCCCAGAACAGCTTGAAGCCGAGATTCTCGTGGATCAGATCGTAGGTGTAGAGCTGGACCCGTTCGAAGATGAAGTAGTCCAGTATGTAGAACGTGAAGAACGCCGCATACAGGAAAACGCCCGGATTGGAATCTTCGCCAAAGAGTTCGTAGTGGTACGCGGCCCCGGACAGGGCGTTGAGCGACAACATCGTCCCGCCGACGACATAGAGGTACATCTTTACGTCGAAGCGTTGGTTGAAGAACGACAGCTCCTGGGCCCGCCCGAACCACAGGGCCAGGAGCGGGTTCCTTGCCTTGTCTGGCGGCCGGCTGAACACCGCAATGACGGTAACGATGGTGGCGAAGACCGTCCCGCCGGCCACCGCGTAGACCGAGGAGCGGTAGAACCAATCGCGCGGCATTCCGGTGAGCTCGAGAGCCCACACGATCAGCGCGATCGCGAACACCAGAAGACCGTTCAGCCGGTAGCTGCGGGGTTCGCCGGTTTCGGGATCGATGACGTAACCGGGGACCCGTTTTCCCGGCAGAACGAGCTGCGCCAGGAAGAAAACGGCGAAGACCGCCAACGGGGTGAAGAACCCCGCGATCGCTTCCGTCCCGGAAAGCTCGAAGAGGTGGCTGATACCGAGCCACTCGATCATGACCCGGTCCCCGGAGGTCTATTCCCTGTCGTTGGTGCCCACCACCACCGTGTAGAGTGAGAAGCGGGAGAACTTGTAGGCCTTGCAGCCGCTGAATCCCGTTTCCTCCAGGAACGGCTTCAGCTTGAGGTTGGTGCTCCAGCCCAGCCGGCGGGTGACGGGGTCGAGGGAATGGGTGAGCTTGCCCCAGAAAGGCGACTCGGTGGTGAAGTGGTTGACGATGACGATGGTTCCGCCGGGGCGGCAGACGCGCTGCATCTCGGACATCATCTTGACGGGGTCGGGCACCACCGTCACGACGTGGAACGCCATCACGTAGTCGAAGGCGTTGTCGGGAAAGGTGAGGTTCAAGGCGTCCATCTCCATGACTTCGAGGTGGCGCCAGTTGTTCTTGGCGATCTTCTCCCTGGCGTGGGCGAGCATTTTTGGCGCCTGATCGACGCCGATGACGTGGCAGTCCCGCGGAAAAGCGGGAAACGACGTGCCCGTGCCGACCCCGACTTCCAGGATCTCGGCCCCGGCCGGCAGCCGCAGGTTCTGTATCACGGTCCGTTCGCGGGAGTAGAAGAACTTCGCGAAGGTCTTGTCGTAAAGGGGGGCGAGGTCGGAGTAGAGCCTGCTTTCGTGCGCTCCCAACTCGGCCATGTTCTTGTGTGAATCCGTTCGCGACATGCGGGCCGTCCGACGAGGTGGTTGAACTCGCTAACGATGTCTGTTCTTGAGAAAAAACCTGGGAAACTAAGCCAATTCAGTATCAATTCCCGGCTTTTTTGTCAAGGTCGGAGCGCGGGGCCAGGGGTACCAGGCGGTTGGTAATCCACCACGTTCTTGGCTAGATTGAATACTGGCCGCCTTGCGGTGTATCTGCTTCCGTGAGGCTTTCAACTACCTGATTTACAAGGGGTTCGGCTTCTTCCGTCATGGCCGGCATCGCACGGTTAACCGAATATCTGTGGCAGTACTGGCGCCGTTATCTGCTGGGCGGGTTGTGCCTGGTGGGCACTACCAGCCTGCTCATGTTGGTGCCGTGGTGGGTGCGGGGCGCCATCGACGTCATCGAGCGGGGCGACCCCCACTCCGAGCTGGGCGGCTACGTGCTGTGGATCGCGCTGGCCGCCATCGGGGGCGGCCTGCTGCGAGGCGTCTCCCGCTCCATCATCTTCAACGCCGGCCGGAACGTCGAGTACGACATCCGGAACGACCTCTTCGCCCATCTCGAGAAGCTTCCCCTGGGCTATTACCAGTCCCAGCGCACCGGCGACCTGATGTCCCGGGCCATCAACGACATCAACGCCGTTCGCCAACTGCTGGGCCCCGGGTTTCTCAACCTGGTGAACACTCCCCTCTACTTCGTCTACGCGGCGGTGTTCATGTTCGCCATGAACGTGCAGTTGACGCTGGCGGTGGCGGCGTGCCTCACGCTGCTGGCCTTCGTGTTCCGGCAGTTCCGCGGGCGCATCCAGCGGGCGTCGCTCCGGGTCCAGCGGCAGATGTCCCGCATGAGCGCCCACGTCCAGGAGGACCTCAGCGGAATGCACGTGGTCAAGGCGTACGTGCAGGCGGAGCCCCAGACGGTCCGGTTCACCGAGCTCAACGAAGAGTACCAGGGGCGCAACATGGACCTGGCCCGCTGCCGGGGCATGATCAACCCCTTGATGGTGGCGCTGCACGGGCTCACGGTGCTGGTGGTGCTGTGGTACGGCGGCTGGCTGACCATCCGCGCCCAGACCGGGGTGGCCGACCTGGTGGCGTTCATCCTGTACCTGAACGTGCTCGCCTGGCCCATGGCGGCCTTCGGCTGGATGATCTCGCTGATCGAGCGCGGCCGCGCCGCCATGGAGCGGCTGGAAGAGATCTTCGAGGTCGAGCCCGCCATTGCCGATCCGGAACGGCCGGTGCCGCTGACGGACAGGGAGCGGGGCATCGAGTTCGACAACGTGTCCTTCGCCTACAACGGCGACGGCAAGCGCGAGCCCGTGCTCCGGGACATCAGCTTCGAGGTGCCGCCGGGCCGCAAGGTGGCCATCGTCGGACGCACCGGGTCGGGCAAGAGCACGCTGACGCACCTGATCCCGCGGCTCCACGACGTCACCTCCGGCGCCATCCGCATGGGCGGCGTCGATATCCGGTCGCTGTCGCTGGAGGAGCTGCGGGGCGCCATTGGCTACGCGCCCCAGGACCCCTTCCTGTTCTCCACCTCCATCCAGGAGAACCTGAAGTTCGGCGACGCCGAGGCCAGCGAGCAGGAGGTCCGGCGCGTCCTGGACGTAGCCGACCTCGAGAGCGAGGTGGAGGTCTTCCCGGACGGTCTCGATACCCGTGTGGGGGAGCGGGGCATCACCCTCTCGGGCGGCCAGAAGCAGCGGGCCACCCTGGCCCGGGCGATCCTGGCGGACCCCGACTTCCTGATCCTGGACGACTGCCTTTCGAGTGTGGACTCGCAGACCGAGCAGCGGATCCTCCATGGCTTCGAGAGCGTCCTCAAGGACAAGACCTGCATCATCGTCTCCCACCGGATGGCGGTGATCAGCCAGGCCGACGAGATTCTGGTGCTGGAGGACGGCCGCATCGTCGAGCGCGGCAACCACGAGTCGCTGCTCCGTGCCGACGGGGTCTACGCGCAGATGTACCGGCGGCAGCAGATGTCGGAGGAGCTGGATGAGCTGTAGCGCTGGAGGGCCATCGAAAAGGCCACGGTATTTCCAATGAACGCCCGGGAAGAACAGGAGACCGTTTCCGGCAAGGCCTACGACGTAGAGCTGGCCCGGCGGTTGTGGCGGTTCATCCGGCCGCACCGGAAAGTGTTCTTCCTGTCGGCGCTGCTCCTGCCGGTGCACCAGGTCTTCAACCTGGTCCAGCCGCTGCTCCTCAAGACCGGCTTCGACGCCGTCGCGGCCGGTGACGGCTTCACGCTGCTCACCACCGGCGTGCTCTTCGGCGCGGCGCTGCTGGCCGAAGCCGCGACGTTCTTCTTCCAGTACTACCTGTCCATGCTGGTGGCCCAACGGTGTCTCGCCGACCTGCGCGTGGAAGTGTTCTCTCACGTGCAGCGGCTGCCCATGAGCTACTTCGACCGCAACCCCGTGGGCCGCGTGATGACCCGCATGACCACGGACGTCGAGGTGCTGCAGGAGATGTTCGCTGCCGGCGCCATGAACCTCGTGGCCGACATCGTCCTGATCGTGGCCATCGTCACCATCATGATGTCGCTCCACCTGGAGCTGGCGCTGGTGTCGCTGGCGATGATGCCCTTCCTGCTGCTGGGCATCAACGTCTTCCGCGTCAAGGCGCGTCAGACCTACCGCCTGATCCGGACGCGCATCGCCCGGGTCAACGCCTACCTCGGCGAAGCCATCCCGGGCATGGCCGTGATCCAGCTCTTCAACCGGCAAGAGCGGAGCTTCGAGGAGTTCGACGACCTCAACCGGGCCCACCGGGACGCCATCCGGCGCTCCAACGTCTACGAGGCGTCGCTGTTCTCCATGGTCGAGGCCGCGGGCTCGCTGAGCATAGCGCTGCTGCTCTGGTACGGCGGCGGCGAGGTGCTGCAGGGGGTCGTGGGCATCGGCACGTTCGTGGCCTTCAGCGAGTACATCCGCCGGCTGTTCGTGCCGTTGCGCGACTTCAGCAACAAATACGCCGTGATCCAGGCAGCCATGACCGCGGCCGAGCGCATCTTCGAACTGCTGGATACGCCGCCGGAGAGGTCGGGTGGGGCTGCTTCCCCGGACTCCGCTCGGGGGTCCGCCGCCACTGCCACGCCCGCCGTGATCCAATCCTCCCGCGGCGCGGTGGAGTTCGACGACGTCTGGTTCAGCTACCGGCCCGGAGACCCGGTGCTCAAGGGCGTGTCCTTCAGGATCGAGCCGGGCGAGCGGGTGGCGGTCATCGGCGCCACCGGTTCCGGCAAGACCACCACCATCAAGCTCATGAGCCGGTTCTACGACGTGGACAGCGGCGCGGTGCGCGTGGGCGGCCGCGACGTCCGTGAATGGGACCTCGACGCCCTGCGACGCCACATGGGGGTGGTGCTCCAGGACGTCTTCCTGTTCTCCGGCGACATCCTTTCGAACCTGAAGCTGGGCAAGCCGGGCGTCTCCGAGGACCGGATCCGGGGGGCTCTCCGCAACGCCAACGCCGAGGGTTTCGTCCGGCGCCTGCCGGGCGGTTTGCAGGCCCCGGTGCGGGAGCGGGGCAACAACCTGTCGGCGGGACAGCGGCAACTCCTGGCGCTGGTGCGGATGTTCGTCGTCGACCCGGAGATCCTGGTGCTGGACGAGGCCACTTCCAGCGTCGACACCGAGACCGAGTTCCTGGTGCAGGGGGCCTTCGAGAAGATCATGGCCAACCGCACCTGCCTGGTCATCGCCCACCGCCTTTCGACCATCCGGAACGCCGACCGCATCGTGGTCTTCCACCGGGGCGTGATCCGCGAGATGGGTTCCCACTCCGAGTTGATGGAGAAGGGCGGGGTGTACTACCGGCTCCACCAGTTGCAGTTCCAGGGGGAGGCCGGCGCCGCGGACGCGCTGGGAACACGCGATGCGGCGGTCGTCGATTAGCCGCGCGCCGGGAGCGAGGGCGGTCGCGGGGACTCTCAGGCTACTCGTCTGGGGCCTCCTGCTGCTGGTCCTGTCCGGTTGCTCCGCGGAGTACTACATCCGGGCCGCCTACGAGGAGGGCCGGATCCTGTGGCGCCGCACGCCCATCACCGCCATGCTGGCGACGGAGGGGCTCGGGCCCGACGTCCGCCGCAAGCTCGAGATGGTGCTGGATGTCCGGGACTATGCCGCCGACCATCTCCGGCTGAACGTCGGCGGCAGCTACGCGGCGTACTCCTATGTGGACCGCCCGGTGCTGCTGCACGTGCTGACGGCGGTTCCCAAGACCTCGCTCGAACCCTACACCTGGTGGTTCCCGTTCGTCGGCCGTGTCCCCTACAAGGGCTACTTCGACCCCGACGGCGCCCGTGAGGAAGCCGAATCGCTGGCGCGCCGGGGCTACGACACCAACATCCGCACGGCCGGCGCCTTCAGCACCCTGGGCTGGTTCGACGACCCGCTGCTGGGCCGCCTCCTGAAGCTCGACCGGGTGAGTCTCGCGGACGTGGTGCTGCACGAGCTGCTCCACAACACGCTGTTCGTGAAGGGCTCGGTGGCCTTCAACGAAAGCCTGGCCAACTTCGTCGGCAAGCGGGGCGCCATGGATTTTTTCGTCCGGCGCCACGGTCCGGGGAGCGCCGAGGCCGAGGCCGCACGCCGGGCGTGGCGGGAAGAGCTGGAATTCTCCGGGCTGATGATGGAGCTGACGCGCTGCCTGCGGGCGCTGTACGCGGAGCCGGCGCCCGAGGCGGACAAGCTGAGCCGCCGCGAGCGGGTGTTCGCCCGAAGCCGGCGGCAGTGGGGCGAGGCGCTGGCCGGAAGCCCGGGACACCGGTACGCTTCCTTCAGCCGCCGACCCCTCGACAACGCCGTGATCCTGCAGCACCTGCTGTACGTCACCCACCTGGAGCGGTTCGAGGAACTCTACCGGCGGGAAGGCGGACAAGTGAGCCGGACCATCGAGGCCGTGCGCGCCGCCGGGGACGCCGGCGATCCGTTCGATGCGCTGCCCGCGACGACCGCCGGCGGGACTTCCGAAGGGGGCGTGACCCATGGGATATGCGAGACGCCGTAAGAAACTATGGGGCATCGTCCGGCTCCGCTGCCCCCGCTGCGCCGCCGGCCCCATCTTCGCCCGCCTCCTGAGGATGAATCCCCGGTGCCCGGTCTGCGGCCTTGAGTTCGAGCGTGAGCAAGGCTACTTTGTCGGCGCCATGTACTTCAGCTACGCGCTGGCCCTCGCGGAGGTCCTTCCCGTGATCGTCGCCATGCTGCTGCTCGGCTTCGGCGCCGCCCCTATCTACATCGCGTGCTGCCTCGTGCTGGTGGTGTCCGCCCCGTTCCTGTTCCGCTACTCCCGGGTCATCTGGATCCACCTCGACCAGGTGATCGATCCGAGGTAGGAGTCGCGGCAATGGTTGAGCGCACGGACGACGCGTTGAGATTCGCCGCCGACAAGATGCTCGGGCGGCTGGCCAAGTGGCTCCGGATCATCGGCCAGGACGTCATCTGCGGCCAGCATCTGTCCGGCCATGGACTGGCGCGGACGGCAGCCAGTGAGCGGCGGGTCATCCTGACCCGGGACCGCAAGGTGTACCGCCGGAATCGGGACCAGAGCATCTTCATCCGGGACGACCATTTCCGCGGACAGTTGAAGCAGGTGGTGGAAGAATGCGGGCTGGACCCTTTCGGCGGTCTCCTGACCCGCTGCGTCGAGTGCAACTCGCCGCTGCAACCCATCGCCAGGGAACAGGTCGCCGACACCGTGCCGCCTTACGTGTACGAGACTCAGGAGGTCTTCTCGCACTGTCCGGGCTGCCGCCGGGTCTTCTGGGCCGCCACCCACCAGCAGCTCATGGTGGAGGAACTCAAGCGCCTCGGATTCGCCGCACCTGGAAATTGACAGGGGCGTGTGTTAGGTTTAGCCAGTCGTTCCCGGGTAGCTCAGTCGGTAGAGCAGGTGGCTGTTAACCACTTTGTCGGGGGTTCGAGTCCCTCCCCGGGAGCCACTACTTCTTTATAACTATTTGATATTACACACCTATTGTCTACATTGAATTTCTGGTTATTACCACTGGTATGCTTTCCTGTGAATGCCGCAGCTTGTGTCCGGAGCGGCGCCCATGGTAAGTTTCCGTAAAGGAGGAAACCAAGATGGCGTTCCTGACTGAAGCTGAGTTTTACTTTCGACTTGACGTCCTTGAAGGTCGTTGGCGGCGCCGGTCCGAATTAGAGCCACGCCGATCAGTACATGTTTCAAAGCCTGCACCGAATCCGCGGGCAGAGTTGGCGAGGCTGGTTGCAGCTACAAATCCTCTAAGGGAGCTCGCAAGACCGATGAGGGAGCTGTCAGAGCTGACAAGGCCAATGAGGGAGCTGACAAGGCCAATGAAGGGGCTGTCAGAGCTGGCAAGGCTGCTCGCAACTCCGGTAAAGCCTCCTGCACCGAATCCGCGGGCAGAGTTGGCGAGGCTGGTTGCTACCTCAAGGCCGCGTTACCCCTTCGGATGACACTATAACCGCTCTCGGTGGTGAGAAAGCCCGGCCACACTCACAGAACGGTGTGCTCACGGTTCCTCAGTCACCACTAGGCCCGACAGGGCGGCAGCCTTGGCGACGTCCATGCCGCCGCCCACCAGGGACTGGAACGCCCGCGCCCGGCCGGCGATATCGGACGCCCGCAGTTCCGTCCAGTCCAGGGAGATTTCGGCCTCCAGCTTCTCGCTCAACTCCGCCGCCACCAATCGCCCCAGGGGAGCTATCAAGCCGAACAGCGCCTGCCGGTACGCCTCCCGGGCCGCTGTGCCTTGGGCGTCCTGGAAGATTGCCGGGTTGATGCCGCAGGCGGCGTAGACCTCCCTGGTGGCAAGGTCCGCCTGCTTAACCAGCGCGTCGGGCGGGTTCGAGCCGATCCGGTTGGGCTTCCACGACGCCATGCCGCCAGTGCCGGTGTTGTCCCAATCCCCGCCTTGCACCAGCGCCGCCTTGCCCTTCAGGTTCTTCAGGTCCTGCTTGAGCGCCGTCACCGTAGGGTCAGCGCCATCGACGGGAACCGGGAGCAGATGGCCGCGCGGCCCGCTCGTTTCGTCGGCCAGGGCCGCCACGGTCTCGGCACTCAACCGTCCGGCCAGGAGCGCTACCTGGAGGGGTCCATAGCCGCGCCAAGGGGTTTCAGGGTCGCGAGCATAGGCGACGTGGACGACGCCGGCGGCAGGGACCGGCTCATACGTCCGAGTCCTGGAGGGACCGCCCAGGGTGCATCGGTAGGTCCAGGTTGACGGGTCCGTGTCGCCGTCCACGTCGTGAGTCTGGCACGGGAGCAACCGCAGCTCGCCGTCCATGACGTCGATGAAGAGCACCAACTCGCCTCGCCGCACGAGCGCCCGGCCGATCAGGGCCATGCAGGCCGGATCCAGGGCATCCCGGTACATGGCCGGCGCCGATACCTCGGCCGCCGCGAACGCCCGGCCGACGAAACCAGCGCACGCCTCCAGGGCCGCGGTAGCGGTAGGGAAGGCCGTGCTCTGCCCGCTGGCGTTGGCGGTGATGGCCGCAACCAGCGCGTCGGTGTAGGAACTGTCCGCCCGCGTCTCCCTTCTTTGCCAAGGCCAGCGCATGAACTTCCCCTCAACGAATCAGCAGGTCCAGGAATCGCCGACGTGGGCCTGGCTGGCGCCGCGTTCCCTCCGGTTCGCCGATACTGCCCACGACAAGAGCTTCAGTGCTCACGTCCGGGTCCAGCACCGTGACGGTCTCCCCGGCCTCGATGGCCGTCACCAAGTCCTTCCAGTAGCGGATGCGGTATGCCCGTGATGCATCCGACCTCGTGCCGCTGGCGTCCGGCACCCGCGCCACGGCATCCTGCAACTTCGTCGCCCATACCTGCCGCGTCGTAGTCGTCGGCACCGCCTGGCCGCGCTGGTACGTGGTGGTTGTGAAGGAGACCGCTATGCGTCGGTCCATGGGCATCAGGCCGTGTCTCCCGCACGGTGGACGACGTAGGGCAGGAGAATCCGCCCGGCACCGCTGTTCCTCATGGCGTTGGCGTAGCCGTCACCCCTGCCGGCGTTGGGCATGTCGAACAGGTACGCAGCCAAGCGCACCACCGCCTCGTTTGCCGTCGCTTCGGGCGCGTCCAGCGCGTGCTTGGTGACGGCCTCGGTGGCGTAGGTCAGCAGCCGCTCGACCTCGGCGGTCTCCTCGGCGCTGTCGCCAAGGCGGAGCGCCCCGGCGAGTTGCGCGGCGGTGAGGGTTACAGCCACCGGCGAATCCTCGGCGCTGGGGCTGGCATCCATTTCCTCACGTCCACGGTTGTTTCGCCGTAGGCGGCCCTGGACACGATGCTGGCCTCATAGAGAACCGCGGCGTTGATGGTGCGCACCATGACGTCCGGATTGCCGACCTCGGGTTCGAGGGTTTCAGCACCGGGAACGGTAGACGTCGGCGGGACGCGAAATCCCGGCGACACGCCCGGCTGCACCATGCCGCCGGCGAAGGCCGCCAGGAAGTCGCGCAGGTAGGTGGGTTGCGCTTCGGGGTCGGGCAGGTTGACGGTGAAGATGAGCGCCTCGTCGGTGTCCTCGAACGTGGCGGAGCCCGCCCGCTTGGAACCGATGGGGCGGTCGAAGGAATGACCGAGCAGAATGTTGATCTCTCTGGACTCGTCCTCGACGGCGTAGGAGAACGCCCGCGGCGAGAAGGTTTCCTTCCGGGTCCTGCCCCGGTCGGATATCGTCGCCATGGACCGGTACGGGAACCGCCCCGTGAGCGTCCTGCCCTTTCGCCGAAGCTCCAGGGGAAAGATCAAGCGCGTTTCCATTGTCGATGTCTCTTTTGGGAGGGAGGGGGCGGCGAGTGCCAGGAACCGCCCCCAAATGCCGGGGCACCCTCACATAGAACCCCGGCAAAGCCTGAATCACGCGTGCTGGACCTCGACCTTGGCGAACCCGTCCGCGCGGAGCACCTTGGAAGCGTAGAGCATGACCGCCGTGATGACGATCTGGCCCGTTCCGGCCTTCGTCACCTCGTCGGGGATCAACGTGACGCCTTCCCACACGGGAGCCACCGCGTCGCGCCTCATGCCGCGCCGGACAAGCGTATTCTGCTTGTTCGACGCCACCGCGGGAACGTGAGCCGACACCTTCACGCCGCCGGAAATCCGCACGACGGAATCCAGGGCGCTGTCGTCGGCGTTGTTGCTCCGGTAGGTGGAGCTCATGTGCGCCAGCGTCGGGGCACCCACGACCGCCTTGACCTCACCGGCGACGCTGGCATAGGTGCCATCGATCCGATCATACACGAGGCCCTTACGGTAGCCGGCGAAATCCGTGACGGCGCCGGCGGCAACCTTCGTCAGGTTGTTGCCCGCCAGGAGCCCGTTGGGAGAGCCCGCGAGAATCTGTTGATCCAGCTTGTCACCCAGGGCCATGCTCAGGTTCTCCCGCAGCGCCGCGTCCATGCCGGCGAACCGGGCCCGGTCCTCGCGGCTGTAGAAGAACGACGCCTGGAGCCGCGCTGGGGACAGCACGTCCGCGCTGAACGCGCCCGTGGTCTCCGCCGCAGCCGCATTCTCTGCCGGCGTGTGCGCGGTGGCGTTCTGCGTCAGCACCGGGAACACGGACTCGCCGACGCCTACGCGGGGCATGGCGATCCCCAGGAAAGCCGCGCAAGCCATCGGAAAGACGCCCGGGATGATGGGCTGCTGGTTCTGGCCCACGTCCGCCGGCGCCGGCGTCACGGCCCTGGTCTCCAGCAGATCCAGCGGTACCTGGTTCCCGGCCAGGCCATAGTGCTCCTGGAGCTCGCGTTCCGCGCCCGTGGCGTTGCGGTGTTCCAGAGCAGCGTCGTAGATGTTGCCCAGGTTGCA
The DNA here is from genome assembly GCA_964630405.1 of uncultured Syntrophobacterales bacterium. GTDB lineage: Bacteria > Desulfobacterota > Binatia > UBA9968 > JAJDTQ01 > JAJDTQ01. The sequence goes on along the minus strand of CAZVUC010000092.1, from coordinate 41,136 downwards.
GCGCCCCACGAGCTCGCTGAGTTCGCGGCCCTCGGCCGTGTCGTCGTTCACTGTGATGATGGAGTCGGGCTCCGCCGCGATGGCCGCCCGCAACTCGACTTCGTCATTCTGGAGCGCTGTGGTCAGCGTCCCGAGCTCGGAGCGCTGCTCCTCGGTCAGTTCGTCCAGGGAGAGCAGCTCGTTGACTCTCTGCCTGCGTTGGCTCATGCGCAGGGCGATTCGGGATTTTGCGGTCATGGTGCCTCCATAAAATAAAAATTACTGATTATCATATTTTGATATATTTACCTTATCACAAGAGACAAGTCAATAGTGAACAATCGAAAACTTAGGGTGAGTTTTAGAGCAGGTCCGCGACCAAGGCGCGCCAGGCCCGCCGGGCCGGCGTGTCGCGGGTGTTCTCGCGCCGGGTTTTCTCCCCGTGACACGGCCACGCACACAGAGCTTGCAGGTTTGCGAGCGCCCAAGGGTCGCCGCCGTGGTGAACGGGTTTGATGTGGTCGACCTCAAGCCCGCCAGCCTTGCCGCACGTCCGGCACCGCCAGCCGTCGCGGTCCAGTACACGCAACCGAACGCGCCGCCAGCGCCGGGGGTCCAGGATCGCCGGATGGTTCCGCCGCCTCATGCAATCCCCAGGTAGAGCCCGGCAGCCCTCGGCTTTGCGCCGCGCCTTGACCCTTCGGCCACGGCCAGGATCGCGGCCGCCACCGCATCATCCCGAGCCCGGAGACGCCGGCCGCCCTCGGTGCCCTTGCACAGTTTCGAGTTGCCGGCCGGGTCCATGATGCAGCGGGCTTCACTCATGGCGGAACGCATGAGCAAGGACACGAGCGGCCGGACCTCCCCGGCCAGGGCCGCCTTGCGGAACCGCCGCACGTCCTCGCCGCCGTCCTGAAACCCCATGCCCCGGAGCACGAGCGCCGTCATGGGAAAGCTCACCGCGGACAGAGCTTCCCGCAGCTCCGCTTCGCGCCATCGGTCGCACACCACGGCGCCCGGCCGGCCCCAGGTGTTGAACGCCAGCCGCAAGAGCCCGCCGACGTCGGAGACGTGCTCGCCCAAGGTGACAAGCTCGCCGCGCCGGTGCATATCCAGGTACAGGCGCCCGACGCCATCCTGGAGCCCACGTTCCCCAAGCTCAGGGTGCGCCGGAAAGGCCGCCCGCACGTCCAGCCGCCCGCTCCCTGGCCAGTAGGCCGCCACCGCCGACATGGCCGCGCCGCTCCCCAGGTCCACGCCTAGGATATACTCTCCGGCCGCTTCCGCATCGCCCTCGATACGCTCCCAGGTGCCAGCATCCAGGAGCGTGGTTTCCTGTGTGTCGCTCGTTCCCAGGTTCAGCCGCAACGCTTCGAACGACGCCAGCAACGCCGGGTCCCGCTTCGCTTCGTCGGCTTCCTCGCGGATCGTCGCCAGCAGCTCCGGCATGTACGGAAGGGAAGGGTTCGCCTTCCGCCAGGTCTGCATGGTGAACCGCCGGTCATCCGGCCGCGCGGCGTGCGACTGCGCGTAGGCCGCGCCGCTCCCCTCCAGCATCCGCGCGAACCAGTGAAGGCTCGACTTCGGCCGGGTCCCCAGGGCAATGAGCCGCGAGCCCTTCACCTTCCCCATGCTCGTGCGAAGCGCCGCCCGCATGGCGTCGCCTTGGGCTCCCCACTGCGCCGGTTCGTCTGCAAGCACGATCAGGGGTGCCAACCCATGAGCCCGCTTGGGATCGGAGCCGATGCAGCGCACCCGCGCCCCTGTCTCCCTGCACTCGATTCGCGCCTGTTGCGCCGTGTCCCACACCCGCCAACGCTTGCGGTTGTCCAGGTCGTGGCCTTTGGCCTGCATGAACGCGTAGGTGTGCTCGAAAGCAACCCTGGCTTGCTCAAACGAACTGGCGACGATCACCACCTCACCACGGGCAACGCGCAACGGCCCTTCCAGCGCCGCCGCCCCGATCCCGGCCACCAACGTTGTCTTTCCGTTGCCTCGGGCGACGCTCAAGGCGGAATTGCCGCGGACGCCGAACGCGCCTCGCACAAACCGCCGTTGCCAGGGCAGCACCGGGAAGGGTCCGCCGGCGCCCTCACCCTGCGTCACCGTCAGGGTGTCCAGGTAGTCAACAAGCGCCTTCATGGATTTCGTGTCTCCACCCCGCGTTGTAACGCCCCTCCCGACGCAACAGTCTCAGGGCTCCCCGAGGGGGTCAGATGCCCACGCCCTCGATGGTCTTCGCGATCAGGTGCCTGCTGCCGTCATCTCGCTTCACCACCTGGACCTGGATGTCGATGAAGTCGCCGTTAACGTGCTGGTTCATCTTGGTCGCCACAGCGCCGTGCGAATAGATCGTCAATCGTGTGCCGTCTTCGGTTTCAACGTCGGCCGCATAGGACATCATCCAGCCGCCAGGGCGATCCTGCTTCAACTGTCTCACCTCTGAGACCACCTTGACCCTCATGTGCCTCTGTTCCATGGTCAGTTCACCAACTGCCTGCCGAGCGCTTGGATGATGGCATTGAAGCCCTCGCCGGCGTGCTTGATCCGGTCAATGGCCTCCTCGTCCCCGTGCTCGGCCTTGACTATGACGCCCATAGCCTCGGCCAGGACCTCACGCATCCGCTCTTCACCGACTGCATCATCATCCTGAAGGATGCTCAGCGCCACCGCTGCCACGACCTTCCCCAAGTACGCCTCGAACTCCCTCTCCTTGTCCTTGCTCATGGCGTCCCTCCCCTTTCGGTAAATTCTTCCAGGAACCGCATCAACCGCGCCGCGTGGTAGCACTGTCCCCGGTATCCGAATCCTGGACACGAGCAGCTTAGCACCCGGCCGTCCGGCGACACTACCAGCTCATGCTTGAGGCCCGGCTGGCTTCGGCTCCGGGCCTTGAATCGGCGAAGGCTCATTCGGTTTCAGTTTCCTTCCCCTATACCCCAAGACCAGAAAACCGAAACGGGTCACCCCTCCGACCCGCTCCAATCCGCTCAATCCGCTTGTTGTCCACCAGCCCCTTCAGGGCAGCGATGACGGTTTTCTTCGTGCCAGTGATGCTGTCGATGATGTCCTTCTGCTGGACTGGCTCGGTCCGCCCCGCCAAGTAGGTGACGATCTCATCGGCTGCGGCCTTGCGGTTGATCTCCGCCTTGCTGCCGACGATGTCCACCCAGCCGCAATCGTCCATCGTGAGGATGCTCTCTTCCAGGTCCTCGCCGTATCTGTTGACCGAGTAGACCGACCGGCTCGACTCGTCCCGCTTCATGAAGACCGCGGCGTCCACCGCCCCAAAAACGGCGGTGGAACCGAGGGTCTCCTCACCGAGGGAGCCGCCGCTCTTGCGGGCGTGGTGGACTGCCAGGACGTGCACGCCGGAATTCCGCGCCAGGGCGAGCACGGGCTCCAGCGCGTTGGTGACTTGTGCGTAGTCGTTACCATCGGGCACACGAACGAACTTGAACAGCGGGTCGATGATGAGCAGGGTGGGCTTGGTCTTCTCGATCTCCGCCCCGAGTTGAGCTATCGCGTCCTTCAGTGGGCGCCGGTAGGCGAGGTCGATGGCGTCGTCTTCCCGCGCCCCGAGTTTCTTGAAGTGACGAGCGACTTCCGCTTGCTTCTCTTCCAGGAAGACGCATAGGACGGCACCCTGCTGGGTTTCTCGCCCGAGCCAGGAGACGCCGCGAGCGACGGCGATGGCCAGACAGCGGGCGAGTGTGCTTTTCCCGGCCTTCGGCGGAGCCACGAGGAGAGACAGGCCACCAGTGGGTAGAAGCCCGTCCACCAGGAAGTCGACATCTTCTTCCGGGGCGTTCAGCAGATCGCCGATGCTCTCGAACTGCCAACCGGTTTCTGTTTTCTGGTTTTTCCCTATAGGGGAAGGGGAAAGAAAACCGAATCGGGGGTCGAGGATTTCGCGGAAGCGCCGGACGGCCTGGTCGGGTTCGTTGTGCCGGGCAAGCGTGGCCGCGGCATCGAAGGCACGGAAGACCTCGTCGCGTGTGACTCCGGCTTCATGGGCGAGGCGTTCGGCCTTGTCTCGCCAACCGCCGAACTCCTCGACGATCTCGATGAACTCGGCGGTGCGGCGGGCCTCGAGGTCCGCGTAGCCGCCGTGCTCGGCGACGAGGTCCGTGAGGTCGACGTTACCGGCGATGTGACCGTTGCCGTCCATCAAGCCTCGGCTTGGCCGGTGGTCTCCGGCCGCCCTTCGATCCAGCGTTCAATCTCGGAAGCGCGCCAGCCGACACTTCTCACACCGAGCTTGACCGGGCGTGGGAAGGCGCCGCTGGCGATCATGCGATACAAGGTAGGTTTTGATAAACCGGTGACTCGTTGAACTTCGCGGCACCGCAGTATTTGCTGTTCCAAGGGAGCCTCCTTTCGCCCCCAAGATACCCACTGCGCCCACCGCTGTCGTGATGAACAAATCCGATTTCCTTACCCACGGGAAGTTGCTCAGAATCCGCGATCCCAGCGGAGGAGGTAGTCTTGGAGGTAGGATTCCCTTCTTTCGAGCCAAATGGTGCGGACCGCTTCATATGACAGCCCTACCTTCTTCGCCACGAGCCCGATGACGGACTCCCCCGTGTTCGAGAACTCAGGAAGATCGCCTGCGTTCAAGGCATGGATCGCCATCACGATGGCAAGGTCTCGGTAGTGGTTCTCTTTGGCGTCACGGCCGCGCGGCCTCTTTGGCGGTTCTCTCGTACCGTCGGCTACGTCCAGTGCCCAAAGCAGTAAGGGCAAGGTTATGGGTTGCTCGTTTCGCCTCAGCGTTCGCAGGAGGTGCTGTAAGCCGTCCCAAGCCCGGAAGTGGTCTTCCGACGCGTCAATCCATTCCCGGAGCTCCTTGTCTCGTGTCCAGGTGGAATCGGGCATCGCCTCGCCGTAGAGCCACGATGTGGTCAGTAGGCCGCCAGGCGAGTAGTCACGGTTCAACAAACCGTCGAGCCACGCGGATATCGCGGCTTCGTTCCCTTCGTACGTCCAGAGAGGCGGTTTTCTCATCGGCAGTCCTCCTCAATGTACGTCGCCCACGCCGCCATCAATTCGGACCGGCGCTCAAGCATCGTGCTCCGCTGGTAAGCTGATTCGACCTTGTTAGGGTTGACATGCGCGAGACATTCTTCGGCGACCTCCGCTGGCTGGCCGGTGTCCGCCGCCCAGGAACGGAAAGAGCTACGCATCCCGTGCGGAACACATCCGATGGCGTTCTCCCGGCAGAGTTTGCTGATCGTGGAATCCGACAACGGCTTGCCCGTTACGCTTGGGAAGACGAGCCCGCTCCCGTCCGATAGTTCGGCGGCTTCGTCCAACACCCGCAACGTCGCGCTGGTCAGAGGAACCGCGTGCGGCTTTCCACTCTTCATCCTGGGCGGTGGCACGGTCCAGACGAGGTTGTCGCGGTCGACTTCGTCCCAGGCAGCAAGTCTCGCCTCTGCGGATCGGGTCGCCGTCAAAGTCAAGAACTCGAAACACAGCACCGTGGCCTTGTAGGCGTCACTGGCGCGCACCTTGCGGATGGCGTCACCTACCTGCTCATGCGGCAATGCCCGGTGATGCACTGCACGGGAGCCGTTCCGTGGCAACGCCCCCGTGATACTCTCGCCAGCCGGATTGTCACCTCGCAAACCTTGGCCCATGGCCCATTTGAACACGAGACCAAGGCGCGCACGCAGCTTCCGTGCGGTCTCCGGCTTCTCCAGTGCCAGCGGGGTTAGGAACAAGAGCACGTCCGCGGCGGTTACTTCGTCAACGCGCTTGCGCCCGATTCGCGGGAAGACGTACTCCGCGAACGTGCTACGCCATTGCGCTTCGGTCTTGGACCCCGATTTCCAGGAGGGACCGTGCAAGGCGATCACCGTTTCGGTTGCCGCCTCGAACGTTGGGACGCCACCGCCGCGAGGGTGGCGCCCTTGTTCCACGGCCCGGCGGTTCGCCAGCGCCTTGCTGCGGGCTTCGGCCAGGGTCGTCACCGGGTAGCTGCCCAACCCGACGTTGACAGGGCGGCCGTTGATCCGTAACCTTTGTGACCATGTCTTCGACAGCCGCCCGTTGGCCATCGGCTTCACTAGCAGTGACAGGCCGAAACCGCCTGCACCATCGCCGTAGCGGCCACTGCGAGTCACGGACCTCACGAAGGCGGCGGAAAGCACCTTGGGACGTTTCACGGGTTCGTCTCCCTTCCAGTTATCACCAACCGAATATTGCTTCGGTTATCACTTTTTTGGTGATAATAAAGGAAACTTCGCGAGACGTCAAGAGACAAGGGACGGAAAGAAAAGTAAGTAGTATCGGATGCTTATGAGGCTGGTTGAGACTGGGTGAGGACCGGGGACGGCGCACTCCCCGGGAGCCATATCTCCGGGCGCCGATCCAGACACCAGTTGACACAAGACCCCGAGGGGAGAACCCTTCGGGGTCTTGTTGTTTGTGGTGTCGTGGAAAGGGACCCCTCTTCTCAGGATCCCTCAGGCCAGACGAAGTCGGGGCGAAGCCCTTCATAGACCGGGCGGCCGTCGTCCGGCCTCGGGACGCCGGTGGCCGGATCGTAGAAGGCATGATAGGTCGCCGGCATGCTGTCCGGGTCAAAGCCCATCAGGTTCGGCGCGATGGCGCGAATGCGCCCCATCTTGTCGTCGAGCATGATGGGCGTGCCGCAGTCCGCGCAGGTGCAGAGCTCCAGGGGACCATCCGGGTTCTGATCGTTGAACGGCTGGCGGTTCAGGCCGCCGGGGTTGTCGACGACGATGTCACCGTGATTGAAAAACGCGACATGGGTCGTGGCTTGTCCCGTAACGCGTTTGCAGACGGAGCAGTGACAGGTGTGGACATCGATCGGATCGTTGTCCGAGCTACTGTGTATGTGGTCGCACCCTCCAGAATAAGACATGTCCTCCTCCTTGTTTGGCGCCCAACAGCCTCGCCTGCGACGAGCCCTCCTCGCCGTGGGCATACCTTCGGTGAGGGCCGCATACTATCCCAGGCAGGGTTTCAAATGCAATAAACAAAATGTTTGTGGCTGTGTTGCGGCCTTTGACGATGGGAAATCATATGACCAGCCTCGACATCTTCTGGCTCAAGGACAAGAGCCTGACCGACCTGCACAACCTGCCCGAACCCGACGACTTGGCCGAAGAGATCATCGAGAACCTCGAAGCGGGCCTCAACAGTTTCCGCGAGGTGCTTGCTGGCTTACGGCGGTCAGGCCGTTGATGTTCCATCTGTCGTGTGGCGAGGATGCCGGATCGCTCGCCCGGCCCCTCACCAGGTGTTGACAAACTGCACACATTAGAGGAGACGGTCACCGTGAAGAAACAACTGAATGCCGAAGAACGGGAGATACTGGAACGCTTCGATCGGGGCGAGTTAACGCCTGCTTCAGGAGCCCAGCGTGAGATGGAGACGGCCCGGCACGCGGCCCGCAATACGTTCAACAAGACCCGGAGAGTCAATTTGCGGGTTACCGAGCGCGACTTCAACCTCGCACACGCGCGTGCGCGCGAGGAGGGAATCCCATACCAGACGCTGTTGTCGAGCATCATTCACAAGTACCTTTCCGGGCGGCTGACCGAGAACAGATAAAGAGCGTCATCATCGCAGGATCGGCAGCAGGAAGCTGGTAGCGCGTCATCGCCCGCGCCATGGCGGCCCTTCCCCAGCATGAACCCATCGGCAACAGTCCTCGTCACCGGCGCCACCGGCTACATCGGCGGCAGGCTGGCCCCGCGTCTGCTCGCCGACGGCCATCGTGTTCGTGTTCTCGCGCGCAGCGCGGCACGGGTGCGCTCGCGATCCTGGGCGGACCGGGTCGAGATCGTCGAGGGCGACGCGCTGGACCGTGATACGCTGTCGCGGGCCCTGGCCGGGGTGGACTGCACCTACTACCTGATCCACAGCATGGCCAGCGGCGCCGGGTTTCACGAGCTGGACGTGGAGGCGGCGCGGCTCTTCGGTCAGGTGGCCCGAGAAAACCGCGTGCGGCGCATCGTCTACCTGGGCGGCCTCGGGAACCCTGAGGCCGACCTGTCGCAACATCTGCGTTCCAGGCAGGACACGGGTCGTGCGCTCCGGGAAGGGGGCGTTCCGGTGACGGAGTTCAGGGCGGCGGTGATCGTGGGCTCCGGCAGCATCTCCTTCGAGATGATCCGCTACCTGGTGGAACGTCTGCCGGTGATGGTGTGCCCGCGATGGGTCTATTCGCGGGTCCAGCCCATCGCGGTGAACGACGTGCTGGACTATCTGGCGGCGGCCTTGACCAACGCCGCCTGCGGCGACAAGGTCATCGAGATCGGCGGCGAAGGGGTCACCACCTACAAGGGCATGATGCTGGGCTATGCCCGGGCCCGGGGCCTCGGGCGCTGGCTGGCGCCGGTGCCGGTGCTCACGCCGCGCCTGTCATCGTACTGGGTGCACTGGATCACGCCGATCCCTTCCGGCGTCAGCGGTCCCCTCATCGACGGGCTCCGGAACGAGGTGGTGGTGACCGACGATCTGGCCCGGGAGCTGTTCCCGGCGATCTCGCCCCGGGACTACGCCGGGGCCATCGCGGAGGTGATTGAGGACCTGGAGCACGGGCGCATCGAGACCGCCTGGAGCGACGCCCATGGCGCTCCCGCGGTGGCCGACTCCTTCTCCCGCGTGGAGTCCCACGAAGGCATGATTTTCGAGCGCCGCACACGACAGGTGGACGCGCCCGCCCGGGAGGTGTACCGGGTGTTCACCGGAATCGGCGGCGATCGGGGATGGTTCTACGGCGACTGGATGTGGCGGATTCGGGGCATGGTCGACCGCCTGCTGGGGGGCGCGGGGCTGCGGCGGGGACGCCGCCACCCCGACGAGTTGCGCGTCGGCGACGCGCTGGATTTCTGGCGGGTGGAGGCCCTGGAGCCGGGCCGGCTGGTCCGCCTGAGGGCGGAGATGAAGCTGCCGGGCCGCGCCTGGCTCCAGTTCCGGGTGTCGGAGACGGAGGACGGGAAGACCCGGCTGGAGCAGACCGCGGCTTTCCTTCCCAAGGGGCTGGGCGGCCTGCTTTACTGGTACGGGCTTTACCCGGTCCACGCCAGGATCTTCGACGGGCTGGCGCGGGAGATCGCCAGGCGGGCCGAGGCTTGACCGGACACCAGATACCGGAGGTGCGATATGGCGGAAATAACAGTATTCGAACCCGGCGGGTACCGGTACGTGAGGGGGCGGTTCCAGTACTCGGGGGGCGTCTCGGCGGTGCCGGGATTCGTCATCGAACGCGCCCGGTTCGCGCGGCCCGTGCCGCTTGACGAAGGGTTCCGCCGGATCGAGACGTATCTTGACGGCCTCGGCCGCCCGCCCGCCGCGTTCTGCGCCTGTGAGCTGCGCTCGCCAGGGCAGTTCACGGAAGAAGGCTTCGTTGCCTTCAATCGGGTCTACGTGAGCACGCTCGAACGGTGGGGCATCTTCAAGGACGAGGACAATCCCGTCGCACGGTCGAACGTGTGTCCCGAGGTGCATCCTCCCATGGAACCCTGCTTCCATGCATTTTCGTACACGGTACCGGCCGAGGCGGGTGACGCGGCAGGGCTGAAGAGCTTCGTGATCGCGGGCTCCGGCGAAGCGCCCGAAGGACCGGGAGGATACGGGGACCGGATCATCCGCCTCGGGGACACTTCGCCCGATGCAATGCGGGAAAAGGCGCAATTCGTCCTCGGAGCGTTGGAGCTTCGGATGGCGGCGTTGGGCGTGGCGTGGGCGGACGCCACCACGAGCCAGGTCTACTCGGTCCACGAAATCCATGGGTTTCTCGCCGACGAGGTGGTCCGCCGGGGTGCGGCGCCGGACGGCGTCACATGGACGTACGCCCGGCCGCCGGTCCAGGGACTGGAATTTGAAATGGACGTCCGGAGCGTGCCGGTGGAGCGGGTAATCGGCTGAATCCCGTGAGGTGGTCAGCCCAGGAATGACTTGCCCGGGTGAGAGCAACGGGAGGTTTTCATCATGCGTTTTGGCATCGCGTTCGGCAGCTATCCCTCGGATCTGGACCGGGCCGGCGTCTGCCGCGACTTCACGGAACGGGCGCGGGTGGCCCACGCCAGCAACTACGAGGCGCTGTTCGTGGCCCAGCACTACTCCACCGGGCCGGACGCCGCCATGCTGCAGTCCCTGCCGTTGCTGTCCTACTTCGCCGGCCTGACCCCCGGCATGTACCTGGGCACGGCGATATTCCTCCTGCCCATGCACCAGCCGCTGATGGTGGCGGAGTACACGGCCACCCTCGACAACCTGTGCGACGGCAAGTTCCTGTTCGGCATCGGACAAGGCTACCGTGACGTCGAGTTCACCTCCATGGGCGTGCCCATGCGCGAGAAGCGGCTCCGGCTCGAGGAGGGCATCGAGGTGGTGAAGCGGCTGTGGACCGAGGATGAGGTGCATCACGACGGCCGTTTCTACCGCATCGACGGCGTCACCATCCATCCCAAGCCCCTGCGGAAGCCCCGGCCGCCCATCCTGCTGGGGGCCGACACGGTGCCCACCGTCGCCCGCGTGCCGGAGGTGGCCGACCACTGGATCGCCAGCCGCCGTCACACCAAGACGTTCCTGCGCGAGGCCGTGCCCGTGTACAAGCGCGCCCTGGAGGCGCAAGGCAGACCCTTCGAGGGCCTCTACATCTTCCGCGACCTCTGTGTCGCCGACAGCCGCAAGGAGGCGGAAGACCGCATCCGCGAGGGCTACGAGCGGCGCTACGAACGCTACCAGCGCTGGGGCCAGCCGGGGGAGCGCTACGACCTGCCGTTCGAGCAGTTGCAGCAGGACCGTCTCGTCCTCGGCAGCCCGACCGAGGTGGCCGAGCAGGTGCTCTCCTACCACCAAGAGTTCGGCGCCGAGATCATGTGGTTCATGGTCGACTGGCCCGGCATGGAGTCGTCCGTCACCCTCGAAACCATCCAGCGCTTCGGCGAGGAAGTGATTCCCGAGTTGAAACGTCTTACGCCGGAGTGCCCGCTACCGTGAAGGCGCCCTGGTCCGGCACCATCGTCTCGGTGCAGCCGCGGATACGGCTTGCCCGTTCCCTTGACGAACGGTCTCATGGCTATCATGGCTATGTGTTGCGGATCGAAGGGACCTGCGCCGGCCAGAGCGGTGAAGTCCGCATCGCCGTCGGCCGGTCGGCGCATGCGAAGCACGGCTTCCACGTGGGAATGGAGGTAAGCGGGGTGGCGGTGCCCGTGGCCGACCCGCGGTTGGAGACGGCGGGGTGGTACAGGGTGAGCCGGCTCAAGGTCCTTCGGGACGCCGAGGTGGAGGGATCGGACGGCCCGCCGTTCCATGGCGTGCCGCCGGACCTGGAGACGTACCGCGGGCGGGGACACCGGCGGTTGGATCCCCGGAGCTACGAAAGGCGGTGCGCGACCTGCATCTGGGGCTGCCGCATGCCCGTGACACTGGTGTTGGACCCGTGGAACCCGTCCGAGAAACGCTACCGGTTCGAGACCTTCTGCTATGGTCCCAAGAGTTGCAGCTTCTACCGGGCCGGGCGGGAACGCACGGTGCCGGGGAGGGATGGAATGTCGTATGCCGAAGGCGACTGGGTCGACGAGTCGGACACGGCCCACAGGGGACCTGACGAATGAGCCGACACTCACCCTTCCACGATCACGCCCACGCGGTGGAGTTCGACCGCCGGGCGGCGCTGTCGGACATCCGCGGGCAGTTGGCGGACCGTTTGATCGAGGCCTTGGCGTTGCGTGGCGACGAGACGGTGCTGGACGTGGCCACCGGCACCGGCCGGTTCGCCCGTCCGGTCTCTCGGCGCCTGGCCGCCGGCAGCATCGTCGGCATCGACGAGGCCCTGGCCATGCTCCGGGTGTCCCGGGAGCCGGACGCCGATCCCATTCCCCGCTATGGCCGGATCGCGGCCACGGCCGAGCGCATGCCGCTCCGGGCCGGCATCTTCGACCGCGCATGGGTGGCTTTCAGCCTCCACCACTTCGTCAGCGCCCGGGACATGGTGATGGAGGCCGCGCGCGTGCTCAAGCCCGGCGGCCGCCTGTTCATCCTCGATCCGGTGATCGTGGCCGGAGACGACGCGCTGGACGCGGCCGTGAACGGAGTCATCAACGAGGTCTTCCAGCGCTCCCACGGCGCGGGATTCCGTTTCTTCGCGCTGGAGGAGATCCGCCGGTTGATGGCCGACGGCGGTCTCGAAGTGGCGGCCGCGGAACGGCACACCTACAATGTGGACCAGGACGGCATCGACGGGGTCCCCACGGGCCGGCACTGGATCGAGGTGGTGGACGAGCTGCACCGGCGGCCGGCGGAGCTCCGGGCCCGCTTCCAGGAGAGATATTTTCGTTTCGAGAAGACCGGCGACCGGCTTCACATCAGCGGCGGCTTCCACTATGGTCTCATCGCCGGAGAGAAGCGGCACGGCGCCGGCAGTTGAACGGAGGAGAACATGAAAACGCCATCGTCACTGATCACTCTGGGAACGTCGGGCGGACCGTCGTTGACGCCCCGCCGGGCGCAGACCTCGCACCTGCTCACCGTCAACGACACCTACTACGTGGTGGACGCCGGCGACGGGGTGGCGCGGCGCATGGCCCGGGCCGGCGCGGACGTGCGCAAGGTGGGGATCATCTTTCTGACCCACCATCACGACGACCACACGGCGGGTCTCGGCACCCTCATGTCCCTGGCCTGGGACGGGCAGCGCACCGCGCCCATCGACGTCTACGGACCGCCACGGACCAAGGAGCTGGTGGACGCCACGGTGGCGTACTGCAGCATCAGCGCCGACATCCGCATCGCCGACGGCGGCCGGAGCGTGCCGCTGGACAAGGTGTTCTTCGGCCACGACGTCGGCGTCGGCGAGGTCTACAAGGACGACAACGTCCGCGTGACCTCGGTGGAGAACACGCACTTCAGTTTCCACCGGGGAGACGCCGAAGGCCGCTACAAGTCCTATTCCTACCGCTTCGAGACCCCCGACCGGGTGATCGTGTTCACCGGCGACACCGGCATCAGCGCCGCGGTCACCGCGCTGGCCAGGGACGCGGACGTGCTGGTCACCGAGACCTCGTCATGTGACGAACGCAAGAACTCGATGATCCAGGACGGCCGCTGGCAGGCCATGAGCACGGCCGAGCAGGAAGGCATCATGCGCCAGGCCACCCAGGGGCACATGGGGTTGGAGAACATCGGCGCGCTGGCGACCAAGGCCGGCGTCAGGAAGGTGGTGCTGTCCCACTTCACCCGGCGCGTCGACAGCACCGACTACGAGCCCTGGGCCGAGGAGGTGCGGAAGCACTACCCGGGCGAGGTGGTGGTCGCCGAAGACTGCATGGAGTTCTAGTGGCCTAGCTCCAACCTGCCAAGGTCCGGCCATGAAGATCATCGGCACCGCGGCCCAACGGGTGGACGGCGTCGCGAAGGTCACGGGACAGGCCGAATACGCCTCGGACCTCACGCTGCCGGGCATGCTCTGCGGCAAGATCCTGCGGAGCCCTCACGCCCACGCGCGCATCGTCTCCATCGACGCGAGCGCGGCGGAGCGGGTTCCGGGCGTCCGCGCCGTGCTCACGCGCGAGGACTTCCGAAACCGGAATCCGTACTTCAGCGGCAGGATCCAGGACCATCCCATCGTGGCGCTGGACCGGGCGCTGTTCGCCGGACAGCCGGTGGCCGCGGTGGCGGCGGACGACGAGGCCACCGCGGACGACGCGCTCCGCGCGGTGGCGGTGGAGTACGAGCCGCTGCCCGCGGTGGTCACCATCGAGGAGGCCGTCGCCGACGGCGCGCCGCAAGTCCACGAGGCCGCTCCCGGCAACATCTGCTTCAGCGACCGGCTCGAGAAGGGCGACGTGGCGGCCGGGTTCGCCGGGGCCGACACCGTCGTCGAGGACACCTTCACCTTCCCCATGGTGTACCACTACGCCATGGAGCCCCATGTGGCCATGGCCAAGGTGGATGCCGAGGGGGTGACGGTGTGGAGCTCCTGCGCACACCCCTTCGGCGTCCAGCTCGAGCTGGCCCACATCTTCAGCCTCCCGCTTTCGAGCGTCCGGGTCATCATCCCGTACGTGGGCGGCGCCTACGGCAGCAAGTCCGGGGCCAAGATCGAGCCGCTGGCGGTGGCGCTGGCGCAGAAATGCGGGCGGCCGGTCCGGGTGGCCCAGAACGTGTCCGAGGCGATGATGACCGTGCGGCGCCATTCGGCCCTGTGTCGGGTCCGCACCGGGGCCAGGCGGGACGGCACCCTGGTGGCCAAGCAGGCGGAGGTCTTCCTCAACACAGGGGCCTTCGCAGAGCTTGGGCCGGTGGTGACCAGCCGGACCCTCACGCGCATCCTGGGGCCGTACCGTATTCCCCACCTCCGGGTGGAGTCTCACTGCGTGTACACCAACACCGTGTCGGCGGCCTCGTTCCGCTCCATCGGCGGCCCGCAAACCGCCTGGGCCAACGAGTCGCAGATGGACATCCTCGCCGATGAGCTGGGCCTCGACCCCCTGGCTTTCCGGCTGAAGAACCTGCTCTACCGGGGCGAGGAGCTGAAGCCCGGCGGCAAGCCCCTGGACGCCGACCTCCGGGAAGGGCTCGGCCGGGTCACCGAGCGGATGGGATGGGACGGACCCGTGGCCGCCTCCGGGGAGGGCCGCGGGCTGGCGTTCGGAGTCACCGACCCGGGTGCGCCGCTGGCGTCCACCTCCACCGTGCACGCCCTCTCCGACGGCAGCGTGGTGCTGCTCATCGGCACCTCGGAGATCGGCCAGGGATCGCGCACGGTCATGAGCCAGATCGTGGCCGAGGAACTGCGCGTGCCGTTCGACAAGGTGCGGGTGCGGCCGCCGGACACCGCCTATACCCCGTACGACCGCTCCACCGGATCGAGCCGCTCCACCACGGTGATGGGCAAGGCCACGCAGTTGGCCGCGGCGGACGCCCGCGAGCAGATCCTGGAGCTGGCCATGGAGCACTTCGAGGCTCCTCGGGAGGCCGTCGAGCTCGCCGAGGGCGAGGCCCGGGCCGGCGGTCAGAGCGTCTCCTACGGCGAGCTGATCCGCGGGCATTTCGCCATGCAGGGGGGCGAGATCGTCGGCCGCGGCTACGCCCACAGCGGCATGGCCCCGACCCCCTCCAACCCGCTTTTCTGGGAGATCGGCATCGGCGCCGCCGAGCTCGACGTGGATCGGGACACGGGCGAGGTGCGGCTCGGCCGCTACATCATGGCGGCCGACGTGGGCAAGGCCCTGAACCCGCTCCAGTGCGAAGGCCAGGACGAGGGCGCCGCCATGATGGGCATCGGCCATGCGCTGATGGAGTCCATCGAGTACGGCGACGGCCAGATCCTCAATCCCAACCTCGTGGACTACCGCGTCCCGGGTTTCGAGAACCTGCCGGCGACCTTCGAATCCATACTGGTAGAGAACGGTGACGGCCCCGGGCCCTACGGCGCCAAGGGCATGGGGGAGGGCGGCATCATCCCGGTGGCGCCCGCCGTGGCCAACGCGGTGTTCCGCTGCACCGGCGCCCGCGTCAAGGACCTTCCGCTGACCCCGGAGAGGGTCTGGCGCGCCATGCGCCGAAACGGATAAGGGCGGGTCCGGGACCCGCCCTTACTCAAACAGGCGCATGGAGACGCGTTCCTACAGTCCGTAGAACACGCGCGAGTTGGTGTTGAGGATCTTCTCGGCCTGGTCGTTGTTGATGCGGCCCTCGTCCACCCAGTTGTGCACCTCGTTGAGGCCGCTCAGGTTGGCGGAGATGTCGGTGTGGCTGTAGTCGGTGCCGATGATCAGGTTGTCCTCGGTGTGGAACTTCAGCAGCGACTCCACGTCGTCGATGGGGTCGATGGTGATGTAGGTGCGGTTCTTGCGGAAGATGTCGGGGTCCAGGTCGCACAGTTGCGGCAGGGCGGTTCCCGTACCGCGCAGCGCGGCACGCTTGGTCGCGCCCAGTTGCGACATCACGTAAGGAATCCACGACGCACCGGACTCGATGAAGCCGAAGCGCAGGTTGGGGAACATCTCCGGAACCTTGGAGGTCACCAGTTCGGCGAAAGCGTACATGATGGGGAAGCCCCGGTCCCACTCCCGCGACGGCAGCGGATGGCCCGTGTGGAAGCACAGCGGCATGTCCAGGCGGTTGGCCTCCTCGTACACCGGAAAGAAATGCGGGTCGGTGACCTTCCTGCCGATGTCGAAGCCGCGCTTGAAGATGCCGCAGGCACCGTGCTCCTTGGCCCAGCGCAGCTCCTCGATGCCCATTTGGGGATCCAGCCACGGCAGCACCGCGGCCCACTGCAGCCGCCCGTTGGTGGGCTCGCACTTCTCGGCCAGCCAGCGGTTGTAGGTGGTGGTCAGCGCCCACTCGGCCTCGGCGTTCTGGGTGTTGTGGCGGATGAAGAAGGTCGGAAAGATCACCTGGATGTCCACGCCCATCTCGTCCATTTGGGCCAGGCGGCCCTCCACGTCGTCCAGCTCCCGCCGCACTCGCGGCGGATGGTTGATCTCGTCCCGCACCGCGCGGTTCTGGAGCCTGCCCTCCACTACCCAACTGCGCCGGGTGGTGGTGTTGAAGCCGGCCCGGTTCGCCTCGTCGTCGGACATGTGGACCGTCACCGGCATGTACTTCGCATAGGGAGTCCCCTCCAACGCGGCCCAGGTGGACTCGGACTCGTCGACATGGGTATCGGCATCGATCACGGACATGGCAAAACCTCCTGCGCTGGCGGGACTGGAATAGCTTGATTTTCAAGCTAACCTAACAATCTTTGACGGCAAATTCCAACCGTCTTTGCCTGCCGCAATGCCGCCGTACGTTTGCGGTTTCCTTGGCAATGTCATAGACAGCGAACCACAGAAACTTAACAAAATCCTTCGTACATCAGGTGAGTAGGTGGAGATGACAAACGAAGCACCCATCAAGGAGGGACAGATCCTCACAGGTCCGCTCTTTGGCGAGCCGATGCGGGTGGAAACCATCCGCCCCAATGGGTCCGGCGTTTGGACAGCAGGCCTCGTAGGTCAACAAACGGAGCAATTCCGACGGGTTACCCTGACGGCCGACCAGATATCCAATCTGACAATTGCCGATTCCACCTTTTCCTACGACCGAGATGGCCGCCTTCTGCGTCTGGGCCTCCAGGCTTATTCCCTCGGCATAGCCTATGAGTTCGACCCATACTTCGGACTCTCTATCTCGCGCGTTGACCCGTTGCCGCATCAGCTCGAAGCGGTCTACGAACACCTCCTTAAACTCCCCAGCGTGCGGTTTCTCCTGGCGGACGATGCCGGCGCCGGCAAGACCATCATGGCGGGCCTGCTGGTCCGCGAACTCAAGCTGCGGGGCCTTATCGAACGGGTTCTCATCGTCTGTCCAGCAAATCTGACGTTCCAGTGGCAGCGCGAGCTAAAAGAAAAGTTCGACGAGAAGTTCCTGGTCTTCAAGGGCAGCGACATCCGCGACCAGTTCGGCGTCAACCAGTGGATCGAGCAGAAACATATTATCACCTCCCTCGACCTGGCCAAGCGCCAGGATATCCTCCCGGGCCTTCGCCAAGTGCACTGGGACCTTGTAATAGTGGACGAGGCGCATCGCATGTCGGCCCGAGACGAGACTCACAAGAGCCTGCGCTACCGGCTTGGGGAACTGCTCCGTGACGGTGCCGATCACATACTCTTACTGACCGCTACACCCCACAAGGGCGATGCACAGAACTTTACGCTGTTTCTTCAGCTTCTCGATAGGGACGCTTACGCTGACGTCAAATCGATCCGCGAAGCCATGGAGCGGAGGCGAGCGCCCTTCTACCTGAGGCGCACCAAGGAAGCGATGGTCTACTTTCCAGAGCGAGAGGCAGACGGAAAGTGGAATGCCAAGCCGGTTTTCACCAAGCGCATCCCGCGCACGGTGGACTTCACTACCGATGGCGCCGAGTTCGAGCTGTACCGGGAGGTCACACGATTCGTTAAACGCCAGAGCTCCCGGGCCGCTGCACAAGGCGATGACCCCAGGGCTCGTGCGGTCGGTTTTCTCATGTCGCTGTATCAGCGACGCCTCGCCTCCAGCACCTATGCCATGCGACGCTCGCTCGACAACCGGGCAAGGCGGCTGGACGAAGGCCTCAAGAAAGCGGAGCACCTTATACGGACGGCCCCGCCGGACATTGACTGGGAGGATCTGGAGGAGCTCGAAGACGCCGAGCGCGAGCGCCTGGAGCGGATCCTTGAAGCGTTCACGCTGGCGGGCAACGCAGATGAGGTTCGCCAAGAAATCAGTGAGCTCCGAGAACTCTCTGAACGAGTCAAGTCCGTGCAAGGCGCGGGCAATGAAGCAAAGCTACGCCGGCTGCGGGAAATCATGAGGGAACAGGGATTTTTCGATCATCCCGATCAGCGCCTGCTTATCTTCACAGAGTTCAAGGACACTCTCGACTACCTGATGGACCAATTGAAGTCGTGGGGCTTCCGGGTCGGATGCATTCACGGCGGCATGAAGCCCGGCTCGCGCGACGAACCGGGAACGCGGTTATTCACCGAACAGCAGTTTCGCGAAGGGCACATCCAAATCCTGGTGGCTACCGAGGCAGCCGGCGAGGGCATCAACCTCCAGTGCTGTCACATCCTGTTCAACTACGACATTCCCTGGAACCCCAACAGGCTCGAGCAGCGGATGGGCCGGATCCATCGCTACGGCCAGCGTTTCGACTGCCTCATCTTCAACTTCGTCGCCACCAACACGATTGAGGGCCGGGTACTCCAACGCCTCTTGGACAAGCTCCAGGAGATTCGCGACGCCCTAGATGACGATGCCGTCTTCAACGTCGTGGGAGAGATCCTTCCGTCGGCCCACGTGGAGTCCGTGCTGCGGGATTTCTACGCCGAGAAACTCGGCGAGGCTGACCTTGAGGAACGGCTCCTGAAGAACGTGGACGAAGGCCACTTCCGGGCCATCTGTCAAACGGCGTTGGAAGGCCTGGCCTCCAAGAAGCTCAATCTGGACATGTTGACCGAGCGACGAGCCAAGGCGCGGGAACGGCGGGTTGTACCCGAGACAATAGCGCGGTTCATCAACGAGTCTGCTCGGGACGCGGCGCTGGACTTGAAACCGGTTAGCGGCATCGCTCACACGTTCGAACCGGGACGCACTCCGTCGCGGTTGAAGAAGTATGAGCGCGAGTCCTCCTGGAACCTCCCGGATCTGGCGATTCGCTATCCACGACTGTCAACAGACCGCGTCACCGCGGAGCAGAACAACCTGGAATGGGTGACCCCGGGGCACCCCCTGTTCGAAGCCCTCCGGCGCAACAGTTTGGACCTCGGGTCGGAAGTCTTCACCAGGGGCGCCTGTTTTCATTCCCTGGACCACGAAAAACCGGCGCGTCTCGATTTCTACAAGGCAAAGGTGGTCGATGGGTTGGGCCATGTGATTCACGAAAGGCTCTTTGCCGTGGAGTTGAGAGACGAACAGCCACCTCAAATCCAGGGGATGGAACTCCTCGGCAATCTAATGCCCACCGATGTACCGAGCGTTCTGCCGCCCGTGGCCTCGCTCCCGGAAGCAACTGCTTGGCTGAACGAGCACGCGCTGACGCCGTTTATCGACGAGGTACGCTCTGAGCGGCTCGCGGAGGTTGACCGGATTGCCCAACACGTAGAGCTCTCTTTGACCGAGGTTCTACAGCGAATCGACGACGAAATCGGTCGCGCTGCCGAAGAGGTGGCGAACGACGTCACTGGCGCCGAAGGCCGTTTGGCACAAGCCGAAATCCGTCACGCCGAAGTGCTGGGCCGACGCCAACGCCGCAATGAGGAAATCGAGAGACAACGGGCGGTAACGCTGCAAGGAGTCGAGCGGTTGGCGAGCGCACTCGTCCTGCCCAACCCGGACCGTGAAACACCAGTTGTCCGCCGCCTGCGCCCGAACCCCGAAACCGAAATGACCGCTATGCGGGTGGTCATGGAGTACGAAACGGCCCAGGGCCGGCAGGTCTACGACGTCCACCAGAAGAACCTTGGCTACGATGTCACCAGCCATGATCTGCACTCAAGCGAGTTGCGTCTGATCGAGGTCAAGGGTCTTGCCGGTAACACCGGCAACATCCTGCTTACGCCAAACGAACGCCGCGTTGCCGAGGATCGCTCCGACTGCTATTGGCTCTACGTCGTGACCAACTGCGCGGACCAACCGCAACTGCAGGAACCCATTGGGAACCCGGCTCGGTTCCCGTGGCATGAGGTTACGAAGGTGCAGCACTATTGGCTGCAGGTGGGCGCCATAACCAAGGCTATGGAGGAACACAGTGACGTATGAAAGGGGTATCACTTTGAGGTGGCGCCATGCATGACGTGAGGTCGATTGAGGAACTCCTGAGACAGGTGCGGCGTGGTGAGATCATGTTGCCCGAATTCCAGCGCGGTTACGTGTGGACGAAGGAACAGGTACGCGGCCTCATGCAGTCCTTATACCGCCGGCATCCTACCGGCCATTTGCTGATATGGCGGACCTACAAGCCGTCGTTGGTACGCGGCGGAACAGCGGCCGAAGACGGTCACTCGCTGCTTTTGCTCGACGGACAACAGCGTTTGACAACGCTTTACGTGTTGTTCAAAGGAGAGGCACCTCAGTTCTACGAGGGCGAAGCACTTTTTTTTGATCTATACTTCAACATGCAAACAGAGGAGTTTCGGTTTTGGCAGAAGTCGTTGATGGAGAAGAATCCCGCATGGATCGGCCTTCACGAGTTCCTGAGTGCAGGTCTCGACAAGCTCCTGGAAGGTTTGGACCAACTCGATGACGATCGGCGCAGGGTCATACAGGACAATCTGAAGCGCCTGAGCCTCCTTGATCAGGTCCGCCGATATACCTACACAGTTGACCAAGTGTCGGGAGATGAATTCGGCGTCGATGAGGTCGTCGAGATCTTCAACAGGGTCAACAGGGCCGGCACCCCGCTCACCAATGCGGATCTCGCCCTCGCACACGTCTGCAGTATCTGGCCCGAAGCCCGGGAGGAACTGCGCAACTTCCAGACGAAGATGGAGGGCCACGGCTTCGGTATGGATTTCAATTTTTTGGTTCGTTGCTTGGCCGGTGTGGCGACCGGTTCGGTTCTATTGGAGGGTTCTTTCCTTAGGACGCCCGCTGCGACGTTGCAGGCCGCATGGACGGATATGCAAGTCGCGTTTGAGTACTTGGTGTACGTGCTGCGCCACGAAGCCTTTATCGATAATGTTAGGGAGCTACCCACCAACAACGTGCTTGTGCCGGCCACCGTATTTTTGGCCCGGCATGACGGACGGTTCCCGACCGACGTAGTCAAGAATCGGTTCATCCGTTGGCTCTACCTGGCAGGCCTTTGGCAGCGCTATTCGGGTGCGGCGGAGACCAAGCTTCAGCAGGACGTGGCTCTTGTTGCCGGACAGGATCTCGATCCAACCCACGAACTGGAGACCGCAATCCTTCGCGAACGGGGTCGTGTCGTCTTGGAGGCCTCGGATTTGGCCAGGGCTGGGATAACCTCCGCGGTGGCGCGTCTTGCACAGGTGGTCGCTCGCGCCCATGATGCACGCGATTGGTTTACGGGTATCCGGCTCTACGACAAGGTCACCGGGAAGAGCAATGGGCAGGAAAATCATCATATCTTCCCGCCATCCGTACTGAAGAAGGCTGAACTTCAAGGCGACGTTGATTCCAAGCTGACCAACGAATTGGCCAACCGAGCCTTTCTCACGCAACGGGCGGATAAAAAAGAACGGCGTTCCGCGCCGTCTGAATATCTGCCTGAGGTTGAGAAGAACCAGCCCGGCGCACTGCGAACTCAGGCGGTGCCGATGGACCGCGAACTCTGGCGGCCCGAGAACTACACCGATTTTTTGGGCGCCCGCAGGCGTTTGTTGGCGGAGGAGATGAACGAATTCGTAGCAGGTTGGCTTCCGGACGATACGACAGACGGAACGGACGAACAAACTGTCCGTGGTCTGATGTCTGGTGGCGAAAGCCAGACGTTGGAGTTCAAGTCGAGTTTACGCTGGGACCGTCGCGAAAAACGGGTCAACAAGGAACTTGAAGAAGTAGTCATCAAGACGTTGGCTGGATTCCTGAACGGTGACGGTGGCATTCTTCTTCTCGGTGTTGACGATGCTGGAACGGCGGTAGGAATTGAGGCTGACTATGCCACACTGCGCAAGAAAGATCGTGATGGTTTTGAACTTCACTTTCAAGACCTCGTGGCACGAGATCTTGGTGCGGGATCATCGCCATACTTGACTGTCACCTTTCACGAAATCGACGGTCACGAAGTCTGCCAAATCACCGTCGAACGAAGCGACCATCCGATCTACGTGGATGAGAAGAAATCTGCGGTCTTCTACCTCCGGACTGGCAACGGGACCAGGCCGCTTCCCGTCGACGAAACCGTCAAGTACGTCCAGCACCGCTGGGGTAAGACGGCGTGAATGAAGGAGTGCAATGAAGAGTGTGCGTACTCGGTTGACGCGTAGTGCTATAGACAGCGCCGAAACCGACGCACGAAACTTATATGGTAACTCAATGATCCCCAAGGAATGTAAACGGCTCGCAGAGGTTGATTTCCCGGTGGCCGAAGTATCCCGGCATGCGGCGCGTGAGAAATCGATTCGACACGGGCATCCGTCGACGCTGCATCTGTGGTGGGCGCGAAGGCCGTTGGCTTCGAGCCGCGCCGTGCTGTTGGCGTTGTTACTGCCGGACCCTTGCGACGAGCACTGTCCGGAACCGTTCAAGCAGCAGGCACGGGAGATCCTCAGTGAGGTTCGGCAGCCGCCGATGGGCGACGAGGAGTTGCGCAAGGCATTGCTTTGGTTCATCGGTTCGTTCGCCAACTGGGATATGGCGGACAATACAACTTACCTGCGGGTTGGGAGGAACCTAGTGAAGGCGGCGCATGGTGATGAGCCCCCTCTTGTGGTGGACCCGTTTGCGGGTGGTGGTTCGATTCCCTTGGAGGCGCTACGCCTCGACTGCGAGGCGTTTGCCAGTGATCTAAACCCGGTGGCGTGCCTGATTCTCAAGGTTATGCTGGACGACATACCGCGCCACGGACCTAGGAACATTGAGGAACTGCGCAGCGCGGGCGGAGCGATTATTCGGCAGGCGGAGAGGGAACTAGTAGATCTCTACCCCAAGGATGACGACGGGGGAGTTCCGATCGCGTATTTGTGGGCGCGTACGGTTCAGTGCGAAGCTCCGAATTGTGGCGCCGAGATTCCGATTTACAGGTCTCCTTGGCTATCCAAGAAGGGGGCGACAAGAGCGCGGTTTTTTAGGGAAACGGCTCACGGGAATTGCCGAGCAATGTTGATCAGTGAGAAGCCGAAGGGTGGGCCGGTTGCTTTTCGAATAGCGCGAGGCGAGGGTAGTGAGAATAGCAAGACTGGGTTTGTTGAACTCACGGGGACGAAGGCGAAGGGAAACAACGCCAACGTGATTTGTCCATGCTGCGGAACTGTACTGCCGGGGACCAAGAATAATCCACGTGTGCCGATTCAACTTTCCGGGCAGCGAGGAGGTGCAGATGTAGTATTTGACGAGAAAGGTCGACGTGTCGCGGGGGCTAGATTACTAGCGGTCGTCATCGTAAAGGCGGGCAAGAAGGGACGCCACTATCGTTTACCGACGGCCAAGGACTACGTAGCAGTGCGTCGCGCACAGACTGTGCTGACCGGGATGCTTCAAGCGTGGGAACGCAGCGGCCAACAAGGCCTTTGTCCCGTGCCCGATGAACCATTGCCACCGATTGGCACACTGGGATTTCGCGTTCAGCGATACGGTATGCGAGAGTGGAGCGACCTGTTTACGGCGCGACAGAAACTAGCGCTGATAGCACTGACTGGTGCGATCGCCTCCATGCGGGTCTCAGGGGACGAACTGTACGGACAGTTGGTTGACACGTTGTCCTGTGGGGTCGGCAAACGCGCGGACTATGGCAGTTCAGGAACCAAGTGGCACTTGACCTTCGAGAAGACGACGTGCACGTTCGGTCGTCAGGCCATCCCAATGACCTGGGATTTCGTGGAACCGATTCCGTTGGGGGATTCATCTGGTGCATTCGGTGCGGGTTTCGCTAGCGTCTACAGCGCTGTTGAGACCATTAGCCATATCTCTCAAACCACTGCCCAAGTACAGCAAGTCGACGCCACAGACCATCCGCTACCCCACAAATCGGCTGCAATCTGGTTTACTGATCCACCTTACTACGACGCAGTTCCCTATGCTGACCTATCTGATTTCTTTCTCGTGTGGCTGAAGCGGGCTTTGCCGAACCATTCGTTGTTGCGGGATCCGTTCGATTCGCGGAACTCACTCTCACCCAAGGGTGCTGAAGCGGTACAGGACGAATCCAAACAGGCCGACGGTGTGCCGAAGGACCGTCAGTGGTTCGAGGAAACCATGGCGAGGGCCTTCGCAGAGGGCCGACGAGTGCTGCACGAGGATGGGATTGGATCCGTCGTATTTGCACACAAGACTACCGAAGGGTGGGAGGCACTTCTGTCCGGCATAATCCGGGGCGGATGGACAATTACCGGTTCTTGGCCGGTTGCGACGGAAAGGGGCGCTCGCCTGCGTGCTCAAGACTCCGCGGCCCTCGCGACAAGCGTACATCTCATATGCCGCCCTCGTTTGGATGACGCGCCGGTTGGCGACTGGGGGGATGTTTTGAACGAACTTCCCGGCCGTGTTGCCGATTGGATGGAGCGGTTGCAGAACGAGGGCATTCGTGGCGCCGATTTGGTGTTTGCTTGTGTTGGTCCAGCACTAGAGCTTTTCAGCCGCTATCGATCAGTGGAGACCGCGGAGGGGCACGAAGTTCAACTTGCCGAGTACCTGGAGAAAGTGTGGGAGGTTGTTGGCCGCGCAGCTCTTGAGCAGGTGCTCGGCAGCACAGAAGCACAAGCACGCAACGGTTTGGTCGGCGCACTGGAAGAAGACGCACGTCTAACCGCGCTGTTCCTGTGGACGCTCCAGGCAACCACGGGCGGGGAGACGCCTGAGCAGGATACCGGAAGCGGTGAGGGTGCTTCGGCCGATGATTCCGATGGCGAAGAAGTACCTAGCGGCAAGGCCAAAGGCTTCTCCTTGGTTTTCGATGTCGTGCGCCGCTTTGCGCAGCCCCTTGGCATCGATCTGCCCAAGTGGGAGAAACGCACCATTGAGACCAAGAAGGGCGTGGTCCGGTTGCTGCCCGTCACTGAGCGGGCAAAGCAACTTTTCGGAGAGCAGGGGGCAGAGGTTGTAGCCGGGTGGTTGGAACAAGAGGGTTCGACTGCCGCGAAATCGTTTCAGGGAGTGCTTTTCCCCGACCAACAGGAAGGTAAGAGTTTCGTGGTAAGCGAGCCGGCGGCACAATATGGCGACGTATCCGACAGGCACGACGCCAAGGCTCTTGGAGCCACAACCTTGGACCGGGTCCACACCGGCATGCTGCTCCAAGCCAGTGGTCGTAGCAATGCGCTACGCGCCTTGTTGAAGGCCGAGCAGGAGCGGGGCCAGGAGTTCCTGCGTCTATCAAACGCTCTTTCCGCCCTGTATCCTCGTGGCAGCGACGAGAAACGGCTGTTGGATGCCATGTTGCTGGCGGTACCGAGGTAAGCATGCGAGGATTGCATCGCGACTTGTAGTGTAGAGTCTAGAGCGATGGCCCGCGGAGGCACCCATCATGACTGAAACCGAGCTACTCAAGCGCGTTACCGTGCGCGCGGACGTTTTTGGCGGCAAACCCATCATTCGCGACATGCGCATCGCGGTGGAGCACATCCTGGGAATGCTTGCGGCAGGGGATACGGCAGAGGGGATACTCCAGGAATACCCGGTGTTGGAGGCTGAAGACATCCAGGCGTGTCTGCTTTTTGCCCACCGCGCAATGGCAGGCGAGCATGTGCATGAGCGAATGCCTGTCCGGACAACGCCTTGAAATTTCTCCTCGATGTCTGTGCCGCATCCCGCAGTTTGTGCAGCATGTTGGCGGACTTGGGGCACGATGTCGTCTCCGCGTTGGACGTAGACCCCTATGCCACGGATGAAGTGCTGCTCGCGCGGGCAAATCGAGAGGGACGAGTACTCATAACCGAGGACAAGGACTTCGGTGAGTTGGTCTTCGTGCGTCGCATGCCACACCCATGCATCATTCGCTTCGTCGACATGCGAGTGGCGGAGAAGGTGGTCGCCATGGATGAGCTTATCGGTCGGCATGCAAATGCAATAGAGGAAGACGCCTTGATTGTGGTGACCCCCACACGTTCGGATACGTTCTGCGACACGCGGCCAGCGAGGTGAAGGCTAGTGGATCCGTGGTACAAGGTTGTGACGCTCCGCAAGGAGGTACGCGAAGGCCGTTCGTTCAGTCCGGACGAGTTCGCCATCGCCCTGGAGCAGGTGGTGGCAGGATCTGCCCCTGAGGACTATAGCGATCCGGTACAGTTCTTCGCGCGCACCTACTTCACTCGCGCGTTGTGGGAGCATGCGGGCATGGTGCTGCGTCGCCTATCCGGCAAGACGGAGAACACCTCACCGGTCTTGACGCTCATCACCCAGTTCGGTGGCGGTAAGACTCACACCCTGACGTCGCTCTACCACCTGGCTAAAGCCGGCGCACGTGCCAACAAATTTGCCGGTGTCGCTGACCTCCTGAAGGAGGCAAGCATAGGCGAGACACCCTCCGCCCAAGTCGGGGTGTTCGTTGGCAACGCTTGGGACCCCGCCGAGGGACGGGAGACGCCTTGGATCGATTTGGCTCGTCAGTTGGCCGGGGACAAGGGTGTAGCGGTGTTGGGTGACGCCGCACGGACCACACCGCCGGGAACCGATGCATTGGTCAGGGTATTTTCTGCTGCGGGTGGCCCGGTGCTTCTGTTGTTTGATGAAGTGTTGAACTTCGTGAACCGTCACCGCGACATGGCGGAGTCCTTTCACGCGTTCCTCCAGAACTTGACTGTGGCGGTTACCGGTGTGGCGCAGACGGCCGCAGTCATCAGCCTTCCCCGTAGTCAGGTTGAGATGACCAATTGGGACCAGGAGTGGCAGGAACGGATCACCAAGGTTGTGCGCCGTGTCGCCCGCGATCTCATCGCCAACGACGAGTCTGAGATCAGCGAGGTCGTGCGACGACGGCTGTTTGAGGACCTTGGCAAGTTGCGGGTGCGTCAGAGGGTGGCGAAAACCTATGCGGACTGGTGTTTCGAGCGGACTGCGCGGCTTCCCTCGGAATGGCTGGCTGTGGACACCGCTACTACCGAGACAAAGGCAAGAGAGTTTTTGAGGGGTCGTTTCGAGGCTTGCTATCCTTTTCACCCGGCGACATTGTCCGTCTTTCAGCGTAAGTGGCGCGCGCTCCCTCAGTTTCAGCAAACTCGGGGTGCCCTTGCAATGCTGGCGCAATGGATTTCCTGGGCGGCGCGCGAGCAGTTCCAGAAGGCTCGGACAGAGCCCCTGATCACGTTGGGGTCCGCACCCCTTCAGGTTCCCGAGTTCCGTGCCGTGGTGCTCGGCCAACTCGGCGAGTCGCGGCTCGATGTGGCCATCGACGCCGATGTAGCGGGTCCCATGGCTCACGCCAAGGCTCTGGATACGGATGCAAAAGGGGCCTTGCGCGACATTCACTGCCGCGTGGGTACCGCCGTCTTGTTCGAGTCCTCGGGGGGCCAAGTGGACAAGGTCGCACACTTGCCGGAATTGCGGTTTGCTCTTGGCGAGCCCGAGGTGGAGACGACCACGGTCGACAACGCGGCCTCGGCTCTGGAGAAGTCGGGTTTCTTTGTCCGTAAGATCGGCACGGACGGCTATCGTATTCATCATCAGGCAACTCTGCGAAAGGTGGTCAGCGACCGGCGAGCTTCGCTAGACGAGGAGACAGAAACCAGACCTGCGGTCCGGAGGCTTGTAGAGAGTGAATTCGCGCGCGGCGCAACGATTCCAGTCGGCTTCTTCCCGGAGAACGGCGATGCGGTGCAGGATTCACCCCGCCTGACCCTGGTTGTCCTGGACCCGGTGGAGGAGTGGAGTGAGGGTGGTCAAGCCGTGGAACGTGTTAGCCGTTGGACCAGGGAACGTGGCAATTCGCCACGGCTGTACCCGGGCGCCCTCGTCTGGTGTGCGAGAAAGCCGGGTAGGGAGCTCCTCGACAAGGTCGAAATCTGGCTTGCCTGGAAACGCGTGGCGCGCGAAGTGACCGAAGGAGTCCTGGGCACGGAATTCGAGCGGGCGGACCGCTCCGAGATTCAGGCGCATGTACGGGACGCAGAAGAAGCTGCCAAGGACGAGGTGTGGGCCGGCTATCGCTTCGTGGCGCTCGGGGATGCACAGGCCAAGCACGGCCTCAAGATCATTGACCTCGGAGCGGGCCACGCCAGTGCCAGTGAAACATTGTGCGGACGCATCGTCGCAGCGTTGAAGTCAGGGGCCTTGCTGAATGAGACCGTCGGCGCAGGATACATTGACCGTCATTGGCCGCCGGCTTTCAAGGACATCGGGGCATGGCCGTTGACGAGTCTGCGGCAGAGTTTTCTGAACGGCGCTTTGACACGCCTGATGGATCCGGACATGGTTCTTCGCGGGCGCGTTGTGGATTTCGTCGGTCGCGGAGACTTCGGTCTCGCCTCCGGCGACAAGGGCGGCGGTCAATATGAGCGGGTATGGTACAAAGAGCCGGTGTACGCGGAGGAGGTGGCGTTCGAGGCCGATGTCTTTCTCCTGACGAAAGCCAAGGCCGAGCAACTCCGGGCAACCGGAACTTTGCCGCCGCCTCAACCAGCGCCCACGTCAGGCCAAGAATCGGGGTCAGGCTTCGTGCTTGAACCGAGTCCGGGCACGCCTTCCGCTGAAGGTTCGGCGTCGGCAGGAAAGGAAACGTTACTTCGGCTGGTTGGAAATGTGCCTCCTGGACTCTGGAACCGGCTCGGGACCAAACTCTTGCCTAAACTTAGGTCCGGAGAAAACCTCGACGTGACAGTTGAGTGTTCAGTGACGGTCGACGCGGCTCTGGCCAACAACTTCGAGACGGAACTCCGACAGATCCTGACCGACCTCGGTATGATCGAACACGTACAAATCGAGCGCTCCTGACCTCTACGACCCAACACCCTCGCGGTTTCCTTAACGACTAGGTCCACCGCTGCGCAGCACCGGGCCTGTTCGTATCGTCCTCAAAATGGGCAGCTGTGCTTGCGGACTGTTGTCAGCGAGGGCAAATTACTTTCATGTCGGTACAGATCATCATCCGAGACGTTCCGGAGCATGTACGCGATGAGCTCGTGGCGCGGGCGGCATTGCAACGACAATCCCTGCAGGAGTATCTCCGCCGTGAGTTGGAGCGCATCGTCTCACGTCCCCATCTCGGCGCGTGGCTCCAGGGTGTTCGTGAGCGTAAAGAAGCCCTGGGCTCGCGCGTTGAACCCTCTCGGCTTCTGCGCGCACGTGACGCGGGCCGGAAGTGATCGTCCTGGCCTGCCCGCTGGCGACGCTTGACCGGAAGCTGCGACGCGCCGCGGGTTCCGCTTGCGAGATCATCGTGTCGTCCTGGGCGCGGTGACGGAACGAATCCGGTTCAAAGGGGCGCGAGCGCCTCCGCGACGTTTCAGTCGATCCCCTCCCGCGTCTCCGCGATCACCAGGTCCACCACCGCGCGCAGCGCCTGATCGTCGGTGTCGCCCTCCACCCGGCGGAGGCGGAAGAGGTCGATCTGGCGGTCGGCGCCGGTGCCCTCGCGGATGATGGTGAGGGCGTGTTGCAACTCCTTCTCGCAGTCCAGGGCGCGGGCGTCGTCGGCCAGTTCTTCCACCAGTTCCTTGGCGTAGTCTTCGACGTCCTTGCGGCCGCCCTCCCGGGTGTCGCCATGGAAGCCGAGCACGCCGTAGCGCTGGGCCAGCCAGCGGTTCTCGGCAATGATCTCGGTGGGCGGCTCGGCCGGCAGCCCGCCTTCGCGGTCGAGCCGCGACAGCCGCCGGATAAGGCAGGCGTAGAGGGTGGCGATGCACATGGCGTCGTCGATGCGCGGGCACAGGTCGCAGATGCGCAGCTCGATGGTGGGAAAGCGCACGGACGGCCGGATGTCCCACCACAGCTCGGTGCCGTCGCCGATGAGATTCATCCGCTGGTAGTCCGCCACCAGTTGGTCGAACTCGGCCCGGGACCACATGGGGCCGGGGAGGCCGGTGCGCGGCAACGCGCCCATGATGGTGAGCCGGTAGGACTTGTAGCCAGTCTCGCGGCCGGCGTTGAACGGCGACGACGTGGAGAGGGCGTGCAGCAGGGGCATGTAGCGCCGGATCGCGGTCATGACGCGGATGCGCGAGTCGGCGTCCCCGAAACCGGCGTGGATGTGCATGCCGTTCACGAGAAGCCGCCGCGCGCTCTCCTGCAACCGGGTTGCCAGCCTTTCGTACCGTTCCTTGGGCGTCCTCATCTGCGATTCCCAGGCCGCGAAGGGATGGGTGGACGCGGCCATCACCGTGGCGCCGTGCCGGCTGGCCGCCTCCGCCACGATCCGGCGGGTCTCCACGAGCGCGCCGCGCAGGTCGGCCACCGAGTCGCACACGCGGGTGTTGGTCTCGAGCTGGGAACGGAGCAGCTCGTGTACGAACCCGTGAGGTCCCCGGTTCTGCTCGCACCAGTCGAAGATCCCCGTGTCCGGATCGGCGATGATGTCGCGGCTGTCCGGATCCACCAGCCAAAGCTCCTCCTCGATGCCGAAGGTGATCTCCACGTCCTTCTGTGCCTCGGCCTCTTCGTCCTCGCCTTCACCCATGAGTCTGCGCAGTCGCTCGAACGCCATGTCCGCCTCGCTCGTGTTGGCGGCCTGCAACGGCCGGATCACTGGAACCATCCACCGGGGAACTCACACGCGGTGAGATATCGCACGCGCGGCGCGGGGAGGCAAGGGCGGAGTCACGCGAGCCCAGGTCGACAAGACCATGAGGCGGCGTCCCCAACGGGATCGGCCAAGATTCCCCGCGGGTTGCAGACCGGACACCGGACGGTGTATAAGGGCGCGGTTTGCGGTGACTGCGCCCAAGGCCTTCCGCCACACGACGAGAATGCCGACGTCAGCATGTTCACGCCCAATCAATCAATCCTGCACCTTCTCGTCCTGGCATTCACGTTGACCCTGTGCCATTCCAACGGCGAGGCGTGCACGAACGCCGAAGGCGCGGAGACCGGGGCCGCCTGCGGCGAGGAAAATGGCGCTCGATTCCTTCGGGACCACGAAGCCCCGGGTCATGTCGACATGGTGAAAATTCAGCGGATGACGTGTGAAGACGGCGCCGTGGCCCGGTGGAACTCCCCGGACCGTGGGGTGGTGACCTACAAGATCAACAACTGGGCCGGCGTGGATCTCGAGACGGCGCTGGCGGTGCGCCGGGGGGTGTCGCAGTGGGAACGCGTGCTGCCGTTCTTTGCCATGCACGAAACCGGCGACGATGACGCCGATATCACCATCGAGCTGTTCGATGACGTGTTGCCGGGGATCGTGGGCGCCACCAAGTTGAAATGCCGCAACGGGCGGGAAGGCATCCGCAAGGCGTACGTCTACCTCGGGCTCAGGGGTGTGGGCGTCGTGGAGGCCCAGAACATGGCGGCCCACGAGATCGGGCACGCCATGGGGTTGGGCCATTCGGACCGGAGCCATGACCTCATGGACGCCAGGCTGGCGGAGAAGGAAATAGACGAACGCATGATATGCCCCAGCAACCTGAATCGGGCGGGCCTGATCGCCGGGACCCACTCCTACGCGATTCCCGAGGAGGACTGGGCCGAGGTGGACGACTGCTGGGGGCGGACTCGCGGATGAGGGCCGTCGATTGGACCATCCCGTCCGCCTTGACCGATTTCCCTGACATCCGGAGGGCCCTCGAAGGCCGCCAGGCCGCCGTGTTCCTGGACTACGACGGGACGCTGACTCCCATCGTGGACACCCCCGCACAGGCCGTGCTTTCCGAGGAGATGCGCGCCACGGTGCGGCGCCTGGGCGACCGTTGCGTCACGGCCGTGATCAGCGGACGCGGCCGGGCGGACGTGCAGGAGCGGGTGCGGCTCGACAATCTCTTCTACGCGGGGACCCACGGCTTCGATATCGTCGGGCCCGCCGGTTCCGGCATCCGGCACCAGGTGGGGCGGGAGTTCCTGCCGGTCATGGAAGAGCTGCATCGGCGCCTCGACGGCGCCCTCGCGCACGTCCCCGGCCTGCTGCTGGAAACCAAGGGCTACTCCATCGCCGTTCACTACCGCCTCGTGGACGAAGCGGCGGTGCCCGACGTCGAGGCCGTGGTGGACGGCCTGCTGCAAGACTACGACGGGCTGCGCAAGACCCACGGGAAGAAGGTGTTCGAGATCAGGCCCCGTTTCGACTGGAACAAGGGCAAGGCGGTGGAATGGATCCTCCAGGCCCTGGGCGGCGACCACGTGCCGCTTTACCTGGGCGATGACACCACCGACGAGGACGGCTTCGAGGCGGTGGCCGGCCGGGGCGCGGGGATTCTCGTCGCGGACCATCCGAGGACGACGGCGGCGAGCTACCGGTTGAACGACGACGCCGAAGTGGGACGGTTCCTTCAACGTCTTGCATGGACCATCCGAGAGCCCGCGTGACATGAACCCGGTCAACGCACGGGTATGGACGCGCGACACCCCGCGTCCCCACGGCTGCGGGCGTTCCCAGGACTGATGCCGGACCGGCGCCAACAGTTGTGGAGCCGGCTCCGGGCCGCGGGAATCCCCGGCGTTCCGGAAGAGTTCTCGGTGACCTTCGCCCACCAGGCGATCCCGGCCGCGGTGCTGGACGAGATCGACGCCTTCATCGAGGTCTTCGAGGACGTCACCACCCGGCCGGTGTGGCAGGAGGCCGTCGTCGGTTCGTCCGGCCAGAGCGTGCCGTCGAGCCGGTCGGAGGTGTGCTTCTTCAGCGCCTGGGACTTTCATCTGCCCCCGGAAGGTCCGTGGCAGGTCATCGAGTTCAACGACAACGGCTCCGGGCTGCTCTACGCCGGCTTCATCAACGAATCCTTCCACGCGCTCCTGGAGCCGGACCGGCAGGCCGCCTTCGAGGCCCCGCCCACGGCCGCGGGCCTGGGTGAACATGTCAAGCAGATGGTCCGCCGGGAGGCCGAAGGGTTCTTCGGTGCCGTCCCCAAGGGCCTTTTCCTCATCCTGGACGAACCCGAAGCCCTGGAGCGGGGCAAGTTCGGCGGAGAGATGGAGCTGTTGCGGGAGTTGTTCCGCGGGGAGGGGTGGAGGTCGGAAGTGGGATCGACGGCGGACCTCCGCTGGGACGGAAAGCGGCTCCACCACGATGGCGAGCCGGTTTCATTCATCGTGAACCGCTCCACCGACTTCTTCCTGGAAAAGGAGACCACGCGCCCTTTGCGGGACGCGTTCCTCCACGGCGGCGTCTACGTGGCGCCCAACCCGTTCACCTACGCCACCCGCAGCGACAAGCGGCTGCTGGAATTTCTTTCGCTCCCTTCATGGGACCGGGATCTCGGCATCGAGGCCCGCGAGCGGGAGGTCCTGAGCCGGCACATCCCCGAGACCCGTCTGCTCCGGCCCGACAACCTCGATTCCATCGTCGAGAACCGCGACCAGTTCGTGTTCAAGCCGATCCGCAGCCACGCCAGCCGGGGCTTCCTGCCGAGCGCCCGAGTGGGGCGCTCGCGCCTGCAGCGGCTGGTGCGCAAGGGCGAGGGCTACGTCGCCCAGAGGAAGGTGGGGCGGCCTCGTATCCGGCTCGACGACGACTCGTTCGTGTGGGCGGACCTGCGTGTGTGGGCGTACCGGGGCGAGCGGGTGCTGCTGTCGGGCCGCACCTCCATCGACGAAAACTCCCTGGACCTGAGGCCGCCGGCCGGGTGGCTCCCCACCTTCGCTGCCAGGAGTTGACCGCCCCCGGCGCCGTATTCTAGGCTCATCTATTCTCTAACGGAGGAAAGAACATGATCGAAGTCAATGGACTCACGGGCGGCGAGGCCTTCTTGCGCGTCCTGTCAGGCATGGGCGTAGAGCGGATCTTCGCGTCGCCGGGGTCGGAGTGGTCGCCTGTGTGGGAGGCTCTGGCCAAGCCGGACGAGAGCATGCCGGTCTACCTGAGCTCACGGCACGAAGAGATCGCGCTGGCCATGGCCAGCGGCTACGCCAAGGCCACCGGCAAGCTGCCCGGCGTCATGATCCACACCACCGTGGGCGCGCTGCATGGCTCCATGGCCCTGCGCGGGGCGCTCCACGAGCAGGTGCCCATGGTGGTCTTCACCGGCGAGTCCCTCGCCTTCGGCGAGGACGACGGCCCCGACCCAGGAGGCCAGTGGATGCGGTTCCTGTCGGACGTGGGCGGCCCGGCCCGGCTGGTGGACCGGTGCGTGAAGTGGAGCTTCGGGGTCAACGACAAGCACATCCTCGTCTCCACCATCCAGCGCGCCTGCCAGATGGCCATGAGCTCTCCCAGGGGGCCGGTGTTCGTGTCGCTGCCCATGGAGTACCTGTTCGACAAGGTCACGCGGGAGGCGCCCCTCAAGGTCACCATGCCCACCATGCCCAGTCCCGACCCCGAGGGGATCGACGAGCTGGCGGGCCTGCTGCGCACCGCGCGCAATCCGGTCATCGTGAGCGAGAACGCCGGCAGCAGCGCGGCCATCGTGGAGCGCATGGTGGAGTTGGCGGAGCTGCTCAACGCGCCGGTGGTGGAGACCCGCAGCAGCGGCTACTTCAACTTCCCCCGGGACCACGATCTGCACGGCGGCTTCGAGCCCGGGGAGTACATGGCGGACGCCGACGTGGTCTGCCTCGTGGGCGCGACCCAGCCCTGGCATCCGGCCTCGGCGGCCATCGCGCAGGGCGCCAAGGTGGTGGCGCTGGACGAGGAGCCGCTGCACATGAACCTTCCCTACTGGGGGGTCCAGGTGGACCTGAGCATCGCCGGCGAGTTGGCGGCGTCCCTGGGCGCGTTGGTGGAGCGGCTGCGCAAGGATGGCGTCGAGGCCGGCGCGGCGGCCCCCGAGCGGCGGGTCAGGCTGCGCGAGCAGGGCGCGGCGCGGCGGGCGGCGTGGACGGAGCAGGCCCAGAGCCTCGAGTCCAAGGAGCCCATGGACACCAACTGGGTCATGTACCAGCTCAACCAGGCGCTTCCCGAGGACGTCTACCTGGTGGAGGAGACCATCACCCACCGCATGGCGCTGCACCAGTACCTGGACCGGGTCAAGCCCGGCAACTTCTTCAGCGGCTGCATCGGCGGCCTCGGCACGGGCCTGGGCACCGCCCTCGGCGTCAAGGCCGCGCATCCGGACAAGCCCGTGGTGCTGGTGATCGGCGACGGCTCGTTCAACTACAACCCCGGCATCGCGGGCTTCGGCTTCGCCCAGGAATTCCGCATGCCCATCCTCATCGTGCTCATGAACAACCACGGCTACAAGTCCATGAAACGCGGCGTCCCCGCGTACTATCCGGACGGCTGGGCGGTGCGCACCAACCAGTTCGTGGGCACCTCCATTGCGCCCGCGCCGGACTACGCTGCCATCGCGCGCGCCTTCGACGGTTTCGGCGAGCGGGTTCAGAGCCCGGCCGAGGTCAAGCCGGCCCTGGAGCGGGGGCTCCAGGCCGCCCGGGACGGACGAGTGGCGCTTGTGGACGTGTGGCTGGAACCGGTCAACGACTAGGAGTCTCCGTGAAGATTCTTCGCTTCAACGACGATCGCATCGGCGTTCTCAAGAACGGCGCGAACGTGGTGGATGTCAGCGGCATCATCCAGTACCGGGTCGAGAA
Source organism: uncultured Syntrophobacterales bacterium (assembly GCA_964630405.1). Lineage (GTDB taxonomy): Bacteria > Desulfobacterota > Binatia > UBA9968 > JAJDTQ01 > JAJDTQ01. The sequence continues at coordinate 5,409 of CAZVUC010000092.1, read as the reverse complement.
GGGGCCCCAGCGGGTGATGGAGGAGGTGATCGCGAACTTCGACGACTACCGGAAGGAGTTCGAACGGCTGTTGCGGGAAGGGTCGGGCTTCCCGCTGAGCGTGGTGAAGCTGCTGGCGCCCATTCCCCGGCCGAGCAAGTGTCTGGCCGCGTTCGTCAACTACCTGGACTCGCCGGAGCGCACTTCCGACGCCCTGCCCATCGAGTTCTTCTACAAGGCGCCCGAGCTCCTGGGGCCGGAGGGCGCGGTGGAGCTGCCGGACATCCCGGCGGTGGTGGTGACCCAGCCCGAGGCCGAGCTGGCCTTCGTCATGGGGCCGTGCGGCAGGAACCTTTCGGAGTCCGACGCCATGGACGCCGTGTTCGGCTACGTGCCGTTCTTCGACATCTCGAACCGGGGCATGGTGCGCCGGACCCAGTTCCTCCCCAAGGGGCAGAGCACCCACAGCCCCTGCGGCCCCTGGATCACCACCGCGGACGAGGTCCCGGACCCCTACGACCTCACGGTCAAGTCCTGGGTCGGCGGCGAGGCCCGGCAGGACTACAACACCCGCCACATGGCCCACAAGATCCCCGAGCTTGTCGCCTGGCTCTCGCGCTTCGTACAGCTCCAGCCCGGCGACGTCATCGCCACCGGCACCTACCACGTGGGCCTCGGCCCCATGAACAACGGCGACACCCTGGAGATCGACATCGAGAAGCTCGGCAAAGCCCGCTTCACGGTCAAGGCCGCCGGCCCGCGCAAGGATGTGGAGTGGATGCCGGGCAAGTCGCAGCCGCCGGCGGGGTCGGGGGTTTCCAGGGTCTGATACCTCGGCCGGCCGGTCGCCCCTACGTCTTATTGCCGTTTCAGCTCCGCCAGCTCGTTCCGCAACGCGCGGATCTCCGCCTGCACGTCCGCAAGGGTCGGTTCGGGACCCGGTGTAGTGGGCGCCGTTGTGCCAAATTCGCCGTGGCCGTGAGTCTGCATCGCGTCGACGATGATGCCGATGAATAGGTTCAGCACGGCGAACGAGGTGATAAGGATGAACGGCACGAAGAAGAGCCAGGCGTGCGGGAACACTTCCATCACCGGCCGCACGATGCCCATGGACCAGCTCTCCAGGGTCATGATCTGGAACAGTGTATAGGCCGAGCTGCCGATGTTTCCGAACCAGTCCGGGAAGCGGTCGGCGAACAGGTTGGTGGCCATCACCGAGAACACGAAATAGATCACCAAGAGCAGCATCACCACCGAGCCCATGCCCGGCACCGCGTGGAGCAGCGCGCCCACCACGCGGCGCATCGAGGGCACGGCGGAGATCAGCCGGAACACCCGCAGGATGCGGAGCGCCCGCATCACCGAGAGGAACTCGGTGGCCGGGATGAGCGCGATGGCGACCACGATGGTGTCGAAGTGGTTCCATGGGTCGCGGACGAAGTCGCGGCGCTGCCCCGCCACCTTGAGCAGGATCTCCACCACGAAGATCGCCAGGATCACCCGATCGGCGAGTTTGAGGAAGCTCCCGGCCGCAGCCATGGCCGCCGGACTGGTCTCCAGCGCCAGCACCAGGGCGTTCAGCACGATCAGGAAGGTGATCCAGCGTTGTGTCGCGCGGTGCTCGACAAGTGAGCGGATACGGTCCAAGAGAGTTCGGTCACGGAGGGTTACAGATTCGCCCATCACTCATTCCCGGTTCGGTGCGGGAGTGAACCACAGGAAGCGTGAGGTGACAAGGCAGTTGGCTCGAACGCGCAACCCGCTCGGTGCGGCCAGCGCGCTCAGGTGTCCACCGGCTCGAACACCAGCTCCGGCACCACCACCTCCCATGGTTCGTAGATGGATAGTTTCCAACAAGCGTCGAAAGAGCAATTGTTCCATAACACACTGATAATAAACGGTAATTTGACAACAAGCCAAGCTCGACAGGCCGTCCTGATTCTTGCCCTCATAATCCGTAAGCAATCAGCAAGCGAATTCGATCCAATTCCCGCGCATCCGAGCGCAGGTCTGTCGGTCTGTCGGTCTGTCCTCGATCCGGCTCTGTTGCAACGCCTTACGGGCGGCAATCTTCGTCCGGGCCGCCTGCCGCATGCATTCACCACCGCGCTCCCTTCCCGCCGGCCCGGGCCTACTCCGATATCATCCGCTTGAGCCCGCTCAGGGGCTGAACCTTCACCGCCCGCGAGGCGGGCTTGGCCGCCACCGTGATCTCCTGGCCGGTAAAGGGCGACATCATCTTGCGCGCCTTGGTTGCGGGCTTGCGCACCACCTTGATCTTCAGCAGGCCGGGAAGCGTGAACGTTCCCACCGCGCGTCTCTTGATGTGCCGCTCGATGACCGCCCCGAGCTGGTCGAGCACCGAGGCCACGTCCTTCCTCTCAAGCCCGGTCGATTCGGACAGGGCGTCGAGGATCTGTCTCTTCGTCATGGTCTCCTTGAGAGCCGTGTTTCTGCGGTTTGCGGTCGTCGCCATCTCGAGTTTCTCCTTCCGTCGCTTGCGTCCCCGTATTGGCCGAGACCGACAAACCCGAACCGGGCGTGCCGGTCCCGCCCTTTCCGCCGCCGTTTCCGGTCCATTCAACGATGGTGGCGAGGTCGCCGTGCAGCGTGGCGTGGACCTCGCCCCACTTCTCGCCGGGGGTCAGCACGATACGCTCGATCAGCCCCCGGATGGCGTCCGCCGCCTCGGCGCGCTCGTCCGGGCGCTTCAGCGCCTCGGCAAGCCGCTCGACCTTGCGCCGGTAGACCGCCGCGACGTTGGGGTGGATGTCCGGCAGGTCGGCCGGGACGGCGGCGAGAAGGGCGGTCAGCTCGTCCTGGCGTGCCTCAAGCTCGCGCAGCCGGTCCGACATGCCCCGCACATAGCCGCCGTCCTCGATGGCCGCGATCATCGAAGCGATCTTCTTCCCGATGGCGGCAAGCTCCTTCCTGTCGCTCGCCCCCGATGCGCGGCGCTCGCGGTTGAGCCGGTTGGTCTCCTCGGCCCAGGCCCGCATCGCCTCCTCGGCCGCCTCTGGCGCCATCAGGCGGTGCTTCAGCCCCGTCAGCACCCGGTCCTCGATGACGGTCCTGCGGATGCCCCTGCGGTTCGCGCAGCCGCCCGTGGCGACATGGCTCGTACAGGAATAGCGGTCCTGGCCGCGCATCGCATACGGCCCCCCGCACACGCCGCATTCCAGCAGGCCCGATAGCAGGTGGCGGGGCCGGTGGGCCGCGTTCAGCCGGTTCGCATGCGCCGCGCGCCCGCCCGCGATCACCGCCGCGTACCGCTCCGCCTGTTCCGCCTGCCGGTCCTTCGCCGCCTGCCACAGCGCATCGTCCACGATGCGAAGCGCGGGAACCTCGACCTCGATCCACTCCTCCGGCGGGTTGAGCCGCATCACCCGCCTGCCCGTCTCCGGGTCCTTCATTCCGCGTTGCCGGTTCCACACCAGCCGCCCGATATAGAGCGGGTTGTTGAGCACGCCCGTGCCCGCGTTCGCATGACCGCGCACCGTGCTGTCGCTCCACCGCTTGCCCGTGGGGCCGGGAACGCCTTCCGCGTTCAGGCCCCGCGCGATCGCGCGCGGGCTCATCCCCGCGGCATACTCCCGGAAGATGCGCCGCACGACTTCGGCTTGCGTCTCGTTGACGGTGCGCTCGCCGCGTATCCGCTCGCCGGCGGCGTCCAGCGCCTTCACCACGTCGTAGCCGTAGCTGCGGCCCCCGCCCGCCTTGCCAGCCTCCACGCGGCCCCGGATGCCCCGGTGCGTCTTCGCCGCGAGGTCCTTCAGGAACAGCGCGTTCATCGTGCCCTTGAGGCCGACGTGAAGCTCGTTGATCTCGCCCTCGGCCAGCGTCACCAGCGGCACGCCCGCGAAGCGCAGGTGCTTGTAGAGGATCGCAACGTCGGCCTGGTCGCGGCTCACCCGGTCGAGCGCCTCCGCGACCACGACCTCGAACAGGCCGCGCCGCGCGTCCTCGATCAGCCCCTGGATGCCGGGGCGCAGGATCACGCTGTCGCCCGAGATCGCGGAGTCCTTGTAGGTCGCGGCGACGGTCCAGCCCTCGCGCTCGGCGTGTTCCCGGCAGATACGGAACTGGTCTTCGATGGAAGCCGCCCGCTGCTGGTCGGACGAGTAGCGGGCATAGAGCGCGGCGCGGATGGTCATCGGGTAGGGTCTCCTTTCTCTCGCCGGCCTTGTGTGCCGACATGCTTGCAATGTACGCCGTTATGGTGCATATGTCCATCGCCTTCTCACGCCGGAGACACCGCAATGGCCGAAACTGCCGAGACGAAGCACGAGCGCGTCCACCTGCGCCTCGACGCAAGGAGCAAGCGCAAGCTCGAACGCGCGGCGGCCTACGAGGAAACCACGGTCAGCCGCTTCATGCTGCGCAACGCCGTGGCCGCCGCCGAGCGGGTGATCGAGGCGCGCGAGCGCATCGTGCTCCCGGCGACGGATTGGGACGCCTTCCACGACGCGCTGCTCAACCCGCCCGCGCCGAACGCGGCGCTGAAGCGGGCCGCGCGCCGTTACCGCGAGCGCATCGGTGGATGAAGCGCCGCTGACGGTCGAGCCGCTCGCCTCGCATCACGACCGCGCGTCCTTCTCCTGCGGGGAGCCGTCCCTCGACCGCTACATCCGTCGGCAAGCCCGCCAGGACGCCCGGCGGCGCGTCGCGCGGGTCTTCGTTGCGCACGCTCACCCGCCCGGACGGGTCGCCGGCTACTACACGCTGAGCGCGGCGAGCTTCGAGAAGGACGACCTGCCGGCGGAGGTCGCAAGGCGCCTGCCGCATTATCCTGTCCCGGCGGCGGTCATCGGGCGGCTGGCCGTCGATCTTCGCAGCCAGGGGAGCGGGCTCGGCGAGGTCCTGCTGCTCGACGCGATCCGTCGGGTGGTCCGCGCGGGCGACACCATCGGCGTCTATGCCGTGGTGGTCGATGCGCTGCACGAGCGCGCCAGCGCCTTCTATGAGCGGTACGGCTTCCTGCCCTTCCCGTCGCGGCCGCTGCGCCTCTACCTCCCGCTTCGCACCTTCGAGCAACTCCGGCTCTGACCTCCCCTCCTCCTTCCGGCCAACACGACGCCGGCGACGGACCCGGCCTCCGTCGCTGTGCGCGCCCGTCATGGCCGCCGATGATCCCGAAACCGGACAGCGGGCGCCACCGGCGACCACGCGGTGCCAAGGCGTCGCTGCGAGAGCCTGGGGGCGCCGGAAGGGGACAGGAGTATCTTGGAAAATTGCGAACCCCTGCGGAACCCGCGCGTGTGCCGCCCGTGCAACGGGCCGGGGCCATCGAGCGCCCAGAATTCTCTCGAGAACCGCATCAGCGGCATCTAACCCCTTGAAATACTGCGATGTGTTTGAAACGTATTGCGCCGCAATGCGCCGTGGCACCGATTGGGGCTCGCGCTTTTCCAAGGGGTTCTCCAGAGAATT
>CAZVUC010000091.1:0-32500 GCA_964630405.1 uncultured Syntrophobacterales bacterium | reverse complement strand
CCGTTCCGTGACAAAGTCCCCGGCCAACCGCGCGATGGCAAGGGCGATCATCTTCTTGGCTTCGCGGTCGGCCTCCTCCTTGGCCTGCTCTTCCATGAGCCGGATACGCCGGGCGGAATCGTGCCGGGCGTCCTCGACCATCTCCTCCATCAGGGACTTCTTCGCCTCCTCGCGACTGAGGCCGGCCACGATCTCGAGTTGTCGCTTCGCGTCTTCGACAAGACGCTGGGCTTCAACGTCCTTCTCGTCGAGCGCCTGCTGCTTTTTCTCGATGGCGCCCTCCCGGTTGGACAGGCCGGTTTCCCTGTTCTCCAGACTCTCCAGCCGCTTGTCCAGGACTTCCTCCCGGGTCAACAGTCTCCGCTCCAGCGCCTGGAGGTCCCTCCGCGTCTCCTTCATTTCGTCTTCGAACTCGGAGCGCGCTTGCAGTTTTCCATCCCTGGCCTGTATTGCCGCATCCTTCACGATGGCGTCGGCTTCCCTGCGCGCCTCGGCCAGAATGCGAGCGGCGGTGCTCCGGTCGAGCTCCGCCTGGAGCCGGCGCTGTCTCCTTCGGACCAGAAGGACGGCGACGGTCAGCAGGCAACCCACGGCGATACCCAGCACTAAAGAAGTCCATGTAACCAAGACAAGCTACCTCCCGGAAGCATTGAAACCGTCGCGGGGACCGTCCGCCCGTGGCCCCACGACCCCCTCTCCCCTGCCGGCGCAATCGACGATCCTCTCTTCCGTCACGATGGCGCAGACCGGCAGGTCGCCCGGCTCCGCGGGCACCTCCTCCAGAAGCTGGAACTCATAGGCCAAACCGATTCTCGGCACTCGCGCGTCCAGACCGGCCAGCCACCGGTCGTACCAACCCATCCCCCGCCCCAGACGGTTGCCGTTGCAATCAAAGGCGACCCCCGGGACGAACACGGTGAGCCCGTCGCCGTCGCCATGAGGCAACCGCTGAGCTCCGGCGGGTTCGAGTATCCCGTACCGCCCGGGGACCAGGTCGGTTTCGGAGCGCACCCGAAAGACGCCGGGCGATCCGTCCGTGACTTTGGGATAGTACAGCCGCTTGCGCGCCGCCAAGGCGTCCCGCAGAATCTCGGACGTCGCCACCTCGTTGCCCAGCGGACTGTAGAGCGCAATGGAACGGGCGGCCCGATAGGCCGGCAGGGCCAAGACACCGCGTTGGATCCGCTCCCCCCAGGAGCGGACCATTACGGCAGACAGGGCTTCTCTCTTCGCTAGAAACGTACCCCTGAGTGCCCGCTTCTTGTCCCCCATCAAGGAACTCATGATCAAGTCCTGAGCAAGGGCGCCGAGGGGCGAGGGTGTTGTCTACCCGCGCGGCACACACGCGGGCGTCGACGGCAGGAAGGCTTTCAGATCACGCGCGGGCGGAGAATCTCCTCGAAAAATGTGAACGCCCCGGAGGCGGCGGTGGAATTCCTCCTGCCAACGCCCGACCTGCGGGAAAGACCTCTTTTCGCCCGATCCGTTCAATCACTTCAACGAACTCCAATGCCAATGCGTGTATGTTCCGGAAACGTCCTGCCCTCACTGCCCGGCCCCCAGGCCTGGTGCCCCGCTCCGATGCCCGTGGACACCACACCTAGTATTCCACACGAGCGCGTGGAAAAGAAACGGTTTTTTTGTCGAAACGCCGTCCGTCCGGATGCGCCTCAATCATCGTCGGACAAGGCCGCCGTCAGCCGCTCGAGAAGCTGGTCGACCCGTGTCGTGACCGTGTCCTGGGTGTCCTTCAGCCGGTGAAATTCGTCCGCGATATTGAGAGCCGCAAGCATGGCGACGCTGTATTTGCCCTTCGAGTTCGTGGACTTGCCGACCTCCTGCATCTTGTCGTCCACGTATTCCGCCACTCTCAGGATATGCTGCTCCTCGTCGTCGCTTCGAAGAACGACCTTCTGTCCCATGATCTTGACTTCCACGGCCTTTTGCATACCGCCTCCGTGTCGTCAGCAAAGATCCAGGTCCTCAAGCTCTCCGATCAGCCGGGTCAGTCGCTCTCGCAAAACGGCCCGCTCGTGCTCGTAACGTTGGAGCCGATCATTCAGGTTCTTGAACTGAACGTCCCGCTCCTCAAGACGCGTTTCCGCTTGAGCCTTGGCCCTCTTCAACCTCTGATGGAGCTCCAGGAGCCGCGCGACGCGGAACTCCAACTGCTCGAGTTTATCAAGGTCCATGAGACAAATATTGGTGCAATCTTAAATTGATAGTTTAAGATTCGGCGGGTACGGTTGTCAAGGCTGCCGGCACCGTCCGCCGGCCGGAAACGCGGCTGCCGGACGCTAACCGAAGAGGGCTTGAACAAACGCGTCCGGATCGAAGGGTTGGAGGTCGTCGATGTCTTCTCCCACGCCGACGTACTCCACCGGTATGCCCAGCTCTTGCTGAATCCTCACCACCACGCCGCCCTTGGCGGTGCCGTCGAGCTTGGTGAGGACGATGCCGCTTACGCCCACGGCCTCCCGGAAAATACCGGCCTGGACCATGCCGTTCTGCCCGGTGTTGGCGTCCAGTACCAGCAGTGTCTCGTGCGGGGCGCCCTCCTGCACCCTGCCCAGGACACGGCGCATCTTCTTCAATTCCTCGACGAGGTTGACCTTGTTGTGAAGCCTTCCCGCGGTGTCGATGAGGACGACGTCCGCCTGCCGCTTCTGGGCCGCATGCGCGGCGTCGAACACGACCCCCGAGGGGTCCTGCCCCTGACCGTGCTTGACGACCTCCGCTCCCGCTCGGGCGCCCCAGATCTCCAGTTGCTCGATGGCGCCTGCCCGGAACGTATCGGCGGCCGCCAGGAGCACCTTCTTGCCGCTCCCAACCAACTGATGAGCCAACTTTCCGATGGTGGTGGTCTTGCCCACGCCGTTGACGCCCACCACCAGGATCACCCACGGGGACTCGGAGTAGCGACGGGACCGCGGCACCGGACCCTCCCTCAACAGGGCGGTCAGTTCCTGTCTCAGCAAAGAGCCGCCGCCACCGTTCCCGGCCGGCGCCGCGGCGCGGACCGAGTCCAGGAGCCTCTGGGCAGCGTGGACGCCGAAGTCGGCTCCGAGCAGCAATTCCTCCAACGCATCCCAATCATCTTCCGGTGCGCCGCTCTCGCCCAGCACCCTTCCCAGCCCATCGCCCCAAGCCGCTCTCGTCCGGGACAGACCCTGCTTGAGACGGGAAAAGAACCCTTGTCTCCGATCCATGAACGATCAACCTCGATTCGTTTCTTGACCGGGAATTCAGCACAGACGTCGAACGTCCGTCAACCGCGGGCGAGGATGCCGGGGAGGAAGACGTGGCGGGCGGCCAACGTCGGCGCACGGTCTGGCGGGTCAGACCATCTCGACGGATACGAGCTTGGAGACGCCAGGGTCTTCCATGGTGACGCCGTAGAGCACGTCGGCTGCCAGCATCGTCCGCTTGTTGTGGGTGATGATCATGAACTGGGACAGCCGGGTCATCTCCTTGACGATGTCGATGAACCGCTCGAGATTGACATCGTCGAGGGGGGCGTCCACCTCGTCCAGGAAGCAGAACGGGCTGGGCTTGGTCAGGAAGATGGCGAAGAGCAGGCTCACCGCGGTCAATGCCTTCTCGCCGCCGGAGAGCAGGCTGATGGATTGGAGCTTCTTACCGGGCGGCTGCGCCACGATGTCGACTCCTGTCTCCAGGTAATCGTTCTCGTCGGTCAGCGTCAACGATGCCGTGCCGCCGTCGAACAGCCTCGGAAAAACGGTCTGAAACTCCCGGTTGATCTCTTCGAAGCTCTGCTTGAAGCGGAGACGGCAGATCCGGTTGAGCTTGGTGATGGTCTGCTGCAGAAGGGCCATGGAGCGTTCCAGGTCCTCTCGCTGCGCGGTCATGAACCGGCTGCGCTCGGTCAACTCCTCGAACTCGCCGATGGCGGCGAGGTTGACCTCGCCCATGCGCTGGAGCCGGTTCCGCAACTCCGCCACCTCTTCCTGAAGGTCGCCGGCGGAGGCCGACTCTTCGTCGGTGGCGGGAGGGACCTCCGCCAATTCCACGCCGTACTTGTCCCGGACGTCGTCGCCGAGGTGGCGGAGCTCCAGGGACTTCTCGCTCTGGGACAACTGAAGGCGCGCCCTGTCCTGCTGCCTGGCCTCGATGTCCGGACGGATCAGGTGGATGGCCTCTTCCACCTCCCGTATCCTCCTGGAGAGGCCGTCGTATTCCTGCTGCCGTGACGCCGCCTCTTCCTCCGCCTCTTCGAGCCGCATCTTCAAGTTCTCGACCCGTGACCGGGACTGATCGCGGGACGACCGCATCTCCACGGCCCTTTGGCTCATCTCCGCGATCCGGGCCTTGCGCTCGTCGAGCTGCGCGGCGAGGTCGTCGCGCAGGCTGACCCGATTCTCGAGGTTCGACCTAGAGTTCTCCGCCTTCTCCTTCGCCACGTCCGCCCTTACGCGGGACTCGGTCAGTCGCGCCTCCGCGGTCTGCAACTCCTGCTCCGATTGCCGCCAGGAGGTCTGCAACTCCTGCAGCCGCGCATCCAGGGCGAGCCTTTCGCGCGCACTCTCGGCGATGGCCTCATCCGTGGCCGCCACGGTCCCGTCGAGCGCCACGACCTCCCTCGACGTGTTGTTCAACTCCTGGTCGATGGTGGCCAGGTCCTGCCGGAAGCGTTCGATGTCCCCGTCGGCGCGCAGCAGTTCCTGTTCCAGACGCACCTTGGCGAGCGCCAGCTCCCCGACCTCCACCGTCAAACGCTCGCGTTCCAACGCCATTCGTTGTGATCGGGTTCTGCCCTCCCCCACGAGTCCCTCCTGGCACCGGACCCGCTCCTGCCCCGCCGCAACCTCTCGCTTCAGCTCCCTGACCCTCCGGCGGCGGGTAATGGGGTTCCCCTCCAGGCTCTCGGCGCTGCCGCCCGTGACCACCCCCATGGGATCGATCACCTCGCCATCGAGCGTCACCAGGGAATGGCTGAAGCCGTTTGCGCGCCACAACCCCAGTCCCGTTTCGAGATCCCTCACCACCGCCACGTCACCCAGCAGGTAGTCGGCGACCTCCCCGTAGCCGTCCTTCACCTCCACGAGCCCCAGCAGCGGGGCGATGACTTCAGGGGCCGACAGGGTCACCGGACCCGCGTGGCCGGGCCGCTCGAAACTCCGGGGGATGAATCCGCCGCGGCCCGCCGACTCCCGCTTGAGATACTCGATGGCCTCGACGCCTTCCTTCTGCCCCTGAACGACGACGTACTGAAGGCGTTCCCCCAGCACCGCCGTCAACGCCTTTTCCACTTCCTCGGGGGCTTCGATGAAGTCCGCCACCACGCCGCACACTCCGTCCGAGGCGCCGTTGCCTTCATGCTTCCGCATGACCGCGCGGACGCCCTCCTGGTACCCCTCGAAATTCCTCTGCAGCGTCTCCAGAGAGCCCACCACCGAGCGCGCTTCCTGAAGCTCCTCCTTCGACCGGGCAAGCGCCTCCTCTCGTTCCGCCAGGTCCGACCGCGCGCCCTCCAGATCGGCCTCGGTCCGGCGGAGGCTCTCCTCCATCTCCGACGCCCGCGCCTTGCACCGGTCGAACTCCGCCGAACCACGGAATCGCTGACCGACCAAGGCCTCGAGCTCCTCCTCGACGGCCCGCCGCTCTCTCCCCTTTTCCGCCGAGTCGGCCTTCAGCCGCTCCATACGTTCCTGGTGGACCTGCCGCGCATTGGTGAGCCGCGAGTGGGCCGCCATCCGCTCCACCAGCAGCCCCCTTTCACCCTCGACTTCACTCTGAAGCGCCTTGATGCGCGCCCGCAGACCGGACACCTCCAGGTCGGCGCGCTCCACCCGTCCGGCCTCCACGACGGCCAGCCGGGCAAACTCCTCGCTGGACTGCTCCAGCGCCGTGATCTCGGCCGAAACCCTCTCCAGGCGCACGCCCGTGTCGACAGCCTCGGCTTCGAGCCTGCGGACGGACTCCCTCAGCTCATCTTCCTCGCGCTCCAGGAACTCGATCCTCTGCTCTTCCCCGCTTACCTCCAACCGGCGCTGGTAAAGCCGCTCCTGCGAGGCGCCGATCTCACCGTCGAGCTCCAGCAGCGCCCCGCGGGCGCCTTCGTTCTCCGCCTCCCTGGCCTGGACGGTGGCGGCGAGCGACGTGATCCGATCGTCCACCGCCGTCATCTCGGCGGCGCGCTCGGCGATCTCCCGCTCGAGACCCTGCCGGCGCACGGCCGCCAGACGGAGAGCCTTCCCCTGCAGCAGTTCCTTGAGGTTGCGGTAACGCTCGGCCCTCTTGGCCTGAAGCTCTATCTTGTGGAGTTGCCGCTCCACCTCGCGGAGGATGTCGTCGACCCGCAGGAGATTCTGCCGGGTCTGGTCCATCTTCCTCTCCGCCGCCTCCCTCCGGCGCTTGAACCGGCTCGTGCCCGCCGCCTCTTCGATGATGCGCCGGCGGTCCTCCGGCTTGGCGTTCACCAGCTCCTCGACGCGTCCCTGGCCGATGATGGAGTACGACTTGTTGCCGACGCCCGTCCCGAGAAAGAGCTCGACGATATCACGCAAACGACAGGGCGTGCGGTTGATGGAATACTCCGACTCGCCCGAGCGAAAGAGCCGCCGCGTTACCGCGATCTCGCTGAAGGTACGGTAGTCGCCCGGAGCGCTGTGGTCGGAGTTGTCGAGCAGAGCGGTGACTTCGGCCATGCCGATGGCTGCCAGCCGTTCACTGCCGTTGAAGATGACGTCCTCCATCGTCTGGCCGCGCAGGTACCGGGCGCTTTGCTCGCCCATGGCCCATCGCAACGCGTCGACGACGTTGGATTTGCCGCAACCGTTGGGGCCGACGATGGCGGTGACGTCGGAGGTGAAATTGAGGACAGTCTTATCCGCGAAAGACTTGAAGCCGGAGATTTCCAGTGCTTTCAGGCGCATACGACGAATCCCGCAGTCCGGATACCCGCCGACGCGGAGCATCCATCGTATTTTATTTCACACGCGAGGGTTTGATGTCAAGCAAGATTCACAACATGAAGTGATGACACCGCTGTTCCACCACAACATGTTGGAGTCGTGGGAACCGTCTACTCCTCCAGCAACGTGGTGTTCCAGTAGGAGGCGTCGACGGTGGAGAGGAACGGGAGCCACTCACGGTACTGGAGGTTCCCTTCCCCCTCCTGGATGAAAGGGGTCCAGGTGGGTTTGTACGGCTGGCGCAACAGCTTCATCCTGGCTTCCTGGGGCGTCCGCCCGCCTTTCCTCCGGTTGCACGGGACGCAGGAGCAGACGACGTTCTCCCACCGGGAGGTGCCTCCACGGGAGCGAGGGATCACGTGATCCAGGTTGAGCTGGTGGCGCGGGAGCCTCTTGCCGCAGTACTGGCACGTGGACTTGTCACGCGCGTAGATGTTGTAACGGCTGAACCGCACCTGCCGCCGGGGCACCCGGTCGTACCGGACCAGGAGGATCACGCGCGGGACGCGGACAACGTGGTCGACCAAGCCTACGGTCTCCTCGTGAACCGAGACGGACAGGTCGCTCCACCCCTGGAAGTCGAAGGTCTGGTACCGTTCGTTGACGACCTTGGCGATGCCCAGGTACAGCAGCGTAAAGGCCCGGCGGACCGAAGTGACGTGTATCGGAAGGTACGAACGATTCAACATCAGCACCTTGGTGTGCATCGGGGAACGGCCCAACCCGGCGGTGCCCGGACCCCCTTCACGGGGTAAACCGTCATCCACAACGGCCTGAGATTGAATCATCCCGCTTTATCGCCCTTTGCGAGCGGCTTGTCAAACAAGCCGGGGAAGCGCGCGCGGCGGGCCGCAACTTGCCATTTGTCATCAACTGGCCTATTCTCAAAGAGAATCGAAAGCTTACGTCGTGCCGCACGAGAACCATTCAACCAACCTGCGGGTTCTTCTCGCCGTCCGCGGACTCCACGCCGGCGCCCTTCTCCCTTTGAGCGAGCCCGCAACAATCTGACCCATGAGACGGATCCTCATAAACACGACTCCACAGGAAAACCGCATCGCCGTGATGGAGGACAACGGCCTGGCCGAGTTCCTCATCGAACGCAACCAGGAAAAAGGCTGCGTCGGCAACATCTACAAGGGCCGCGTCGGCCGCGTCCTCCCCGGGATGCAGGCCGCGTTCGTGGAAATCGGCCTGGAGAAGGCCGCCTTCCTCCACGCTTCCGACATCCACTCGCCGTCGGCCCCGTTGCCCGCGGCCCTCGACGACGCCGACGACGAGGTCCTGCTCGAACCCGCCCCCGATCCGGGCCGGCTCCGAATCGAACAGCACCTCAGCCCGGATCAGGAGATCCTGGTTCAGGTCGCCAAGGACCCGTTGGGAATGAAGGGGGCCCGCATCACCACCCACATATCCCTGCCCGGCCGGTTCCTGGTCTTCATGCCCGACACCGGCCACGTCGCCGTTTCGCGCAAGATCGAGGACGAGAAGGAGCGGCAGCGCCTGAAGGAAATCGTGCAGGAACTGGCCCGGGAGGATGAAGGCTTCATCATCCGGACCGCCTGCGAGGGGCGCAACAAGAAGGACATTCAGAGCGACGTCCGGTTCCTGACCAAGCTCTGGAGCCGGATCCGGAGCCGGCTGGATTCGGCGGCCACGCCCGAGTTGATCCATCAGGATCTGGATCTCGTCCCGCGGACCATCCGCGACTTCTTCAACGCCGCCACCGAGGAAGTGGTGGTGGACGACGCCAGGGAATACCGGCGGGTGGTGGAGTTCGTGAAGCAGTTCATGCCGCGTCTCAAGGGACGGGTGGTGCTGTACGAGGAACCCGAGCCGTTGCTCGACCGCTACGAGGTCGAGCGCAGGATCCGGAAGGCGCTGGAGTCCAAGATCTGGCTGAACTCGGGCGGATACATCAACATCGACCAGACCGAAGCGCTCACGGCGGTGGATGTGAACACCGGCAGGTACGTGGGGAAAAAAGACCTGGAAGCCACCGTGTTCAAGATCAACCTCGAGGCCGCCCGCGAGATCGTGCATCAACTGCGGCTCAGGAACGTGGGCGGCATCATCATCATCGACTTCATCGACATGGCGCAGGCAGCCAACCGGAAGAAGATCTACGACGCGCTGAAGGAAGCGGTCAAGGAAGACAGGGCCAAGACCAGGGTGCTCCCCATCTCCAGGCTCGGACTCGTGGAGATGACCCGGCAGCGTACCCGGGAGAACCTGGGCAACGTCCTGTTGCGTCCGTGTCCCTACTGCACCGGCCGGGGCCGGATCAAGTCCCAGCCTACGATCGCGTACGAGATCCTGCGCGGCATCAAGCGGGAGAGCCTCCAACTCCACAACGGCAGCCGCATCACCGTGCACGTACATCCTGGTATCGCCAACTTCCTGTACGACGAGGCCAACGAAGGGCTGGAGGCGCTGGAACGCGAGATCGATCGCGACGTCATCATCAAGGCCAATTCCGAACTGCACCAGGAAGCCTACGAGATCGAAACGGGCTAGACACTCGGAGGCCGCACATGCGTCCCGAACACACCGATCGGAAGTACGAGGAAGAGCTCAAGTCGCTGCGCGACAGGATCATCCAGATGGGCGGCCTGGTGGAGGACCAGATCGACCGGTCCATCAAGGCCTTGGTGGACCGCGAGGCGGCACTGGCCGAGTCGGTCATCGAGCGGGATGCCGAGGTCAATCAGATGGACGCGGACATCGACGAGCTGTGCGTCCGTTTGATCGCGCTGCATCAGCCGGCCGGCAAGGACCTCCGGTTCGTAACCACCGCCCTGAAGATCACCACGGACCTGGAACGAATCGGAGACATCTCGGTAAACATCTCCGAGCGCTCGCTGGAGCTGATCCGCGAAGCGCCGCTCAAGCCCTACATCGACATCCCGCGCATGGCGGAGATCTCCAGGCGGATGATATCGGAGAGCCTGAACGCCTTCGTCCACGAGGACACCTCGCTGGCCCTCAAGGTCTGCCAGGACGACCAGGAGATCGACGACCTGAACGAGCAGATCTTCCGCGAAACGATCTCGTACATGATCACGGATCCCCGCACCATCAACCGCGTCATGAAAATCACCTTCGTCTCCAAGTACCTGGAACGCATCGCCGACCACGCCACCAACATCGCCGAAATGGTCATCTTCCTGGTCAAGGGGACCAGCATTCGCCACGTCAAGGACGTCCCCCGTTTCATTTGACCCAGGCCTGGGGAGGGTTCATGGCGGACAAGATCCTCGTCGTGGAAGACGAGGCGGACATACGCAAGCTGGTCGCGTACCACCTGAATCAGGAGCGCTTCCGGGTGCTCGAAGCCGAAAACGGCGAAGACGCGCTGGAGCTGGTGCACAAGGAGACGCCGCGCCTGATCATGCTGGACCTGATGCTGCCGAGCCTCTCCGGCCTCGAGTTCTGCAAGATCATCCGGCAGAATCCGGAAACGGCGCAGACGCCGATCCTCATGCTCACCGCCAAGGCGGGCGAGGCGGACCGGGTGGTGGGCCTGGAACTGGGCGCCGACGACTACATCACGAAACCCTTCAGCCCCCGGGAGATGGTGGCGCGGGTCAAGGCCGTGTTGCGGCGGACCGAGTCGCCGACCTCACCCGACCTGGCGGAGGTCTATGAGAAGGGCCCTTTGAAGGTCAATTTCACGACCTACGAGGTGCAGGTGGCGGGTCGGCCGGTCAAGCTCACCCTCAAGGGCTTTGAAGTTCTCCGCTTTCTGATTCAGAATCGCAATCGGGTACTGAGCCGCGACCAGATCCTGGACGGGGTGTGGCGGTCCGACGTCTACGTGACGCCGCGCACGGTGGACGTCCACATCCGAAGAATCCGGGAAGCCATCGGGCAGGACGATCGCGATCCCGGATGGATCGTCACGGTACGCGGCGTTGGCTACAAGCTGGATGAGAGATCCCTTCAGACGTAACGCCATGGCCAAGCGGGGCTTCCTCTACCTCTCCGTCACCCTGCTGGTGCTGGCTTTCGCCTATTCCTGGTACACGACTTCACCGACGGCCGACGCGAACGGATGGTTGCCGGCCGCCCTCTGGGTGGCGCTCCCGGTCGCGCTGCTGGCGGCCGCGGGATGGCTCCGCCGCGCGCGGAACCGCGTGGCCGACATGGCGGCGTTCTGCCGGGAAGCGGGCCGCGAAAACCCCTCCGACCCCTCCGGGAAGGCGCTTCCGGTTCAGCGGCGCGACGATCTGGGGACGCTGGAGGAGAGCCTCAACGACCTGGCCCTTACGCTTACCGGCCGCCTCCAGGACGTGACGGCGGAACGAGAGAAGCTGCAATCCATCCTGAGCTGCATGATGGAGGGGGTGATCGTGCTGGACATCAACGGCAAGGTCATCCTCGTCAACCAGATGGCTCAGACGATGTTCAAGCTGCCGCCGGACACCAGCGTTCTGGGCATGTCGACCGTGGAGGTCTCGCGTCATCCGGAGATGCACGCCCTCATCCGCGACGTGGTGGGAAGCGACACCCGCGACCCACTCCATCGGGAGCTGACCCTGGGAGACGACCGCTGGTTCGCGGTCAACGCCGCCCGGCTGGAGGACTCGCGGCAGAACCTTCTCGGGTACGTGCTGGTGTTTCACGAAGTGACCGAGTTGAAGCGTCTGGAAAGGATCCGCGCCGACTTCGTCGCCAACGTGTCCCACGAGATGCGCACACCCCTCACCGCCATACAGGGCTATGCCGAGACGCTCCTGCACAACCCGCCCCACGACTCCAGGATGGAGCGCCAGTTCCTGAACATCGTGGCGCGCCACTCCGAGCGCCTCGGACGCCTCATCGACGACCTGCTGGCCCTCTCCGACCTCGAGATGGGCAACGTCAACATGCGGATGCAGGACGTCGGCGCCCGGCCGCTGCTGGACCGCGTGCTCGACCTGTTCAGCGATCAGGCGGACAAGAAACGCATCCGGCTGCGGGCCGAAGTCGCCGCCGATACGCCGGACATCCTCGGCGACGAGGACCGTCTCCAGCAGTTGCTCATCAACCTCGTCGACAACGCCCTCAAGTACACCCCCGAAAACGGCGACGTGCTGGTCACGGCGTTCCGTCCGCCGGCCGGAGTGGCCCTGACCGTGTCGGACACCGGATGCGGCATCCCGGAAAAGGATCTGCCGCGGCTGACGGAGCGGTTCTATCGAGTGGACAAGGCGCGCTCCCGCGAGCTCGGGGGAACCGGACTGGGCCTCGCCATCGTCAAGCATATCGTCCAGGCACACGGCGGCGACCTGAAGATCGACAGCGAGATCGGAAAGGGCACCCGGGTCTCGATCTACCTGCAATGCGCCGCCGGCGCCGACTCCACACCGAACCACCACAACCGGGAAAAGATCGAAGTCGCCTGAGGCGCGGGTGTCCTCCCCTCCCAAAGACGCGCAGAAGCGTGATTTTCCTTGCAAATGTAACAGACATCCCGTATTCTGCCGGGTTATTGTATCCAAGTGCCGGTCACCGCGCCCGTCACCACCCCGCGAACTAGGAGAAACTGATGGAAGGGAAGAAGGTCGGGATTACCGAAACCGTGCTGAGAGACGCACACCAATCGCTGCTGGCGACGCGCATGCGTACCGAGGACATGCTGCCCATTGCGCAGGATATCGACAAGATCGGTTTCTGGTCGGTGGAGATGTGGGGCGGAGCGACCTTCGACGCGTGCCTCCGGTATCTGAACGAGTGCCCCTGGGAACGGCTCCGGCTGATCCGCGAAGCCATGCCCAACACCCGGCTCCAGATGTTGCTGCGGGGCCAGAACATCGTCGGATACCACAACTATCCGGACGACGCCGTCGAGTACTTCGTCGAGAAGTCCGCGGAGAACGGCATCGACGTCTTCAGGGTCTTCGATGCCATGAACGACATCCGCAACATGAAGACCTCCATGGACGCGGTGAAGCGCACCGGCAAGACGCTGGAGGCCGCGGTATCCTACACCATCAGCCCGGTCCATTCGCTGCAATACTTCGTCGACTTCGCGGATAAGCTCGTGGACGCCGGCACCGACGTGCTGGCGGTCAAGGACATGGCCGGCCTGCTGTCCCCCTACGTGGCCCACGAGCTCATCGGCGCGTTGAAGAAACGCTTCGACATCCCTGTCCACCTGCACTCCCATTGCACCACCGGCATGGCGCAGATGGCCTACATCATGGCGGTGGAAGCGGGGGTGGACATCATCGACACGGCCATCTCCACGCTGTCACACGGCACCTCCCAACCGGCGACCGAGGCGGTGGTCGTGGCCCTCAAGGGCACCCCCTACGACACCGGGCTCGACCTGCCGCAACTCGCCCACATCGCCGAATACTTCACCGAAGTGCGCGGCAAGTACAGCGAGTTCGAGAGCCCCATCAGCAATCGCGTCAACGCCGACATCGTCGAGTCGCAGATTCCCGGGGGGATGCTCTCGAACCTGGTAAGCCAGTTGCGGCAACAGAACGCCGAGAACCGGCTGGACGAGGTGCTCCACGAAGTGCAGGCGGTCCGCCGGGATCTCGGCTACCCGCCGCTGGTGACGCCCACCAGCCAGATCGTCGGCTCCCAGGCCACGCTCAACGTCCTCACCGGCAAGCGCTACGCCGTGGTGACCATGGAAGTGCGCAACTACGTCATGGGACACTACGGCGAACCGCCCGGCGCGGTGAGCGAGGAGATGAAGGCCATGGTCCTGGGCAAGAAGGAACCCATCCATTGCCGTCCGGCCGACCTTCTGAAGCCCAGGATCGAGGAAGCTCGCAAGGAAATCGGCGACCTCGCCGCCAGCGAGGAAGACCTGCTCTCCTACACGCTGTTCCCGGAAGTCGCCAAGGACTACTTCGAACGGCGGGGCCAGGAACAGGCCACCGCAACGGGGTGACCGTCCGCGCCGAAGGATGGGCAAGGACTGGGGTTAACAGCCAAGACCCTGGGACATCTGCGCATAGCTGGTGAGAGGGACCGCGCACATCCGGTCCCAGTCCGCCTTGTCGATGACCGCCTGATTCAACAGCCCGATCATTTCGTCGAATTTGCGGAGCGCGGCGCAACCCACCGCCTCGGGGTCCGCTGCCTTACGGTGTTGCGGCCAGGCGTGGTCACGAGCGTGACGCCAAAATTCGCTGTCGTACCTGGAACCGCAGGAATAGTGCCAACCGACGAACAGGCCGTAGCAGAGCATGTTGTTGACGAGAAATTGATTGACCACCGGCGCGTCGCCCTCGATATTATCCGGCGAACGATTGAGGCGCATGTGGAGGACCATCCCGATCTGCAACTGGGCGGATACGATCGCCGTGGCTTCGAGGGGCTCCATGAAGGCCGCCGCGTTGCCAATGCGGGCCACGGCGCCATCGTAGATCTGACGGTGAACAAAGTTGGGAAACGGAATGACGGCGCGTTGCTCAAATTCGGCTACGCCATCGGTTTCCAGAAACGCGTCAAAGTCCGATTCGACTTCGGCAAGGCTGGATACGTCGCGGTTGAAGATGTACCCGTAGGATGTGTGTACTGTAAGCGGAATGACGAATATCCAACCGTGCGGACGCGCCACCGCCCGGGTATAGGTATGTTGCAGAACCGGCCCATCCCCCTCTTTCTTGACGATCGCCGGGCAGCGGCGGATGACGGCCGTATTGGTAGGGATGAAGGAAATGCCGATGTGCCGGTCGGGGTCGAGTTCCTTGGGGAACCCGCGGGCATCGAAGACCAGGTCGTAACGTTCCGGCGCCCGGTCCTCGAACTCCACTTGCGCACCGCCCTCCACTCTCGTGATAGTGAGCACTTTGGCGTCGATGTGGCGCGCGCGCGTGCCTTCTTCCAATAGGTCCGCCATCAAGTCGGCGGATAGATGGTAGGCGTAGGACACCTGCTGCGGCGTGAAATAGTGGGTAAAGTCTCGATTGCGCCGACCCCATCCCTCGAACGCAACACCGTACTTGCGAGTTCCTTTCAGGCGTTGCTGGACGGTTTCATGGGGCAGATTCGTCAGTCGCCGCAATTCCTGAACCAGGCTCGGCCAACTGCCCTCACCCACTCCGATGGCCGGGATGCGCGAGTCATAGATGTGGTGCAGCTCGTGGTCGCTGTCCGGGTGAAGATGCGTTAAGCTGGCGGCCGCCAACGACCCCGCGGTTCCTCGCCCGACAACCGCGATCTTTCGTAAAGATTTGCCGCCCGGCTGTATCGCCACTACTGCAACTCCACCGGTGTCAGTCCACCACCGGTCAAGCACCCGCCACCGACGCCATCAGAAGCTGAACGTGAAGTCCACGCCCAGGAAGCTGTCGCGCCTGCCATCGTATGTCAAATCCCGCCGGTCCACGCTCAGGTACGCGATCGCTTCCAGGCGCATCGTCCAATTATCCGACAGGCGGCGTTTCAATTCCAGGTTCAACGAACGAGAATCATGGCGGAGGTCGCCCAGAATGCTGACCAGGAGCTCGGTGCCCTGCACGTCGTTGAACGCAAGCAAGCCCGCGACGAAAAGATCGTTCGCCCAGGGACTTGTGGCGCGGCGTCCGCGACCGTCGTAGAGCCACTCGGCGAAAAAGGTCAAGTCCGCTCGGGAACCAAACAGCGCGTAGAGAGCGCGTTCCAAGCCGAAGATGAAGGCACTGTAGTCCTCCTCCCGGCCCAGGAGATTGCGCGCTCCGCCACGCCAAATGGCCTCCGTCTTGTAGAGCCAAGGCTCGGTCGTGAGTTGTGCGTCGACCCCGAATTGCCGGATCTGCTCGTAGTACGGGATCAACCGCGCGTTCATTGCGGGCAATGGCTCGGATTGACGGCTGGCAAGAAACGAGGGTTCGCGGCTTGTTCCAACAAAGGCGCTGAGGCCGAAGTCAAGCGAGCCCACGGCATTGCCGTAGCGAAACGCGAAATCCACATGGCGCTCTTCGGCGCCACTCTCGTACAAGGAGTTCCCGTCGATCGGGTGGCCCGATCGGTGGCGTCCGAGACGCCCCGGAAAGGCGCGCTCCCGATGATACGGCAGCAGAAATGATTCGGCGAGGCCCCAGTCACCGGAGATCGTCAGGCGCGCCATGGGCTGACCTAGCTTGGGTCGATTGCGCGGGTGCTCGACGAGGTCCACCTGGTTGACGATATCCACGAGGTTGTGCGCCTCGGCCACGCCCCAGAAAGCCTGGTCAAGTCCCAGCCGGAGCTCCCAGGAATTCTCGCCCCGGTCGCCGTACACTAACAGGTAGGCCTCGCGCAGATCCGCATGCGTGCGCCGCGAATCGGCGCTGTCGTACCGATAAAGCCCGGTGACGGTGAAACTGGTTCTTTGTGCGACTTCCCCGTGAAGCGTCGGCTCAACGACCAGCCCACCGGTGCTTGAACGCTGTTCCGGGAAGGCCGGTGATTGCGGATACCATCGCCCCTGCAGGCTCAGGTCGCCCGAAAACTCAAGAGCCTGCGCCTCGGCACCCGCGGCAACCATGAGCACGAGGGCCGCAATTGCGCCGCGGAATCGCATCAGCGCACGCGTCGAAGTGACAAGTGGGTGAATTCGCTATCCTGAAGATTGGCGCGGAACTCGAAACCGGTCCACTTGAGCACCGTGCTCGCGCCGGTCAGGTGATTCACCATCGTCTGTTCTCCCGCCCGCCAGTACCGATCCAGATACTGCTGATAGTCCGCAAAAGTGAGCGTCTTCAGGTGCGAGCCCCTGCGGTCGTAAAGCTCCATTTTCCAGACTCGAAGCTCGCCCGTATCCTGCCAAACGACCTTGCGGCTGTATCCGGACTGCTTGTCCAGGGGAACCTGCTCGGTCACCGTACAAGCGAGTTCGCCGCAAGGCTCGTCGCGAAGATACTTGTGGGTGTATTCCTCCACGTCCTGGGAGCTCATGTCTTCGTAGGAAAACTCGCTTCCCATGAATGATCCCGAACGCCTCGCGGCGTTGATGCGCTTTACCCTCTTCAGGGCAGGCAGATAAAGCCATTGGTCGTCCTGGGCGTTGGTGTGAGCGTGGGTCAGCAAGGCGGTTCCCCGCACGTCCCGCGGCTGATCGAACACGAACAGGCTCTTGTCGCCGTCCCCCGGCACCTCCAGCACCTTGAAGCGCATCCGGCGGACGCTCTCCCGGCCGTGCCGGTCGCGCAGCACCATCGTCATTCCAGCGGTGAAATCCCCGAAGCCGTCGTCGCGGGCGCTTGCTTCACGCGCAATCCTGAGACCCTTGTCCTCCGGCGTTTCTTCTTGGGCAAGGGCGTTTGCATTTGGCAAGCAGAAACACGCCAGAGCCAATAACCGGACGGTGAACGAAGCACTTCGGTGGCGCCGGAAACCCTTCGTCCAGCCCCGGCTGATGGACCGTTTTTCGACGGTTTCGTGGTCAGGGAACATCCGCGCAGGTCCCGTCATGGACATGCTTGCATTGTACCTCGATTCTCCCGGAAGGTTAAGCTACTGGACTTGCTGGAATTTCTAAGAGGGGTTGCATATAATCTTCCAAACCATCACTCACGCCGCATGAGATTGTCCCTTGTCCCTTACTTGAACTTGATCCCTATGGGAGGCTACGGACGGTCGTGTTCAACAATCCATTCGACTCATTTCACAATACCGTCGCCGAAGGAAAGGAAGAACGTGAGCAACTGGACCGGCTGCTGACGATTTCCACGCCGCGGGAGCGGCTGCTTGTCGCCGTCATCGCCTTGCTGTTGTGCATCCTCGCGGGATGGCTCTTCCTCGGCAACGTATCGCGCAGCATCGCGGTAGAGGGCGCACTGGTGGAGCCTGGCGAAAACCTGCCCGACGGCAACCGGTCCCTGCAAGCGCTGGTCTGGGTCGCCAGCGACGTCGCGCCGCACATCAAGGCCGGGCTGCCGGCGGCGATAGAGCTGGGTACGACGGATGGCAAGGCATACACGCTTGACGGAGAAGTCACGACGGTTTCCGCCTTGCCCTTGTCCGCGGGGTTGACGGCGTTGAAGTCGGCGGCGCCGGTGTCCGTGTACCGCCTCGATATCGCGCTCCACAAGGGCCTTGATTTTGCTTCCCTTGCGGATCGGGCATGCCGGATCGTCATCGAACTCGGCAGGCAGTCCCCGGCCGCGCTTTTCGGAATGAGGCCATCATAAGATGCCGCCGCGCGCCTCCAGAGGGGCAAGCGACAGGGCCGCTTCGGAGCCGTCGAAACGAAGGGTGGCCACGCCGATTCTGTTGCAGATGCACGCGACAGAATGTGGCGCCGCCTGCCTCGGCAGCGTTCTGGCCTACTTCGGACGCTGGGTGCCGCTTACCGAATTGCGCGAAAAGTGCGAGGTCAGCCGAGACGGCAGCAGCGCGGCGAGCATCTCGCGCGCCGCCAGACACTATGGTCTCGAATGCAGCGGGCTCAGCGTACGCGCCGAATCCCTGAAAAAGCTGCCGTTGCCTCTGATCCTGTTCTGGCAATTCAGCCATTTCGTCGTCCTCGAAGGGTTCGACAGCCGCAATTTCCACCTCAACGATCCGGCCACCGGGCGGCGCACGCTTTCCACGGAAGAGTTCACCAAGAGCTACAGTGGAATCGCGTTGCGATTCAAACGCGGCGCCGACTTCAGCCCGGGCGGCGAGCGGCCCGGCCTGCTCAGCCAATTGCGCACCTTGCTCGCCGGGTCATGGAACGTGCTTACCGGCGTGCTTGCGTGCGGGCTCATGTTGACGTTGCTGGCGCTTCTTGTTCCCGCGTCTCTCGGTGCTTTCGTGGACGATGTCCTGGCAAACCATGGGCCCTGGGGCGGATTGGTGGCAGCGTTGCTTGGCGGCGGCGTCCTGGTGTACGTGCTGTCCCTGCTCAAGCACCGATTCCTCAAGCGGCTCGCCGTGCGGATATCGGTTGTTGGCTACAACCGGGGCCTGTCGCGGCTGCTACGTTTGCCGGTGGAGTTCTTCGAACACAGGCTGGTCGGCGATTTGACCGACCGCGTCTCGTCCATCGACAGGATCGCGAAGAATCTGACGGAGCAGTTTCTTGTGCTGTTGATCGACATGGCGATGAGCACGGTGTTGCTCGTCGCCATGTTGGCGTACGACGTCCTGCTCACGACGATCGTGCTGTTGCTGGCCCTCCTGCACGGAATGCTGGCCCACTTTCTCAACGGGCTCCGGGCGGTTCGAAGCCAAGCGATGAGGCGCGAACAGGGACTGCTGATCGGCTTCGGGATGCAGATGTTGAGTCATGCCGACAACCTGCGCATGACCGGGTCGGATGAGCGGTTTTTTGCCCGCTGGAGCGGTCAGCAGGCGCGCGAACTGCGTGCGCGGCAGCTCTATTCCGAGCTGGCCTCCGTCACTACCGCGCTTCCCGGCCTGGTCGCCACGCTTCGCGCCGCGGCGATCCTGGGCATCGGGGGCAGCTTGGTCATGACCGGAGCGATGACCCTGGGGACGCTGGTCGGGTTCTATATCCTGGCAGAGATGTTTCTGGCGCCTGTCGGACGCTTCCTGGAGTTCGCCGACAAGCGCCACGCGCTCGAAACCGATCTGCAACGCCTGGAGGACGTCTCCAAGACCGCCGAGGACCCCGTTTTCAGCCGCCGGCATCCCGAATCGGAGTCCATCCCCACGTTCAACGGCCGGCTTCAGCTTGCCGGCCGGCTCGAGCTGCGCAACGTCACCTTCGGTTACAACAAGAGCCGCCCGCCTTTGATCAAGGACTTCAACCTCGTGGTCAAGCCGGGGCAGCGGGTTGCCGTGGTCGGTCCCAGCGGCTCCGGAAAGTCGACACTGGCGCGTCTGGTTTCGGCTATCTATCAGCCATGGTCGGGCGAAATCCTGTTCGATGGCCACCCGCGGGCCGAGATTCCCGAGGAAGTGCTGCGGCGGTCCATTTCCATGGTGGATCAGGAGGCGGTGCTCTTTTCCGCCTCCCTGCGCGACAACATCACCTTGTGGAACCCGGCCGTTCCGGATGAAGTCATCATCGCCGCAACGCGGGATGCCTCCATCCATGAGGAAATCCTCCTGCGGCCGCACGGATATGCCACCCTCGTCGAGGAAGGCGGGGTAAATTTCAGCGGCGGCCAGCGGCAAAGGCTGGAAATCGCCCGTGCCTTGGTGGGCCATCCGACAGTGCTGATTCTGGACGAGGCGACCAGCGCTCTCGATGCCGCGACGGAGGAATATGTCGATGATGCCTTGCGGCGCCGCGGCGTCACCTGCCTGATCGTGGCGCACCGGCTGAGCACCGTGAGGGATTGCGACCAGATTATCGTGCTCGACAAGGGCGTGGAAGTGCAGCGCGGCACCCACGACGAATTGATGGCGGACCAGAACGGCACGTATTTCAAGCTCGTCAAGTCAGGCTGATGCAGGCCCAATGCCGGAATACGCAACCATAGCCCAACTCGCCGCCCGCTCGGGTACATCCGTGCCCTGCGCCGGCAACCTGCCGGTGGACCTCGACGATCCGGATAGCGTCTGGTTCATCGATCAGGGCATCATCGATCTGTTCCTGGTCGAATTCAGGGACGGCGTGGAGGCGGCGGCGCCGCAGCATCTGCTGCGCTGCGAATCGGGCAGATTGCTGTGGGGCGTCGCGCCGGACGAACAGGACAACAATCGCAAGGACACCACGCTCAGGGTGATCGCCAAGGGACTGCCGGGTACCCTGCTGAAACGCCTGCCGGCATCCTTGCTGTCCGACGTCCACCCGGCGGAACTGACGACACAGGCCGATACTTGGCTGACCGCCGTAACCGAAACGCTTTCACGGCTCGTAAGTCACCTCCCGCGCGCCACCGCGCTGGCCGAACCCGGCGTGACGCAGACGCTGGCCCCTTGTACGCTGTCCGTGCGGCGCGGTGTCGTGTGGGTGTCCAGACCGCCGCGCGGCGTAAGCCTTTTCATGGATATGATCGCGCCGGTGGTGGAACTCGCCGAAGCAAGCAGTGCGCCCGAAGCCACGATACCGCTGACGCGGACAGCCTGGCTCACGTTGTTCGGCGAAGCGACACTGTCGGGCAAATCAACCGAAACACTGGCACGGCAAGGCATGCTGCTGCCGGCGCTCGCATCGTTTCACCGGTTGGCTTTCGCCGTGGAACGCCTGAACCGCCGGTTGGCCGTGGTCGATGAAGCGAATCTCGAACGTGAGCGGACAGCCAGCCGCCGCACCGCCGAAAGAGCTGCCCGACAGCGGCTTTTCAACATCTACGACCTGCCAATGGATCGGGAAGCCACGGCCGAGGACACGGCTCTGGCGGATGCCCTGAAAATCATCGGACGCCATCAAGGAATCGACTTCAGGATCCCTGCGCGCTCGGGACCTTCCGGTGCTCCGGTCAGCCTCATTGACGTACTCGATGCGTCGGGCGTACGCGCCCGGCGCGTGCGCTTCAAGGGCGAGGGCAACTGGTGGCGCGGCGACAGCAACGCGATGCTGGCATTTCGCGCCGAGGACGGTCAGCCCGTTGCGCTCTTGCCGGGAACGTTCGGGCGCTACCGGGAAGTGGACCCCGTCAGCAAGCGCAGTGTCCGGCTTACGGAGGAGCGCGCCGGCGCGCTCCAGAACGAAGCCTGGGTGTTTTATCCGCCATTGCCGTCGGAGAACGTGAAACCAGCGGACCTGATGAGAATCGCCCTGCGTGGATCGGCCGCGGACCTGGCGCGGCTGGTGATTGCCGGGCTCCCGGGCGGCCTGATCAAGCTGCTGCCGGCACTGGCGCTCGGGTTCGTTGCGAACCACGTCGTGGCCGGCGGAAGCGCCGGCGCGCTCTATGCCGTGACCGCGACGCTCGCCGGCTTTGGCCTGCTCGGCGCACTGCTGCACTTGTTTCAAAGCTCGGCGATGATGCGGCTCGAGGGGCGCTCGGCATCGCGCGTCGAAGCCGCTTTCTGGGACCGCCTCATGCGCCTTCCGCCAAGCGTTCTGCACCGCCATCCGGCGGGCGATCTGGCCATGGCGGGAATGACGTTCCAGAATCTTCGGGACGGCTTGCAGGGAGTCGTCGCCGACGGTGTGGCCGAAGTTGCCGAATACGCCAAAGCGGTGGCCGCGGAGGCAGAAGAACGATTTCCCGGCATAGACCTTCGCACCGTCGGCACGGTCATGGTGAACCAAACCTTCGTGGAGGCATCGATCAGAAGCCAGATGATCTTCCTGCCCGCGAGCCTTCTGCTCATGGCCTTGATCCTCGGCGTCCTCACCCGGGGTTGGGCCGGGGTGGCCGCAACCGGGATGGTCATCGTCTTTTCCGTCCTCGCCTCGATAGGCCTGGGCGTATGGGCCGGTTTACCCTTTTCCCCGCCGATCTCCCCGGCACCGACCATCGTGCTGATGATTGTCGTGGCGAACTGCGTGCACCTGCTGGTGGCTTTGCAGCAGCGTCTGGGCGCCGGGAATTCCAGGCACGACGCCATCGTCGAATCCATCGGGCTCAACTTGCATCCGGTGTTCCTGGCGAGCCTCACGACGGCGCTCGGCTTCTTGAGCATGAACTTTTCCGAGGTGCCTCCCTACCGTCATCTCGGCAACTTCGTCGCTTTCGGTGTCGTCGCCTCCTTCCTTCTTTCCGTCACCTTTCTGCCGGCCGTGCTTTCGCTTCTCCCTGTTCGTGCCGCGAAGGACCGCCAGTTCCGCGGATCCACACTCCTGGCGGATACTGTGCTGCGCTACCGAAAGGCGATCATTTGGGGGTGGCTGGTGATCGTCGCCGCTATGGCTCTGGCCATTCCACGGAACGAACTCAATGATGTCCTGGTTCATTTCTTCGACAAGAGCGTCGAGTTTCGGCAGGATACGGATTTCATGGACGACCGCTTGAGCGGCAATACCGTGCTCGAATACTCGCTGCAAGCGCCTGCCGAGGGCGGTGTCACCGACCCCCGTTTCCTCGCCGACGTTGCGAACTTCGCTGACTGGTACCGGAAGCAGCCCCCTGTACGCCACGTGGCGGTCATCACCGATACCTTTCAGCAACTCAACCAGAGCATGCACGGCAACGACCCGGCGGCCTACCGAATTCCCGAAAGCAAGGAGCTGGCGGCACAATACCTGGTGCTCTACGAGCTCTCGCTTCCGCAGGGTCTGAACCTGAACAACCAGATCGACAGATCCAGATCCGCCACGCGAATGACGATATCGGCGGAGACACTTTCTTCGCGAGAGCTGCTTGAACTGAACGCACGTGCCGAGGCTTGGCTGAAGGAAAACGCCCCGCATGTCGGCGGCGTCAACAGCACCGGTCCCGCGGCGCTGTTCGCATACATCGGGCAGCGCAACATCCGCGCCATGATGGTCGGGACGATGGTCGTCCTGCTGGCCATCTCCGCCATTCTCCTCTTCGCCTTGCGATCACTTCGGCTGGGTTTGATAAGCATCGCTCCCAACCTGGTCCCCGCGGTGCTGGGCTTCGGCGTCTGGGGCTTGACGGTCGGACAGGTGGGGCTCTCGCTATCCGTCGTGGTGGCCATGACCGTAGGCATCGTCGTGGACGATACGGTGCATTTTCTCAGCAAGTACCGCCGTGCGCGGCGTGAGTACGGCCAGGGACCCGAAGAAGCGGTGCGTTACGCCTTTGACACGGCCGGCCAGGCCATGTTGACGACGACGGTCGTGCTGGTGGCCGGTTTCCTGATACTGGTGTTTTCTCCGTTCGTTCCCACCGCACAGGTTGGGGTCTTGACCGCGATGATCATCGGCTTCGCGCTCCTTGCGGACCTGACGCTCCTGCCAGCGTTGTTGGCGGCGATGGACCGGAGTTCTGCAGTGCCTTCGAAGACTTGACCTTGTGACATAGCAGTGCTACTATTCGCGGTAGATGAACGGTGCATGTCGCTTCTGATATGCCAAGGTCGATCAGGCCGGACAGGGCGCTGTCGAGAAGAGAGAAATGAACGAGTCTGCGACGTCTCGTGAAAGGAAGGAGAATTGCCATGAGAAACGGCGATGAAATGCTTCAGCAGATTGTCGAGAAGTCCGCGTTGGACGAGGACTTCAGGCAACAGCTCCTCGCGGATCCAAAGAAGACCATCAGCGCGGAATTGGGCATTACGATTCCCGATTCGATGAACATCGTGGTCCATGAGAGCGACATGCAAACGGTGCATCTTGCGTTGCCTCCGGACCCGAACATCACCGAGGAGCAGCTCGAAGCGATCTCAGCGGGCCTTTGCTGCTGCTGGTAAACCCGATAGCCGGCGTGTAGCCGGTGAAGATGCGGAACCATCCGCATCTGTGCGCAGCTTGAAACAGACCCCGTCACCCGCGATTGCGGGGTTGGCGGGGTTTTACTTTTTGCCGAGTTCAGACTGAGGTCAAAGGGACACCGCCGCCGAGAGTACCATGAACACATAAGCCTTGGCTTCTCGAAGCTGATTGGCGGAAACGACCAGCTTTATGTGGTGAATGCCGCGCAGCAGCACAAAACGCCCGGACTTCCCGAACAGCGGCGTCGCTTTCGAAACCCAGCCGGCAAGCTCCGCAAGCTTCTCCGGAACAACCAGATCCTCACGGCCCAAGGCTTCCAGGAACGGATCCCAGTCGGTCAGGCCGTCGAGCCAGTAACGTGAGTCCTTTGTATATCTCTGCTTGACAATGAGCGTCAGGCCGAGCGTCGGACCGAGCCCCCCTTCCCGCACGTCGACATTCACCCCGGTCCTGACAATATTCGCGCGTTCCTTGAAGCGCGAAATCACGGAGTCGACAGCCGGGAGATGGCCGGGCCAACCCGTGTTCTCAAGGTAGGCGCCCAGTTCCTGCTGCCCCTTGAAGCCCATGACCGCCAGGCGGATGGACCGCGAGCGCGACGGGAATACACCGAACGAATCCAGGCACGTGTCTTCCGGCTGCGCCAGGTAAACTCGTTTGACGTTCTCCCGCTCGGCGTCATTCCCCTCCCAACCGACGCTGGACACAAGCGCGTCCACCACCGTAACGACATCATCCACCTGGCCGCCGGCTCCGACAATCGGGCGTTCACCGGGCCGCAGGAACATGCCCGGATGCGAACGCTCACTGTCCCCCGCCGAGCCGATGTCGTATTCCAGCATCAACTTGCGGCCGACGATTTCCTGCAGAGGCGAATCTTCGGCATCCATTTGTCCGAACAATCGCGTGATGGCCCTCGCAGGCTCATCCGTTTCATCGGTCCGGGCGCGCTCCTGGAAGAACGCCGCCGTTCTGGTTCCGCTCGCCAGCGAAGCGCCGAAATCGGCCTCGGGCTCGGGTTCGTGCAGCGGCAGTTCGAAGCCGAACGGAAGCGCGCCCATCGTGATCGGGAGTTTACCGGCGCATTCGAGTATGCGGGCCCACTGCGGGTCTCCGACGAGGACCGGCGAAATCCTGTTTCGGAAGTGCCCGAGCAGGTCGCCCATGGTGTCCCCTTCCCGGGCGAGACGGTCCTGGGTCAGCGTGACTGCCTCGTCGATATCCATATCAGCTCCTCACGCGATGACAGGTGCCGGATTCAAATCGGCTTCAGCGAGGGGACGTTCGCGGCAGCCCATGCTGACCGGCACTTCGTAAAGGCGACCGGGCGCGAACCTCGCCCAGAAGTGGCGCATGCCCGGCACGACGACCCGCACCACGGGCAGGCCGACGTCGGGCCGGGTCTGGTCCAGCACCAGGAACTCCATCCCCTTGGCTTCGACAAGCCCGCGGCAATACTCCACGTCTTCGCGCGCATCCGTCGATTCGATCGCCGGATAGCTCGAAGCCTTGCGCAGGGGAACATCCGCCGCGGGGACCAGCCAAGAGCAGTCGGCGAGTCGCGCCGTCTTCCACCACCAAAGCGCCAGCGGATCGTCGATCATGGGCCGACCGTCGCCCTTCCCGGGACGCGGCAGCCAGGTAAGGCACTGGTTCAATTCGCAAATCGCACGCAAGGCCGCGACGCGCGGGTCGGCGTGGGCGCCGGCGCCGTAAATGATGTCCTCGGTTCGACCGTCCGGTCTGCGCGAGAGCGCAACGAACGTGGGAATGCCGATATCGGAGGTGACGTCCAGCACCCATAGATCCCGCTCGTAGCGCGCGTAATAGTCCGCCGCCGATGCGAGGTATTCGTCGTCGAAGCTTGCAAGATCCACCGCCGGCACTCGCAGGCGATTATACCACCAGATGGCGAACGCATCCCGCTCGGCCAGCTCGTAGAAGCCCTGAAGGATGGCTTCTTCCACGGTATTGCCCGCCGCGCAGCCGTTGGAATCGGCGATCAGGTCCGAGGGGCCGCGCTGTTCCGCCGGCATGCTGTAGAGCATGGAGGTCGGCAGATAGCGGTGCCGCTCCTGCGTCAGCGACCACAGCGGCGTCCAGTCGATTTCGGCGTCGGGGTCGAGACGCGGCGGGACGACGTTGTACGGGTGGTCTTTCGCGTTGATGCTCTTCGCATTGTCAAGCTGATGGTCGCTGAAGAGCTGCGCGTCGTTGGGATGGATTGCCTCTCCTCGCCCGGTCAACTCGTTGAATCGCTTGCGGACACGGATCTCGTCACCGTGGAAGGCGCCCGAATAGCGCTCGACCGCCTCGCACAGGGCGCTGACCTCGGATTGCGCTCGCGTGCTGCCTTTGCCCGCGCTCTTGCTGCGCAGGCTGCGCCTGAGCGAACTCAAGCTCCGGCTTCTCATGCCGAGATTGCTTCCGGCCCAATGGACATGCAACCAGGTATCGGCCTCATCCGTGGTGCGCGAAAGCCAGGTCACGACACCACTGATCGGGCTCACCAGGTGCCGGTACTTCGCCAGGGTGACTTCCGGCGCCACGGCGCGCGCACCGCCGCTGTTGAGATGGGCTTTGGGACTCGCTTTCAGACGCAGCGGAACCGGTGGTCGATCCGGCCGATGCAACGCTTCGTCGCCACAGGCCAGGCACTGCGGCCGGCGCATGACCCGATGCTGGGAACTTGCGAAGGCGCCGACATTCATCGCTATCGCCCGTTCGTGAATCGGGGCGGCCTCTTCCAACACCAGCCATTTGACGATCTCTGCGACGATCAACCCGAAAAGCGCTTCCAGCACCGCAGGCTGAGCGGCGAACGGTATGAAGGCGGCCTCCTCGCCGCCGATGTTGCGCAGAAAACCGTGAACTTCCTGATGGTTGCGCAAGCGGTAAGTCAGACAATCCCAACAGGGTCCTTGTTCGTCCGCGCGAAAAACGGGGCCGAACAGCGCCTCCATGCCCCGTGGTCGCACCAGCGTCCACGGCGCTCTCCCCTTGAGCTGGCGCCGATTCACGTCCGCAAGGCGCGCTTCGAGATAGTCGTCGCAGACGACGACGGTGAGCTTGAGGTCGCCGGACCCCACACGGGCGCCGCTCTCCTCCAGGTGGCGGATGAACCGGCCGTCGTCTCCTTCAACCGCGATGTGCGATTCCGCCAGCCGTTGTTCGACCCAGCGGGGCGATGCGCCAAGAGACGACCAGTAGGCTGCCCGGCTCCGGCCCATGCCATGATCGGCGGAAACGACATAGCCCTTGGCGGAGAGCGCGGCGACGGCCGCAACAACATCGGCGGCGGCATGGGCGCCGTCGAGGGCCGCGACAATCTCGTCCGGCGCGCGCCGGCCGTCGAGCAGCGGCAGCAGGTCGCAGTACAGCTTGCCGTGCAGCAGGGTATTGAACGACTCGGAGACCAATAGCGTCTGCTGTTCGCCGATATCGTGGAACTGCAAATGCGGGGCAAGCGCGGGAAGCTTGACGAGACCCTCGTCCGCGGGAGTCGTCCTTGTCAGGATTCCGCGGCGGGGATTCACGTCCGTCTGCGCTGACATCTGGGTCTTCCGCGCCGGATGGGCTGGCGTCTTGTCCGGTTCATTCGCATGACAAGATGCGGAGGATCATCCGCGGGAAAGAAGCGTCTCGATCTCGCCGGCGGCACGGGAGGCGGTTTCGGTGACCGCTGCCCTGAGCGCATCGAAATCCCCGTGCCCGCAAGCGCTCGCGACGAGAGCCTGAACCTTCGGCCCCGCCGCGGCCGCGTCAAACCCCTCCTCGCCGATGAGACGCGTGATGCCCTGCAAATCCCGCCACAGGGACGCGGCCTGCGCCAGCGGCTCCGCGCCCGCGCCACGCAGCACCGCCGCGGCGGGCGGAGCCGGATCGTCGAAGCCCGCGCCGCCATTGGTCAACTGCACGATTCGCGCGGCCCTCTCGACATCATCCAGCCCGCCGCGCATATGGGCGTATGCGGACACGCCGGCTTCGGCGGGGTCTTCCCGCGGCTCACGCAGCTTGCCCAGCAGCGACTCGTTTCCACCGCATTGGGCCAGGATGTCGCGCCGCGCTTCGCCGAAGCGGCGGCTGATGTCGGCGTCGCCGCACTCGAATACGCAACGCGCCCTGGTGAGCACGGGAATTCCGCCGGAAGCAGGCTTCCCGCAATGCTCGGCCAGTCCGGGAAACGGGAGCACGAGCACCGATTTCGAGTCGGGCGCGATCGGCGAGAACAACAGGCTGTCCCGCGCCAGGTCGGTCAGGGTCTCCCGGAAACGCCGACAAAGTCGTTCAACTTCGGCACCGCTCCCGCCGTCATGGACGAACAGCATCTCGACGGCAACGCCGGGATGGACTTCCCGGCTGGCGAGATCGCCCAGGAATATCGCGGCGACCCCACCGGCGCCAAGCGGCCCGGACCGCTCGACAACATCCGCCACCACGGCGCCAAGTACGGTCGCGATCGACGCTTCGGCGACATTGGACAGCGCGGTCCTGGCCTCGGCCGGCGACAGGTTTCCGCGCATCATGTGCATGGCGATCTGAAACGCCTTGTCGTTGGACCAGTTTCGTACGATTTCAGCAGTTTCCCTGGCATCCGCCGTAGGTATTTCGGCGACCCGGTCCTTCATTTCCTGAACGCCCATCTCGATCGTCCAATAGAGCCTCGCAAGCCCGCGCCGCGCAATCGCTTCGGTTTCCCGGTCCGGCCCGAATCCTTTCGGCAGGTCGAGATCGGTGAACTCCCTATCCTGCAAGCTGTCCAGAAGCTCCGGATTGCGTTCGATCCATTTGGCGAGTCTTGGGGCCACCCCGAAGATTGCGACGATCGCTTCGAAGGCTTCCGGCCGCGCCGCGGAAATCGGGCTGTCGTAGGCGCTCCAGTCATCGATCTCCGGATAGAAATGCGCGCGCCATTGATCGACCAACGGATCCATCTTCTCGAACCAACGCTTCGGCCGCAGCACGATGTTCATCATGTCGGCGTAGGTTCCCGGCAAAACCGGCGCGTCATCGGCGCTGCGGACCTGGAGCAGCGGATAGTGGCGGGATGCCGCCGCATGATGGTCCGAATGGCGCTGCATGTTGAAGAACATCCAGTTGCTGAACTTCCAGTCGGCGTCCCAGGAATGGCGCGGCATCACCTTTTCCCAACGGCCGTTGGGCTGACGAACCCGGCGCAGACCGTAGTGTTGGAAGTAGTTGCTGATCTTCATGGAAAAGACGCAGGACAGGCCGAGGAAGGCAAACACCAGAACCGCCAGAATCCCGCTCATCCACCACACCAGCCCATACCAGAACAGGACAGCGATGCCGTAACGCCAGAACTGATTGCTGTAGTGCCACCGCGGCAGACCGCGCCGGGCCAGCCGCTCGCCGGCGAATTCCCAGGAGTTGGTGATGTTGCTTACGACTTCCCTGGGGAAATATCTCCAGAAGCTTTCCCCCTTCGGAGCGGAGCCCGCATCAAGGGGCGTACCGACCTTGGCGTGGTGGATGTAGACATGCTCCGTCGAATATTGCGGGTACGAGGCGGAGGCCAGCAGGAATTCTCCGAGCCGCCGTTCCCAGGCAGAGCGCCGGTGAATCAGTTCGTGACCGACCACGAATACGGCCTGCGCTTCCATGGTCAAAAGGATCACCAGGATCACGGCTTCCCATATCGCGAATTGATTCGCGACAAGGATCTGCCACATGCCGAAGACGAGCATCGGCGGCCAGAGAAACGCCCAGGTCCAGACCGGCAGATTGTGCCAGAGCAGCCGGCGTTCCGGCGTGTTCTCCGGGTCCATGTTGCGGCCGTCGAGACCCAGCGCCCGATCCAGCGGCCCCACGACGCTCATGAAGAGAAATGGCGGCAACAACCACCAGCCGCCGTAAGCGGCGGCGGCAAGGAGCAACGGAAAAATGCCCAGCGGCAGGTAATGCGGAAGGGCGTTACGAATCGACGGTTCGATCTGCTGCGTGATGTCAGCCTTGTCAGGGCCCAGGCCACTACCTACGGCTGTATCTTGCGGCATAGCGGACCATACCTCCCGGCGCCGGTCCGATTTTATCACCCGGTAATGTAGCCCACAAACGCGTCAGGCCCTCAGGACTTCGACGAGACGCTCCAGGGCTTCGATACAAAACGCGGAGGTCACGGCTTCGGAGCCATGCCCTATCCGACCGAACGTGCCCCACTTCAACGATTGGTCGCCGAACGCAAGGAGCTCCGGCCAGCTACCGTCCTCACGTTGCAAACCGACGAACCTCTCCACCTGGCGTTTGGCGTCGATGCGTTCAAGGCTTCCGATGTTGTAGAGCGCCGACACGGCCTGCGCGGTCCGGAGGACGTCGCCGAATTCTCCGTTGTCGTCACGCAAGCCCAGGATGCGGTCCGCGAGTATCGGGCGTAGTCCATCGAGGGCGGGCCGGGCGCGGATCATGGCGCGCGTGGCGGCATAGTAAATGGCGACCGTATCGGGGTACCATTTGGACGAGCCCTCGAGGCTGCCTTCGGCAATCAAGGCTTCCAACCATCGTTGGGCAGCCTTGGTTTCGGCGTGGTCGCCCAGGTACGCAATGACATTGGCATTGACGACCGGATCCGCCTCGATGCGGAAGGGCGTCACGACATTGGGTTCGTCCTCGTCCAGCACCCAAGTCATGAAACGGCCTTCCTTGTCGCGGTTCGCCAATATCGGCGGAATGTTCCTTCCCAGCAGGATCCAGGGGTGAGTCCCGATGACAAGCGAACAGAGTGTAGTGCTGTCAAGGTCCTGGGGCAGGTGGCGATAGTAACGCCACAATCCGGGATACTCGATCGTCTTGACCAGATACGCCCTGGCGGCGGCGCACATGGCCTTGGCCCGGGCTTCATCGCTGCTTTCCAGGGCAAGCACGCAGAGGGCCGACACAAAGGGAGGCCTTTCGAAATGCCGCGGAACATTCGGGTCGGCCGTATTGAACCGGATGCAATGCCAGGCCCCCCGTTCGTCGATCGTGGACGCCAGGAAAACGAGGCCGCGGCGGATGCTTTCCCTGCCGGCCATTGCCAATGCCTCGGAGGTAGCAGCGTCCTCTCGGACCCGCGGCCCATCCACGGCGGGGAGACGGGCAGGCGGCGCGGGATCGTAGAGGGTCTTGCGAAGAAACTCGATTGATGTCGCGCCGGCTTTCGCCTCCTCCCGTTCCGCTTCGCTGTATTTGTCACGCGGCGGAAGCACCACGTGCGTCTCGTTGTAGGTTTCCTCGTGCACGCGAATCTCATGGTCTTCGGCCAGCGTCACGCCGAATTCCTGTTCGATGGTCTCTTTGGGTTTCGCGAGAAGACGTCGGCGGAAGTCGCTGTCTTCACCGGCTCTCGATACGAGGAGGTCCGCTGCGTCAATGGGCTTCTTCATCGATCCTAACAATACTCCGCCGACGTTCTTCGGGGCCTTGCCGGCGGCGGAAGCGCGGGTACGGCTACCAGTTGAGGCGGGCGCGCAGCACGACGCCCTGGCTGGTGGCGCGGTGCGCCGGATCGCTGTGCACGCCTTCCAGGCTCATGGCGACCGACGACCCCATCCTGTATTGCCCGCCCAGGCTGAACCGCCGTGACCCCTCTCCCGACAGCGACACCCCGGTGTAGGGCGTCAGCACCCCCCGGCCACCCCACGCGGTGCCGAAGCCATAGCCGACCCGCGCATTGACCCGCGCCTCTTGATCGCTGCCCGCCAAGCCGTTCAGCACCCCGGTCTCCCACATCCGCTGCACCCCGCTGGCCGTCCGGCCCCACGCCGGCTGCACGCTGAGCGAAAACCCCAGACCCGCCGCACCCGGGTCGAGCCGCAAGAGCCCGCTTACGCCCCATTCCTCGTAGTCGCCGCTATGGGCCAGCACCGTCCGGGCCCGGCCCTCGATAGTC
Source organism: uncultured Syntrophobacterales bacterium (assembly GCA_964630405.1). Classification (GTDB taxonomy): domain Bacteria; phylum Desulfobacterota; class Binatia; order UBA9968; family JAJDTQ01; genus JAJDTQ01. Next base: position 525 of record CAZVUC010000091.1, on the reverse strand, counting down.
AACCCGCTTCCCGAGTCCGTGTACCGCAGGCCACCCCCGGTCTCGATACTGCTGCCGGTCTCGCCGTCCCCGCCGTCGTACCGCATACCCACCTCGATCGACGGAGTGAATGTCCCCCCCGAGTCGAGTTTCCGGACATGGCTCCCTTCCAGCATCAACCGTTGCCGGCTGGCATCCAACTTCATGCTCTCCAGAGCCCCCGATCCGTCAACGTCCGCCCACGTGAAAGCCGTCTCCCCCTTGAGGCTCAGGCTCGTGGTGCCGCCCTTCAACAGCTCATCGCTGGACACCAGCGGCCCCCTCACCCCCGCCGCCACCATCCTCTGCGTCAGGTCGCTCGCTTCCGTTCCCGCCAACGCATCGTCGATCTCCACCTCGCCCCAGCCGTAGCCGGCCGTAGCCCAGAGACTCACGCCACCCGGCGTCTGCACGCCCACGTACGGGTTGACGCTCGTCACCTTGGTCGCCAACTCGCCCGTCACCGCGTTGGAGTCCGTGTAATCCACCGTCCCACGAGCCCACCCC
>CAZVUC010000090.1:0-29152 GCA_964630405.1 uncultured Syntrophobacterales bacterium | reverse complement strand
GCGCAGGCCGGAACCGGCCTTGGGATCCGCGTAGGACAAGTAGCCGGAGCGCTGGTTCAGGATGGGACGGAGCCGCGACGAATAGCTTACCCCGCTGCCGTCGGGGTGGAAGTTGTAGGTGGAGATGCCGTACTCGGGATGCTCGTCCGGCGTCCAGGGGCTCGCTCCCCAGCGCGCCACGTGCTCGCGGTAGGCGTCGTTGGCCCTGTCGCGGACGGAGTTGGCATAGACGATGTAGGTGAAGGTGGGGATGAGCACGCAGGCGCTCGACTGTGCCCGCCCCGGGGCGGCGCGCACGAAGAAGGGCACCAGGTCTTCGTCCCCGCCCGCGCGCAGGCGCACCGCGTAGACCCCGCTCCTGAAGTCCTCCGGCACCTCGAAGCTGAAGTCGGTCTCCCAGCCGCAGTCGTAGAGGTCGTCGTCGTGGAAGTGGATGGCGCCGTAGTGCTCGGGGGCGTGGCGCCAGCACATCTCCTCGCCCGTCCAGCGCGAGCCTTTCATGGCGCGCGTCGGCAGGTTGACGGTCTCGCCGTGCATCGCGTCCGGGCCGGTGTCGAGGATGCGCGCCGACGACATCTCGCGGGAGAAGTCCCAGGCCCCGACCACCGCCGCGCCGGAGCCGGGAGCCTCGCCCGCGGCCCGGAACGCCACGTCCGGGTCGAGCGCCTCCGCCAGGATCCGCGGCGCTTCGAGCTTGCCGTTGTAGTGGTCGCAAGGGGGCGAGCCCGCGCGCGCCGCGAAGAGAAGATCGCCGCTCCCCGCGCAGCTTCCCTCGAACGGCGCGGAGGCGGTGACGGCGCCCGAGTCGTCCACCATCATCGCCGACGCGAGAGGCTGCTGGCCGAGCGCCATCTCGCCCTTGTCCGCGTCGTAGCTGAGGAAGACCCGGTACCAGGCGCGGGCGCGAAGCGCCTTGCCGACGCTCGCGCTGCTCGTGGCGGCGCTGTCGCTCAAGGTAGCCGCCAGCGAGCCCTCCTCGTCGATCTCCAGGGTGAAGCCCGCGCCGGTGGCGGCATCGACCCGCGACGCGAGGGTTTGCCGGCGGGGCAGGTCCGGAAGGGTGGGCCAGATGACGGCCGTCACTGTGAAGCTCCGAAGGGCGTCAAGGGGCACGGCGCCGGCAATCCTGGCATACGAGCCGCTGTGGATCGGCTGCACCCGCGACGGGTAACGCCCGGCAAAGGCGGCGTCGACGGGTTGCTCGCGGATGCCGGGGCCGTCCGGGTTGGGGTCGCCGCTGATGACCCGCACCAAGCGGGCCTCGTAGTCCTCGGACGCGGCCGAGCTCACCTTGAACGCGATGGTCTCGCCGGGGGCTACCGAGTAGCGGTCGGCATAACCGGTGATGGGAAGCATATTGGGTCTCCCTGGCTGCGACAGCCTCTTCTAGCGGCGCACGTGCCTGTGCTCCTGACCATTGCCCTTCCCCTTGTCGGCGGACGGGCTGGCTTTCTCATCTCAAAGTTCTCAGCGGGGAGTCAAGCGCAGTCGCCGGGCAGAGCCACGGCCGCCGCAGTGGCCGGTCGAGCGATCCGAACCCGGGCACCCGGGACCTCTCCGGTGGTTTGTTCGTCATGCTGGCGAAGAGCCAAGAGCTTGACAGACGCCGTGCCCATGGAGCAGACGGAGTGTTTGCAGCGAGGAGGGCGACAATGAGCGATTTGGCGACCATGAGGACCGACGTGGTGGGGAGTCTGCTGCGGCCTGACCGGCTCAAGCAGGCGCGGCGCCTTTTCGAGGCCGGCGACATGGATGCCGCCGGATTGCGGGAGGTCGAGGATGAGGAAATCCGCGCGGCCGTGGCGTTGCAGGAGAGCCTGGGGCTGGGGGTGGTGACCGACGGCGAATTCCGCAGGCTGAATTTCCAGGACAGCTTCGGCGCCTGCGTGGAAGGGTTTCGCTCGGGGGCGGCCCGCATGGACATCCTGGAACGCCAGTCCCACGGTGGAACGGCGCTGCGGCGCTGGGACGTTCAGCGCGACGTAAACCCCCAGGTGCCGGTCTGGCACCGGCTGCCGGCGGTGGAGCGCCTGCGTCTGGCACGGAACCTGCCGCTGGAGGAATACCGCTACCTCGGCACCGTGACCCACACCCCCGCCAAGGTGGCACTCGTGGGCCCCGATCGCATCAGCCAGCGGTTCGACTACGAGAACTCGCGCGACATCTATCCCACGGTCGAGGACTTCCTCGACGACGTCGTGGCCATCGAGAAGGCCATGGTGACGGGCCTGGTGGAGGCCGGCTGCCGCTACATCCAGATCGACGCGCCGGGCTACACGGCCTACGTCGACGAGCCGTCGCTGGAGGCCATGCGGCGGCGGGGGGAAGACCCGGACGTCAACCTGGAGCGGTCCATCGCCGCCGACAACCGGATTCTCGATGCCTTCGGCGAGGCGGTGTCGGGCATCCATCTCTGCCGGGGCAACCAGCGCAGCATGTGGCACCGTGAGGGCTCCTACGACGCGGTGGCGGAGCGGTTGTTCGCCGGACTGAAGCATCGCCGGCTGCTGCTGGAGTACGACACCGAACGGGCCGGCGGATTCGAGCCGCTACGGTTCGTCGGCAAGGGCACGGTGGTGGTGCTGGGGCTGGTCAGCACCAAGGTGCCGGAGTTGGAGAGCGTGGACGATCTGAAACGGCGTATCGACGACGCCGCCCGGTTCCTGCCGCTTGAGCAACTGGCCATCAGTCCCCAGTGCGGCTTCTCTTCGGACGTGGTCGGTAATCTCATCACGCCGGACGACCAGAAGCGGAAGCTCGAACGGGTGGTGGAGACGGCGCGGCAGGTGTGGGGCTAACCACATATCGTCATTCCCGCGAAAGCGGGAATCCAGGGGTGGATCCCCAGAGAGTGAGGACCCATGAGCGATCCGACGACCTTTCCGAGCTTCCTCGACGGCCGCGTGGTCGTCAAGGTGGGGGACATCACCCAAGAGGCGGTGGACGCGGTGGTGAACGCCGCCAACGGGTCGCTGCTGGGCGGCGGCGGCGTGGACGGGGCGATCCACCGGGCGGGCGGCCCGGCCATCCTGGAAGAGTGCAAGGACATCCGGGCCGCGCGCTACCCCGACGGTCTTCCCACCGGCGGCGCGGTGCTGACCACGGCCGGCAGGATGCCCGCGCGTCACGTGATCCACACCGTGGGTCCGGTGTACGGCAGCGGCGGCGCGGACAAGGCGGAGAAGCTCACCGACTGCTACCGCAACTCCCTTGGAGTCGCAGCCGGGGCGGGCCTGGCCACGGTCGCCTTCCCGGCCATCTCCACCGGCATCTTCGGATATCCCATGGAGGAGGCCGCCGCGGTGTCGTCCCGGGCCATCGAGGACGCGCTCCGGTCCCACCCCTCCGTCCGGGAAGTCCGGCTGGTGTTCTTCCTGCCCCGGGACGCGGAGGTGTTCGTGCGCCACCAGGCTTTCGGCGCGGACGACCCGGCACACTGAAGGAGACCCGACACCATGAAGATCAGCGCCATCAGGACCCGGCGGCTCTCGAACATTCCCCTGGACCTGCCCTTCCACGACCGCCGGACCGCCTCCGTGGACTTGGTGTGGGTGGAGACCGACCAGGGGCTGACCGGGACGGCCGAGATCGGCCACGGCCCCGGGTCCGCCATCCTGCGGTTCATCGAGTCGGACCTGACGCCGTTCCTCGTGGGCCGGGACCCCCTGGAGAACGAGCGCCTGATGCACGAGATGCGCTGGCGCTTCAACCCGCGGGCGGAGCCGGGTGTCTGGAACGCCGCGGTCAGCGCCATCGACATCGCGCTGTGGGACATCAGGGGAAAGCTCTACGAACTGCCGGTGTGGCGTCTGCTGGGAGGGGCGCAGAAGTCGGTGCCCTGCTACTTCACGTTCGGGGTCCGGAGCTACGGCCGGGACGCCCTGGTGGAAGCGGCGCGGCACTGGGTGGAGCGCGGCCACAAGCGTCTCAAGCTGATGGTCGGCCGGGTCAACATCCACGGCGAGATCGACATGCGCGGCGCCAGCGGGGCGCACCGCGAGGACGATCCGTCGGAGGACGAGCGCCGGGTCCGCGCGGTTCGGGAAGCGGTGGGGGACGAGGTGGAGCTCATGGTGGACGCCGCCTGCCTGCTGCGCTACGACGCGGCGCTCCGGTGGTGCAAGCGGCTGGAGCCGTACAACCTCATGTGGTTCGAGGAGCCCATCCTTCGCAACGACCCGGCCAGGCTGGCGGCGCTGCGGCGCCATACCTCGATTCCCATCGCCGCCGGCCAATGGGAGGACTTCTACGGGCTGGCGGGGCTGGCGCGGGCCGGGGCCGTGGACTTCATCAACATCCAGGTGGGGTCCGTGGGCGGCTTCACCATGGGGATGAAGGCGGCGGCGGTGGCCCAGGCCTTCGACCTGCCCATCGGCAACGGCGCCTACTACGACATGAACCTGCACGCCGCCGTCCCCAACGGCTGGCGCACCGAGTTCCACGTGAACGACTGGCACATGGCCAAGGCCATCTACAAGGACCCGCCCGAGCCCGAGGACGGCTGGGTGACGCTGTCGGAGACCCCCGGACACGGGATGGTCCTCGACGACGACGCGTTGCGGGAATACGCGGTGGATTGAAGGGTTGGTGCCCGGAAGTGCGCCGGCGCGGGAGGGAAAGGTCATGTCGCAACTCGACGGCAAGGTAGCACTGGTGACCGGCTTCGGCTCGGGCCTGGGAAGGGCCATCGCGGCGGCCTTCGCCCGCGAGGGCTGCGCGGTGGCGGGGACGTCCACCACCGCGAGCAAGGGCGAAGAGACCCTCGGCCTCATTCGCGCCGAGGGCGGCACCGCCATGTTCACTCCGGCCGACGTCAGACGTCATGACGAGATGGGGCAGGTGGTTGCGGCGGCGGTGGAGCGTTACGGCGGCCTGGACATCGTGGTCCACAGCGCCGGCGTCCGCACCAACGGCGCGGTGACGGAGATCACCGAGGAGGACTGGGACCGGACCCTGGACACCAACCTGAAGGGGGTCTTCAACGTCTGCCGCCACGCCATCCCCGAGATGGCCAAACGCGGCGGCGGCGTCATCATCAACATCGCCGCCCGGTCGGGCATGATGGGCCAGGCGGGGCGCGCCGCCTACTGCGCCTCCAAGGGCGGCATGGTCCGGTTGACCGAGGCCATGGCCGAGGACCACGCCCGCCAGAATATCCGGGTCAACTGCATCTGTCCCGGCCCCAACCGGACTCCCATGGTGGACACTTCGACGCCGGAGAAGCTCGCTCGCTATGCCGACCGGGTGCCGCTGGGGCGCATCGGGGAGCCCGAGGACGTGGCCCAGGCGGCCCTTTATCTGGCTTCGGATGCGGCCTCCCACGTGACCGCCGCAATCCTTCCGGTGGACGGCGGCATGCGCCTCACCGGCGCGTGATTCCGGGCAAAAAGAACCCCTCCAGAGGCCGTATTCCGAGAACCAAAACGGCCCCGAATGTCAAGCGAAAACCCGCCAAATATGGGTTGACCCCTCACCGGGGATGTTCTAAGACAGCTACTTCGCAAAATGTACAGGAAGAGGAACGACGTATGACGGCAGACACTTTGACCGTGACGGACAACCGGACGGGGACATCCTACGAGATCCCCATCGAGAACGGCGCCATCAATGCTTCTCACCTTCGCCAGATCAAGTCTTCGGAGGGCGATTTCGGCCTGATGAGCTACGACCCGGGGTTTCTGAACACGGCCTCATGCCACAGCCGCATCACGTTCATCGACGGCGACGTGGGCATCCTGCGCTACCGCGGATACCCCATCGAGCAGTTGGCGGAGGAAAGCACCTACCTGGAGACCACCTACCTGATCTTCCACGGCGAACTGCCCACGGTCGCGGAGTTGGAAGACTGGAGCTGGAACATCAACCACCACACGCTGCTCCACGAGAACATCAAGAAGTTCATCGACGGCTTCAAGTACGACGCCCACCCCATGGGAACGCTGGTGAGCTCCATCGCGGCGCTGTCGACCTTCTATCCCGACTCCAAGAACATCTTCGACCCGGAGTCCCAGCGCAAACAGATATTTCGGCTGATGGGCAAGATCCCCACCTTGGCGGCCTTCGTCTACCGCCACAGCATGGGGCTTCCCTACGCCTATCCGGACAACGACTTGAGCTATACCGGCAACTTCCTGAACATGCTGTACAAAATGACCGAGCTCAAGTACACGCCGGATCCGGTGCTGGAGAAGGCGCTGGACGTGCTCTTCATCCTCCACGCGGACCACGAGCAGAACTGCAGCACCAACGCCATGCGCAGCGTCGGCAGCTCCCAGACCGATCCCTACTCGGCTCTGGCCGGCGCGGCCGCCGCGCTCTACGGGCCGCTTCACGGCGGCGCCAACGAGATGGTGCTGCGCATGCTGGACGAGATCGGCTCCAAGGACAAGGTCCCGGCCTTCATCAAGGGTGTGAAGGCGGGCGAAGGGCGGCTCATGGGCTTCGGGCACCGGGTCTACAAGAACTACGATCCCCGGGCCAAGGTCATCAAGCGGATCGCCGACCAGGTGTTCGAGGTCACCGGCCGCAACCCGTTGCTGGACATCGCACTGGAGCTCGAACGCATCGCCCTGGAAGACGACTACTTCATCCAGCGGAAGCTCTACCCCAACGTCGACTTCTACTCCGGGTTGATCTACCAGTCCATGGGACTGCCCGTGAGCATGTTCCCGGTGCTGTTCGCCATCGCCAGGACCTCCGGCTGGCTCGCCCAGTGGATCGAGATGCTGGAGGACCCCGAGCAGAAACTCGCCCGCCCGCGCCAGCTCTACCTCGGCTCGGACGTCCGCGACTACGTGCCCATGGACCGCCGGCAGGCGGCGTAGGCGAGCCCGGCGCCGGCGACTCCCGCGAATATTCGCGAACCGAGCGCCCGGTGCCGTGAACTTCCCATGACCAGCCACCACGTCACCCTGGGTCTTCTTCAGGCCAGGGCGGCTCCGGAACCGGACCGCAACCTCGCCGCGGCCGCGCGGCGCATCCGTCTCGCCGCCGCCGGCGGCGCCAGGATCGTCTGCGTCCAGGAGTTGTTCCGCTCCCGGTATTTCCCGCGGTCCGAGGATACGGAGGCCTTTTCCCTGGCGGAACCCGTCCCCGGCCCCACCACCGAGCGTTTCCGTCCCCTGGCGCGGGAGTTGGAGGTCGTGATCGTGGCTTCGGTGTTCGAGGCCCGGGCGCCGGGCGTCTACCACAACACCGCGGTGGTCATCGATGCGGACGGAGCGATCCTGGGCAAGTACCGCAAGATGCACATCCCGGATGACCCGGGTTTCTACGAGAAGTTCTATTTCACCCCCGGCGACCTGGGTTTCCGCACGTTCCGGACCCGTTACGCGCACATCGGCGTATTGATCTGCTGGGACCAGTGGTTTCCGGAAGCGGCGCGGCTGGCGGCCCTGGGCGGGGCCGAGATCATCTTCTACCCCACCGCCATCGGCTGGGGCGCCGGCGAGACCCGGGCCGCGCGCCAGGCCCAGCTCGAAGCGTGGGAGCTGGTGCAGCGCTCCCACGCGGTCACCAACGGCGTCTACGTGGCGGCCGTCAATCGGGTGGGGCGCGAGGACAAGATCGCCTTCTGGGGCAACTCCTTTGCCGCCGATCCGTCCGGCCGGGTGCTGGCGCGCGCCGGCAGGAGCCGGCCCGAAACCCTGCTGGTGGAATGCGACCTGGGCGCCGTGGCGGAAGCCCGCCACAACTGGCCGTTTCTCCGGGACCGGCGCATCGACGCCTACGGCGGCCTCACCCGGCAACTGCTGGACTGACTCGTGAGACGCGACGCGGCGGATCCCCGGGCGGCGGGTTACCGGATGCCGGCGGAGTGGGAGCCCCATGCCGCCACGTGGCTCGCGTGGCCCCACAACCAGGACACCTGGCCGCACGACCTCGATCGCGTGCGGCAGACCTGGGTCGAGATGATCCGGGCGCTGACCGGCGGCGAGCGGGTCCGTCTGCTGGTCAATGACGCTCTTTCCGAAACCTCGGCGGCGGCACGTCTCGGGCGCGCCGGCGTCGATACGCGCCCGGTCCTGTTCCATCGCATCCCCACCGTCGACGTGTGGATCCGGGACTACGGGCCGACCTTCATTACCGCGGCGGGCGGGTCCGAGGCCCTGGTGGACTGGCGCTTCAACGCCTGGGGGTCGAAGTACCCGGACTACGTGGCGGACGACGCCGTGCCGCCCCGGATCAACGAGGCCCTCGGCCTACGGGCGTTCGCTCCGGGAATCGTGATGGAGGGAGGTTCCATCGACGTCGACGGCGCCGGCCTCTGCCTCGTCACCGAGGAGTGTCTCCTGAACCCCAACCGCAACCCCGGCCGGACAAGGGAGGACATCGAGGCGGTGCTGCGCTCCACCCTCGGGCTCCGGCGCGTCCTCTGGCTCCCGGCGGGTATGGTGGGGGACGATACCGACGGACACATCGACAACCTGGCGCGCTTCGTGAGCACGGATACCGTCGTGTGCGTGGTGGAAGACGACCCTCGGGACGCGAACCACCACGCGCTGCAAGAGAATTTCCGCTGCCTGGCGTCCGCCGAGGATCTGCGCGGGCGCCCGCTCCGGGTGGTGCCGCTGCCGCAACCCGATCCGGTGACGGCGGACGGCTCGCGGCTGCCCGCGAGCTACGCGAACTTCTACATAGCCAACGGGGTGGTGCTGGTGCCGCTCTACGGCGGATCCAGGGACCAGGTCGCCCTGGACACGCTGGCGCCGCTGTTTCCGGGACGCCGGGTGGCCGGTATCGACGCGCGGGCGCTGATTCTCGGACTCGGAGGCATCCACTGCGTCACCCAGCAGCAGCCCGCGACTTGACAGGCCGCACGCGTGTTTCTAGTGTGGTTTCCCTGTGTCATGGCGCGCGTCGTAGAGATCAGCAAGGTCCGCCAGCAGCAACGCCGGCGGCTCGAGCGGGACGTCACCGAGCAATGCATCGAGGTGCTGGAGTGGAATCTCCGGAACAGCCTGGATCGCTATTTCCTCGCGCCCCGCGAGGAGCGCCTGGACCGGGCCACCAAGATACGGAGGCTCAGCGAGGTCCTCGAGTACAGCTTGCGGTTGACGTGACCGGCGGGCGCCCGGGCTCACCCTCACCAGATCATGCGCGCCACCCGGTAGTGGGCCTGGACGTACTCCTTGGCTTGGGATTCGGCGGCCTCGGCCGTGTCGCCGCTGAAACGGAGGGGCGCCCCGGCGCGCGCCAGCGCCAGACAGGCATCCGCCGGCGCGACGCCGCCGATGAGGACCAGGTAGGCCGACCACGAGTCGCCGTCTTCGACCGATCGGATCTCGGCCCTGACGACGCCGTCGATGGAAGGAACGTGGATGTCGAGTTTCATGCGGCGTCAGTCTGGCGTCCGGGGGGCGTCAAGTCAAGGCGCCGCCGGCGCCGGGTGACGCGGGAGAGGCAGGCACCGTGCCGACGCAACCCAGCAAACATATAGAGACCATACCCAACCCGCGGCAGGACCGGGACTACGAAGTGGCCATGGAATGCCCCGAGTTCACCTGCCTGTGCCCCAAGACCGGACAACCGGACTTCGCCGCCATCCGCATCCGCTACGTTCCCGGTCCACGGTGCATCGAGCTCCTGTCCCTCAAGCTCTATCTCTGGTCGTTCCGTGACGAAGGCGCCTTTCACGAGGACGTGGTCAACCAGATCCTCGACGACCTGGTGGCCGCCTGTTCGCCCAAGTACATGAACGTGACCGGCGACTTCAACGTCCGGGGCGGCATCCACACGGTGGTGACCGCGGAGCACGGCACGAGAGCCGGCGGCGAGGGGTGACCATGGCGGACATGACGGACAGCATTCACAAGCTCCCGCCCCAGAACCTGGAAGCGGAGGCATCGATCCTCGGCGGCGTGTTGCTGGACAACGAGGCCATCAACACGGTCATCGAGATGGTCAAGTCCGACGACCTCTACCGGGAGTCGAACCGCAAGATCTACCGGGCCATGGTGAACCTCTGGGAGCGCAACGAGCCGGTGGACCTCATCACCCTGAGCGACCATCTCAAGGCCAGGGGAGAGCTGGAGGACGTGGGCGGCTCGGCCTATCTGGCGGAGCTCGCGAGCCAGGTCCCCACCGCCGCCAACATCGCCTACTACGCGCGCATCGTCCGGGAGAAGGCCATTCTCCGTCACCTGATACGGACGTCCACCGACATCGCCACCCGTGGAATGGAGGAACGGGGCGACGTCGACGACTTCCTCGACGACGCGGAGCGCGCCATCTTCGACATCTCGGAAGACCGCATCCGCGCGTCTTTCGTGAGGGTCGGCGATGTCATGACCGACACCATCAAGAAGGTCGACGAGCTCTACCACCGCAAGGAGATGGTCACCGGCGTGCCCACGGGCTATCGCGACCTCGACCGCGTCACCGCCGGGTTCCAACCCTCGGACCTGCTCATCGTCGCCGGCCGGCCGGGCATGGGGAAGACTGCGTTCGCGCTCAACATCGCCGTCAACGCGGCCTTGCAGGGGATCGGCGTGGCCATCTTTTCCCTCGAGATGGCGATGGAGCAGCTCGTTCTGCGGATGTTGTGCTCGGAGGCCCGCGTGGACCACTCCAGGCTCCGCACCGGGTATCTCCGGGAGCACGAGTTCCCCGCGCTGGTCAGGGCCGCCGGGCAGTTGGGGGACGCGCCGGTCTACATCGACGACACTCCCGCCATCACGGTGCTGGAGGTGCGCGCCAAGACCCGGCGCCTGCTGCGCGACCGGGCCCGGAAGATCGGGCTGGTGGTCATCGACTACCTGCAACTCATGCGCGGGCACCGGGACTCGCCGAACCGCGAGCAGGAAATCTCCGAGATCTCCCGCTCCCTCAAGGCCCTGGCCAAGGAGCTGAGCGTTCCGGTGGTCGCCCTGTCGCAGCTCAACCGGCGAGTGGAGGAACGGGGCGACAAACATCCGCAGATGGCGGACCTGCGCGAGTCCGGCGCCATCGAGCAGGACGCCGACGTGATCATGTTCGTGTACAGGGACGAGGCCTACGACGCCAACAAGAACCCGGGTGTCGCCGAGATCAACGTCGCCAAGCAACGCAACGGACCCGTGGATACGATCAAGATGACCTTCCTGAAGGAATACACCCGGTTCGAAGACTATTCCGGGCGGGACGACGAGGGCTACCCGGGCACGGAGGAATACGAGGGCTCCTAGGACCCGGACGGGTTCCTAGGGCGACCGGTCGAGCACGCTTCGCACCCGCGCCTCCACGTCGTCGCTCCGGGTCAGGTAGCTGATCATGGCGGCGGCGTCGGCGCCGCTCTCCCACGTCCGCGCGACGTTTTCCGCGGTGATGCCGCCGATGGCGACGATGGGGATGCCTACCCGCCGGCGCACGGATTCGAGCATCGAGAGTCCCCGGGACGCGTAGCCGGTCTCCTTGGTGCGGGTGGGGAACATGGGGCCGAAACCGATGTAGTCCGCTCCGCCCCGCTCCGCCGCTTCCGCCTGTTCGAGGCTATGGGTGGAGATGCCGATGAGCTTGTCGCCCACCAGGGGCCGCGCGGCATCCAGCGGCAGGTCCTCCTGTCCCAGGTGCACGCCGTCGGCCCGGGCGGCCAAAGCGATGTCCACCCGGTCGTTGACGATGAAGAGACAACCCGCGCGGGCGGTCCGCTCCCGCGCCGTCAGGGCCATGCGCAGGAACTCATCCGCCGGCCGGTCCTTCACCCTCAACTGGAGCATCGAGACGCCCCCGGCCAGCATGGCGTCGACCACCGAGTCCAACGGCCGCCCGCCGGTCTGCGCGCTGTCCACGATGGCGTACAACCGTGACGGCAGACAGCTCATGGCTCCCGCTTTACGGTGATGCGGAGGTCGGTGATCTTCTTGCGCAACGTGTTGCGATTGATGCCGAGGAGTTGAGCGGCGCGGATCTGGTTGCCGCGGGTGGCCCGCAGGCTCAGCTCGATGAGGGGCCGTTCCACCCGTTCCATGATCACGGAATGGAGATTCTCCACCTGGACTCCACGGGTGCGCCGGAAGTAGTCCTCGAGCTTCCCCCGCACCACCTCCTCCAGCGACAGGCTGTCATAGCCGCTCGACGGCGGCGGCTCCGGGCTCGACAGGGCGAAGTCCCTTGCCGACAGGACCGGCCCCGGGGACAGCACCGCCGCGCGGATGATGGCGTTCTCCAGCTCCCGCACGTTGCCGGGCCAGTCGTATTGCTGGAGATCCTTCAGTGCATCCGGTGAGACCCCGGACACCTGCGCCCCCATGTCGCTGTTGACCTTGGCGATGAAGAAGTCGATCAGGGCCGGCAGGTCGGAGCGGCGGTCCCTCAGGGGGGGGATCTGCACCGGTATGACATTGATGCGGAAGTAGAGATCGTCTCGGAAACGGTTGTCGTGGACCGCTCTCTCCAGGTCCTGGTTGGTGGCCGCCAGCAGCCGGGCATCGGACCGGAGCATGTCCTTTCCGCCCACCCGGCGGTAGGAGCCGTCCTGCAGCACCCGCAGCAGCTTGGTCTGAAGCTCCAGCGGGAGCTCGCCGATCTCGTCGAGGAACAAGGTCCCCCCCTGGGCCAGCTCGAAGGTGCCGAGGTGCCGTTCCAGGGCGCCGGTGAACGCGCCCTTCTCATGGCCGAACAGCTCGGACTCGAGCAGGTCCCTGGGAATGGCGGCGCAGTTTACCGGCAGGAAGGGTTTGTCCCAGCGGGCGGAGTTGTAGTGAATGGTCTTGGCCACCAGCTCCTTGCCGGTTCCGCTCTCTCCCTGGATCAGGATGGTGGTGTCGGTTCCCGCGACCTGCCCGATGGTCTTGAAGACCTGCTGCATGGCCGCGCTGGTGCCGATCATGTCGACCCCGGGCTCGTACTTCTTCTTGACCTCTTTCTTGAGGTCGCTGAGCTCCCGGATGAGTTGCCGCCGGTCCAGGGCCCGTTCCACCACCACCATCAGGACGTCGAGGTCGAAGGGCTTGGTGAGGTAGTCGAAGGCGCCGGCCTTCATGGCGTCGATGGCGTTGCGCATGGTGTTCTGCGCGGTCATGACGATGAACGGCGTTTGCAGGCCGGATTCCTTGGCGAAGTCCAGGAGCGCCAGCCCCTCGATGTCGGGGAGTCCGATGTCCAGCAGCACGGCGTCGAAGCCCGGACGCGGCCAGGCGGTGGTGGTGGTCGCGGCCTCCTCCATGAGCTGTCGGGCCTCCGCTCCCGTGGCGGTGGCTGCAACCCAATATCCCTGGCCCTCCAGCGCCTTCCGCAGCACGCGGCTCAGGGACTCGTCGTCTTCCACCAGCAGGATACGGCCTTGTTCCATGGCTGCTAGCCCTGTTGGGCGGGCAGGGAGACCTTGAAGACCGACCCCTCGCCCAGGCGGCTCTCCACTCCCAGCCGGCCCCCGTGTTCCTTGACGGTGCGGTCGCAGATGGCGAGGCCGAGACCGGTCCCGCGACGCTTCCTGGTGAAAAAGGGCGAGAAGATGTCGGGCAAGTCCTCCTCGTCGATGCCGGTGCCGTCGTCACGGATGTCTACCGTGACGAACTTGGTGGAGCTGGAGCGGTCCGTGCGCAAGGAGAAGTCCGTCTCGATGCGGGTGGCGACGGCCATGTACGTGGGCCGAGCCTGCAGGGCGTTCTCCACCAGGTTCAGGAAGACCTGGATCAGCCGGCCCCGGTCGCCCATGATGGACGGCAGGCTGGGGTCGAAGGAGCGCCGGATGCGCACCTTGGCGGCGGCGGCGGTATGGACCTCCAGGCCCAGCACGTGCTCCAGCAACTCGTGCACGTTGAGCGGCTCCACGTGGAGCCCCACCGGACGCGCCAGGTCCAGAAGCTGGTCCAGGAGTTGGTTCACGCGGTCCACTTCCCGGATCATGATGTCGGTGTTTTCCAGCAGCGAGGGGTCGTGGGCCACCTCGGCGCGAATGAGCTGGGCCGCCCCCTTGATGCCCCCCAGGGGATTCTTGATCTCGTGGGCGAGCCCCGCCGCCAGCTTGCCCAGAAGCGCCAGCCGGTCGGATCGCCGCAGATCCTCCTCCATGGCCTGCCGCAGGGTCCGGTCCCGCAGGAGCAGGACGCTTCCGGCGACCCCTCCGTCCTGGTCCCGGAGGGGCGAGACCAGGGCGCTCACGGGCACGCGTCGACCCCGCCGCCGGACGAAGTTGTTCTCCGCGTGGCTGGTGCTCTCGTCCGGCCCGAGGCTCTTGTCTATCAGCGCCAGCAGCCAGCCGTTGGCGTGGAAGAGGTCGTCGGAATCCCGTGTCAACATGGTCCGCGCGGACAGCCCGGTCAGGGTCTCGGCGGCCTGGTTCACGAAGGCGACGGCGCGTGAGCTGTCCACCACCATGACTGCATCCTCCAGGCTGGTGAGGACGTCCTGCCAGGAGACCGTCGCCGGGACGTCGCCGGAATGCGGTGTGGTGGGCATGGGCTGGGAGTTGAGCATGGATGGTTTCAGGGACAGGATGATAACGAGTTCGCCCTTGGGGGGCAACCGTTGTCCAGGCCCTTCGCCGGGCGTTCCGGAGCCGGCGGCGAACTTGCATTCGGGGCCGTCAATGTGTAAAAGGGTACATCAGTGGGCAGCTTGCCCGCTTTTTTATTTGAGGTGCCGATGGCGACAAGCGAGACACTGGATCGTCTCTGGGAGATCGTTGATCCGTTGGCCGCCGGTGTGGAGTTGGAGGTGGTGGACATCGAGCTCCGGCACGAGGGAAGATCGGGCCGCGTGTTGCGCGTATATCTGGACAAGGTCGAGAAACAGGAAGAGCTCGACGCCCCGGGCCTCGACGAGCTGAGCCGGGTCAGCCGGGAGTTGAGCGACATTCTGGACGTGCACGACGTCGTCGAGGGTGCCTATACCCTGGAGGTGTCCTCTCCGGGTGTCAACCGTCCGCTCAGGAAACCGGAGCACTTCGCCCGGTTCGTCGGTCAAAGGGTCCGGGTTCGTACCGGCGAGATGATCAACGGCCGGAAAAACTTCCTTGGACCTCTCCACGGAGCCGCCGGGGACGGCGTCGTGGTGGTGCAGGACGGGTGCGAAGTGTTCATCCCGTTCGGCGTCATCGTCAAGGCCAACGTCGAGTACGAGTGGGCGTCACCCTGATGCCGGGGTTGGGGGAAAAAGATGCAACAGGATCTTAATCGGGTCATCGAGCAGGTGACCAAGGAAAAGGGTATCGACAGGGAGATCCTGGTCGAGGCCATCGAGTCCGCCATGGTATCGGCGGCCAAGAAGACGTTCGGCGCGGAGAGGAGCTTCGAGGCGCAGTACAATCCCGACATCGGGGAGATCGAGCTGTTCGAGGCCAAGGTGGTGGTGGACGACGTCGCGGACCCCGACACCGAGATCGACCTAGAGGACGCGCGGGAGACCCTGGATCCGGACGTGGAGCTGGGCGACGAGCTGCTCATGAAGATCGATTCCGCGGTGTTCGGCCGGATCGCCGCCCAGGCGGCCAAGCAGAACATCGTGCAGCGGGTGCGGGACGTCGAGCGGGAGATCATCTTCAACGAGTTCAAGGACCGTCAGGGCGAGCTGGTGCACGGCATCGTCCAACGCTTCGAGAAGAACAACATCATCGTCAACCTGGGGCGGACCAACGCGATCCTGCCGGAGAAGGAGCAGGTGCCGCGGGAACGGTACCGTCAGGGCGACCGGATCCGGGCCTATATCGTGAGCGTGGAGATGACCAGCCGGGGACCCCAGATCGTGCTGTCCCGGACCCATCCGGGGATGCTGATCAAGCTGTTCGAGCAGGAGGTCCCCGAGATCTACGAAGGGATCGTCGAGGTCAAGGGCGCCGCCCGCGAGCCCGGCGGCCGCGCCAAGATCGCCGTGACCTCCAACGACCCCGACGTGGACCCCGTGGGTGCGTGCGTGGGCATGAAGGGGACCCGGGTCCAGTCCGTGGTGCAGGAATTGCGCGGCGAGAAGATCGACATCGTCCACTGGATACCGGAGCAGGCCGAGTACGTCTGCCGGGCGCTGGCGCCGGCCAAGGTCACGAAGATCCTGCTGGACGACGACGCGCACAGCATGGAGGTCATCGTGCCGGACGAGCAGCTCTCGCTGGCCATCGGACGCAAGGGGCAGAACGTCAGGCTGGCCTCCCGCCTCACGGGTTGGGGCATCGACGCCCGCAGCGAGTCCGAGGCCGAAGAGGAAAGCCGGCAGGCAAGACAGTCGCTGGCCGCGGTCCCGGGTGTCAGCGAGGTGATGGCCGAGCTGCTCTATCAGTCGGGGTTCAAGTCGGCTGAAGATCTGTCCGAGGCCGAGGCGTCGACCATCAACGAGATCACCGGGATCGAGCTCGAGAAAGCCCTCGTCATTCTGGAAGCGAGCACCAGGCACGTGGAGGAGGAGCGCGAACGATTGGCGCTTGAGGCGGAGCAGGCGGCGGCCGAAGCGGAACAGGCGGCGGCGGACGCAGCGGCCCAGGCGGCGGACGCCGAGGCGGAGGGAGGCGCGGACGATGCCGGCGAGGTGGTGAGCGAGGCAGCGGATGTGGTGTCCGAGGGTGAGGCAGCGGCGGCCGAGCCGGAGTCGGCGTCCGGCGAAGCCGTTGAGGAGCCTGCGCCCGCGGAGGGTGAGGAGGAAGTCGAGCCGACTCCCCAGCAAGGGGCGTGAAGCGGGGGAATGAACGGCCGTTCGCCTCTACGGACCTGCATGGGTTGCGGTCAACGTGACCGGAAGTCCGTTCTGCGGCGAGCGGCGATTACGGAGGAAGGCTTGCAGCTCGAAGAGCACGACGGACGAGGAGGCTATCTTCATGACAGTGAGGATTGCTGGCGAGCTTTTCTGAAGAGGAAGAGCCTGTACCGGGCCTTTCGCCGCGATCTCCCCCGCAAGGATCGCGAGGATCTGTTGGTAAAGCTTCGCGCTCAACGGAGTGGGAAATGACCAAAGTGAGAGTGCATCAACTGGCCAAACAGCTCGAGATCGAGCCCAAGGATCTCATCGCGCAACTCGACAAGATCCGGATCCGTGGCAAGAAGCCGCAGAGCTCTCTCGACGAGCCCGAGATCGAGGCGGTCAAGGCGGCGATTGCCGCCATGGAGAAGCCGAAGGTGACGGTTGGCGAGGAAAAGGTCGTCGTCGATCGCACGATCACCGCCGAAGACGAGGAAATGGGCGAGGTGCAGGCTCACGAGAAGGTCGTGGAGCGGCGCGTCCGCACCAACGTCATCCGGCGCCGCAGGAGCACGGTCGAGTTGGTCACCCGCAAGCCCATCCACCCCGTGGTGCCGGAGGAACCGGAGGCCGAGGAGCTGGAGGCCCAGGAGGCCGCTGCCGGCGAAACCGCGTTCCAGGAGGGCGCACCCGTCGAGGCGCCGGCTCGGGAGACCGCGGTCGAGGAGGTCGCGGCGCAGGAAGCCGAGGCCGTCGCAGCCGTGCCCGAGAGCCCCGAGGTCGAGCCGGCGGACACCCCGCCGGCGGAGGCGGCCGCCCCGGTGGAGACGGAGCCGGCGGAGCTGGAAGCCGTCAGTCCTCCCGAGGCGCCGGAGCCGGTGGAAGAGGCGGCGGAAACCCGCGCGGACGACGCGGCGCCGGCGGAAGGACCGGAGCCGTCCCCGGACGGAGCTGCGGCGGAGGCCGCCAACGGCGCGGCCGCCGATCAGGCGGCGCGGCCCGCCGGTCCGCGGATCCTCGGCCGCATCGATCTGAACCGGAAAGCCACACCCGCGCCGGCGAAGACGACCGCCCCCAAGGCCCCGGCCGCGGGCGCCGGAGAACGGGTGGCGCGCGACGGCGGGCAGCCGGCCGAAGCCGACGGTCAGGACAAGGCCGGGAAAGGGACCAAGGGAAAGAAGCGGGTCATCCGGAAGCAGGAGGTCATCGAGCTCAAGGAACGCGAGTTCCGCTCTCCGCGCGGCCGGGTGCTGCGGAAAAAGCGCGCCTTGCCCGGCAAGGAACAGAAGAAGACCGAGATCACGGTGCCCAAGGCCAGCAAGCGGGTGGTGCGGATGGCAGAGGTCATCACCGTGGGCGACATGGCCAAGTCCATGGGCATCAAGGCCGGCGAGGTCATCAAGAAGCTCATGGGCCTCGGCATGATGGCCACCATCAATCAGGTGCTGGATTTCGACACCGCGACCCTGGTGGGCAACGAGTTCGACTACCAGGTCGAGGACGTGGCCTTCGACGTCGAAACCGCGCTCCAGGATCAACACGAGGTCGTCGATCCGGAGGAGGCCCTGGAGCCGAGGCCCCCGGTGGTCACCATCATGGGCCACGTGGACCACGGCAAGACGTCGCTGCTGGACGCCATCCGCAGCACCAACGTCACCGACGCGGAGGCGGGCGGCATTACCCAGCATATCGGCGCCTACCACGTCGGGCTGGACGGGCGGGGTGTGACCTTCCTCGATACCCCGGGACACGAAGCCTTCACGGCCATGCGCGCCAGGGGCGCGAAGGTCACCGACATCGTGGTCCTGGTGGTGGCCGCGGATGACGGCGTGATGCCGCAGACCATCGAGGCCGTGGACCACGCCCGGGCGGCGGAGGTCCCCATCATCGTGGCCGTGAACAAGATCGACCGTCCCGACGCAGATCCGGAGCGGGTCCAGCGCGGCCTGGCCGACCACGGTCTGGTGCCGGAGGCGTGGGGCGGCGACACGATCTTCGTCCCGGTGTCGGCCGTGACCCGCGAGGGATTGCCCAGCCTGATGGAGATGCTGTTGCTCCAGGCGGACCTGTTGGAGCTCAAGGCGAACCCCAACAAGCTGGCCCGCGGCGTGGTGGTGGAGGCCAAGCTGGAACGGGGCCGCGGTCCGGTTTCCACCGTGCTCGTGCAGGAGGGCACGTTGAAGGTGGGCGACCCCCTGTTCGCCGGCCCTCATCACGGCCGTGTAAGGGCGATGATCGACGATCAGGGCCGCAAGGTCGACCAGGCGTCGCCGTCCATACCCGTGGAGATCCTCGGGCTACAGGGAGTGCCGCAAGCCGGCGAAGCGTTCTCGGCGCTGACCGACGAGGGGACGGCAAGGCAGTTCGCCGAGTACCGCGAGACCCAGCAGCGGGAGGCGGAGCTGGCCAAGACCAGCAAGGTTTCGCTGGAAGAGTTCTACGACCAGATCAAGGCCAACGAAGTCAAGGAGTTGCGCGTGGTCGTCAAGGGCGACGTGCACGGCTCCGTGGAGGCCCTGAACGAGGCCGTGACCCGCATCTCCACCGAGGAGGTGAAGATCCGGGTGATCCACGGCTCGGTGGGCGGCATTACCGAGAGCGACGTGCTGCTGGCCAGCGCGTCCAACGCCATCGTCATCGGCTTCAACGTCCGTCCCGAGCCCAAGGCCACCAACCTGGCGATGCAGCAGGGCGTGGACGTGCGCCTCTACACCATCATCTACGAGGTGATCGACGACATCCGCTCCGCCATGGAAGGGATGCTGGAGCCCGTTTTCCGCGAGGAGTTCCACGCCCGGATTCAGGTCCGCGAGGTATTCAACATCCGCGGCGTGGGCACCATCGCCGGCTGCGCGGTGACCGACGGCAAGATACTGCGTTCGAGCATGGTACGCCTCTTGCGGGACCAGGTGGTGGTGCACGAGGGCAGGCTCGCCAGCCTGAAGCGGTTCAAGGACGACGTGCGCGAGGTGGGCACGGGCTACGAGTGCGGCATCGCCATCGACGGGTATCAGGACGTCAAGGTAGGCGACGTCATCGAGGGTTTCGAGAAGGTCCCCATCACCCGTGCCCAGGCGCGCGTGGACGGCGGCGGGGCGCAGCTCTCGGCGGACCGGTAGCGCCGCGACCCCGCCACGCCGGGCGCGCGCGGAGCGAAGTCGAAGGACGGTGGCGGCATGGTGGTCGGCGTCCTCAAGATCGCGTTGATCCTGCCGGAGAATCATTCCCTCAAGGGGAAGCGGTCGGTCCTTCGCAGGATCCAGTCCCGGGTTTCCAACAAGTTCAACATCTCGGTAACGGAGTGCGACGACCAGGACCTGTGGCAGCGGTCGATGCTGGGGTTCGCGGCCGCGGGCAGCAACGCCAGAATCGTCGAGGCCACGCTCCGGCAGGTGATCGAGTTCGTGGACCGGCTGGGATTGGCCGAGCTGGGGGAGTCGGACATCCGGATCCTGCACGAATAGGCTCCACACCAGGCACGATGGGTTCATGAGGAATCGTCAAAAAACAGACGTCTCGCGCTCGCAGCGGGTCGGCGACTTGTTGATCGAGTTCGTCTCCCGTCTGTTGGCGCGCTCGCTCGATGATCCGCGCCTTCGTTCGGTGACGCTGACGGGAGTGGACGTCAGGCCCGACCTCAAGCACGCCAGCATCTATTTCACGGTGCGGGACGGCGTATCGGGCAAGGACGATGCCCTGTCGGGTCTGCGCGGCGCCACGGGCTTCATCCGTGGCCGCATTGCCGCGGAGCTCAAGCTGCGCTTCGTCCCCGCCATCGAGTTCATCCACGACGAGGCTCCGGACCAGGCCCGGCGCATCGAAGATCTCCTCAGTTCGGTCCGGCCGAAGACGTGAGGCGGGCCATGCACTTCTCAAGGAGCGGCATCCTGCTGGTGGACAAGCCGGAGGGTCCGTCCTCGGCGCGGGTGGTCGCCGCCGTGAAGGGGATCATCGGAGCCCGGAAGGTCGGCCACCTCGGGACCCTGGATCCGTTCGCCTCCGGCCTGCTGCCGCTGGCGGTGAACGAGGGTACCAAGGTCGCGCAACACTTCCTGGACGCCGACAAGGGATACGCCGGGGCGATCACGCTGGGAACGGAGACGGACACGCAGGACCGCACCGGGACCGTGCTGTCCCGGCGCGATGCGCCCCTCCTCGGCCCGGCGGACCTCGACGCCCTGCGCCGCGAGTTCAGCGGTTGCCTGAATCAGGTGCCGCCCATGTACTCGGCGCTGAAGCAGGAAGGCACCCGCCTCTACGAGCTGGCCCGCAAGGGGATGGAGGTGGGTCGGGAGTCCCGCGCCATCCGGGTGGAACTGGTCCGTCTGGAGCAGGTGGGCCGAGGCGAGCTGGAGTTCGAGATGACTTGCTCCAAGGGGACCTACGTGAGGACCCTGGCGGCGGACATCGGCACGTTCCTGGGCTGCGGGGCGCACCTGAGCCGGCTTCGCAGGGTGGCGTCGGGCCCCTTCGGGATCGCCGACGCCGTGACCCTGGAAGACCTTCGGGCGGCCCCGGATGTGCCGCTGGTGTCGTTGAACCGGGCGCTGGGACATCTCCGAAGCGCCGTCTTCGCCCCCGATGCGGTGGAAAGGCTGCGGCGGGGTATCCAGGGTGCCCTGGCCGGCGTGGCGGAACCCGTTGCCGGCGAGACCACCCGGCGGGTGGTGGACGGCAACGGGGAGCTGGTGGCGCTCATAGGCTGGGAGAAGCACGGGTGGCAGCTCCTTCGGGTCCTGAACCCTTCGCAGTGACCCTGAAGCGCCGTGCCGGCAGCTTTACATGGACGTGGCCGGTATGCTAGAAACCATGTGAAATACAAGAAAAAGGGAGAAAGAAAAGGGTACAGATGGAATTAGCTCGGGAGCAGACCAGCGAGACGATCAGGAACTTCAGACTCCACGATACCGACACCGGGTCGCCTGAGGTGCAGGTTGCCATTCACAGCCACCGCATCGCCTACCTGACAGAGCATCTGAGGACTCACAAGAAGGACCATCACACGCGGATGGGCCTGCTCAGGCTCGTCGGCAAGAGGCGGCGGCTTCTGGACTACCTCAAGAAGACGGACGTCCAGAGGTATCAGACCTTGATCCAGCGGCTGGGTATCCGCCGATAGATACCCGGCCGTTGGTGTCCCTTCCCGCGTTCTTCTCTTCAGCCCCCACTACCCTTGAGGGGATACATATGCACACAAAGATCGAGTTGGATTATTGCGGCCGGCCTCTATGCATCGACCTGGGCAAGGTCGCCGGGCAGGCCGACGGCGCCGCGCTGGTGGGCTTCGGCGAGACCGTGGTCCTGGCCACCGCCGTGGCTTCCAAGGACGTCCGGGAAGACATCGACTTCTTTCCGCTGACCGTCGACTACCAGGAAAAGACGTTCGCCGCGGGCCGCATCCCCGGCGGGTTCTTCAAGCGTGAAGGCCGCCCTTCGGAGAAGGAGATCCTCAACTGCCGGCTGATCGACCGCTCCATCCGTCCGTTGTTCGCGGGTGGGCTCAAGGCCGAGACGCAGATCATCGTCACCGTGCTCTCCGCGGATGGCGAGAACGACACCGACGCCCTGTCCATGTTCGCCGCCTCGGTGGCGCTGGTGATATCCGACATCCCCTTCCAGGGGCCGCTGGCGGGTGTCCGCGTGGGCAGGATCAATGGCGAGTGGGTCATGAATCCGCTCGTGAGCGAGATTTCCCGGTGCGACGTCAACATCTTCCTCTCGGGCACCCGGGACGGCATCGTCATGGTGGAGGGCGGCGCATCGATGGTCCCCGAAGAGGACGTGCTCGACGCGCTGTTCCAGGGACACCAGGCGATACAGCCGCTCATCGACCTGCAGCAGAAGCTCCGGGAGCAGCTCGGCAAGCCCAAGCGCGTGCCGGCGCCGGAGCAGAAGGACGAGGCGCTGACCGCCTGGGTCAGGAACCTGGCCGAGGAGAAGGTCAAGCAGGCCGTCTGCATCGCCGACAAGAAGCAGCGCAACGCCGGCCTCGACGAGGTGGGCGGCGAGGTCATGGCCACGGGTTCGGAGGAATTCCCCGGACGCGAGAAGGAGCTCAAGGGCGCTTTCCGCGACCTGGAGAAGTTCCAGCTCCGGGACCTGGTGCTGCAGCAGCGCAAGCGCATCGACGGACGCGGCCTCAAGGACGTACGCCCCATCACCTGCGAAGTGGGGTTGTTGCCGCGCACCCACGGGTCGGGGCTGTTCACCCGTGGCGAGACACAGGCACTGGTGGTGGCGACGCTCGGCACGGCCCAGGACGCCCAACGCGTCGACGCGCTCACCGGCGAGCAGTTCAAGAAATTCATGCTGCACTACAACTTTCCTCCCTTCAGCACCGGCGAGGTCAAGTTCCTCCGGAGCCCGGGCCGGCGGGAGATCGGCCACGGAGCCCTGGCCGAGCGGGCGCTGGCGGCGGTTCTGCCTGACGCGGACGAGTTCCCCTACACGTTGCGCGTGGTTTCGGAGGTCCTGTCGTCCAACGGCTCCACCTCCATGGCCAGCGTCTGCGGCGGCTCCCTGTCGCTGATGGATGCCGGCGTGCCCATCAAGGCGCCGGTGGCGGGCATCGCCATGGGCCTGATCAAGGACGGCGACGAAGTGCGGGTGCTGACCGACATCCTCGGCGATGAGGATCACCTGGGCGATATGGACTTCAAGGTGGCCGGGACTCGCGACGGGATCACCGCGCTGCAGATGGACATCAAGATCAGCGGCGTCACCCGCGAGATCATGACCGAAGCCCTGTACCAGGCCCGGGAAGGCCGGCTGCATATCCTGGAGATCATGGACGGCACCCTGGCGGAAAACCGCGAGGAGGTTTCCCGTCACGCGCCCCGGATCACCACCATCAAGGTCCGGCCGGAAAAGATCCGCGACATCATCGGACCGGGAGGCAAGGTCATCCGCGGCATCGTCGAGGCCACCGGCACCAAGATCGACGTGCAGGACGACGGCACCGTTACGGTGGCGTCCGTCGACGAGGCCGGCAGCCGCCAGGCCCTCGACATGATCGAGGGCATCGTGGCCGAGGTGGAGATCGGCAGGATCTACAAGGGCACGGTCCGGCGCGTGATGGATTTCGGCGCGTTCGTCGAGATCCTTCCTGGCACCGACGGCCTGGTCCACATTTCGCAGATCGCCGACGATCACGTCCGCCACGTGAGAGACGTGCTCAACGAGGGCGACGAGTTGATGGTGAAGGTCCTGGACGTCGACCGGCAGGGGAAGATCAGGCTCAGCCGCAAAGAGGCCCTCAAGGAAGAGCAGGCATCCTGACACCTCCGTCTTCTCCACGATGTTCGAAAAGACCCAGCTGGACAACGGCGTCAGGATTCTGACGGAACAGCGCTCCGGTACCCGGGCGGTGAGCCTCGGCATCTGGGTGGAGAACGGCTCCCGTCACGAGGAACGCCGGCAGGGCGGGCTGTCACACTTCGTCGAGCACCTGCTCTTCAAAGGGACGGAGAAACGTAGCCCGCGCCGGATCGCCGAGGAGATGGATTCCGTCGGGGGCGTCATCAACGCCTTCACCGGCAAGGAAACCACCTGCTACTACGCCAAGGTGCTCGACGAGCACCTCCCGCTGGCCGTCGACGTCCTCAAGGACATCTTCCTCAACTCGGTGTTCGACCCCGACGAGATCGAGCGCGAACGCACCGTGATACTCCAGGAGATCGCCTCGGCGGACGAAAACCCCGAGGACTTCGTTCACGATCTTTTCAGCCGCGACTATTTCGGCGATCATCCGCTCGGGCGGCCGGTCTGCGGCGAGGCGGATACGGTCTCCGGGTTCGCCCGGGACGACCTGATGGGGTTCATGGCCGACCGCTACCTCCCGGGCCGGGTCATCATCGCCGGCGCAGGCAATCTGACCCATGCCGGGATGGTGGACGCCGTCGCGGAGGAGTTCGGCGCTCTGCCTTCCGCTAGGTTGGGGAAAGCGGTCGCGCCGCCGGTGATCGGCCGCGGCGTGTCCGTCCATCACCGGGAGCTCGGACAGGTGCACATCTGCCTGGGCGTGCCGGCGCTGGCTTACGGCGACCCCCGGCACTACGTGGCGCACGTGCTCAACACGCTGCTGGGCGGGGGCATGAGCTCACGGCTCTTCCAGGAGATACGGGAACGGCGGGGCAAGGCCTACTCGGTCTATTCCTTTCTGTCGGCGTACCGCGACGTGGGCTACCTCGGCGTCTACGTCGGCACCAAGGCGGAATGGACCCGGGAGGTCATCGAACTCGCCGTCGAGGAAATGTTCAAGATCGCCGAGGGGAAGGTGAGCGGGGAAGAGCTCGACCGGGCCCGGAACCAGCTCGTGGGCAACACCCTGCTGGGCCTGGAATCCGCCGATTCGTGGATGAGCCACATGACCCGCAGCGAGATGCACCACGGCAGGCAGATCCCGGTGGAAGAGATCGCCCAGGGTGTCCGTGACGTCACCCTCGACGCCGTCACGGCCCTGGCCCGCGAATTCTTCCAGCCCGAAGCCATGACCGCAACTCTGCTGGGCGACCTCGAGGGGCACGGCGTCGAGGGTCTACCGTTCGGCACCGGCGCCCCGCAAGCGGCTGCCGGCGTCAACCACTGAGACAACGCCTCTCCTGTCGGGAGAGGGTGACCGAAGGCCGGGTAGGGGAGCCTCCACGATCCGGCCGGTCCGAGCTCATGGCCGAAGTCAAGGTCCAGATCAAGCGCATGCGCCGCGTTCCACTGCCCCGGTACATGACCGAGGGGTCCGCGGGCATGGATCTGGCGGCCGCGGTGGAGGGCGAGGTGGTCCTGGCGCCGCTGGAGCGGAGGTTGATACCCGCCGGTTTCGCGCTGGCGCTGCCCGCGGGTTACGAAGCCCAGATCCGGCCCCGAAGCGGCCTGGCGCTCAAACAGGGGGTGACCCTGGTGAACAGCCCCGGCACCATCGACTCGGACTACCGCGGCGAGGTGCAACTGGCTATGATCAACTTGGGAACGGAGCCGGCGACCATTCGTCACGGCGACCGGATCGCCCAGATGGTGGTGCAGCGCGTCCCCCGGGTGCGCTGGGAGGAAGTGGACGAGCTGCCGGCCTCGGCGCGGGAAGCCGGAGGCTTCGGGCACACGGGCGCGGCGCAGGCGAAGGACGCCGCCGACGATGACTCGGCGGCATCCTGACTTTGGGACGCGGGTGAAATGATCGACCGCTACACACGCCCCGAGATGGCGCGGATCTGGTCCGAGGAGAACCGCTTCGACAAGTGGCTCGAGATCGAGATCCTGGCCACGGAAGCCTTGGCCGGCATGGGCAAGGTGCCGGAGGACGCGCCGGCGCGCATCCGGCAAAACGCCCGCGTCGACGTCGCCAGGATCCGCGAGATCGAGCGGGAGGTCCACCACGAGGTGATCGCCTTCCTGCGCTGCCTGGCGGAGTCCATCGGCGACGACGCCCGTTTCGTGCACGTGGGGATGACCTCCTCGGATGTCATGGACACGGGGTTCTCGCTGCAGCTCAAGGACGCCAGCGAGCTTCTGTTGAATTCGGTGCGGGAGTTTCTCTCGGTGTTGCGGGAGCAGGCGTTCCGCTACAAGGACACGCCGATGATGGGCCGCACCCACGGGATCCACGCGGAGCCCATCACCTTCGGCCTCAAGATGGCCCTGTGGCACGAGGAGATGCGCCGGAACCTGGCCCGGCTGGAGGGCGCCGCCGGCGAGGTGGGCTGCGGCATCATTTCGGGCGCGGTGGGCACCTACGCGCAGGTCCCCCCGGAGGTGGAGGCCTACGTGTGCAAGGCCGCCGGGATCGCCCCGGATCCGGTGTCGAACCAGATCGTGCAACGCGACCGCCATGCCTACTTCTTCAGCGTCCTGGCCGTGCTGGCCAGCTCCATCGAGAAGTTCGCGGTGGAGATCCGTCACCTCCAGCGCACCGAGGTGCTGGAAGCCGAGGAGCCGTTCGCGGCGACGCAGATGGGTTCGTCGGCCATGCCCCACAAGCGCAACCCGATCCTCACCGAGAACGTCTGCGGTCTGGCGCGGCTGGTGCGCTCGTACTCGGTTTCGGCGCTGGAGAACGTGGCCCTCTGGCACGAGCGGGACATCAGCCACTCGTCGGTGGAACGGGTCATCGGACCGGACGCCACCATTCTCGTGCACTTCATGCTTCACCGGATGACCCACGTGATCCGGGACCTCTGCGTCTACCCGGAGAACATGGAGCGCAACCTGGCGCTGAGCGGCGGCGCGGTGTTCTCCCAAGGGGTCCTTCTGAGCCTGGTGGAGAAGGGGCTGGCCCGGGACGAGGCCTACAAGATCGTCCAGCGGCACGGCCTGGTGGCCGCCAAGGAGGGGAAGGACCTCAAGCAGCAACTCCTGGATGACGCGACGGTGATGGAGCACCTGACGGCGAAAGAGATCGACGACATCTGGGACCTCAAGGACTGTCTCAAGCACGTGGAAACGATTTTCGACAGGGTGTTCGGCGAAGCCTGAAGCGGCAGCTTCGCCGGACGGGATTCAATACAGCGCCGCACGCGCACGAGGAGAAAGATGGAAAAGCGCGACTTCATGTACGAGGGCAAGGCGAAGAAGCTCTACGCCACCGACGATCCCGCCAAGATGATCCAGTTCTTCAAGGACGATGCCAGCGCGTTCAACAAGAAGAAGCTCGGCACCGTCATGTCCAAGGGGATCGTCAACAACGCCATCTCCGAGGTGCTGTTCAAGCACCTGGAGGACAACGGCGTGCCGACGCACTTCCTGGATCGCCTCAACGAACGGGAGATGCTGGTGTGGAAGCTGGACATGCTCCCCATCGAGGTCATCATCCGGAACATCGTGGCCGGCAGCATGGCCAAACGGCTGGGCCTGGAGGAGGGGCAGTCGCTGTCCACCACCATCCTCGAGTTCTGCTACAAGTGCGACGAGCTCGATGATCCGATCATCAACGACTACCACATCCTGGCCCTGGGCTACGCCACCGCCGAGGAGCTGGCGGAGATCAAGCGGCTCACCTTCCGCATCAACGAGTTGATGACGGCGTTCTTCGACGAACGGGACCTGATCCTGGTGGACTTCAAGCTTGAGTTCGGCAAGCGCGAAGGCCAGGTCGTCCTGGCCGACGAGATCTGCCCCGACACCTGCCGCTTCTGGCAGAAGGGCTCCCTCGAGAAGATGGACAAGGACCGCTTCCGCCGCGACCTGGGCGGCGTGGAGGAAGCGTACCAGGAAGTCTGCCGCCGGGTGACCGGCGCGTAAGGCTGTTCCTTGCTCGTCAAAGTCTTCGTGACCCTCAAGGAGGGAGTCCTGGACCCCCAGGGCAAGGCGGTCCAGAACTCCCTCCACAGCCTCGGCTTCGGCGCGGTGCGGGACGTGCGCGTGGGCAAGTACCTGGAGCTTCACCTGGACGTGTCCGCGGCCGAGGAGGCGGAGCAGCAGGCCCGGCGTATGTGCGATAAGCTCCTGGCCAACCCCGTCATCGAAGACTACCGCTTCGAGATCGCGGACCCCGGGGAATAGCCGCATGCGTTGGGGGGTGGCAGTCTTTCCCGGCTCCTGCGACGACGACGACGTCGTCCATTGCCTGCGCCACGTGCTCGGGCAGGAAGTCCGCACCCTCTGGCACAAGGACCCCTTCGACGGCTCCTGCGACGGCGTGGTCCTCCCCGGCGGCTTCTCCTACGGCGACTATCTGCGGGCCGGGGCCATGGCCCGCTTCTCGCCGGTGATGCAGGGCATCGTCGAGTTCGCCCGGTCCGGCGGACTGGTGCTCGGCATCTGCAACGGCTTTCAGATCCTGTGCGAGTCCGGCCTGCTGCCGGGCGCGTTGACCCGCAACGCTTCCCTGCGCTTCGTATGCCGGCGGGTGTTCCTGCGGGTCGAGGACAACCGCTCCCCGTTCACGCGCTTGGCGCGCCCCGGCGAGCTGCTGGAGATGCCGGTGAAGCACGGCGAGGGCCGCTACCATGCCGACGGCCCGACCCTCATGGACCTCAACGACAACGGACAGGTGCTGCTGCGCTACGCCGATGCGGCGGGCGAGGTCTCGGAGGAGGCCAACCCCAACGGCTCGGTGGACGGCATCGCCGGCATCTGCAACCGCGAGCGCAACGTGTTCGGCTTGATGCCTCATCCCGAGGACGCCACCGAAGCCGTGCTCGGAGGAGAGAGCGGCCTCAAGATCTTCTCGTCCATGGCGGCCGAGTTCGGGCGCGGGAGCGGCGCGTGACTACCACAGACGCCGCGCCCGTGACCCCCGAGGCGGTCCGGGCCCACGGCCTGACCGACGGGGAGTACGGCGAGATCCGCCGGCTGCTGGGCCGGGAGCCCAACATGACGGAGCTGGGCGTGTTCTCGGTCATGTGGTCCGAGCACTGCAGCTACAAGAGCTCCCGCAAGCACCTCGGGCAGTTCCCCACCGAGGGCGCCCGGGTGATCCACGGCCCCGGCGAGAACGCCGGAGTCATGGACATCGGCGACGGTCTGGCGGTGGTGTTCAAGATCGAGAGCCACAACCATCCCTCCTTCATCGAGCCCTACCAGGGCGCGGCCACCGGCGTCGGCGGCATCCTGCGCGACGTGTTCACCATGGGCGCCC
>CAZVUC010000089.1:0-26941 GCA_964630405.1 uncultured Syntrophobacterales bacterium | reverse complement strand
CCGTTCCCGGGTGTCGGAGGGGTTGGTGTTGGCGGGATGGATCTCGGTGCCGACGCCCCGGACGAAGCCGGCGATGAGCCGGCCGCCCGAGATGACGTCCAGCATGGCGGCGTCCTCGGCCACCTGGATGGGGCTCCGGTGCGCCAGGGGGAAGCCCAGCACCAGGATCCTGGCGCGCTTGGTGCGCCGCACCAGGGTGCCGGCGGTGATGGAGACGTTGGCCGCCATGCAGGTGGCGGTGGCGTGGTGCTCGTTGAGCATGATCTCCAGGCCGAGCTCGTCGGCGTACTCGTACTCGTCGAGGTAGCGGTTGTAGAGATCGTGGGCGATCTTGGGGTCGCAGTAGCGGCTGGGCAGGGTCACGCGCATGGCCCCGTACGTTTCCTCCGCGTCGTCCGGGAGGAACGGATAGGGCATTTCGGTGAAATGATAGGCCAGCATCTCCTGCTCCTCCTTTGGCTCTCTAGCTCTCCAGGAACTTCGTGACCGCCTGGGCCAGCGCCTTGGGCTGCTCCCATTGCGGGTAGTGGCCGGCGGCCGGTATCTCGGTGAAGCCGGCTCCGGGAATCGCCTGCTGGAGCGCACGTCCGTAGTCCGGGGTCACCACCCGGTCGCTCGCGCCCCAGAACAAGTGGGTCGGGACCCGCACCCGGGCGAGCCGCCGCAGGAGCTTGGGATTGTACATGAAGGGACGCCATGCGAACTTCAGCACCGACTGGCGGTTGCGCAGCAGCGTCAGCAGCACGTCGCCCTCCACGTCCTCCCGGCCCGGCCACTTGAGCGCCTGGGCCGCCGCAGGATCGTGCCACGCCAGCTCGGCGACTTCCCGGGCCGTGTAGACATAGACGTCCTGCACGTCGCGCACGGTGGGGGCCGAAACCTTGATGCCCACCGAGTCGATCAACGCCAGGCGCCGGATCTGCCGGTGCGCGCGCACCGCCATCTCCGCCGCCACCCAGCCGCCGAAGCCGTGGCCGATGACGTCCACCGGACCCGCGTCCAGGCTCTCGAGAAGGTCGAGCCCCAGGAAGGCCAGGTCTTCCATGGTGTCGATCCAGTCCGGCAGCTCCGACCGGTTCACTCCCGGCAGCGACGGCGCCAGCACACGCGAACGCTTGGCCAGGGCCTCATCGAAGGGCGGGACCTGCGTGTCGAGCTGATCTCCGTACAAGATCACCCTCGGACTTCCGTCCCCGTGTTGGCGGACCCCCAGCTTGACGCCATCGACCTCCACGGTCTCGAACAACCACGTCATGAATCCTGCTCCGCCGCGTGCCGCTGGATGAAGTCGATGGCCAATGCGTTGAACTCCTCCGGGTGCTCCGCGTGGGAGCAGTGCCGCGAGTTCTCGAACACCTTCACCTCGGATCCGGGTATCTCGCTCTGCAGATCGGTGGCGTAGGTCGGGAACCGCAGCGGATCCTGGTCGCCGGCCACGATCAGCACCGGACAGCGGATGCTGCCGTAGTCGGGCCGCACCGGGCGGAATCCCCGGGGCTGTCCCGAGGGCGCCAGGCGGGCGGCCGCGCAGGCTTCCCACACGCCCGGTTCCAGGCTGGCCTGCCAGCGCTCCTCCACCACGTCGTCGGCCCACCAGCGTTCGTTGTAGAAGCACACCTTCAGGATCTCGCGCATCTGCTCCCGCTCCCCGGTGTAGCCGGTGAGCACCTTGCGTTCGTCGTTGTCCGGAGCCTTGCCGCCGCCGCTCACGGCGATCACCGAGGCCACGTCGAAACGCGGGTCCGTGGCCATCTGCAGGCAGAAACCGCCGCCGAAAGAATTGCCGATGAGGTGCACCGGGCCGAGGCACATGGTGCGAAGGAACCCGTCAACGTGCTTGAGCCGGAAGCCCAACGCATCGCTGAAGCTGTACACGAGGTCGGTGTGCCCGAAGCCGGCCAAATCCGGCGCGTAGACGTGGAAATGCTCGCCGAGTTGAGCGATGTTGTAGCGCCAACTGAACTCCGCCCGGCCGCCGAACTCGCCGCTGTGGATGAGCACCACGGTGGGGCCGCGGCCGACGCCCGCCTCGAGATAGTGGGTGCGGATCTGGCCCACCTGAACGTAGTGCCGGCTCACGCTCTGGGGGAGATCGGTCATGGAAGCCTGCGTAGCCGATAGACCTATGGGTGTCAACTTCGAGGGCGGCGTGCGCGCAGACTCGCGGGCGGAATGCGGATGTGCTAGTGTCTGTTCCTGTCTCGCGGGAGACGCAAACCAGCCTTGAAACGCAGGGAGGCCTTTATGCACTGGGGTATGGAAAACAGAATGGCGCGCATCATCCAGCCAGCGGACGGGCGTTGCGTGATGCTGGCCGTGGACCACGGCTACTTCCTGGGCCCGACGAGCGGTCTGGAGCAGCCGCGGGAGACCATCGAGCCGCTGCTGCCCCATGCCGACGCCATCATGCTCACCCGCGGCGTGCTGCGGAACGCGGTGGACGCCAACATGCAGGCGCCGGTGGTGCTGCGCGTGTCCGGCGGCACCAGCATCCTGAAGGAACTCTCCAACGAGGACATCACCGTGTCCATCGAGGACGCCATCCGGCTCAACGTCTCGGCCATGGCGCTGTCCATCTTCGTGGGCTCCGAGTTCGAGAAGGAGACCCTGGTGAGCATGGCCAGGCTGGTGGACGAGGGCGAGAGGTACGGCATTCCCGTGCTCGCCGTCACCGCGGTGGGCACGAACATGGCCCGGGACGAGCGCTATCTGAGCCTTTCCTGCCGCATCGCCGCCGAGCTCGGCGCCCACATCGTCAAGACCTACTACTGCGAAGGCTTCGAGAACCTCGTCAACGCCTGCCCCATTCCGGTGATCGTGGCCGGCGGCAAGAAGACTCCGGAGATGGAAGCCCTGGAACTGACGAAGAACGCCGTGGACCACGGCGCGGTGGGGGTCGACATGGGCCGGAACATCTTCCAGTCCGACAGCCCCGCGGGGATGATCCAGGCGGTGCGGGCCATCGTTCACGGCGGCGCCTCCGTCGAGGACGCCTACCAGATCTACGAGTCGTCGAGACCGTCGGCGGCGGAACGCGCGGCCGGATAGCTCCCTTCCTCCGTCGTTCCCGCGAAAGCGGGAATCCAGGCGGAGTGGAGCGGCGTTTCACGCCCGGTTTGCCCCACCCCGCGGCCCTGGATTCCCGCCCCCGGATCGAGGTCCGGGGCGAGTTTCGTGGGAATGGCGTTGCGATGTCAGCCGAATGAGGACCGGGAAACGGCCCAGCCTTCAGGAACGAGCCATGCGCGTTGCCATGTACTACAGCAACGATGACGTCCGGTTGGAGGAGTTGCCGGTCCCCAAGGCCGGCCCGGGCGAGCTGCTGATGCGGGTGCAGGCGAGCGGCATCTGCGGCACCGACGTGCTGGAATGGTACCGGCGCAAGCAGGCGCCCAAGGTGCTCGGGCACGAGGTCACCGGCGAGGTGACCGAGGTGGGCGCCGGCGTCACCGGTTTCGCCCCCGGAGACCGCATCGTCACCACCCACCACGTGCCCTGCGACAACTGCCACCACTGCCGCTCCGGACACGCCTCGGTCTGTCAGCTCATGCGCGAGACCCACTTCGATCCCGGCGGCTTCGCCGAGTACCTGCGGCTGCCCAAGGTCAACGTGGATTCCGGCACCTTCCTGCTTCCCGACGCGCTCTCGTTCGTGCAGGGCTCCTTCGTCGAGCCGCTGGGGTGCGTCGTCCGGGCCCAGGACCACGCCCGCGCGCCCATGCAGGAGAACGTGCTGGTCATCGGCGCCGGCATCGCCGGCCTGCTGCACATCCAGGTGGCCCGGAGCCGCGGCGTCAGGACCCTGGCGGCTACCGACATCAACGAAGACCGGTTGCGTCTGGCGCGGTCCCTGGGGGCCGGTCACACCTTCCAGGCGACGGACGACGTGCCCGCGCGCCTGCGGGAAGCCTGCGGCGGACGGCTCGCGGACCTCGTGATCGTCTGCACGGGAGCCGCTCCGGCGATCCGGCAGGCGTTCCAGAGCGTCGAGCGTGGCGGCAGGCTCCTATTCTTCGCCTCCCCGCCCGAGGGGCACGAGGTGCCCATGCCGCTATACGAGATGTGGCGCGACGAGGTCGGACTCGTGACCTCTTACGGCGCGAGCCCGCGGGACCTGGAGGATGCGGTGGAGTTGCTGGTCAGTGGCAAGGTCGACGTGGATGAACTCGTCACCCACCGCCTTTCGCTCGCCGAGACGGGAAAAGGCTTTCAGCTCGTGGCCAACGCCAAGGACTCGCTGAAGGTCATCATCGAGCCGCAAAGAGTCTGATGCGACCGCCGGCCAGCACCGTGGCCGGCAAGGATCGAACAACCGTGGGTGGCCGTCGCGGCCTATTCGACTTCCGTCGTTTCCGGCTGCGATTCCCGGACCTTCCCCGCGGCGATCTCCCGCAGGGCCACGACGATCTCGCGGTTGTCGGCGTCCACCAAGGGCTTGGCGCCCTTGAGGAGCTGCTTGGTACGCTGGGAACCGAGCATCACCAGCTTGAAGCGGTTGGTAACCTCGTTGAGGCAGTCTTCGACGGTAATTCGTGCCACGGCACTCTCTCCTATTGCGCGATGCTCTGCTGTTCCGGAAACGCGTCCTGCTCCGAGGTCTCGATCTCGAACCCCAGGTCCTCGATCATCCGGTGGGCGTCGGTGGCGGCCTGACCCGATGTGGTCAGGTAGCCGTTGACGAAAATGGAGTTGGCCGGGTAGAGGCTCAGCGGCTGCAGGGAGCGCAGGTTGACCTCCCGGCCGCCGGCCACGCGGATCTCCTTGCTCGGGTTCACGAAGCGGAACAGGCACAGGACCTTGAGACAGTATTGCGGCGTCAGGTTCGAGCGCCCTTCCATGGGGGTCCCCGGGATGGCGTGCAGGAAGTTGACCGGGATGGAGTCCACGTCCAGCTCCCGCAACGATACGGCCAGGTCCATGACGTCGTCATCCTGCTCGCCGAGGCCGACGATACCGCCGCAACAGGTGGACAGCCCAGCGGCCTTGACGCTCTCCAGGGTCGCCAGCCGGTCGTCGTAGGTGTGGGTGGAGACCACTTCCGGGTGGTAGCGGCTGCTGGTGTTGAGGTTGTGGTTGATGCGCTCGACGCCGGCATCCTTGAGGATCCGCGCCTTGGACTCCGTGAGCAGCCCCATGCACGCGCAGATGTTGATGGGGACCTTGCTCTTGATCTCGGCCACGGCCTCGGCCATCTTCTCGGTTTCCTTGAGCGTGGGGCCGCGGCCGCTGTTGACCAGGCAGAAGCGCATGGCGCCCGCCTCCCTGGCCCTGACCGCGGCGTTGACCAGATCCTCCTTGGCGACGAACGGGTATTTGTCGATCTCGGCCTCGGAAACCGACGACTGGGAGCAGTAGCCGCAGTCCTCGGGGCAGAGCCCGCTCTTGGCGTTCATGAGCACGTGGATCTGCACCTTCTTGCCGTAGTAGTGGTAGCGGACGCGGAACGCGGCCTCGAGCAGTTCCGGCAACCTCTCGTCGGCGCCGTCGATGACGGACTTCATTTCCGCGGGCGACAGGAGCTCCCCGGCGAGGGACTTTTCCGCGAGTTCAGCGTACCTCGGTTCCACGTTGTTCATGGGGCTTTCGTGTAACATGGGGGGTCCGGACTTGCAACCAAACGGCCGGCCGCCGGGCGTCGCTATCCGATGAAAAGGTTGAAGATCTGGCCCCGCTGGTTCGAAGCCCTCTTGGGCATCAGCAGCCGCGGTACGGGCGCCAGGGCGCTCTGCGCGACCTCCCAGTTGGTCTGCGGCAGCGGATCCAGTTCCCGGATCTCGTCCAGCGAAAGGTAGACCGCCCGGTCCACCTCCCGCCCGTCCGGCGTAGGCTCCTCGGTCAGGCCCCGGAGCAGCAGCACCACGTACAGGCTGTTGCCGGAGTCTTCGTCGTACCGGCTGCGCACGCCCAGCACCCCCTCGACCTCCGCCTCCACGCCGGCCTCCTCGGCCACCTCCCGGACCACCGCGTCCTCGATGGTCTCGTCGGGCTCGACGAACCCTCCCGGCACCTGCCAGTTGCCGTGCCCGCGGCGCGAGGCGCGCCGCACGAAGAGCAGCCGTCCGTCCCGGACCACCGCTCCACCCACGCCGACGTTGTAACCCGTGTTGTAACGTTCCGGTATCGCCATCTTGCCCCTTCCCCGGCGCCTTTCTGCTTCCGTTCCGGGACCCCGGCCCGAATCCCTTCATGAAAAACGCGGCCCGTGGTGTTATACCTTGCGGCATGAACGTGCGTCCAGCAGCCGGGCGGCCCGCGCCCATCCGGAGGAGCCTAAATGGTTGACGCCCTGGGCTGGCGGCGGAAATTCGCGGTCATCGCCCCCTCCACCAACACCTCGGTCCAGCCCGAGTTCGACGACATGAGGCCGGACGGGGTGACCAACCACTTCGGCCGGATCTGGATTCCGGACGATCCCATCCACGACGACGCGGACTTCGAGCAGTTGATGCGGAACATCCGCGCGGAAGTGGACAACGCCATCGACCGGGTCATGACCTGCCGGCCCGACTATCTGATCATGGGCATGTCCTCGGAGACGTTCTGGGACGGGGAGGAGGGCAGCCGGCGACTGCTCGAAGCCGTGGAGCGGCGGTCGGGGGTGCGGGTCGCCATGGGCTCCTACGCTTGCCAGGCGGCCTTCGAGGCCTACGGCGGCATCAAGCGCATCGGGGTGATCACCCCGTACATGCCGGTGGGCGACGCCCAGGTGGTGCGGTTCTTCACCGACTGCGGCTACGAGGTGGTCCGCCTCAAGGGACTCAAGTGCGAAAGTCCGGTGCTGATCGCCCACGTGCAGGCGGACACACTGGAAGGGGCCATCGAAGAAGTGGACGGCAGCGACGTGGACGCGGTGGTCCAGGTGGGCACCAACCTGGTCATGGCGCGGCTGGCGGGGGAGGCGGAACGCCGGCTCGGCAAGCCGGTCATCGCCATCAACACGGCCATCTACTGGTACGCGCTACGGCAGAACGGGCTCTCGGACAGGCTCGACGGCTTCGGCGCGTTGCTTTCGCGATTTTGAACGTGGAGACGGCTATGGATCTGACCGTTTATCGCGTTCCCGGGTGGGAAGCGGAGCCCGGACTCAGACACGGTTTCCTGGGCCGGGGCGGCGGCAACAGCCAGGGAGCGTACGCGGGCCTCAACGTCTCCTTCGCGGTGGGCGACGACCCCCAGGCCGTCAAGGACAACTACTGCGACATGAAGCGGACCGTGGGCATGGCCGGCACCCGGATGGTCACCATGCAACAACGGCACGGCGACAACGTCATCGACGTCGCCGGGCCGTGCAAGGACGCCGGCGAAGGCGACGCCATGGTCACCGACGCGCCGGGCGTGTACCTCGGCGTGCTGACCGCCGACTGCGTGCCCATCGTCTGCCGGGCGCGGACCTCCCGCGGAAGGTTGGCCGCGGTGATCCACGCCGGCTGGCGCGGCACCCTGGCCGGCGTGGCCATGAAGACCGTCCGGCACATCGAGAGCCGGTACGGCACGGCGCCACGGGACCTGTGGTGCGCCCTGGGGCCGGCCATCGGCCCCTGCTGCTACGAGATCGCCGCCGACGTCACGGACCCTCTGATCCGGACATGGGGAGACAAGGCGGCGGCCGCCCTGCGAGAGAGCGACGGCGGGACCTACCTCGACCTGAGACGTTTGAACGCCGCGCTGCTGGCGGCCTCGGGAGTGCCGGAAGACCACATCGCTTCCACCGGCCCCTGCACCGCGTGCGCCGCGGAAGAGTTCTTCTCCTACCGGCGGGAATCGAAGGACGGCGCCGGCGTCACCGGCCGCCAGGCGAGCTTCATCGGCTGGGCGGAAACGGATTGACAAGGATCGAAAAAACGACAGCGGAAGAAACAAAAAGCCCTGGCTGACACGTTGGCCAGCCAGGGCTCGGTGTACTGTCGGAATTGACCAAGACCCTCAATTCCGAAAAGGCTCGAGAGCCTAGGTCTCAGTCACCTCGCAGCTACATATGTCACTCATATTTTGACCACCTCCTTTCCCTGCTGAGGGACATCTTAGGGGAGGCGGGGGCCTTTGTCAAATTTTTTCGAAAATTCGATCAACTCGGCTCCGAGAGGCGCCCCACCGCGAAGGCCGCGGCGTTGCGCACCCGGACGTCGACATCATCCGAGGCCGCGCTCCTGAGCCCCTCCAGCGCCTCCGCGCTCACCGTCGAAGCCTTTGCCAGGCTGGTCACCACCGCCACCCGCACCAGCGGCTCCGGGTCCCGCATGGCCTCCAGGAACACGGCCGGCAAACCGCCGCCCGCAGCCTCGATGTCCCGCAGGCAGTAGACCGTCATCCGTCTCTGGGTGGCGGAACCGTCGCGCAACAGACCCTCCAGACGGGTCCGGACCTCCGGATAGCGCTTACCAAGGTCGGTCAGCAGCAGTTGGGTGGCCCACCGAAGGTCCTGGTCGCGGCTCCCCAGGCCTCCGGCGAGCACTTCGATACAGAGCCCGGATGGACGCGCGATCTGTCCCAGCGCATAGGCGACCGGCCACCGCGGCGCCGCCCGCAGCCGTTCGGCGAGCGCCCGGGCGACTCCCGGCTCGCCGGCCGCCAGGGCCACCAGTCCCTCCACGGCCCGGCGGATGGTCGCCTTGTCGGTTTCTTCCAGCGCGTCGAGCAGCGGCCCCATGCGCCGGTCTGGTGCGGTGTCCCCCATACAGTTCTACGAAGATGCGCTGTTTTTTTGTGGTCGCCGGCGGGCGGGAAGCGCCTTCAATGCGCTTCGGATTCGCGCACGACGTCCCTCAGGCGGGCGGGGTAGTCCGTGATGATGCCGTCCACGCCGAGGGCCAGCAGCTCCTTCATCTCGTCCGCCTCGTTGATGGTCCAGACGTGG
Organism: uncultured Syntrophobacterales bacterium; assembly: GCA_964630405.1. GTDB lineage: Bacteria > Desulfobacterota > Binatia > UBA9968 > JAJDTQ01 > JAJDTQ01. Next base: position 18,087 of record CAZVUC010000089.1, on the reverse strand, counting down.
ACCTCGACGCCCAGGCCGTGGACGGCCGCCACCGACGCCGGGGTGACCAGCGCCGTGCCCTGGTACGCGGGCGGAATCTGGAGCGCCTGGCCGGGCGCCTCGCGGAGCGGCTCCTGTCCCGTCCAGAGGGGCGTCATGAAGGCGCGGATCTCGCCCAGGGAGAACCCGGTGGCGACGGGCAGGCCGCGGCCGCGGATCACCGCCCGCGCGGCGGCCATGATGGCGTCGTCCTCCGCCGCCACCAGCACCTGCTCCGCCTTGCCGAACTCCTCGATGAGATCCAACAACGTCTCGGTGGCGGACGGCGGCAACTCCTTGATCTCCACCGTCGTCCTGGCCTCGGGAAACTCGGTGAAATACTCGCGCAGGGTGGGGACCCGGATGCCCCGGCCCCGGAACGGGTAGCTGGCGCCGCCGTCGGCCGTGAACCGGTAACCGGCATCCAGCCGCTTCAACTCGGCCAGGGCCGTATCCCGCACCGCGCCGGCGCCGTCGGTGGTCCGCTCGACCGTGTCGTCGTGGATGACGACGATCTCCCCGTCGCGGGTCGCGTGGACGTCCAGTTCCAGATAGGTCGCGCCTTCCTCCAAACCGCAGCGGAACGAAACCAGCGTGTTCTCCGGCATCGTCCCGGCGGCGCCGCGATGGCCCGCGATTCTCGGCGGGGGGTCCGAGAAGAATGGATATGAGGATGCGCCGGTCATGACACGGGGGACTCGGGGAAAGTGACGGAGGCCGGAGGCAAACCTTGAATTCTTGCGCCGTGGCGCCTATGATCCATTGGGTTTCATTTTGTGTCACAGGCCACTGGAACCTACCGACATTGATTACTGCGGCGACCTTCCCGGGTCAAGCGAGTGCACGAGGCCGGCGGGCCAAGGCCGCGCCGCGCGACTCATCGGGCCGGCCATGAACCACCGGAAGGCGGCAGGCGAGGGGCGTTGATGGCTGTAGAGGATCGTCTTCTCCGACTGAAAGAACTGGACCGCCGGGCGGAACTCGGCGGCGGCGAGGTGCGCATTCGCCGGCAGCACAAGGAAGGCAAGCTGCTGGCGCGGGAACGCATCGAGATCCTGCTGGACCAAGGCAGCTTCGTGGAGCTGGACCGCTTGCGGACCCACGAGTGCAGCGACTTCGACATGCAGGACCAGAAAATCCCCGGCGATGCCGTGGTCACGGGGTCCGGCGCCATCGACGGCCGCAACGTCTTCGTCTACGCCCAGGACTTTACCGTGTTCCGCGGCAGCCTGCGCGGGGTGGTGGCGGACAAGATCTGCAAGGTCCAGGAGTTGGCCATGCAGAACGGCGCTCCCATCCTGGGCATCAACGATTCCGGGGGCGCGCGCATCCAGGAAGGCGTCGTCAGCCTGGACGGCTACGCCCGCATCTTCGCCAACAACGTCATCGCCTCGGGGGTCGTGCCGCAGATATCCGCCATCATGGGACCCTGCGCCGGCGGCGCCGTCTACTCGCCGGCCATCACCGACTTCATCTTCATGACCCGGAACACCGGGTACATGTTCATCACCGGCCCTGACGTCATCAAGACGGTGACCCACGAGGAGGTCACCAAGGAAGAGCTCGGAGGGGCCGAGACCCATACCCACAAGAGCGGCGTGGCGCACTTCTCCGCGGACAACGACAAGGACTGCCTGCTCATGATGCGCGAGCTCATGAGCTTTCTCCCCGGCAACAACCTCGAGGAGCCGCCGTTCCGCCCCACCGAGGACGACCCCTACCGGCGCGACCAGCGCCTGCAGCACGTGGTGCCGGAGAACGCCAACCTCCCCTACGACATGAAGGAGCTCATAGGCGCGGTGGTGGACGAGGGCTACTTCTACGAGGTCCACAAGGAGTTCGCCCCCAACATCGTGGTGGCGTTCGCCCGGCTGGGCGGACGGACGGTGGGGATCGTCGCCAACCAGCCGGCCCATCTCGCAGGTTGTCTGGACATCAACGCGTCGGTGAAGGCGGCCCGGTTCGTGCGTTTCTGCGACTGCTTCAACATCCCGGTGATCACCTTCGTGGACGTGCCCGGCTTCCTCCCGGGCACCGACCAGGAGTACGACGGCATCATCCGCCACGGCGCCAAGCTGCTGTTCGCCTACGCCGAGGCCACGGTGCCGAAGATCACCGTCATCACCCGGAAGGCCTACGGCGGCGGCTACATCGTCATGGCCAGCAAGTTCCTGCGGGGCGACATCAACCTCGCGTACCCGGCCTCGGAGATCGCGGTGATGGGACCCGAAGGGGCCATCAACATCGTCTTCCGCGACCAGCTCAAGGATGCCAAGGACGAGAAGAAGACCCGGCAGAAGCTGGTGGACGACTACCGGCGGATGTTCGCCAACCCGTTCCGGTCCGCCGAGCTGGGCAACCTCGATGCCATCATCGTCCCGGAGGACACCCGCCCCACCCTCATCCGTTCGCTCGAGATGCTGAAGAAGAAACGCGACAACAGCCTCCCCAGAAAACACGGCAACATCCCGCTTTGAGAACGGGACACTAAGATGTTCAAACGGATCCTGGTGGCCAACCGCGGCGAGATCGCCGTCCGCATCATACGGGCCTGCCGCGAGCTGGACATCCAGAGCGTGGCGGTCTACTCCGAGGCGGACCGCGAGGCGCTTCACGTCAAGTACGCCGACTACTCCTATCCGGTGGGGCCGGCCCCGTCGACGGAGAGCTATCTCCGCATCGACCGGATCATCGACGCCGCCAAGAAGAGCCGGGCCGACGCCATCCACCCGGGCTACGGCTTTCTCGCCGAGAACCCGGGCTTCGCCCGGGCCTGCGAGGAGGCCGGCGTCGTCTTTCTGGGGCCGTCCCCGGAAGTCATCAAGCAGATGGGCGACAAGGTCCACGCCCGGGCGCTGATGAAGAAGGCCGGGCTGCCGGTGATCCCCGGCTCGGACGACATCCTCAGTTCCGAGGAAGAGGTGCTGGAAACCACTGCCGCCATCGGCTACCCCTGCGTCCTCAAGGCCGTGGCGGGCGGGGGCGGCAAGGGGCTGCGGCGGGTGGAGTCCGCCGACGAGATACGCTCGGCCTATCGCGCGGCGCGCTCCGAGGCGGCCTCGTCCTTCGGCGACTCCCGCCTCTACGTCGAGAAGTACCTGGAGCGCTGCCGCCACATCGAGGTCCAGCTATTGGCCGACATCTACGGCAAGGAGCTGCACCTGTTCACCCGGGAGTGCTCGATCCAGCGGCGCCACCAGAAGATCATCGAGGAATGTCCCGCCCCGACCATCGACACCCGGATGCAGAAAGCCATGGGCAAGACCGCGGCACAGGGAGCGAAGGCGCTCGGCTACACCGGGGTCGGCACCATGGAGTTCCTGGTGGACCGGCACAAGAACTTCTACTTCCTGGAGATGAACACCCGCCTGCAGGTGGAGCATGCCATCACCGAGCGGGTGGTGGGCATCGACCTGGTGAAGGCGCAGATCAACGTGGCCGCGGGGACTCCCCTGCCCTGGTCGCAGCGCCAGATCCGGACCACCGGTCATGCCATCGAATGCCGCATCTACGCCGAGGACCCGGAGACCGACTTCATGCCCTGTCCGGGAAAGATCGAGGGGCTGCGGCTGCCCGAGGGTTTCGGCATCCGCAACGACTGCGGCGTCTACGAGGGCGCGGAGATTCCCATCCACTACGACCCCATGATCGCCAAGCTCATCGTCTGGGGCGAGGACCGCGCGGAGGCCATACGGCGCCTCAAGCGGGCGCTGCGGGAGTACCAGGTCCGGGGCGTCAAGACCAACATCCCCTTTCACCAATGGCTGCTGCGCCATCCCCAGTTCATCGAAGCCGACGTCCACACGGGCTTCGTGGACGAGCAGCGCGGCTTCATGACCATGGAGCAGGTGTATCCCGACCGCCACGTCGCGCTGGCCTCCGCGGCCATCGTGGCGCTCCACCGGGAGCAGGAGCGGGCGCTGCGGATGGTCGAGAAAGGGGCGGCGGAGAAATCCGAGTGGCGCGAGGCGGGCCGGCGCGAGGCGCTGCAACGCCACTCGGGCGCGTCGGGCGCGGGGCGCGGCTGGTAGATTCATGGCCTTCATCGCGAAACTCGGCGGCCAGACCTCCGTGGTGCGAATCACCGAGACCGAGAAGTCCGTCTACAAGGTGTCGGTGGACGGGCAGGAGTTCATGGTGGATGGCAGGCGGACCGGCCGCAACAACTACTCGCTGCTGATCGACAACCGGTCCTTCGAGGTGGACGTGGACACCACCGAGGACGAGTACCGGGTGCTGCTGGACGGACGGACCTACCACATCAGCATGTCCGACGAGCGGCAGGTGCGGGTGGGCGGCCGGCAGTCCGGCATCGAAGTATCCGGCAGGCAGGAGGTCAAGATACCGATGCCGGGCAAGGTGGTGGCGGTGCTGGTGAACGAAGGCGACACGGTGGCCAAGGGACAGGGCCTGGTCATCGTCGAAGCCATGAAGATGGAGAACGAGGTGCGGGCCCCCGGCAACGGCGAGGTCAAGGACATCCGCGTCAACGTGGGGGAATCGGTGGAATCCGGACAAGTGCTCGTTGTCGTCGAATAGGGCCGGGCGACCCGGCGCGCCCTCACCCGCTAGTCGTCGTCCTCTTCCTCCTCTGTCTCCTCCCGGTCCGCTCCCTCCTTCCGCCGCATGAAGTAGACCAGCACGATGGTAAGACCGTAAAGCACGGTCAACGGCGCCGCCAGCAGCACCTGCGAGATCACGTCGGGCGGGGTCAGGACCGCGCCCAGCACCACCATCCCCAGAAACGCGTAAGGGAACTGGCGGATCATCATGCGGTGGTCGATGAGCCCCACCCGGGCCAGGAAGACTCCCGCAACCGGCAACTCGAAGACCACCCCGAAGGCCAGCATCAGCTTGGCCGAGAACGACAGATATTCACTGACGCGGATGGCCGGACGGATGTCGAGCTGCTGGTACTGCTCCAGGAAGAAGCGGTAGCCGATGTCGAAGATCACCACGTAGCAGAAACCCGCTCCCAGCAGAAAGAACAGCGTGCCGAAGAAGACGAAGCCCCTGGCATAGCGCTGCTCGTGGTGGTAGAGGCCCGGCGCCACGAACTTCCACGCGTGCCACAGCAGCACCGGCAGCGCCAGGAAGATCGCCGCCACGAACGCCACCTTGAGCTTCGCGAAGAAGGCCTCGGCCACGCCGGTGCCGATGACCGTGAGCCCGGAGGCCTCGAGCCGGAGCAGGGGCGCGGTCATGAATGTGATGAGCCGTTCCGCGGTCAGGTAGCAGACGATGAACGCCGCCAGGACGGCCAGCGAGGACCGGATGAGCCGGGACCGGAGCTCCTCCAGGTGCGCCGTCAGCGGCATGCTGGCGTCATCCGACGGCCGCTGCCCCTCCTCTCCGCTCACTCCCTGGTCGGCGTTCACTCTTTTTTGGCCGGATCGCCTGCTGGAGATATGGTATTGGCGGGCGCGCCTTCTCCGGACGGTTCGGTACCGGCGGGCTTCTCACTGTCCGGACGGACGTCGAGTTCGTCCGCCGCGGACTGCATTTCCCGCTTCATGTCGTCGGTCGTTCGGCGAAACTCGGCCAGGCCCCGTCCCAAGGCGCGGGCGATCTCCGGCAGTTTCTTGGGCCCCAGGACGATCAGGGCAACCGCCAGGATCAACAGCAGTTCCGGCATGCCTATACCAAACATTCCGACTCCCAGAAGGTAGGCTAAGGCATTTGCGGGGGGGAGTCAAAGCGTGCCGCGATCAGGGCGCCGGCGGGGTTTCGCACTTTGACTCCGTCTGTTCCGCGGTGGTATGCTCGTCCGCAGCATGCCCCGTTCCGCCATCGTGGCCGACCCGGTGTTTCTGAAACACCAGCCCGGCCCCTACCATCCCGAGAGCCCGCAACGTCTCAAGACCCTCCTCGACCTCGCCGGCGAGGTGGCCGGCAGCGGCGCCGGCTACGAGCTTCTGCCCCTTCGCGCGGCCGCGCAGGAGGAGCTGGAGCTGTGCCACGGCCCGGGCTACATCGACCTGGTCCGTTCCACCTCGGAGCACAACCAGTTTGCGCTGGACGGGGACACCATCACCTGCCGGGACTCCTTCGGGGTTGCGCTGATGGCGGTAGGGGGTTTTCTGCAGGTCCTGGATGCGGTGGCGGCGTCCGACTACGCCAACGGGTTCACCATGGTGCGGCCGCCGGGGCATCACGCCCTCAGGGACCGGGCCATGGGATTCTGTCTGTTCAACACGGTGGCCATCGGCGCCCGGTATCTCCAGAAGGCCCACGGTGCCCGGCGCGTGGCGGTCGTGGACTGGGACGTGCACCACGGCAACGGCTCGCAGGACGCCTTCTACGACGACCCCTCGGTGCTCTTCCTGTCCACGCACCAGTACCCCTACTATCCGGGGACCGGCGCCGCGGACGAGGTGGGCAGCGGCAAGGGAGAAGGCTACACCGTGAACGTCCCGCTGCCGGCGGGCTGCGGCGACGCCGAGTACCTGGCCGTGTTCAGGGAGGTCATCGTCCCGGCCATCGAACGCTACCAACCCGACTGGCTGCTGGTGTCGGCGGGCTTCGATTCGCACCGCGATGACCCCCTGGCAGCCATGGCCGTCACCGAGCAGGGCTTCGGGGTCATGGCCGACGCGCTGCTGGAACTGGCGCGGAAGCATGCCGGCGGCAGGATCGCCTTCCTCCTGGAGGGCGGCTACGACCTGTCCGCGCTGCGCAACTCGGTGGCCACGGTGCTGGATCGCATGCGGTCCGAGGAGGCCGCCCTGCTGGACGCCGACGGCCAGCGCATCGCGCCGCGCATCCGGGAAGTGCTTCAAATCCACGAGAAGTACTGGTAGAGCCCCTGAAAACCACGAAGATTGCTCATTCCGAAACGCACGCCATGGGAAACGCCAACGGACGCAGAGTGGTCATTACCGGCATGGGGATGCTGACGCCCCTGGGCATCGGCGTGGACGCCAACTGGGAGGCGATTCAGGCCGGGCGCTCGGGCATCGGCCCCATCAAGGGTTTCGAGGACATCGAATCGTTCTCGAGCCGGATTGCCGGCCAGATCGACGGCTTCAATCCCCAGGACTTCATCGACGCCCGTGAAGTCAAGAAGATGGACCTGTTCATGCAGTACGCCCTGGCCGCGGCCCAACTGGCGGTCGAGGACAGCGGCTTCTCGGTGGACGGCGAGGAGGCGTTCCGGGCCGGGTCCATCGTAGGCGTGGGCTTCTGCGGCATCGCCACCATCGAGCACTACCACGAAGTGTACATGAAGCAGGGTCCGCGCAGGATCTCCCCTTTCTTCATCCCCAAGGTCATCTCCAACCTGGCGCCAGGCCAGATCGCTATCCGCTACGGCCTGAAAGGGGTCAACTGGACCCCCACCTCCGCGTGCGCGTCGGGCAACAACGCCCTGGGAGAGGCGTTCCACCTGATTCGGGAAGGCCGGCAGGACGCCGTCATCGCCGGCGGCACCGAGGCGGCCACCACCCCGCTGGGACTCGGCGGGTTCGCCGCCATGAAGGCCTTGTCCACGCGCAACGACGATCCCGAGGGCGCCAGCCGGCCGTTCGAAAAGGACCGGGACGGATTCGTCATGTCGGAAGGCTCGGGCATGCTCGTGCTGGAGGAGCGCGAGCGCGCCATCCGCCGCGGCGCCAGGATCTACGCCGAAATGATCGGCTACGCCACCAACGGGGACGCCTATCACATCACCTCGCCCGCCCCGGAAGGCGAAGGCGCCGCCCGGTGCATGGCGCTGACCCTGGAGGATGCCGGGGTCGCGGCCGGGGACGTGGACTACATCAACGCCCACGGCACCTCGACGCCGTACAACGACGCCAACGAGACGGCCGCCATCAAGGGGGTCTTCGGCGACCACGCCCGCGACCTCGCGGTGAGTTCCACCAAGTCCATGACCGGGCATCTGCTGGGCGCGGCCGGCGCGGTGGAAGCCATCTACAGCGTGCTGGCGCTCCATCACGGCGTGCTGCCGCCCACCATCAACTACGAGACACCGGACCCCGATTGCGATCTCGATTACGTGCCCAACGAGCCGCGGCAGGCGGACATCGGAGTCGCCCTTTCCAACTCCTTCGGATTCGGCGGCACCAACGCGTGCATCCTGCTCAGGAAGGCGACATGACACAGACAGCACCGCGAAGCGTCATACGGGGCACGGGCTCCGCCGTCCCCTCCACGGTGGTCACCAACGACGACCTCGCCAAGATCGTCGACACCAGCGACGAGTGGATCACCACCCGCACGGGCATCAAGGAACGTCGCGTGCTGGAAAAGGACCAAGCCGCCTCGGACCTGGCGTTGCGCGCGTCGGAGCGGGCGCTGGAGGACGCCGGCATCTCGGTAGAAGACCTGGACGCCATCATCTGCGGCACCTGCACCGCGGACTACCAGTTCCCCAGTCTCGCCTGTGTGCTGGAGGCCAAGCTGGGGGCCAGGGAAGTGTTCTCGTTCGACGTGAACGCCGCCTGCTCGGGTTTCCTGAACGCGCTCTCCGTGACGGACATGTTCATCCACTCCGGACGGATCCGCAACGCCCTGGTGGTGGGCACCGACGTGCTGAGCCGCTTCCTGGACTGGCAGGACCGCAGCACCTGCATCCTGTTCGGCGACGGCGCCGGCGCCGCGGTGGTCAGCGCGAGCGACAACGGGGACCGGGGCATCCTGAGCGCCCGGCTCCAGACCGACGGCTCCTATGCCGAGACCCTCTACATCCGGGCTGGCGGCTCCAAGACGCCGGCCACGCCGGAGACCGTAGAGAGACGCCTGCACTCCATCTACATGAACGGCAAGGAAGTCTTTAAGGTAGCGGTGCGGTCCATGGAAGAGATCAGCCGCCAGGTCCTCGACGATGCTGGGTTGGATGTGGAAGACGTGTCCCTCGTCGTCCCCCACCAGGCCAATCGCAGGATCATCACCGCCCTGGCCGCGCGGCTCTGCATTCCCATGGAGAAGATCATCGTCAACGTGCACAAGTATGGCAACACCTCGGCGGCATCCATCCCCGTGGCCCTGGACGAAGTCCGGCGCGAGGGCCGCATCGCCGACGGCGACATCGTTCTGCTGAACGCCTTCGGCGCCGGCTTCGCCTGGGGCGCCGCGGTCATCCGGTTCTGACCGTGCTTCCTCCGGCAGCGGCGCCTTCCACGTGATCCCGGCCGAAGCCTTCGCGCTCGCCTGCGGGCTCTTCACCGCCATCAACCTTATCCTCCTCAAGAAGGGAATGGCGCACGGCAACCCCATCACCGCCACGCTCATCTCCCTGGCCATCAACGTACTGTCCTTCTGGAGCTTCGTCCTGATCGTCGTCCCCCCGGACCAGATCCTTCGTCCGGAGCTCTGGATCTTCGTGCTGGTGGGGCTGATCCAGCCCGGCGGCACGCGCTTTCTGGCCTACCTGAGCGTGGAAAAGGTGGGGGTGGCGGTAACCTCGCCGATCCGGGCCACCACGCCGTTGTTCTCGTCGTTGATGGCCATCGCGGTGCTGGGGGAGCAGCTCACGCCCGCCGTGGGCGCCGGAACGGCGCTGGTGGTGTTCGGCATCATCCTGCTGAGCCTGCGGGAGGAAAAGACCGGAGCGTGGATGAACATCCTGGTGGCGCTGCCGCTCCTCAGCGCCCTGGTGGCCGGCTCCACCCAGGTCATCCGCAAGATCGGCCTGGCGCAGATCACCCTGCCGATCCTCGGGGCCGCGGTCACCACCGGCACCTCCCTGGTCGCCGTGGCCGTTTCCATTACGGTTTCGCGCAAGTGGTCCGCCGTCACCTTCGACCGCCGCTCCCTGGGCTACTTCCTCCTGGCCGGCTGCGCCGTCACCCTGGGCGTCGCCAGCATCTACATGTCCTTGTACCTCTCCGACGTGGTCATCGTCGCGCCGCTGTCGAGCCTGAGCCCCCTGTACAGCCTGGTGCTGTCCGCCGTATTCCTGCGGGACGTGGAGGTGATCACCCTGCGGAAGGTGGTGGCTGCGGCGCTGATCGTGCTGGGGGTGGTGCTGATCACCGCCATCCGCTGACGGGAACCGGGGGAACAAGAGCGCCGGGCGCCACGCCGAGTATTGAAAATTCGTGCGCGCGGGGTCACAGTTCCGCTACGAAGGAGGCCGACATGAAAAAGGTATTAAGCGAGCACGTCCCCGCCAACAGCGGCTGGTCCGGGGACCTCAAGAAGGGGCAGATCATCCGCATCATCGCGATGTCGACGGTGGACTTCCTGGTGCTGGACCGGGACAACCTGCGGGAGCGGTTCGACCAGGCCCGCACCAAGGTCTACAACGGGAAGATCTTCCTGAGCACCGGCGACAAGCTGATGTCCCGGGACAACCAGCACTTCATGACCATCGTGGCGGATACATTCGAGGAGGGGACCCACGACCTGCAGAAGGGCATGTGCAGCGGCCGCCGCTTCCAGTTGGCCAAGGAAGAGGGGCGGCTGCGGGAGTACTATCACCGGGACTACCGGGACGACGAGATCCCGGACCACGGCTGCTGGGAGAACCTGTCCAAGGCGCTGGCGCCCTACGACATCGCCCCGGAGGACATCCCGAGCCCCTTCAACCTCTTCCAGCACATGATCATCGACGGCAAGACCGGCCTCATGCAGCACACCGCCATCCGGCCCGACGCTCCGACCAACGTCGACATCAGGGCCGAGCGGGACCTGCTGGCGGCGTTCAGCGCATGCCCGGACATGCCGGTGGGCGGCAAGCCGGTGGACGTGGAGATCTACGAGGAGGATTGAGAGCGCCCGCCGCCCTCCGACCCCGGGTCAAGCGCGGGGTGACGGTGAGGTGCGCCGGGTGACGGGGGGCTACTCGAAGCCCATGCGGCGGCCCCAGTTGGAGGGGTCGTTGAGGAAATCGAGGATCTGGGTGCGGCTTTCCTCCGAGAAGAATCCGGTCTCCGCGCCGGCGCTCAGGACGTCGTCCCAGTTGGACAGGGTGTGCAGGCTGATGTCGTGGTCGCCGAGGTTCTTCTTGCCCTCGTGCAGGTCCAGCTCGTCCGAACTGTACTCGAACACGCACAGGCAATGCGTGATGCGCGCCTTCTGGGCGCGGACGCCGATGTTGAATCGGAGCTTGCTGAAGCCGTCGGTCACCAGGTCTTCCACCAGCGTGACCCGCTGCCCCTCGCCGAGCACCCCCTCGATCTGGTTGGTGTGGCCGTAGCCCTTGGGGTTCTTGCGGATGTAGATCATCGGCTTCCGCAGATAGTGGGAGACGAAGGCGGCGTAGGGGATCCCCGCGGTCTCGCCGCCGGCCACCACGTCCATGTTGTCGAGCCCGATGTCGCGGCGGGCGATCTGGGCCAACGCCTCCAGGATCTCGTCCCGGGCCTCCGGGAAGGAGAGCAGGCGCCGGCAGTCGATGTAGACCGGCGACACCCGGCCCGAGACGAACACGAAGGGCCTCTCGTCGTACACCTGAATGGACTGCGTGCTCAGCAGCAACTGGGCGATTCTCTTTCCGGTCTCCGACATGGATGCGGTTCTTAACACGGCGAATGGGCCTTTGCCAGCCGTTGTTCCCTCCGGCGCATTTTTGTTACCATGCACACCTTTCCGAACCCGTCGAGTCGTCGGATGGAAGTCCCCCGGATCAATAAAGACAGGCTGTTGCGCGACCTCAACGCGGTTTCCCGCATCGGCTTGGGCGAGGGCGGCTCGGTCACGCGGCTGGTGTTCTCGGTGCACGAGCTGCGCTCCCGCCAGTTGCTGGTGCACCTGATGAACCAGGCCGGCCTCGACGTGCGCGTGGATGCGGCCGGCAACATCTTCGGGCGGCTGTCGGCGGGGGAGGACGGACCGGCGGTGCTGGCCGGATCGCACCTCGACTCCGTCATCCAGGGGGGCAGGTACGACGGGCCGGTGGGGGTCATCGGCGCCCTCGAAGCCGTGCGCACCATCAAGGAGAGCGGGGTGCCGCTGCCCGCGCCGCTGGAGAGCGTGTGCTTCGTGGGGGAGGAGTCGAGCCGCTTCGGTTTCGCCACGCTGGGGAGCAGCCTGGTGGCGGGGGACGTCACCATGGACGACTTCGCCAACGCCGTGGACGCCGGCGGCAACCGGCTCGAGGACGTGCTTTCGAGCATGGGCATCTACCGGGAGAACCTCGCCTCGCTCAAACGCGACCCCGGGACCGTCAAGGCCTACTTCGAGCTCCATATCGAGCAGGGCCCCATCCTGGAATCCAGGAAGAAGAAGATCGGCGTCGTCACCGCCATTGCCGCCCCGAGCCGGTTCCGGGTGGTTTTCAAGGGCCAGGCGGACCACAGCGGCACCACCCCCATGGAAATGCGCAAGGACGCGCTGGTGGCCGCGGGACACCTTGTCACCTACATCGACGAGGTCTGCCGGGAGCACGCCTCCACGGACAAAGGCCGCGTGGTGGGCACCGTGGGCGCTCTCAAGGTGGAGCCGGGCGTCATCAACGCCATACCGGGGCGGGCGGAACTGCAGGTGGACGTGCGCAGCATCACCTCCACCTCGAAGCGCAAGGTGGCCGGGCTGATCAGGAAGCGGGCCCGGCGGATCGCCCGGGAGCGGGGTGTGAAGGTGGATCTCCTCACCATCCGGGACGAGGAGCCGGTGACGCTGCATCCCCGGTTGATCTCGCTCATCCGGACCCTGTGCGAGGAACGGCAGATCCCCTTCGAGGTCATGCCGTCGGGAGCCGGTCACGACGCCATGCAGATGGCCAAGATCACCCCCACCGGCATGATCTTCATACCCAGCACCAACGGCGTGAGCCACAACCCCACGGAGTGGACCGACCCGGAGGACATCTGCCTCGGCGCCCAACTCCTGGTGGAAACCCTGCTTCGAGCCGCCCATGCAAAGATCTAGGCAGTCGAAAACCACCCGCGTGCTCAGCGCGACGCAGATCAAACGAATCCTCGCGGGATTTGCCCGGCGCATCTCCGAGGACTACGGCGCCTCCGGCTCGCTGGCGTTCATCGGCATCCGCACCCGCGGTCCGACCCTGGCGCGGCGGGTGGCGGAGGTGCTGAAGGGAAGGCACGACCTGCCGGTGCCGGTGGGCGAGCTCGACATCACGCTCTACCGCGACGACCTGAACACGCTGCTGCCCAAGGGACGGGTCGACGCCACCCACATCTCCTTCGAAATCACCGACAAGACCCTGATCCTGTTCGACGACGTGCTGCATACCGGACGCACCGTCCGCGCCGCCGTGGACCACCTCATGGCGCTGGGCCGGCCCAGGGCCATCTTCCTTGCCGTCCTGGTGGACCGGGGCGGCCGGGAACTGCCCATCGAGGCCCGTTTCGTCGGCAAGGAGGTGGACCTGTCGAAGGGCGGTGAAGTGCGGGTGCGCCTGGCGGAAATAGACAAGGTCGACGAAGTCATCGTGGCCTGAATGTCCCGGATCGAAAACCCACGAGAAAGATGCGCCGGATATCCCGGAAACCCTTGACAACATTCGCCAATACCCGTATGAGGCAGGGTTTGATCGGTCTTAGTCCCCATTTCCGAGCCCCTCTGATTCCATGAGCAAGATACAAGAGATACCCCTCGAAGAGACCCAGGATTCGTCGTTCGTCTCATCCGTGAAAGGCGTCTACAACCGCCACCGCATCGGCATCAACTTCTTCCTTTCCGTAATCCTGGCCCTGCTGACGTGGGAGTTCATCGACTTCATCTTCGACGATCCGGACTTCTTCACCGGCCCCGTGGCGGTCGTGCTCGAATTCGGGGTGCTGATCTACGAGCCGCGGTTCTGGGAGAACATCAACTACAGCGGCACCGAGCTGATCTACGGCTTCGGCCTCGCCATGATCCTGGGAGTCGTCATCGGCGCGGCGGTGGCTTTCAGCCGGACCCTGGACGAGATGTTCTCTCCCATCCTGGTGGGCCTCTACGCCACGCCGCGTTCGGTGGCCGCGCCGCTGTTCATCATCTGGCTGGGGCTGGGCATCGCCTCCAAGGTCGGCGTCATCACCCTCGCCTCGGTCTTCCCGGTAATCATCAACACACAGGCCGGCATCAAGAACGTCCAGGGCGAGTTCCGCATGCTGGGACGGGCCTTCAACATTTCCTTCTGGTCCATGCTGATCAAGATAATCATACCGGGCTCGCTGCCGTTCCTGATCGCGGGCCTGCGGCTGGGCTATTCGCGGTCGGTGGTCACGATCATGGTGGCGGAGCTTTTCGGGGCCGAGGCCGGTATCGGCTACATGATCGACCACGCCACGCAGACGTTCCACGTGGCGGAGATGATGGTGGGCATCTCGCTCCTGACCATCATGGGCATCGCGGGCAACGAGGTCCTGAAGGGCGTCGAACGCTGGGCCACGCCTTACAGAAAGACCTTGGTCTAAGTCGAGAGAGCCGGAAGCAGACCCATGGGAGCCTTGTTAAGCATCTATCAGCAGCAGCGTAAATGGATGAACGCCATCCTTGGCATCGCCATCGTGACGGTGTTCTGGATGTTCGCCAACTGGCAGGTCGACAGCGAGCTGTTCTTCGTGGGCCCGTGGCGGGTGGTCACCTACACCTACGGCCTGTTCGCCAGCGGCGAGATCCTCGACGACCTCAGGATCAGCGGCATCGAGTTCTTCTGGGGGTACGCCGTGGCCGCGGTGGCGGGCATCGGCTTCGGCATGGTGTTCGGGATCAGCCGCATCTTCCGCGAGTTCTTCGATCCCTGGCTCAGCGCCATCTACGCCACGCCGTCCGTGGCCCTGGCCCCGCTCATCATCATCTGGTTCGGCGTGGACCTCACGGCCAAGATCGTCATCGTCCTCATCACCGCGGTGGTCCCCATCGTCCTCAACACCTACACCGGGGTGCTGAGCGTCGGCAAGGAGTTCCAGACCCTGGCCAACTCGTTCTGCATCCCCCAGAGGCAGGTTCTCTACAAGATCCTCGTTCCGGGCTCGCTCCCCTACATTGTCACGGGGCTGCGCCTCGGCATCTCCCGCGGGATAGTGGGAGTCGTCGTGGGAGAGTACTTCGGCGCCTATGCGGGACTCGGTTATCAACTGTTCAAGGGACTGGATACCTTCAACATGCCGCTCATGATGTCATGCGCGGCCATGCTCGCCGGCACCGGCGTGGTGTTCAATCAGGTGATTCTCATGATCGAGCGCCGGATGGCGCCCTGGCGTGATTCCCAATTACAGGAGTAGTTCGTGTCGTCATCTATTCAGGTAGAGCAAGTCCACAAGACTTTCATGAAACCCACCGGGGAGACCGTGCATGCCGTGGGCGGCATCGACATGGATCTCCGGCCCGGGACGTTCTATTCGTTCGTCGGTCCCAGCGGATGCGGCAAGACGACCATGCTGCACATGATCCACGGACTGCTCCCCCCCACCAGGGGCCGCATCCTTCTCGACGGGGACGAGGTGACCGGCCCGACGCCCAACAAGGCCGTGGTGTTCCAGCAGGCCCTGTTGTTGCCCTGGCGCAACGTGACCGACAACATCAAGTTCGGCATCGAGAACGACCGGACCAAGAGCGCCACGGAGAGGCTGGAAATCTGTGACAAGTACACGCAGATCGTAGGCCTGCGCGGCTTCGAATCGCACTATCCCCACGAGCTTTCGGGCGGAATGCAGCAGCGGGTGAACCTCGCCCGGGCGCTGGCGGTGAACCCCGAAATTCTCCTGATGGACGAGCCCTTCGCATCGCTGGACGCGCAGACGCGCCTGCTCATGCAGGAAGAGCTCCAGCGCATGATCGACTGGAAGAACTCGGGCAAGATCGTGGTGTTCGTCACCCACGACATCGAGGAAGCCGTGTTTCTTTCCGACGTCGTGTTCTGCTTCAGCTTCAGGCCGGGGACGATCATGAAGGAGATCAAGGTCCCCTTTCCCACGCCCCGCACCCTGCGAGTCAAGGAAGAACCCGAGTTCCTGCAGATCAAGCACGACATCTGGGAGCTCTTGGCGGACGAGGCCCGCAAGGCCATGGAGGAGTAGCCGCCTTCCGCCAAGCATTCCCGTCCTTTATCCACCGGTAATCACGCGAAGTTCTGGGCTAAATCTCACAAACAAGGGGGAAGCCGATGAAACACGAACTTGTCGCAAGAAGAGGCACCGCTGTCTTGCTGGGGGTGTGCCTGTTTTAGGCCGGTCAAGCGCTGACCCAAGAGTTAGCGAAGGAGGACGACTCATGAGTTCCAAGCGTATTACGAGAACAATCGCAGCAACCATTCTGGGAGCCGGTCTGCTGTTTGGCGGGCAGGCGCTCGCGCAGGAGGATCTCCGCATCCCGGTTGCGATGACGAGCACCACCACCGCCCTGGTGGAGCAGACGGCCATCTACAAGGGCTTCTTCAAAGAGATCGGCTACAACGCCAGAGTCTACTCGGTATCGGGCGGTGAGAACGCCGCCGTCCTCGCCCTGGAACGGGGACAGCTCCCCTTCTTCGGCTCGGACGACAACATCCCCCTGGCCATTCGACCCGGCAGCAACATCCGCGTCATCGGCAGCGAGATGAACGTGTTGCCGTACTGGCTCGTGGCCGGGAAACACGTCAAGTCCTACAAGGACCTGCCGCGGCCGGTGAAGGTCGGGATCAGCTCTCCCACCTCGGGCAACGTCTACGTGTCCCTCAAGCTTCTCGAGGCGGCCGGCATACCCCAGAAGGACACCCGCCTGGTCAAGGTCGGGGGATCGTCGGCGCGGCTGGCGGGCGTGAAGGGCGGCAAGATCGACGTCGGCTCGCTGACTTTCGGCATGATGCTGCGGGCCAAGAAGGCGGACCTGTCGATCCTGGGCGCAGCGAACCAGTTCGTCAAGGAATACGCATTCCTTCAACTCGCCATGAACAAGAACTACATCAAGGACAACCCGGACAAGGCCGAGGCCATGTTCGGCACCCTGATCCGCGGATGTGCCTTCGTGAACGACCCCAAGAACAAAGAAGAGGTGATGCACGTGATCACGAAGGTCATGCGCAACCCTGACGACATCGGCGCAGAGATGTACAACATCGAGGTAGCCGGAGGGTCCATCCCCAACCGGTGCCAGATCACCGAGTCGGCTATCAAGTCGTACCTCGAGTCCGCCATCTGGAGTAAGTCCATCGCGGCGGACACCAAGATTCCGCCCGCAAAGGACATCATGTTCCCCGAGTTCTATGACCGGGCGCTGGCTTGGTACAACAACAAGGGCTGGATGAAGAAGTAAGGTAGAGTCACAGCGATAGGTGTTGCAAAGAGGGGGATCCCTCTGATGCCCCACGGGACATCGGAAGGGTCCCTCTCTATGTGCACGACAGAATCGGAGTGGCCGTCAACAACCAACCAACAGAAGGAGGAAACACATGAGGGCCAAGAGGATCGCAAAAGGAATTGTCACAACCCTGGTCGGCGCGGGACTGCTGTTTGGCGGTCAAGCACTCGCGCAGGAGAAGCTCCGCATCCCGGTGGCGCAGACCAACTCCACCACCTCACTGGTGGAGCAGGTGGCCATCCACAAGGGTTTCTTCAAGGACATCGGCTACGACGCGAGGGTCTACTCGGTTTCGGGTGGTGAGAATGCCGCGGTCCTCGCCCTGGAGCGAGGTCAGCTCCCCTTCTTCGGGTCGGATGACAACATCGCGCTGGCCATTCGACCGGGCAGCAACATCCGCATCGTCGGCACGGAGTTGAACACCCTGCCCTACTGGCTCGTGGGCGGCAAGCACGTCAAGTCCTACAAGGACCTGCCGCGGCCGGTCAAAGTGGGCATCAGCTCTCCCACATCCGGCAACGTCTACGTCTCCCTCAAGCTGCTACAGAACGCGGGCATCCCGGAGAAGGACGTGCGTCTGGTCAAGGTCGGCGGATCGTCCGCGCGGTTGGCCGGCGTCAAGGCCGGCAAGATCGACGTGGGCTCGCTTACCTTCGGCAAGATGCTGGCCGCGCGGGACGCGGGCTTGACGGTTCTCGGCGCCGCGGAACAGTTCGTCAAGGAATACGCGTTCCTGCAGCTCGCCATGAACAAGAACTTCATCAAGGACAATCCCGACAAGGCCGTCGCCCTGTTCGGCACGCTCATTCGCGGATGCGCCTTCGTCAACGACCCCAAGAACGCCGAGGAAGTGCTGAACGTCTACCAGAACGTGATGCGCAACAAGCCGCACATCGCCAA
>CAZVUC010000088.1:0-2605 GCA_964630405.1 uncultured Syntrophobacterales bacterium | reverse complement strand
CGTGGCTTGGGACGAGGGTGGGATGCCTCAAGCGGCGGTGGCGCTGAAGCTCATCACTCCCCTTGGTCGAGCAGCTCGGCGACCTTCGCGGCCGTCTCCGGGTCAAGCTGCCGCGCCAGCTCGCGCAGCCGCTCGCGCTCCTGTGAACGGCCCCGCTCTACGCCTTGCGCAATGCCTTCGGTCCTGCCTTGGGCGATGCCCTCCTGGACCAGCCCCGCCTTCCACTTGCTTAGGTTCGCCTCGAGCAACGTGGTCATCTCCAACTCTCCTCGCCTAGTCTCCAACTCCGAGCGCGGCGGCAATTCGCCAGCGTCCGGCACCATCCGCCGCCACAGCGCCTGCGCCCAAGCGTGCAGCGCTTCCCGAAAGCTCTCGTCCGCCGCCTCCGGGAACGCCCAGAGGCCCTCGACGAGGCGCGTCAGCAGCTCCTTCGAGTCACGCGCCCGCAGCAGCCGCACCCAGGACGACACCCGGTTGCCTTCAGGCCAATCCTCCAACGGCCCCGCCCCCGCGTCAAGCAGAACGTAGCCACCCGGCTGCAGCAGGCCGGGCGCCCCCGGCAGATCCTCGCCGCGCCGCCAGCGCCGCTCGCCGTCGTACACCACCACCGGCAGCACCCGGGGCTCCTCGCCCTCGCGCGACAGCACGCCCTCCCGGCGCAGCGCGCGGAGGTGGCGGTGAACGTATTCATGCAGCCGCTCGCCCATGCCTTGGTCCCGCGTGGACTGGAGCTCCGTAGGCGACAGCACCCAAGGCCGCGTCCCGTCCGCCAGCCGCCCCTCCCGGAAGCCCACCCGCCAAACGAGATCGCCGATCCGCAGCGTCAGGTCAGCCGAGGGGTGCTCGGCGCTGAGCCGCTCAAGCGTGTCGAGGTCCAGAAGGTGGACCCAGTCCGCGGCGACGATGCGCAGGACGTCCGTCTCCACCTGCGGCAGGGCGAACAGGGACTTGCTGAGGGCGTCGTGATCCATGCCAACATGATGGCGGGCAGCCCGCAGTCCGTCTGTAGGTGATGACGCTTTCTGCATCCCGATTTGGGACCAGCGACCCAGAACTGCAATGCCATGATTGCATTGGGCTTTTCGGGCGCGGCTGGCGAGTCTTACCAGCGCCTCGAGGCTCGGCGGCAGTGTGAATCAGCGATTTCGCACAACCGGCCGGGCCAAAGTCAGCAGCGGCACTTCGCCGGACTCGATTTCCTGGGTGGCGAGGAAGGTGAGCACCCCGTCCTGCTCGCGGATGGTGACGCCGTACTCCTGCATCACCTGGCGGGCGGTGTTGAAGAACTGACGGGGCGGCACCGGGCTGGTGAGGCGCAGGGTCACCAGGTCCGTCTTCTCCTGCAGGCCCGGCGAGATCACGAACGACATGCCGAGCAGGGTGCCGAACACCTCGTTGATGAAGGCGACGATGGGCACGCCGTTGAAGGCGGCCTCGATGGGCGCGCCCTCAAGGTCCGCGCCCAGGTCGTCCGCCACGCCCCGCGCCTGGGTGCGGGTGATGCGCACGCCGGGGGTGGGGCTGTAGCGGCTGGCCTCCTCTTCCTGGGCCTCCGGGGCGGCGGTGTCCTCGCCCTCGGCCTCCATGGGCGGGCGGATGGGCTCCGGGAAGGGGGAGACGCCGAAGGTGGAGCAGCCGCTTAAGGTGGCCGCCACGGCGAGGGCGGCGGCTGCGACAAGGGCGGATGATTTCATGAAAGTGCGCATGGCCATTGGAACTTACTCACGTCTGTATAAAGGGAGGCGTTTTTTGAGTGTGAAGTTGCGGGTGCGCGGCCAGACGAAGCCTCCAGATTGCCGGGGTGGCGCAATGGCGCGCCGAATGCGCCGAAACGGCAAGGGGGTGGGGGTGGGGTGCCCGCCTTGTCCGGGCGTAGTCCCCGGAGATAAGGGCGTCCCGCCCTCGATTGAGTTTCGCGTGGCTTGGGACGGGGGATGCCTTCAAGCGGCGGTGGTGCTGAAGCTCATCACTCCCCTTGGTCGAGGAGTTCTGAGACCCGCGCCGCCGTGTCCGGATCCAGCCTCAGGGCCGACAACTCCCGCCGCAGCCGTTCGCGCTCCTCCGAACGGCCCCGCTCAAAGCCTTCGGCCCTGCCCTGCTCAAATATGTCCGCCCGGATCTTCCTGCCGTTCGCCTCAAGCAAAGTCGTCATCTCGCTCTCTCCCTGTTGGTCCTCGAATGCCGACAGCCCGTCGCCGTCCCAAGCCCTGGCCCGCAGCAGCGCCAGCGCCCAAAGCCGCAACGCCTTGCGGACCTCAACGTCCTCCGAGCCCGGAAACTCCGCAAGGCCCTGGCCGAGCGCCGCGTCCAGCGCCGCCGCCGTTCCGGCCCGCAGCAGACGCACCCAGGCCGTCACCCGGTTGCCGTCAGGCCAATCCTCCAACGGCCCGGCCGCCGCGTCAAGGAGCGCCCAGCCACCGGGCTGCAGCGGCGCCAATGCCCGGGCCGCCGCATCGGGCAGGCCGTCCAGGGGATCGGCGCCCCGCCGCCAAGGGATCAGGCCGTCGTGGATCACCACCGGCAGCACCAGGGGCGGCCCGCCCCCGGGGGACCATGCCCCCTCCCGGCGCAACGCCCCGAGCTGGCGCTCCACGTACTCCCGGAC
>CAZVUC010000087.1:0-30889 GCA_964630405.1 uncultured Syntrophobacterales bacterium | reverse complement strand
GATGACGCCGCGCACGTCGCCCTTGCCGAAGTTGTCGGGGTTCTTCTCGGTGTGGAGGGCGTGGCCGTACGCGAACCAGTCCACCACCAGGGTGCCGAGGCCCGGGATGATGCCGATCCACACCCCCAGGGTGGCAGAGCGGGTCACCAGCCACCAGTGCCGGAAGGCGTCGCGGACGCCTTCCCAGCGGCCCTTGAGGCGGCCCAGGGCGCCGGAGTCGATGCTCTTGCCGGAGACCAGCAGGTCGGTGATCTCGGCCAAGCCGAACAGGCCCAGGGAGATGGGCACCACGTGGAAGCCGTCCCACAGGTAGACCTGGTCGAAGGTCCAGCGCTCCACGCTGAGGATGGGGTCGGTGCCCACGGTGGCGAGCAGGAGGCCGGACCCGCCGGCGATGACGCCCTTCATCAGCGCCGAGCCGCTGAGGCTGGCCACCATGCACACGCCCAGCACCGCCATCATGAAGAACTCGGGCGAGCCGAAGGTCAGAACCAGCGGGCTCAGGATGGGGATGGACAGCGTGAGCAGCAGGGCGCCGAAGATGCCGCCCATGGCGGACACCGTGAAGGCGGCGCCGAAGGCGCGGCCGGCCTCCCCGCGCTTGGCCATGGCGTGGCCGTCGATGATGGTGGCCTGGGAACCCACGGTGCCGGGCACGGCGAAGAGCACCGAGGGGATGGTGTCGGAGGTGGTGGTCACCGCCAGCATGCCGATGATGAAGGCGAAGGCGGAGACCGCGTCCATGTCGAAGGTGAAGGGGAGCAGCAGCGCCAGCCCGGTGACCCCGCCGATGCCGGGGATGACCCCGAGCAGGAGCCCGAGGAAGGTCCCGGCGAACAGCATGAAGAGGTGCACCGGGTCGAGGATCTGGAGGCTGGCCTGCGCTATGGCGTCAAGCATGGCGGCTGCAACCAGCGACTTGTCAGGAGGCGTCCTCCTCGCTGTAGAGGTTTAGGCTTTCCAGCACCGGGCGGTCGGTGACCGAGAACAGGATCGCGGGTTCGGTTCGGGAATCGTTTTGAAAGTGGTGCCAGTGCCACGACGGGATCACGAAGCAGTCTTGCGTGGTCCAGGCCATGGGGTTGCCGTTGTCCTTGTCCTTGCCCGCTGTCGTCGTGCCGGCGCCTTGCATCACGTGGTAGATGGTGCTGCTGGTGTGGCGGTGAGGGCGGGTTGATTCGCCCGGGCGCAGCCACTGCACGCGGCAGTCGATGGTGGGCATGGTGGGGCCGCCGGTGACGGGGTTGGCGTACTGCAGGAGGATGCCGTCGTGGGGGTCGCCGTCCGCGGACTGCGCCAGTTGCTCCAGCACCGGCAAGGTGTCGGACCACTTGTAGGTGTAGGGGAGGGCGCGGTTGCCCGGGTCGGCCGTCAGCGGGCGCACGGCGCCGAGGCGGTGGCGGCTGTAGCCCTCGGACTTGGTGACCGGCTGGGCCGGTCCCTCGCCATAGTTCTCGTGGAAGTTGGCGTCCAGGTGGTTCATGAGATGGACGTCGAGGACGTCCAGCCACACGATGTTGCGGTCACCCTGGTTGTAATGGTCGTGCCAGGTCCAGCTCGGCGTCAGCACCAGGTCGCCGGGCTCCATGTGCATCTCTTCGCCCTCCACCGTGGTGTAGCCGCTGCCGTCCCCCTCCACCACGAAGCGCAGGGCCGCGGCCGTGTGCCGGTGGCACTCGGCCCGCTCACCCGGCCTGACGAGCTGGACGGACATCTGGATGGTCCGGGTGGTGGACTTGAACGCGGTGAGCCCGGGGTTCACCAGTTGCACGGTGCGTCGCTTGGCGGCCTCGTCGATGTGCCCGAGTTTCACCACCTCGCCGGACTCCATCAAGCAGGAATAGACCACCGGCCAGCGCCACAGGTGGGGGCGCAGCACCGGCGCGGGCTGGCGCGGCTGCCAATGCCCCGCCAGGGAGTTCTCCGCCATGATGCGGTGCAGCTCCTCGAGCCGCGGATCGTCGGTGTTGACGGCTTCACTCATGTTCGTCTCCTTGTGGCTACACGCCCTCCAGCGCCGCCGCCTCGGGATGGAAGAAGCCCTCGTAGTCGAGCCTCTCCCGCGTCAGACCGAACTGGTGCGCGAACGTCATCATGGCTTCCAGCGAGGTGACGTTGTCCTGGATGTTGTAGGACCAGTAGTTCTCGCCCATGACTTCCCGCTGCTCGTCGATGGCGGCGGCCACCCAGGAGGTGATGAGCACCTCCGGGTCGGCGCCGTAGAGCCGGTCCATGGCCACGTCCCGCGCCGCCCGGTACGCCTTCAGGAGCGCCACCGGCGCTTCCGGGTGCTTGTCGACGAAGTCCTGCTTCAGGCTGACCATGTGGCTGATGGGAAAGATCCCGGTGGCCTTGTAGTAGTTGAGCTCCTCGTTCTTGTAGTCGCGGAACAGGCGCCGCACCCGCGGGTCCCGGCGGCTGATGGACGGCAGCACGTTGGGCTCGATGACCGCGTCGACCTCCCGCGCCAGCAGCATCTCGTCCAGGGGCTCGCCGGGCTGCGGCCCCAGGATATGGGGCAGCGGCTCCACCTCCACGTCCGGCGCCCAGCTCGCGGCCTCCGGGCCGGGCATGCACCAGCGGATGCGCGCGAGGTCCACGCCGTAGTGGTTCTGCAGCGCCCCCCGGGCCCACACGCCGGCCGTGCTGCTCACGAACACGCGCTTCCCCTCCAGGTCCTTGGGCGTCTCGATGCCCGAGGCGACGTTCACGAAAATGTAGGCCAGCCTGAACTTTCGGTTGGGGTAGGCCGGGATCGACACGTAGGGGTGCTCTCCCTTGCCCTTGGTGCGCATCAGGCCGCCGAAGCTGGCGTCCCAGGCGTCGATGGTCTCGGGTCCGTGGAAGTCGCTGATCTCGAGATCGAAGCCCTCCACCTGGACGGTGCCGTCCACGAAGGGCCGGTTGGTGTCCACTTCGGGCTCCCGGAAGCCGAGCCGGAGCTTGGGGTTCGCCATGGGTGTTTCTTCCTCTCCCGTTCCGCGCGGGATTCTTACCCGTCCTGCCTTTCCGCCGTCGCGGTCTCCTTCACGTAGAAGCCAAGCTTCGTCTGCGCCGGCCAGTCGTCGATGGAGAACAGGATGGATTCGCCTTGGTGGCCGTTCTCGTGGTGGTGCCACGTCCACGCCGGCACCGCGAAGATGTCCCCCTGGCGCCAGTCGAGCCGCCGGCCTTCGATGACCACGGACCCCTCGCCCTCGAACGCGTGGTAGAAGGTGTTGCTGTTGTGCCGGTGGCTCAGGGTGGCCTGCCCGGCGCGCAGGAGCTGCGCGTGCCAGGCGATGGTGGGCAGCGTGGGGCCGCCGTCCACCGGGCTCGCCAGCATCAGGTGGACGCCCTCGCAGGGGTCTTCCTCGCCGGCCTCCTGCAGGGCCCGGAGTCCCGCCAGAGTCTCGGCCCAGGGATAGCGCATGGGCGGCAGCGGGAAGGGCCGGCCCGCGGCCGTGGGGCGCGCGAGGCCCCGGGTGCGAACGCCGTAGCCGTCGGGCTTGCGGATCTCCTGGTGCGGGAGATCGTCGGGCAGCCGCTCGTTCAGGTTCACCCCGCCGTTGTAGCCGTTGTCGTAGCCGTCCACGTAGAGGGCCGGCGCCGTGCCCTGGTTCCAGTGGTCATGGAAGGTCCAGGACGGGCTGATGACGACGTCGCCCCGCTCCATGGGAAAGGCTTCGAACTCGCACACGAACGCGGCTTCCTTCGGCGCCTGGCACACCAGCCGGGTCTCGTTCCGCATGTTCCGGTGTCCCTGGGTGCGTTCGCCGGGCATGAGGATCTGCACGTTCATCCAGATGGGAAAGAGGCGCGCCTCGATGCCGGTGACCGAGCGCATGCCGGTCATGCCGCCGGGTCCCACGGTGACGATCTCGCCGGACCGCATGAGGCCCTTGTAGATGCCTTCCCAGCGCCAGTGGGCGCCGGCGGGCCCGGTGCGCGGCGGCGCCATGCCCTCGCGCCGGAGCCCGGCGCCCACCAGGTGGTGCCCGGCCAGGAACCGCTCGAGGTCTTCATGGGTGGTGCCGACGTCGCTCACGGCAAGTCCTCAACGCGTCCGACCCCGCACCCGTCATTCCCGCGGAAGCGGGAATCCAGGGGTGGCGAGGGGTGCCACGGGCGTGCTGCCCCGCTCCACCCCTCCTGGATTCCCGCTTTCGCGGGAATGACGGAGGAAGCGCGGGAATGACGATGCGGGGCGTGGGCGCCCATCTGTAGCCCACGTTCATGCGTCCAAATCGAAGTACTCGACACAGTTGTCCACCAGCATGGCCCGCCGCTCGTTGGCGGGCACGCCCTCGAAGTCCTGCTCCATTATCGGGATGGAGTTGGGGTACTCGCTCGCCGCGTGGGCGAAGTCCGTTCCCCACATGAGCTTGTCGTAGCCGATGCACTCGCGCCGCTTGATGCCGATGGGGTCGTGCAGGAAGCCCCAGTAGTTGTGCTCCGTCAGGTACTCGCTGGGCTTCTTCTCCAGGTAGTGAAGCCCCCAGAATTCGTGGATCATGGGCATGTAGCGCTGGTAGTGGTCGTCGATCTGCCACAGGCCGTACTCGAACCAGCCTATCATGGTCTCGGCCCAGTACATCTTGAGCGTCGGAAAGCGGTCCCACACGCCGGCGAAGGCCATCTGGACGGCGCCCACCATGGCGGGGTTGGTGAAGCGGAAGAAGTAGTTCATGGGCTCCTTGACGTGGACGTCGGGGCCGGGCTTGCGTTGGTAGGTGAACGCGGGCTCGTCCTTGCCCGAGCCCATGTTGCCGGTGTTGTGGTTGGTGAGGGCGACGCCGAGGTCCAGGGCGGCGGCCCAGAAACGGTCGTCCTCGGCCGTGGGGTAGCCCCGGCCGCTCGGGAACCTGTCGAGTTTGACGCCCTTGAGGCCCATACGCGCGCAATGCTCCATTTCCCGCACCGCGTCGTCGACGCCGCTGACGGGGATCACGCCCATGGGGATGATGCGGTCCGGCGCCGGCGCCATGTATTCCTTGGCCAGGAACTCGTTGTAGGCCCGCACCAGCTCGCAATAGAGCTCCCGGTCCCCGGCCTGCTCCAGCACGAAGGAGATCTGCGAGAACACCACCTCCGCGTCGATGCCGTCCCGGTCCTGTTCTTCGAGCCGCTGCTCCGGCGGGCCGGTGCCCGCGCAGGTCTCGAAGGTGGGTACCTGCTTGGCCATGTCTTCCTTGTTCACCCGCACGCTCCGGGTCACCCCGATGGTGTTGGGCTTGCCCCCGTCCACCACCACCGCATCCGACCCGTTGGGCATCTTGACCCGCTTGGGCGCGCGCTCGCGCATGGAGGCGGCCACCCGGCCGCGCCAGATGTCCGGGTTCAGGTCGATATGACCGTCGGCCGAAATGACGTTGTAGTCCCGTCCCATCGTCGGCTCCTTGCTGTCGATTTCGATCGGAGATTCGTCACCGGAAAGTTATCCAATGGCCCGCCGTCGTGTCAATCCGCGGCGTCGGCGCGATATTGTTGAAAGCCGTCCGGGCTGATACCATCCCTCGTGATACTCGTTCGCGGGAGGTGCACCATGAGTGGAGTCCAGGCGGTCGGGGCCGCGCCGGATGCCGTGGAAGCCGTTCTCAACTATGCGTTGGACACCGGCGAGAAACCGGTGACGCATACCGCCGTGCTCAACAGCACGCCGGTGTTGCGCACCGGCAAGCACGAGGCCCGCCGCGCCACCATTCACAACGGCCGTCCCATGGCGCACGAGTTCTCGCTGGAGCGCGAGGGCTTCGTGTTCGTCCGGCACGACACCCGCGTCAAGGACTTCTACGACGAGGACGAGCTCCGGTCCGTCTACTACCCGGAGGTGGAGGCGCTGGTGAAGCGCGAGAGCGGCGCTTCCCGCGTGGTCATCTTCGATCACACGCTCCGGGCCCAGGACGAAGGCATCCGGGCGGAGCGGAAGGTCCGGGAGCCCAACCGTTCCGTGCACAACGACTACACCGACTGGTCCGGGCCCAAGCGGGTACGGGACATCTTGCCGGCGGACGAGGCCGAACGGCTGCTCCAGGGCCGCTTCGCCATCATCCAGGTGTGGCAGCCCACCCGCAACCCGGTGCGGACCAACCCGCTGGCCATCGCCGATGCCCGCAGCTTGAGGGCGGAGGAGTTGATCGCGTCCCAGCGCAGCTACCCGGGCCGGGTCGGCGAGACCTATCAGATCAAGTACGGTCCGGAGCACCGCTGGTTCTACTTTCCCGCCATGGCCCGGAATGAGGCCATCGTCTTCAAGACCTTCGACTCCGCCACGGACGGAAGGGCGCGGTTCACCGCCCACACCTCCTTCGACGACCCCACGAGCCCGGACGGCGCGCCGGGCCGGGAGAGCATCGAAATGCGGACGCTGGCGTTCTTCGACGCTCCGGCATGTTGTGACGAGACATCCACGTCTTGTCCGGTCGATGCGAATGCCAAGGGAGGTGCGTCATGCGCATGAAATCCTTCGACTGGCTCGGCCGCGAATTCGTCGCGGTGTCGTGCGAGGGCGCCGCCGGCGTTCCCGCCGACCAGGGCATGGACGGGATCCTCGACCGCATCGGAGAGGGCATCGGCAAGCTGGGCCTGTCCCTCGACGACACGGTCCGGACGCGCCTCTGGGCCCGGGACCGGGAGAGCCGAAACCTCGGCAGCCAGGCCCGTTCCAAACGCATGAACGGGAGCGCGCGCTCGTCGAGTTCCAGCTACATCGCGTCCGGACACCTGGACTCCGACGCCAACGTGGCGCTGGACTTCATCGCCATGCGCTCCGGCGGCGGCAAGGAGCTGGTGGAGTACGATCCGCCCATCGTGCCGCTACGTTATCTCGATCTCGAAGGACTGGTCTTCCTGTCGGGCGTCACCTCCACCTCGGGCGACCTTGCGGAGCAGGTGACCGAAGTCTGCGGCCTCATCGGCGAGTCCCTGGAGCACGCCGGGGTTTCCTGGGAGCAGGCGGTGCTGGTGTCGTTCTTCCTCCATCAGGCGGAGAATCCGGCGGTGCTGAGGGCGGCCTTCGAGGGCGCCGTGGGGTCGAGTCCGGCGCGCACGGAGTGCTCGTTCGTGGACGGCTATTCCGCCCAGGGCAAGCTCATCGAGATCGAGGTCACGGCGCAGCGCTAGGGTCCTGTCCCACGTGATTCTTTACGAAGGTGCGCGGGAGTTCTCGTTGTCGGCAAGGCGCGATGACTTGTAGGGGCGACAGGCCTTGGGGGCACGTGCTTCCGTTGACAGTCATTCGGCATTACCCTATTACCCGTCTAGTGGCTTCACTGCGGACGTTGCGATCGACGCCCGCCGGCAAAACGGGACTGCAGGACGGAAGGGGGATCCGATGATGAAGCGCTCCACGCTTGGAATGGTGCCTTTGGTCCTCGCGCTCGTGATGGCGGCATCGCCCGCCGCCGCGGACTTCTACAAGGACAAGACCGTCCGTATCGTGGTCTCGTCTTCTCCGGGCGGCGGCTATGATACTTACGCGCGATACATCGCCCGCCACCTGTACCGGCACCTGCCCGGACAACCGAGGATGATCGTGGAGAACCGGCCCGGCGCCGGCGGCCTTCGGGCGGGAAACTACATCTATCACTCCTCGCGACAGGACGGCACCGAGATACTGCACATCGGCGGCTCGTCGGTCATCAAGCAGTTGACGGGCATGAAGCAGGTCAGGTTCGACGCCCGGCAGTTTCAGTACATCGGTGCGCCCTATGCCGAAGCCACCGTGCTGGTGGTGACCCGGAACTCCGGTATCACGAGCTTGGAGCAAGTCATCGGTCCCAAGGCCAAGGAGGTGGCGCTCGGTGGCATCAGCGTGGGCTCGCCCAATGACGTGGCGGCGATTCTCTTGCGGGACGTGCTCGGCGCCAAAATTCGTCTCGTGACGGGATACAAGGGAACCTCGCGAATTCGGCTGGCCATGGACTCGGACGAACTCGACGGCATGTTCAACGGCTGGGCGTCGTTGAACGCCACGAGCTACGACAAGCTTCAGAGCGGCGAGTACAAGGTTTTGATACAGGTGAGCCCGGAGCCGATCAAGGAGCTGGGCGGCACTCCGTCCATCGCGCAACTCGCCAAGACCGACGAGCAAAAGAGGCTGGTTCGTCTCACTACGACCGTGCCGTACCAGTACGCACGGTCGTTCCTGGTTGGGCCCAAGGTGTCGAAAGAGCGGGTGGCGGAGATCCGCAACGCGTTCGAGAAGACCATGACCGACCCGAAGTTCCTGGCGGACGCGAAGAAGGGGCGGCTCAAGATCAGCCCCATCAAGGGCACCGATCTGCAGTCCTATGTGCGGGAGTTTCTGGGAATGCCGGCGGACGAGAAGGCCAAGGTCCTGGGCGTGGTCGCCGGCAAGTGACGGCCGCGCCGGGTGCAGTGCCCTGGGCGAGACTTCGCATATTCCCGAGAAGGAGTGATTCAATGGAACGTTTGAAAGGAATGTACATTCCCTTGCCGACGCCGTTCACCGATACGGGCGCGGTGGACGACGACGCGGTGTTGGCGCTGACGGACTTCTACGTGGAAGCCGGCGTGCACGGCCTGTTCGTGCTGGGCACCTTCGGCCAGGGTCCGGCGCTGACGCCGGACGAGCGCAAGCGCACGGCGAAGCTCGTCATCGACCGGGTGGCCGGCCGCATCCCGGTGGTGATCCACGCCGGCACCGCCGACACACCGACCACCATCGACCTGGCAAAGGATGCCAGGGACAAGGGCGCCGACGTGGTGGGTGTGGTGCCGCCGTACTACTTCGACCACCTGGACGACGAGGTGCTGGCGCACTACGTCAAGGTCTACGAGGCCATCCAGTACCCCATGTTCATATACAACAACGCGGTGAACAGCGGTTATCGCATGACCGCGCCGTGGACCGCCAAGCTGGTGGCGGAGGTGCCCGAGGCCTGCGGCATCAAGATGTCGTTCATCCCGTTGGAGCAGCAGCTCGCCTTCGTGCGGGCGCTGCCGTCGAGCTGCGCGGTCTTTTCCGGGTCCGCCACACTGATCATGCCGGGAGTCCTGTGGGGCCTCGCCGGGTCCATTCACCCGCTGACGGTGGCGATCCCCGAGCTGCTGGTGAACCTGTGGGACGCCACCACGACGGGCAAGATGGAGGAAGCGGTGGAGCTTCAGCGGCGGGTGATCGAGTTCACCGCCGTCATCGGCGACCTCCAGCGGACCGCGGGCCGCTCGGTGCTGCGGGAATCGCTCAAGCTGCGGGACCTTCCGGTGGTGGATTTTCCGCGATGGCCGACCAAGGACCTGAACGGCGAGCAGGCCACGCGGCTCAGGAACGCGCTGGCCGTGGCGCGGGACTGATTTCCTGAACCAGCGGCCGGGATAGACGCAAGGAGAAGAGTCATGAACGCGAAGGAATGGCGCAACGAGCTCGGTGAGATCGTCAGGGATTTCTTCCGCTCCCCGGAGATGGGACAGTTCTACGAAACCCCCATTACCCTGGAGCGCGCGCGGCTGTATCTGTCGCAGCTCGGCATCTACGTCCGCCAGCGGCGGCACTACTGGCCCCAGGTGGCGGCCAACTGTCCCGTGCACCTGGTGAAGCAGCGCATCCTGTCCCACGAGTACGAGGAGCTGGTGGAAGACGACTATTCCGATAAGGGGCACCTGGACCTGATTTTCCGGCAGGGCAGGGAAGTGGGGCTCAGCGAGGAGGAAGTGATGGACGCCCAGCCGCTGCCCGCCACCCGCGCGGCCATCTACGGCTGGTGGTGGATTGCCCGGACCAAGCCGTGGCAGGAGGCGCTGGCCGCGTCCACCATCGCCGAGTGGACCAACGACGACCGGTTGCTGGGGGATCTCGGCGGAGGCAACTGCGGCCGGCTGTACGAGCGCTGGAGCCACGACCTCAAGTTCACCGACGAGCAGATGCCCAACTTCACCGCCCATCGGGCCGCGGACGAGAAGCACTCGGAGATGTTCCTGGACATCTTCGAGCGGTTGGTGCCCGAGGGCGCCGAGGAAGGCGTGCTGAGCACCGCCCGGGAGTCCATGGACATCCACCGGGCCTATTTCGGCGGCATGGCCGCGGCCATGGCCCGCCTGCCGTAGGCCCCGGGCACGAACGGTCATTCCCCGGCCCCCTCCGTCATTCCCGCGCAAACGGGAATCCAGGGGTGGGGCGAGGCGGGGGCGGCGTGGGCCGATCCTGACCAGCATAGGTGTTCCTCATGAAGATGGACCTCAAGGACCTCAACGACTCGCTGGCCGAGCACGACCTCTCGGGCTTCTGGAACACGCGCACGCCGGAACACCGGGACGAGGCGCCCTACCTGTGGAAGTGGCGGGAGGTCTACCCGTGCCTCATGGACGCCCGGGAGTCCGTGGGGCTGGAGCTGGCGGAGCGCCGGGCCATACGGCTGGTGAACCCGGAGAACCCCACCCGGGCGACCTCCCGGACGCTGCTCTTCACCTTCTCGGTGGTGAACCCGGGCGAGATCGCGCGCCCGCACCGTCACAACATGGCGGCCATCCGCTTCGTGGTGAAGGGGAGCGGCGCGTTCACGCTGGTGGAGGGCGAGCGCTTCCCCATGCACGAGGGCGACCTGATCCTCACCCCCAACTGGAGCTGGCACGAGCACCACAACGAATCCGACGAGCCCATCGTCTGGCTCGACGGCCTGGACGGCCCGCTCATCAATGCGCTGAACGTGCTGTTCTTCGAGAACTACGACAAGGACACCCAGGGCGTCAGCCGGGCCGACGGCGATGCGCGGATGCGCTTCGGCTTTGCCCGCCCGCCGGCCCGCGCCCAATCCCCCGGCCGGGGGCTGCCGTTCTGCTACCGCTGGGAGGACACCGACGCCTCGCTTCACAACATCGCCGACGCCGAGGCCGATCCCTTCGACGGCCACCTGGTGCGCTACGCCAACCCGGTCACCGGCGGCTACACCATGGCGACCCTGTCGTGCGAGGCGCAGCTTCTCAAGCCGGGCTGGGTCACGGGCACGCACCGCCACACCAGCACGTCGCTCTACCACGTGTTCCGGGGCCGCGGCCGCACCGCCGTGGGCGAGGGGTTCCTGGAGTGGGAGAAGGGCGACTCCTTCATGATCCCCAACTGGCAGTGGCACCGCCACGAGAACCCCTTCGACGAGGAGGCGGTGGTCTTCTCCATGAACGACCGGCCGGTGCTGGAGGCGCTGGAACTTTACCGCGAAGAACAGCGTCCCGGCGGCAACGGGTAGGCGCGAATCCACGGACCATACGAGCCCGACATGCCCTATCCCGACCTTCAAGAGCACCTGTCCAACCTGGAGTCCGCCGGCCTCCTGCTGCGCATCCGCCACCCCATCAACAAGGACACGGAAATGCACCCCCTGGTCCGTTGGCAGTTCCGCGGCGGCTTGCCGGAGGCGGAGCGCAAGGCCTTCCTGTTCGAGAACGTGGTGGACAGCCACGGCCGCGCCTACGACATGCCGGTGGCGGTGGCCGCGCTGGCGGCCTCGCCGCAGGTGTACTCGGTAGGCTTGCAGCGGTCGGTGGACGAGATCCCGGACCTCTGGGCCCATGCGCTGGCGAATCCCATCGAGCCCGCCATCGTCGAATCCGGGCCGGTGCACGACGTGGTGCTGCAGGGGGCGGACCTCGACGTAGAGGGCGGCGGGCTGCTGCAGCTTCCGGTGCCCATCTCCACGCCGGGGTTCGACAACGCACCCTACACCACCTGCTCCCACTGGTTTACCAAGGACCCCGACACCGGCGTCCGCAACCAGGGCAACTACCGCGGGCAGATCAAGAGCCAGAAGCGCGTGGGCATGTACGCGGGCATGCACCAGCACATTTTCCCGCACTGGGACAAGTGCCGCGAGCGGGGCGTGCCGCTGCACGCCGCCCTGGTGGTGGGGGCGCCGCCGGTGGTTTCCTACGGCACGGTGCAGAAGGTGCCGCCGGGAGTGGACGAGATGGGCATTGCCGGCGGCCTGGCGGGAGAGCCGGTCCAACTGGTCCGCTGCAAGACCGTGGACATCGAGGTGCCGGCCAACGCGGAGATCGTCATCGAAGGGCTCATCAGCACGGATTTCGTGGAGCCCGAGGGTCCCTTCGGGGAATCTCACGGCTACCTGCACCCGCGCACGGTGTCGCCGTTCATGGAGGTCACCGCCATCACCATGAAGCGCAAGCCGGTGCTGTGCTCGTTCATCAGCCAGGTGACCCCCAGCGAGTCCAGCGTCATCAAGAAGGTGGGCTACGAGCCGCTGCTGCGCCGCTACCTGCGGGACACCGTCGGGATCAAGAGCGTCACCCAGGTGGCCATGCACGAGCCCCTCACCAACCTGCGCAAGCTGGTGATCGTGCAGATGAGCAAGCCGGCGGAAGGGGACGTGTGGCGCGCCCTCAACAGCATCGCCAACTACCAGCACGGGGTCGGCAAGATCGCCATCGCCGTGGACGACGACATCGACCCGCACAACCTGGACGCCGTGTGGTGGGCCATCTGCTACCGCTCCAAGCCGCACCGGGACGTGCTGATCCTGCCGGGGCGGGTGAAGGGCCATTCGCCGCCGTTCGAGGACGAAGGCCATCTGGTCACGGCCAAGGAGATGTTCTACCAGCCGGCCACCGACTCCGGCATGCTCATCAACGCCATCCTGAAGGAGCCGTTCCCGCCGATTTCGCTGCCGAAGCGCGAGTTCATGGAGCACGCCCTTGAGCTGTGGAACCGGCTGGAGCTGCCGCCGCTGGAGCCCCAGGCGCCGTGGTACGGCTATTCCCTGGGCCAGTGGGACGAGGAGTGGGAGGAGGAGGCCCAGCTCGCGGTGAAGAGCGACTATCTCCAGACCGGCGCCAAGCTGGCCAAGCGCCGGGTGAAGCCGAGTTGATGGCCGACCCCCGTCATCTCCGTCTCGCCTGCCGCAACTACGACGGCACCAACGCCATTCTGCGCGGCGTCCTCGGCGCTCCGGGAATCGAGCTGGAGGCGGTGGAGCAGGTGAGCGTGCAGGGCATGTTCGCGGCCATGTACCGGGGCGAGTTCGACGTCTCCGAGATGTCGCTGGCCGAGCTGATCTACTACACGTCACGCAACCAGAGCGACTTCATCGGCATACCGGTGTTCCCCTCGCGCATGTTCCGGCACGGCTTCATCGTGGTCCGGCGGGACGCCGGCATCGACACGCCCCGGGACCTCGTCGGCAAGCGGCTCGGGTTTTTGCGCTGGGTCCAGACCGCGGCGGTGTGGATCCGCGGCACGCTGATGAACGAGTACGGGGTGACGCCCGCCAATTCCCAATGGCACGCGGCCTCGCTGCACCACTGGGACGACGGCAGCGTCGAGGCCTCGGTGCGGCTCCCGGGAGGGGCCGTCATCGAGGTGCTCCAGGGCGAGGGAAGCGCCGCCGAGCGGGCCATGGCGGCACTCCGGGAGGGGAAGCTGGACATGCTGGGGGTCACCGAAACGCAACTGCCGCCGCTCCTGGCCGACGCCGGGCTCAAGCGGCTGTTCGAGGACTACCGGGACGTCGAGGCGGAGTACTTCAGGAAGACCCGTATCTTCCCCATCATGCACGTGCTGGCCGTACGGAAGTCGGTGCTGGAGCAAGACCCCGAGGTCGCCTCCGCCCTCTTCGAGCTGTTCAGCCAGGCGAAGCGGCAGGCGCGGCAATGGTACGCCAACATCCCGAGCATGGTGGTGGCGTGGCGGCAGCATGCGCTGGATGAGGAACGGGCGGTGTTCGGAGGCGACCCGTGTCCGTACGGCCTCGACGCCAACCGCGACGTTCTCAACACGTTCATCGAGTACTGCGAGGCCCAGGGCATCTGCGAGCGCAACCTGTCGCCCGAGGAGCTGTTCGCGCCGGAAACCTGGGAACTGACCGAGCCGGTGTAGCGGCGGGTTTCGACCCCGCCCGTGTCCGTAGACCCGGCACACATCATACCCGTTGAGAGGTGAATCATGGCCAGACCGCAAAGGAAACAGGATACGGAGCTGACCCCCTTCGACGACCTTCGTGGGTGGCTCGCGCGAGTGGAGGAGATCGGGCAGTTGGAGCGCATCTCCGGCGCCCACTGGGACCTGGAGGTGGGCGCCCTGAACGAGATCATCTGCGAGCGGCTGCCGGCACCGCCGGCGCTCCTGTTCGAGAACGTCGCCGGCCATGACGGCGGCGGGCGCGTCCTCGCCAACATGATGGAGACCATGGAGCGCACCGCGCTCACCCTCGGCCTGCCGCTGGACCTCAGCACCATCGAGGTCATCGACCGTTTGCGCACCCGGCTGGCCGGTCTCGAGCCGGTGGAGCCCCGCGTGCTGCCCACCGGTCCGGTGATGGAGAACCGCAAGACCGGCAAGGACATCAACATCCTCGACATCCCGGTGCCGCGCTGGCACTCGGGCGACGGCGGCCGTTACCTCGGCACCGCGCACCTGGTGGTCACGCGGGACCCGGAGACCGGCGAGGAGAACGTCGGCTGCTACCGGGTCATGGTCCACGAGGCCGACAAGCTGGCGCTCTACATCTCGCCGGGCAAGCACGGGCGCATGCACATGGAGAAGACCCTCAAGGCGGGCAAGCCGGTGCAGGTGGCCATGGCCTTCGGACAGCATCCGCTGATGTTCGTGGCCGCGTCCCAGGCGGTGCCGCCCGGGGTGAGCGAGTACGCCTGGGCCGGCGGGCTGGTGGATCAGCCCCTGAGCGTCATCGAGGCGCCGCTCACCGGCCTCCGCGTTCCCGCGGCCGCCGAGATCGTGGTGGAAGGGGAGATCGTTCCCGGCGACACCCGTCCGGAGGGGCCGTTCGGCGAGTGGACCGGCTACTACGCCAGCGCGCGGCGGGCGGAGCCGGTGGTGCAGTTGAAGGCCCTCTACCACCGGGACGATCCGATCCTCACCAGCGCGCCGCCGTTCCGCCCCACCATCCACGGCATGTACCGCTCCATGCTGCGTTCGGCCATGATCTGGAACGGCGTCGAGAGGGGCGGGGTGCCGGACGTCGTGGGCGTCTACGTGCCGCCGCCGGCCCAGCGCTTCATGATCGTCGTCTCCATCCGGCAGCGCTATCCCGGCCATGCCAAGCAGGCGGCGCTGATGGCCGCCCAGTGCCACGCCGGCGCCTATCTCGGCCGCTACGTGGTGGTGGTGGACGACGACGTGGACATCACCAACCTGAACGAGGTGGTGTGGGCCATGTGCACCCGCTCCAACCCCGAGGAGTCCATCGACATCATCCGCCGCACCTGGAGCGGGCCGCTGGACCCCATCATCCCGCGCGACAAGAAAGGGCTCAACTCCCGCGCCATCATCGATGCCACCCGGCCCTTCGAGTGGAAGGACCAGTTCCCCGCGGTGAGCCAGATCGACAAGGAGACCCACGACACGGTGGCCGGCAGGTGGAAGGACGAGCTGGACCGGGTGGTGCGGGGGCACCGGCAATAGGGGTCGGGCCCCTCGCGCCATGACGGCGCGTGCGGAGGTCCGGCCGAAAGGGAACACGAAATGAGTGACGCCATCAGACTGTACGACTTCGCGACCTCGCCCAACTGCCAGCGGGTGAAGGTGGTGCTGGAAGAGAAGGGGCTGGACTACGAGACGGTTCCCGTGGACCTGCGCAAGCGGGAGCAGAAGGATCCGGAGTACCTCGCCATGAACCCCTACGGCAAGGTTCCGGTGCTGGTGGACGGCGACACCGTGCTCTACGAGTCGTGCATCATCAACGAGTACCTGGAAGAGGAATACCCGGCCCCGTCGTTGCTGCCCGCCGACGCCTCGGCGCGCGCCAGGATACGGATTCTCATCGACTACGGCATCAACCACACGAACGACAGCCATCAGGCCATCCGCGCGGAGATGATGAAGCCCGAGGGTGAGCGTGACGCCGATGCCCTGGCCGCGGCCAAGGCCCGGTTCATCGAGGAGTTGCAACCGCTGGAGCGGGAGCTCGAAGGGCGTGACTACATGGCCGGAGACTTCTCGCTGCTCGACGCGGCCCACCTGCCCCGGATCATGCGCCACGTCCAGTGGGGCGTTCTGCCGGACCCGAGCCTGCCGCGGCTCGATGCGTGGTACCAGCGCATGACCGCGCGCCCGTCCGTCCGTGCCCTTGGCTGATTCCCCGCGGATCGTCCTCCTCGGCATCGGCCACACCAACGCCCATGTCCTGGACATGTGGCGGCGCGAGGCCCTCCCGGGCGCCCGCCTCGTGTGCGTGTCGAGCTTCGCCGCCGCCACCTATTCCGGCATGCTGCCCGGCACCCTGTCGGGCCAGTACCCGCCCGGCAAGCTGGAGATCGACCTCCGGAGCCTCGCCCACGCGGCCAGGGCCGAGCTGGTGGTGGAGCCGGCCCTGGGGGTGGACCCGGAGGCCCGGACCGTACGGTTCGAGAAGCACGAGCCGGTGTCCTTCGACGTCCTGTCCGTGGGCGCAGGCTCGGTCCCCAACCGCGCCGGCATCGACGCCTCCGACGACGCCTGGGTCCCCATCAAGCCCATGCAGACGTTTCTGGTGCGGCTTTACGAACGCCTGCAGGAGCTGACGCGGCAGGGTCCGGAGGTCATCCGGGTACTGGTCATCGGCGGCGGCGTAGGCGGCATCGAGATCAGCCTGTGCCTGCCCGCGTACCTGCGCCGGGCTTTCGGCGGGTTGCGTCACACGCTTACCATCGTCGATGCCGGCGAGCGCATCGGCGGGGGACTGTCTCCACGGGCTCGGCCGCGGGCCGAGGCGTTGCTGCGGGCCCGCGGCGTGGAGGTGCTCACGGGCGCCCGCGTCGCACGTGTCGGCGCCCGTGAGACGGTGTGCGCCGACGGCCGCCGCATTCCCGCGGACCTCGTGATCCTGGCCGCGGGCGCGGCGCCGCCTCCCGTGCTGGAGAACACGACACTGCCGAAGGACTCCAGGGGCTTCCTGCTCACCCGTGACACACTCCAGTCCACCGGTTCGGAGAACGTCTTCGCGGTAGGCGACAGCGGCACCCCGGAAGGCGCCGCGATACCCAAGGCCGGCGTCTACGCCGTCCGCCAGGGACCCGTCTTGTGGAACAACATCGGCGCCCTCGTGCGCGGCGAGCCTCTGTCCCCTTACGAGCCGCAGCACGACTTCCTCAGGCTCCTCAATACCGGGGACGGCAAGGCCCTGATGGACTACAAGGGATGGTCCGCCCACGCCCGCTGGTGCTGGCGCTTCAAGGACTACCTGGACAGCCGCTTCATGGACCGGTTCCGGGTCATCCGCGGCTGACGCTGTACGTCTCGGACAGCAGCGGACAGGTTTCTAGCGCCGTTCGTACTGCTTCGCCCCGTACATGATCTCCCGCGCCTTGTCGTCCATGGGGGTGACGGGCACGTCGGCCATGACCTGGAGGCCGCGTCGCACGCCGGGACGGGCGGTGACGGCTTCGAACCAGCGCTTGACGTGGGGGAAGTCGTCCAGGTCCTGGCCTTGCTTCTCGTGTCCCTGGAGCCAGGGGTAGCAGGCGATGTCGGCGATGGAATACTCGCCGGCGAGATACTCGTGGTCCGCCAGACGCGTGTCCATGACGCCGTAGAGGCGCCCGGCCTCGTTGGTGTAGCGCCGGACGCCGTACTCGTTGTCCGGAGCCTGGCCGCGGAAGTGGTTGGCCTGTCCCAGCATGGGGCCGATGCCGCCCATCTGGAACATGAGCCACTGGATCACCACGTAGCGGCGCTCCACGTCCCGCGGCATGAGCCTGCCGGTCTTCTCCGCCAGATACATGAGGATGGCGCCGGACTCGAACACGGCGTAGGGTCCTCCGCCGGGTCCGTCCTGGTCGACGATGGCCGGGATCTTGTTGTTGGGGCTGATCTTCAGGAACTCCGGCTCGAACTGGTCGCCCTTGCGGATGTCGATGGGATGGATCCTGTATTCGAGCTCCAGCTCCTCCAGCGCAATGTGCAGCTTGCGGCCGTTGCTGGTCCGCCACGAGTATGCATCGATCACGACACTAGTCCCTTTCTCCGGTCCGCAGCCTTCGCTCCCAGTCGTACTCGCGGTTGGTGACCATGTTCTCCATGCGGCCAATACGGCGGTCGAGTTGACCGAAGGTGCGGCGCAGGCGATTCAGCGCAATGGTACGCGAGTGCGCGTAGCTGTTGTAGAACTCCTGCTCTCCTTCCGTCTGCAAGGGCAGCACGGGCTCCGGCTTCAGGATCAGGGCAGCTAGCAGATAGAGACCGGCAAACGGCCAGAATCCGGTGCCGATCAACAGGACGACGGCGATCACGCGGATCCACAACACCCGCACGTCCAGATGTTCCGCGAGACCGCGGCACACGCCCAGAATAACACCGCGACGCGAGCGATAGATGCGGGCGGTCCTCGAATAGTCTCGAATCATGGGTTTCTGTCCTTTCTGTCGAGTAGAATGGTCTCCAGGGATTCCACACGGTCTTCGAGCCGGCTCAGCCCCTGGTAGAGTTCTTGCATCAGTTCGGCCTCTTCGCCACCGGTTCCGTTGCCGCGGAGCGACTTGATCGCCCACACCACCATGACTATCAATGCCGCACCCAGGATCAAGAGGACCCCGAGCACGCCCAACACTATTCCCACGATGCTTTCCGGTGCCATCCTAGTGTCCTGTCCGGTTAATTCGCACCATAATCTGCGAGTCTTTTTCGCCGTCGGCTGCGTTGCTCTTCCTCGCGTGGTGCCCGCCACTGCTCGTCATCGCGCCTTGCCGACGACAAAAAACCCTCCGCATCTTATGGCGCGAATTACCCAGACAGGACACTAGCTCACTCATGCGCATCGGCCGGATAGACCGCCGCCGCGTCTCAGGTATCGGACCTCCGGGCAGCATCCTTGAGCGCCCGCAGTTCGGCTTCGATTTCGTCGTCCTGTCCGAGGCGGGCGAACTCTTCGTCTAGATCCGGTTTCCGCGCAAAGTTGACCAGTTCGGCCTCGGCCTCCATGCGCTCGATACGGTTTTCGAACTGCTCGAAACGCAGCATCGTGTCCGCGCTGCCCATCTTGCGTATCCCGGTCTGGGCGCGCTTCCGCTCGTGCGCCTGAATATGGCGCTGCACCAGGATGCGTTGCTTTTCCTTCGCTTTCGCCAGCTTGTCTTCCAATTGGGCCATGTCCGACTGGTATTGTTCAATGATGGCGGAGCACTGGATCGCCTCGCTCTCCAGAGTCTCCGAGCGCTCCCGATAGCGCCGCTTTTCCATCAGCGCCTCCCGCGCCAGGTCTTCACGCCCCTTGTCCACGGCGAGGGTGGCCTTGTCCTCCCACTGGTCGTGGCGCCGTCGCGCTTCGTCGAGTTCGCGCCCGACCTTCCTGTGCGTCGCCATCGCCTGGGCGCAGGCCACCTTGATCTCGACCAGTGTGTCCTCCATCTCCTGTATCATCAGCCGGATGAGCTTTTCCGGATCCTCTGCCTTGTCCAGCATCGAGTTGATGTTCGAGCTGATGATGTCGCTCAAGCGTGTAAAGATTCCCATTTGACTTCCTCCCTGGAGAATTCGCGGAGAACGGGTCGGTGCCGCTGTGTTCTGGAGAAAGCATAAACGGTGCCAACCGCTGGGGAGTCTCCAAGGTACTGTTTTCATTGAGTTTTCTTGTCCATGGGCAACACTGTGTTTAGGTGAACCAAACCTAATATTAATGAATTTAACAAATATATGGTATATTTCACCTACATGCAGGGGGTCCATGCCTGAATCCTACACGGAGCCGCTGGGACAGTCCAACGCCTTTCTGGACTTTCAGGAAACGCTGTCCCGTGCCGCCGAAGTCGATCGTCCGATCCTGCTGATCGGTGAACGCGGCACCGGCAAGGAACTGGCCGCGGCCAAGCTCCACTATCTGTCACGGCGTTGGCAGGGGCCGCTGGTTGCCCTGAACTGCGCGGCGTTGGCGCCGACGCTACTGGAGACGGAGCTGTTCGGCCACGAGGAGGGCGCCTTCACCGGCGCGCATCAACGGCGCACCGGACGGTTCGAAGCGGCCACGGACGGGACGCTCTTCCTGGACGAGATCGCCCAGATTCCATTGGAGGTCCAGGAGAAGATCCTCCGGGTCGTCGAGTATGGCAGCTTCGAGAGGGTGGGGTCTTCCCGGTCCGTCCAGGTGGACGCCAGAATCATCGGCGCCACCAATGCGGACCTGCCCGCTCTAGCCCGCCAGGGCCGTTTCAAGCGCGACCTGCTCGATCGGCTGTCGTTCGACGTCCTGTTCGTCCCACCCTTGCGGGCTCGCGGAGAGGACATTCTGCTGCTGGCCGGCCACTTTGCCGCTCGGATGTGGCACGAGTTGGGCCGGCCGGGTCTACCTCAGTTCAGTCCCGCCGTCGTAGCGCAACTGGAACGCTACCCCTGGCCCGGCAATGTCCGCGAACTAAAGAACGTGGTGGAACGCGCGGTGTATCGATCCGCCGTTCCCACCGTTGAGGAGGTCGTCTTCGACCCCTTCGTCTCGCCCTTCGGCGCGGGCACCGGAATCGAGGTCGGGGAGCCGGACCCGGCCCCCCGAACCGGGACCGCCAAGGCGTACCGGTCACTGGAGGACGCGGTGAGGGCGCTCGAGGTGCGAATGATTCGCGAGAGCCTGGTGGAGACCCGCTACAACCAGCGCCAGGCGGCCGACGCCCTCGGGTTGACCTACCACCAGTTCCGCGGCCGGTGGCGGAAGTACCGGGAAGAGCTGGCCGTTGACGACGATTGAGGCAGGGCCTGCTCCGGGCGCGTGAGCCTGCCGGTCTTCATATGATGGCGCCCGATTCGAACACGGCGTAGGGTCTGCCGCCCGGGCCGAACAGGACGCTAGGTCGTGACCCTCGCGCGCCGCGGGATCAAGGGTCCTCCGGGCGGGCGGATCCCCAGACAAGTCGCCGCGCCCATGAACGCCATCACGAAACAGGCCAGGAACATGCCCGAGTAGGACCCGGTGGCGTCGTGCACCATGCCTCCCACCAGGGCGCCCAACGCGCCTCCGGTGTGGTGCACCCACAGGATCGCGCCGGTGATCAGGCCGATGTTCCGGACTCCGAAATAGTCGCCGGTCATGGCCGCGGCCAGCGGCGCGGTGGCCATGAGCGTGAAACCCATCAACAAGGCGGACGTGAATATGGCCGGCTCGGAGGACGAGGCCATCAGCAACCCGAAACAGGCGATGCGGAGGACGAACATGAAGGACAGGGGAAGGCCGTGGCCGGCTTTCTCCGTGACCGCCGGGAAGGCGAGAACGCCCACCAGGGCCAACAGTCCGGACAGACCCTGGATGTTCGCGGCGTGCTGGCTGGTGAGGCCGGCATCGGTGGCGAAGGGAACGAACTGGGTGACGAAGAAGAAGTCCTGGAAGCCGCAGAGACCATAGGAGGCCGCG
Organism: uncultured Syntrophobacterales bacterium; assembly: GCA_964630405.1. Taxonomy (GTDB): domain Bacteria; phylum Desulfobacterota; class Binatia; order UBA9968; family JAJDTQ01; genus JAJDTQ01. Next base: position 9,614 of record CAZVUC010000087.1, on the reverse strand, counting down.
ACGAAGAGGAAGCTCCGGGACAGGAAGGCCTCCCTGGGCGCATAGTCCGGGGCGGGGGAGCTGCGCCATGCCGGAACGGCCCTGCCGCCGATCTCGTACGGCGACAGCCCTATTTCCGCGGGTTCCTTCTTCATCAGGACCAGCGCCACCGGGACCACCACCACCGACACCAGCACGCCGAGGCCCGCCCACGAGCCGCGCCATCCGAAGCGTTCGAGAGAGTACGCCAGCACCGGGAGGATGGCGAAGTGGCCGAAGGCCGTTCCGGTGACGGCGATGCCGCCGATGAGGCCCCGGAGACTCCTGAACCACCGGGAGACGGTGGAGGAGACCACGCCGATGGTGATGCCCGACACCCCGATGGCGGTGATGACGCCGTAGTAGAGGTAAAGCTCGGGGATCGAGTTGGTGCGGGAGGTCAGGAACAGGCCGGCGGAGGCCGCCAGCGCCGAGATCGAGAACAGCCGCCGCGGTCCGTAGCGGTCCAGCAGCCGCCCCGCCATCATCTGGCTGAAGCCGAACACCAGCATGTTCAGGGTGTAGGCGAACGTGATGGCGCCCCGGTTCCAGCCGAACTCTCCCGCCAGCGGCTTCACCAGGACGCCGAAGGAGAAGCGCACGCCGCCGTCCACCACCAGGATGAGGAACCCCCCCAGGAGGATGATCCAGCCGTAGAAGAAGGGACTCGTGGGGGGTGAGGCGGCCGCGGCCCGCCGGGGTCGGTTGTCTTGCACGGCCGTGATCAGAGCACGGCGATTTCGTCGCCGGGCCGGATGACGCCGCCCTTGACCACGAGCGCGCAGATGCCGCTCTTGCCGGCGAGCGCCCGGGTCATTCCCGGTTCGGTGATGGACTGGATGTAGGCGCACGGCGGTCGCGGACGGTCGAAGGCCAGGACCGCCTCTCCCGCGCGAAACGCGTGTCCCACCAACTCGGCAAGACGGACGTTCCGGGTGACGATGTTGCGCCGGTGCTCGCCATTGAGCACCTGGAGGCCCGAGCCGGCCGCGATGGCCTCGATCTCCTCGGCTTCGATGAGGGTCACCTGACACTCGTCCCAGCCGCTGTAGTAGCCTACCCGCTCGCAGTAGCGGTCTCCCTTGAGCCCCATGCTGGCCAAGGCCTCGGCCTCATCGACCTTCCGCATGCGTGCGCTGCCTTCGGACGCGATGTAGATCTCGTGGACGGTACCCATTGTGCCCCCGGTATCCGCGGCGTCTTCCGCGGGTCTGTGCGGCGCCTTGCTTACAAACGAGCAAGCCCCCTGGAGTTCCAGAGGGCTTGCTCGTTTGTGGGATTATATTCAGGCCGCCGCCGTCCGTCAACGCACCCGCGTCCGGCCCTCGGGCCCGTGCGCTGCGGCCAGGCCGCCGGTTCGCTACGTACGAACCAACTTGAACTTGCGTTGGAAACCCCCCGCCGATTCTGCGGTTTCAGCATCCATCGGCGTTCATGCTAACATTGCCGGGTATGATCTGCCCCACGCCAATCGCCGGTCGGAGACGAGGAATCGGCACTTCCCGGATACTCGCGGTCCTCTTGGCGGCGGCTCTCCTGTTCCTTGCAGGCGTCGGGGGCGCGCGCGGGGAGGTGTCCTGGGGGGAACCCTATGGAGGCGTCTTCCTCGGCGGCGGACGGACCGAAAACCGCCTCGTCGACCCGCGGGGCTTCGGCAACTGGGGCCGGCCCGGCTGGGCCACCGACTACGACGGCGCCGACCCGGTCGGGGGCTTGCTGCTGGGAAGGAAGTTCGACCTGAACGGCGCGCGGTTCAGGGTCGAGGTCGACGGCATTTTCGGCAAGATGTCGGCGAGTAGCGACCGGGTCGATCCCGTCGGCCGGGACGAGACCGTGAGAGCGTCCGTCCGATGGGCGGCCACGGCGCGTCTGGGGCTGGAGCACCGGGAAGGCCCGGTGACGATATTCATCAACGGCGGAGCGGCCGTGGCGAGGATCACGAACTCCTTGACCGACATCGATTTCAATGCCGCCCGTAACATACCGCCGCACGTGGACCCGGACGATTCCTTCTACCACGGCGCGACGAGAGTCGGGTGGGTCCTCGGTTTCGGCCTTGAGACCCCCGTGTGGAATTCCTGGAGATGGCGGCTGGACGGTTCGTACCTGGGTTTCGGCCGCACCACCCGCCACGTCAACCGCTCCGGGAACAATCCGTGCGGACCCGGAGGACCTCGAGCGGCCTGCCCCTACAAGGTCGAGAACCACCTGGCCGTCATCCGGCTGGCCCTTGTCCGCCGGTTCGACCTCCGGCGTTGACGGCAACCGGGCAGGAGTCAAGGACCCTTTGGCCCGCGTGGAGTGTGTTACATGCCCGGCAGCGTTCTCTTGGTGATCCATATCGCCGCCGGTTCGGTGGCCCTGGCCGCCGCGGCCATGGCCCTCCTGGCGGCGAAGGGCGAAGCGCATCACATAAGGGCGGGGAGGGTCTATGCCGCGTCCATGGCGGTGGTGTGCATGAGCGCGCTGCCGCTGGCCGTCATCGGATCCGATGTCGTGCTGCTGCTGGTGGCCGTGTTCAGCTTCTATCTCGTGTTCGCCGGCTGGCGTTTCGCCCGGAACGCGAGCGGACGCCCGCGGGCCGTGGACTGGGCCGCCGTGGCGGTCATGGGGCTTACCGGGTTGGGCATGTGCGGATACGGCGCGACGCTCCTCATGCGGGGGAGTTCGCAATGGATCACCATGGCGCTGTTCGGCTTCATCGCGCTGGCCCTGAGCGCCGTCGACCTGAGGCATCACCGTGCGCCGCTCCGCTCCGGCCGGCAACGCATCGCCCGGCACCTCACCAACATGCTGGCGGGCACCATCGCCACCGTCACCGCCGTGGTGGTGGTCAACGTGGAAACCACCCCGGCGTGGCTGGCGTGGGTTTTCCCCACGATCCTCGTCACACCCCTGATCGTCTGGTGGAACCGGCGGATACGGCGCGGCGCGGTCTCGCTTCGGAGCGCCGCGCGCGAATGAGGCCGGCCGCGGAAGCGCGCCGTCCCGCCGGTCACGACGCGCCGTGAGGCTGTTTGTGGGCGCCTTGTCTCTGGTATAGTCGGACAGACGCGCATGCATTCGAGTTCGCTCAGATGAGCCAAGTCCTCTTCCCCGTGATTCTCTCCGGCGGCGCCGGTACCCGGCTCTGGCCCCTTTCCCGTGAGCTTCATCCCAAGCAGTTCATCCCGCTGGTGGAGGAGCACAGCCTGCTGCAGGCCACGGCCCGCCGCCTGGCCACGGTCGGGGAGGCCCGACCGCCCATCGTGGTGTGCAACGAGGCCCACCGTTTCATGGTGGCCGAGCAGCTTCGCGCCATCGATGTCACTCCATCGGCCGTGCTGCTGGAGCCGGCGGGGCGCAACACCGCCCCGGCCATGGCCGCGGCGGCCCTGGAAGCGCTGGCGCTCGGCGACGATGGCGAGGATCCCATCCTGCTGGTGCTTCCGTCGGATCATGTCATCCGTGACGAGGGCCGGTTCACCGACGCGGTAGGGAGCGCCGTCCGGGAAGCCGGCGCCGGCCATCTCGTGACCTTCGGCGTCGCTTCGGCCCGTGGGGAGACCGGGTACGGGTACATCAAGGCCGGCGGCCCCACCGGCGTCAGCGAGGACGGCCGCCGGGTGGACCGGTTCGTCGAGAAACCGGATGCCGCGGAGGCCGCCGGCTACCTCGAAGGGGGCTACTACTGGAACAGCGGCATGTTCGTGTTTTCGGCCTCGGGGTACCTGCGGGAGCTCGGGGTCCACGCGCCGGACGTTCGGGACGCGGTGGAGCGGGCCCACCGGGAGGCGGTGGCGGACCATGGGTTCCTGCGGCTGGAGCCGGAATCATTCGGCCTGTCGCCGGCCCTCTCGGTGGACCACGCGGTCATGGAACGCGCGTCCGGCGCGGTGATGGTCCCGCTCGCGGCCGGCTGGTCGGACGTGGGCTCCTGGGCGGCGTTGGCTGATCTCGGCGAAGGGGATGCCGCCGGCAACGTGGTCCGCGGCGACGCCATCCTGGAGGGGGTCGGCGACACCTACATCCGGGCCGGGGAGCGCGTGGTGGCCGCGATCGGCGTGTCCGGCCTCGTCATCGTCGACACCGCGGACGCCTTGCTGGTGGCGGACAGGAACCGGATTCAGGACGTGGGTAAGGTGGTGGCAAGGCTCAGGTCGACGGGCCGCACCGAGCACCGGCTGCACCGCAAGGTCCATCGACCCTGGGGAGCCTTCGAAGACGTGCACCGCGGAGACGGCTTCAAGGTGAAGCACATTGCCGTCCATCCCGGCCACGCCCTGTCCCTGCAGTCGCATCGGCACCGCGCCGAGCACTGGGTCGTCGTGCGCGGCAGCGCGCGGGTCACCCGCGGGGACGAAACGTTCACCTTGTCGGAGAATCAAGCCACCGATATCCCCAAGGGAACGAAGCACCGGATCGAGAATCCGGGCGCGGTGACCTTGGAACTGGTGGAGGTGCAGTTGGGCGCTTACCTGGAAGAGGACGACATCGTCCGCTACGAGGATGCCTACGGGCGCGCCGGCCCCGACGGCCCGGAGCGGGAGGACTAGTGCCGGGTCCGTTCAACGTCCGGTTCGGGCGCGGCGGGTGTAAACGTACAGATCGGCGACCACGAAATTGACGATGCTGCCGAGGCCGACGCCGCAAAAGAACGCCAGCAGGCGGTGGCGGTCGAAGATCTCCACGTAACTCGTCGCCAGCGCGTAGCTGCCGACGTTCACCCCGAGTCCGACGAGGCTGCTGGCCATGAATCTGGCCAACTGCCCCAGGTGCGGCTGCCGTGCCCGCTCGCTGAAGGTCAGGCCGCGGTTCAGGGCCCAGTTCCAGCCCGCGGCTGGCCAGAAGGATAGAAACCGCGCCAGTCGGTGCTCTACGCCGGCCCACTGAAGGCCGAGGTAGCAGGCGAGATCGATGGCAAGGCCGCTGGCCCCCACCGCGCTGAAGAAGGGGACGCGCGCCATGCTGCCGAACTTGTGGTTGTAAAGCCGCGAAAGGTGGCGCAGGAACCGTACCTGCTGCCGCCAGTTCATCTTGCTGAGACCCACGCTCCGGTCGCGGAACTCGATGGGGACCTCCCGCACCCGCAGCCGTCCGCGCACCATGAGGTCCAGGGCGATCTTGTACCCGATAGGCCGCACGGTGGGGAGTTCGGGCAGCGCTCCGCGGCGGGTGGCGAAGAAACCCGACATGGGGTCGGCGTACTTCACCAGAGGCCGCGCCAGCCAGGTCGCCAGCCGCGAGTTCAGCACGCGGTAGAGGCCCCAGGTCCGGTCCACCACGCCGCCCGGCGCATAGCGGCTGCCGATGACCATGTCGCAGTCCCCGTCCAGCGCCGCCAGCAGGTCGACGATGCTCTCGGGCGGATGCGAGAGGTCCGCGTCCATCACCACCAGCCGGTCGAAGCGGCACCGCCGGATACCCTCGATCACCGCCAGCGACAGGTCCCGGGGAGGCTCCCGGCGGACCACCATGCGCACGGGCAAGCGTCGCGCGAGCTCCGCGGCCACGGCCTCGCTGCCGTCGCCGGAATCGTCGTCCACCAGCAAGAGCTCCCACTCGATGCCGGTGCTGGACAGGGCCGCGGCGATGCGTTCCGCCAGGGCCGGGAGGTTGTCCGCTTCGCGGAAGGTCGGCACGATGATGGATACGGTACCGCCGGCCGTTTTCGAGTCATGGGGTGCGTTCGGCATGTGCGCACACAGGGTAGCATTGCGCGCGCTATTTGGCAGTAGTGCCCGGCGTGGACGCGCCGCGGCGGGTGGCCAGCTCGGCATAGCAGTAAGCCAGGGCCAGGGCGCGGTAGGGCCGCCAGCGTTCGGCAAAGGCGCGCATCTCGTCCTCGGTGGCCTTGCCGGTCCTGCCCAACAGGCCCTGGGCCACGTACTTGACCACCCCCAGGTCGCCGGCCGGGAACGTGTCCGGGCGCGCCAGTCCGCGCATCAACGCTATCTCGGCCGACCAGCGGCCGATGCCCTTGATTGCCGTCAGGCGCTCGACGACCTGTTCATCGGACAGTGCCTCCAACCCGCGGAGCGTGGGATCGGAGGCGAAGGCCTCGCCGAGGCGGATCAGCGTGCCCGCCTTGGCATTGCTCAGCCGGAACTCGCGCATGGCCTCCACGGTCCGGGCGGCGAACCGGCGCGGCTCGGGAAACGCGTAGTAGGTGCGCCCCTGCCGGCGCCACTTTCGTCCGAAGCTTTCGACCAGTGCCTTCTTGATGGAGTACGCGAACGTGAGGTTGACCTGCTGCGACAGCACGGCGGTGACCAGCGCCTCGAAGAGCGTCCCGCCGACGGTGATGCGGAGGCCGCGAAAGCGGCCCACCATCGGCGCCAGCATCGGGTCCTTGCGCGCCATGCGGTAGAACGGCCGAAGATCCAGGTCCGTGCACAGGATGTGGCGGAGTTGCGCCTCGAACTCGTCGAGCCTGAGCGGAGCGCCGGAGGGACTCTCCACGACCGCCAACAGCCGCGGCTTGGCCACCGTCCCGGCGTTGGTCACGGTGGCCAGCGCGAGCTGTCGGCCGGCGGCCAGCAGCCGCCGGTATCGCCCGTCCTCCACGAGGTCGACGTTCTCGCTCGTGAAGCGCATGAAACGCGCGACGGTGAAGTCGAACGAATACGGCGCCCGCGGGATGATCTCGAACGAGTGGGTCATGGGCCTCTCTATACCCGCCCGGGCCTACCGGCTACGGGATGGCGTATCCAGTGGGTAACCTGAAGCAAGGCAGACTACAGCGCCTTAAGGCGGCCCTGGATTCTCGTAGCAGTTCTGGTAGTACCAGTCCGCGATCTCCCCCCCGGTGGCGAGCCAGACGCCGTCGTGGGAGCGGATATATTCCAGCGCGAGGTCGAGGTACTTGATGCGGAGGGGGACGCCGATGATGAAGGGGTGTAGCGGCAGGCACAGCACCGTGCCGCTGCGCTCGCCGTCGCGGTAGAGCACGTCAAACTGATCGCAGACCTGCCGGAGGTACTCGCTGGGTGTGTAGTTGGAGCGAAAGAAGAAGTTGATGTCGTTGAGGCCCTGCTCGTAGGGCACGACGATCATGCGGCCGGTCTTGACGCGCATGGCTACGGGCTGGTCGTCGAAGCCCCAGTCGCACAGATAGTCGAAGCCCGCCGCCGCCAGGTGGTCCGGGGTGTCGAAAGTTTCGGCCAGGGCGGGTCCGAGCCAGCCCCGCGGCGCCTTTCCGGTGGCCTCGGAAATCTCGTCATGGACCTGTCGTATGACGGAGAACTCGTCGTCGGCGGGATAGGCGGTCAGCGGCAGGTTGTTGGTGACGCCGTGCCCGAGCCATTCCCAGTCCCGCTTGACGCCCTCGTCGATGATCTCCCGATGGTGCCGGCAGACCTCGGAGTTCAACTGGGCGCTGGCTCGGATGCCGTGCTTGTCCAGCACCTCCATCATCCTGAACACGCCCACCCGTGCGCCGTAGTCCCGCTGCGAGTAGCCGCGCACGTCCGGCACCTGGGACATGCCGAAATTGGGGATCGGCTGGTCGATGTGGAAGTACTCGATGTTGGGGCTCACCCAAACGGCGATCCTGGCGTCATCGGGCCATCGGAGCCTGGGCCGTGTGGTGATGGGCTGATAGTCGTAGCGGCGGTTGTCCATGTCGTGTCCTCGTGTCCGGCAATCGATCCACGTCTGCTGGGTCAGGCTCCTAACACGGTTGGGCCGCGACTGTCCATGTGCCCCGTTCCCCGCGGCCATTGGCAATGCACGCCGGATCGGGTTAGAGCACTAAGAACGTCCAGACAGGCATCGGAGCGCGGCATGGTGAAACTGAAGACTGCTTTGTGCGATGTGCTCGGCATCGAGCACCCGATCATCCAGGCGGGCATGGGCTGGGACAGCCGCGGCTCCACCACGCCGCCCAGGCTGGTGGCGGCGGTGTCCGACGTCGGCGGCCTCGGCGTCATCGGCGGCAGCCCGCTCCAGCCGGAGTTCATCCGGGAGCGCATCCGCGCCACCCGGGAGCTGACCGACCGGCCCTTCGGTGTGGACATCACGCTACCGCGCCTGGCGCAGACGCCCTACGCGGACGTCGGCAATGTCCGGGAGTTCCTGGAGCACACCCATCCCGACCACGTGAGCTTCGTGCGCGACGCCATCGAGGAGTTCGGGCTGGAGACCCAGGGTCCGGACCCCTGGTCCAAGGTCAAGACCCCGGACATGGTGCGGCGCCAACTGGACGTGATCCTGGAGGAGGGCGTGCGGGTGCTGGCGGTGGGGCTCGGCGACACCGCCGAGGTGGTGCCCCTGGCCCATGAGCGGGGGATGAAGGTGCTGGCCCTGTGCGGCAACGTGAAGCAGGCGGTGGGACACGCCGCCAACGGCGTGGACGTGGTCATCGCCCAGGGTTACGAGGCCGGCGGCCACACCGGAAGGATCGCCAACTTCCCGTTGATCCCCCAGGTGGTGGACGCGGTGAAGCCCACGCCCGTGGTGGTGGCCGGCGGCATCGCCGACGGCCGGGGGCTGGCGGCGGCGCTGAGCCTCGGGGCGGTGGGCGTGTGGTGCGGCACGGTCTTCCTGGCCAGCGCGGAGAGCGAGATCCACCCCGACTACAAGAGCCAGCTCATCGGGGGCCGGACCGAGGACTTCGTGCTCGACCGATTCCCCAGCGGCAAACCCAGCCGCCACTACCGCAGCCCGGTGATCCGCAAGTGGGAGGAGTCGGGCCTGCAGCCGCTGGAGATGCCGTTCCAGGGGGTGCTCAACGACCAGTTCCGGGTGGCCGCCGAGCAGGGAAGCCGGGTGGACGTCATGAGCGTCCCGGGCGGACAGATCGCCGGACTGCTGGGCGAGAACGACGTGCGTCCCGCGGCCAGGATCGTCGAGGGCATGGTGACCCAGGCGGCGGAGGTGCTGAAGGCGGCGGCGTCGCTCGCCGCGGGTGACTGAAGGCAAGCGTACGCAACGCGAGGACGGTCATGGATATCGATCCCGTCAGGTATGAAGTCTTTCTGCACCGGCTCTGGGCCATCGGCGAGGAAGGGCGCCAGACCCTCCAGCGGGTCACGGCCTCGCCCATCGTGGCCCAGGGCGGCGAGGTGATGAGCTCCTTCTACGATACCGAAGGCAAGATGGTGCTGGCCTGCTCCGGCCATTTGCGCTTCGCCGGCGCCACCTCCGACGCCATCAAGTACCTCATCGAGTGGTACGGCGAGTCGCCGGGCTTCTTCGACGGCGACCAGATCTTCTTCAACGACCCGTACGTGGCGGGCTCCCACACCTACGACATGATGGTGATCAAGCCCATCTTCCACCAGGGCGAACTCATTGCCTGGACCGCCACCAGCACCCACACCGCCGACACCGGCGGGCTGCTCCGCGGGGCCGCTTCCGAGATCTTCCACGAGGGCATCCGCATCCTGGGCGTCAAGGTGGTGGAGAAGGGCGAGTTCCGCGAGGACATCTTCCGGACCCTCACCGAGCAGTGCCGCGATCCGCAGTACGTGGGCCTGGACATGAAGGCCATGATCGCCGGCAACAACGTGTGCGGCAAGCGCTACCTGGAGTTGGTGGACAAGTTCGGCGCGGAGTTCCTGGAGGGCGCCGGGCAGAAGACCATCCGGGACTCCGAGGAGATGGCGCGGGCCAAG
>CAZVUC010000086.1:0-11232 GCA_964630405.1 uncultured Syntrophobacterales bacterium | reverse complement strand
GGGTCAGGCAGCACCTGGAGGAGTTCTAGAAACTATAAGGCCGTCATTCCCGCGAAAGCGGCTGTGTCAAAACTCCGCCTGGATACGGGAAAGGCACCACCGCCCGGATCGTCATTCCCGCGCAAGCGGGAATCCAGGGGTGGGGAGGGGCCAAACGGGCGTGATTCCCCACCTCACCCCGCCTGGATTCCCGCTTGCGCGGGAATGACGGAGGGGAGGCGGGAATGGCGTCTTCGGTACGTCCCTGCCCCGAGGGTTTTGACACAGCCTGTTTCGCGGGAATGACGGCCTTATAGTTTCTAGAACTCCTCCAGGTGCTGCCTGACCCGTTGCAGGAAGCGGGCGCCGATGGCGCCGTCCACGACGCGATGGTCGGCGGACAGGGTCATGGTCATCATGGAGCGGATGACAACGGCATCGCCGTCCGGCACGACCCGCGGGGCGACACGGCCCACGGCCAGGATGCCGCATTGCGGCGGGTTGATGATGGCGGTGAAGCTGTCGACGCCGAACATGCCGAGGTTGGAAACCGTGAACGTGCCGCCCTGGTAGTTCACGGGCGTCAGCCTGCGACTCTGGGCTTGGGTCGCCAGCTCGCGGCTGCGCAGCGCCAACTCTTCCAGCGGAAGCTTGTCGGCGTTGCGGATGACGGGAACCACGAGGCCGTCGTCCACGGCAACGGCCATGCCGAGGTTCACTTCGCCGTGGTGCTCGATCCCCTCGTCCGTCCAGGACGCGTTCATGGACGGTGATCCCGCGAGCGCCCGGGCCACGGCCTGCAGGATGAAGTCGTTGAAGGACGGGACCGGCTCGGCCCCCTGCTGTTTCAGCACGCCGCGCCGGGCCTCGACGGCGGTCATGTCCACGTCCATGTCGAGGTAGAAGTGCGGCGCCGTCTGCTTGCTCGACGTCATGCGTTCGCCGATGAGGCGGCGCATGCGGCTGAGAGGGACGGGCCGGTCGGCGGCCGCAACACCTGGCGCCCCGGAAACGACGTCACGCGCCACCACCGCACCCTCCGGTCCCGTGCCGGTCACACCGGCCAAATCGACGCCCTTCTCTACCGCCAGCCGCCTGGCGGCGGGAGACGCGAGGGTTCGTCCGGTTCCGGGGCCGTTCCGGGGTGCCGGCGTTGCGGGAGCCCGGGCCTTGGCGGCCTTGCGCGCCGGCGCTTGACGCTTGCGCCGCTCCGAGGGTGCAGGTGCCTTGCGTTGTCGAGTCGGAGCCTCGTCCGGTTCGACAATGAACGCGATGACTTGTCCGACGGGTATTTCATCGTCCGGAGCTGCCGTGACGCTGGCCAGGATTCCGGAGGCCGGCGCCTCCACCTCCACCACGGACTTGTCCGTCTCCACCTCCATCAACATCTCGCCCTTGGCGACGGAGTCCCCTTCCCTCTTGAGCCAGCGCACGAGACGACCCGTCTCCTGGGTCGCCCCCATGGCCGGCATGATCACGTCCACCGCCATCGCGTTCTACTTTTCCCCAGCCAGGGATGGAGAGGGGCAGGAGCCGCATGGGCTCTGCCCCGGAGTTGGTCGGATCACTCGTAGGTCACGCCCGGGAGCGGCTTCTCCAGCACTTCCTCAAGGGTGTTGGCGCGGGACCACTGCTCGGCCGGACGGCTCTCGCCTTCCCAGCCGATCTGGTCCATGGAGGCGTAGAGTTCTATCTGGAAGCCGTCGGGATCCGTGAACTCCACTCCCGGATTGCAGCCCGGACCCCTTCGGCCTTCGTACAGGATGGGCACGCCCTTGGCCTTCAGGAACTCACGGATCCTGAACAGCTCGGAGACGCTTCCCACCTCCAGGGCGAAGTGGTTGAACGCCACCTGATCCGGCTCGGGCTGCCCCTTGTTCGACTTGGACGGGAACAGCGCAACGGAATGGTGGTCCGATGCGTTGCGCAGGAACACCATTCCGCGCTCGTTCACGTCGGACACCTTGAAGCCCATGATCTCGGTCCAGAACTTCGTGCTGCGTTCGAGGTCGCTCACGTTGAATACCACGTGCCCGATCTTCTTGACCTTGACCGGGGTTTTCTCGTCGCTACTCATGTCTCTTCTCCTTTCCAGACTTGCTTCGCAAACCCGAGGCCGGACGAGTCCGCGCGGGCGCCGCCCGACGCTCGTACCGTCGAACCCGCCGGCTAGTCCAAATGCACGAAGGCCCTAGCCCAGTCGTGCGGCACCAGCGTGTGGCCCTGCCCGGTGACGTCCTCGGCAAGAAACACGTCGCCGGCCATGAAGGTCCTCGACGTGCCGTCCCCCACCCCGATCTCCGCCGATCCCGACAGCGTGATGCAGTACTGCCGGCGCGGCGCGTTGTGAAAATCCCCCAGGTGGGTTGCGGGATCGTTCTTCAGCACCAGCCCGGTCACGGGGAGGGTCTCGAAGAAGTAGCCGCCCTCGGCGGTGGTATCGAGATCCTCGAAATGGGACTGGCCGTCGTCTCCGGTGAACAATCGAACGAACTGCACGGTGAACCTCCTGTTTACCCAATGCGCGGCGGCGCCGCGTCCCTCTTTGTACGCCCAAAGGGCGGGTTGGATCAATCGGCGGACCGTGCGGCCGGGGATCACACCGCCGGGTGTGCTATACTCGCCGCCAACCGAAACGGGAGGCATCCATGCGACTCAAGGACAAGGTTACGATCATCACGGGCGGCGGACACGGGCTGGGGAAAGCCTATGCCAGGCGGTTCGCCGAGGAAGGTGCGAGTGTGGTCATCGCCGACATCGACGCCGTCGCGGGCGAGGCCGTAGCAGGGGAACTGACCGAAGCCGGTCAATCCGGCTGGGCGCGCGCCACCGATGTCACGAAATACGACAGCATCGAGGGGCTCGTGGCGGAAACCCTCGACCGGTTCGGCCGCATCGACGTGCTGCTCAACAACGCGGCCATCTACGTGACCCAGAAGATGTGGATGGGCCGGGTGGAGGACTGCCCGCTGGACGAGTGGGACCGGGTCATGGAGGTGAACCTCAAGGGAGTCTTCATGTGCTGCCGCGCGGTCATCCCGGTCATGAAGGAACAGAAGTCCGGAAAGATCATCACCATCGCGTCCGGGACCTTCCTGAACGGCACCAGCAACATGCCCCACTACACCAGCTCCAAGGGGGGCGTGGTCGGCCTCACACGAGTGATGGCCCGGCAGCTCGGCGACTGGAACATCAACGTGAACTGCATGACCCCCGGCTCCACCATGAGCGAAGACGTAATCACCGACGAGATCCGCAAGCGACGGTCCGACAGCGCCGGCCGCCGCGCCTTCAAGCGTGTCGAGGTGCCCGAGGACGTCACCGGCACCGCGCTGTTCCTCGCCAGCGCCGACAGCGACTTCATGACCGGGCAGTTGCTGGTGGTGGAGGGCGGCGGGATCATTCACTAGGCAAGAAGCGGGAGAGGGGGATTCCCGTGCGGAAGACCTTTGCACAATCCACGTCGAATGGGCAAAATTAACGGAAACAGGTCGCTGAGGGAGTCCAGGGAAAGAGACGAGATCATCCCAGACAGGAAGCCCATATGACAAAGCAGCTCAGGGTCATTGTCGAGAAGCACAGCGATGGGTATGTAGCCTATCCGCTCGGACTGCGGGGCGTTGTCGTTGGCCAGGGAGACACCTACGAAGACGCCCTTTCCGACGTCAGGTCTGCCATCACGTTTCACATCGAGACGTTCGGCTCCGACGTCTTCGACAGCGACTCGCCAGCGTTGGAAGTGTTCATTGCCGAGGCGGGAATTACTTTCTAGATGGCGCGTTTCCCTGCTGATGCGCGATCGTAAGACAGTTCATTGACCCTCTCCCACCGTCGCCTCGGTGTCCCAAACCAGCTTGAGACTGCCGCACGATTCCCCTATCTCGCCCCGCGCCCGTTCCGGCGGGTAGCCCAGGCAGTTGGACACGTAGCGCACGCCGTCGATGATTCGGTCGCGGTTGCGATGCTGGTGCCCGTGGACATGGACGACCGAGCCCACGGCGCGTAGCTGGGCCTCGATCCGCGTGCTGCCGGCGACACGGCTGAAGTTGAACCGGACGGCGCGGCCGGCGCGTGGGGGCGGCGCGGCCGGCGCGCGGAACATCACCTCCCGCCTGGGCAGGAAGTGGCTGAAGGACAGGACCGGGGCATCGTAATCGCGGCCGAGGTGCGGTTCGTTCATGTCGAGAAAGTGGTCCGCCACCGCTAGTCGATCCGGCCATCGGGTCAGGACTTCATCGGCCCACATGGAGAGGCCCGGGTCGTCGCCTTGTCTGGGGACGTAAAGGCTTTCGGAGCCCTGCTCGGGCTTCACGTACCACGAGAACAGCGGCACCACCCAGGCTCCGGGCTCGTCCGGGCCGGAGGCGACCCTGGCCGGGTTCGTGCGTACCCCGAGGTCCGCGCAAAGGCGCACGATCTTCCCGAACTTGGCCACGGAGTCTCCCTGCTCGCCGCGGCGCAGCCAGAGCTCGTGGTTGCCGGGTACGAAGAAGACGTGGGCGAACTTCTCGCGGAGGCCGCGGAGGACCCGGGCCAGCCTGGCGAGGTCGTCGGTCACGTCTCCCGCCAGCAGCAGCGTGTCACGCCGGTGGTCTTGAGTGGAAAACCCCTGTATCAGCCCCATGTTCTGCGGGTAGTCCGCGTGCACGTCGGATATGGCGAAAATGCGCATGGCGGGTCTCCGGGCTGCTCCTTCATCCGCCTTCATACCAGTTCCGTCTTGTGATCCGTAGGCGCCTTGGATATGATCCGGTCCGACCGGTCGCGCAGCGGATTCCGATTCCATGAGCGAGGAAAACACCACTCACCGCCCGAGCGAGCTGCTGGCCGCCCTGAAGCGGGCCGGCGTCAGCGTCGTGGTTTCGGTTCCCGATAGCTGGATCGGGGTCTTCATGGAGAAGGTCGACGAAGACCCCGACATGACCCTCATCCGGGCAACGCACGAGGAGGAGGCCCTCTCCATCTCCTGCGGGGCGCGGCTGGGCGGGGCGCGCACGGTGCTGCTGATCCAGAACGTCGGGCTTCTGACCACGGGCGCCGGCATGGTGTGCATGGCCCAGCGCTACCAGTTCCCCATTTTGATCCTGGCCTCGTACCGCGGGTCGGCCCGGGACCCGGTCTTCTACCACATACCCAAGGGGCGGGCGACGGAGCCGGTGCTGCGGGCCTACGGACTCTCCTATGCCGTGGCCGAGCCCGACCTGCCCATCGGCGCGCAGGTGGAACGGGCCGCGACCTTCGCCGAGGAGGGCTCGGCGCCCTTCGTGCTGCTGCTGGACGGCGAGGATATCCGTTGGTGAGTGACTCGAAGCCGACCCGCGAAGGCTACTACCACGTGCTCGCCGGCTGCGTGTCGGCGGAGACCCTGGTGGTGACCTCCCTGGGCAACGCCTCCTACGTGTGGTCCAACGTCTGCGATCGTCCGGAGAACTTCTACCTGGAAGACGCCATGGGGCTGGCGTTGCCGCTGGCCCTGGGGCTGGCCGTGTCCCAGCCGCACAAGCGGGTGGTGGCGGTGGAAGGCGACGGCGGTCTGATGATGCATCTGGGAACGCTGATCACCGTGGGATCCGTGGCTCCCCGGAACCTCACCGTGCTGCTGGTGAACAACAACATCCACGCGGCGTCGGGCGGCCAGCCGCTCACCAACACCGGGCTGGACCTGGCGGACTTGGCGCGCTCCGCCGGCATCGGAAGGACGGAGAGCGTGGGCTCGCTGGAAACCTTCCGGACACTCCTGCCGTCCGCCCTGGCGGAGGACGGTCCATCTCTCCTGGTACTGGCCACGGAGCCCGACGTGCCGCCGGTGAAGCCCGCGTTCCCCATGAACCCGCCGATGATCAAGCAGCGTTTCATGGACGCCATCGGGGTGCCGCGCTACGTCCCCGCCATGTTCCGCGCTTGAGCTTCCGGGTCCGTGACCCAGCCACCTGCCGCCTCCTCAAACGAGTTGACAGCCTTCCGGCAAAGGCGTCTAATCGGGCCGGGCCTCCGCGGAAACAGGCAAGTTCGCAGAACCTTCAATGGTGCGGCACCCTCGCAGGGTGCCCTGACGGGAGGAACGAAGATGAGAAGAACCGGCTTGATCGGAGTATTCCTCGTGGCGGCGTTGGCCGTGTTCTGGAGCGGGGTCGAGTACGCATCCGCCCAGGTGAAGCTCAACATGGTGGGTTCCTGGCCGCCAAAGGTCTCTTCCGCGGCCGACGTCGGCATCCGCTACATGGAAGAAGTCAACCGGCGCGCCAACGGCAAGGTGGTGATCAACTTCAAGGGGGCGCGGGAAGTGGTGCCGACCTTCGACCAGCCCGAAGCGCTGGTGCGGGGCGTGTTCGACGTCTGGTACGGCGCCTTGAACTACTGGGCCGGCGTGGTCAAGCCCGGGTACATCACCGAACTCTCGTCCATGGAGCCCACCGACGGCGGGCCCGGCCACCCGCTGCACGACTTCATGGTGCAAATGTACGAGAAGAAGGGTGTCCGCTACCTGGGCGCCTTCTCCGGCGACCGGGACACCGGCAACCACTTCATGTCCACCCAGAAGGAGGTTTCGAGCCCCGCGGACCTCAAGGGCATGAAGGTCCGGGTGCCGCCGCTCACGCGATTCTTCGTCAAGGCCATGGGCGCGGAGCCGGTGACCCTGCCGCCGTCGGAGATCTATCTCGCCCTGGAGAGGGGCACGGTGGAGGGCTTCACCTGGCCCTACTACGACGGCTTCACCAGCTTCGGCTGGCACAAGGTGACCAAGTACCTGATCGGCCACCCGCTGTATCGGGACGGCATCGGCATCGCGGTGAACCTGAAGAAGTGGAACAGCCTGCCCAAGGACGTGCAGCAGATCATGCTGGACTCCGTCGGCGTGATCCAGCAGTGGTCGCGCGGGTGGATGTCCGCGCACCAGGGCTTTCAACTGGCCACCATGAAGAAGGCCGGCATGAAGGTCATCCAGTTCTCGGACGCCGAGGCGAAGAACTGGGCCAAGACTTCCAACGAGGCCCTGTGGGCGCACTTCAAGACCGTGATGGGCGCGGACGACTACGCCAAGGCCAGGAAGCTGATGGGATACAACTGACAACTCACACCCCTGCATGACGGCCGGCAAGAAAATCATCCGCGTCTTCGACTGGCTCCTGGACGCCGGCGCGGCGCTGTCGGGCGCCCTCCTGGTGGCCGTCATGCTCCTGACCTCCATCAAGGTCTTCTTCCGGTACGGTCTCCGGGAAGGCCTGATGGGGGTCGACCAGATCAGCGGCACCCTCCTCGTCTACATCGCCTTCCTGGGCGCCGCCTGGGTGCTCCGGCGGGAGGAGCACGTCACCATCGACCTCCTGGTCACCCGGCTTCGGCCCAAGACCCGCCGCTGGCTGACCTGCGGCAACTCCGTCGCCGGCGCGCTCATCTGCCTGGTGGTGACGTTCTACGGGACGGTGGAGGCCGTCACCTCGTGGCAGCGCGGCATCCTCATCCCCGCCGAGATCGAGATCCCCAGGGTCATCAATCTGGGCGTCATTCCGCTGGGGACCTTCCTCCTTTCCCTCCAGTTCATGAGACGGGCCCGGCGCGCCTTCGATAACCAGGCGTCCGAGCCCGCCGGACCCCGGGAGTAAGGCAGGCGCAGGTGGAGTGGTGGGCCTACATGCTGTTCTTCTTCGGCGGCCTGACCGTGCTGCTGCTGACCGGGCTGCCCGTGGCCTTCGCCTTCACGCTGGTGAACATCATCGGGGTCTACGTCTTCTGGGGCGGCGCCATCGGCCTGCAGCAGCTTGTCCTCAGCATCGACAGCTCCATCTCCACCTTCGTGCTGGTGCCGGTGCCCATGTTCATCCTCATGGGGGCGGTCATGTTCCACTCCGGCGTGGCCTACAAGATGATCGACGTCCTGGACGAGTGGCTGGGACGCATCGCCGGCCGGCTGTCCCTGCTCGCGGTGGGCGCGGGCGCGCTCTTCGCCACCCTGACCGGGGTGGCCATGGGCAGCGTGGCCATGCTGGGCTCCACCCTGGTGCCGGACATGGAAAAACGCGGCTACAGCAAGTCCATGTCCTACGGCCCGATCCTGGCCAGCGGCAGCCTGGCCATCATGATCCCGCCCACCGCCCTGGGCGTCATCCTCGCGAGCCTGGGCAAGATCTCGGTGGGCAAGCTGCTGGTGGGAATCATCATCCCCGGCCTGATGCTGGCCGGCGTCTACGCCGCCTACATCATCATCCGGTGCACCCTCCAGCCCTCGCTGGCGCCGGCGTATGACGTGGCGCCGACCCCCCTGGGCCGTCGAATCAAGGACACGTTCCGCTACGTCGTCCCGCTGGTGTCCGTCATCGTCATCGTCATCGGGACCATCTTCTTCGGCGTGGCCACCCCCACCGAGGCCGCCGCCGTCGGCGCCCTGTTCTGCTTCCTGCTGGCCATGGCCTACGGCAAGCTCACCTGGAACGTCACCAAGGAGGCTGTAGGCACCACCACATCCATCGCGGTGATGGTTCTGATCATCCTCACCGGCTCCGCCGCCTTCAGCCAGGTGCTGGCCTTCACCGGCGTCACCGCGGGGATCACCAATCTCGTCGTGGGCCTGCCGGTGCACCCCATACTCATCCTCATCCTCATGCAGGTGGTCCTGGTGTTCCTGGGCATGTTCATCGAGCAGACCTCCATCGTGCTGGTGACCATCCCCATCTACATGCCCATCGTCAACGCCCTGGGATGGGACCCGGTATGGTTCGGCGCCATCATGCTCCTGAACCTGGAACTGGCCACCATCTCGCCGCCCTTCGGGCTGTCGCTGTTCGTGATGAAGGGCATCGCATCGCCCGGCACCACCATGGGCGACATCTACCGTGCGGCGCTGCCGTTCGTCGGGCTGAACCTCCTGGTAATGGCCCTGATGATCATCTTCCCGGCGCTGGTGCTGTGGCTGCCGGGGCTGATGAACTGAGCTTCCGGCCATCCCCCTCCTTCCCATCCCGCCCGGATCGCGACCCCGGACTTGATCCGGGATCCGGCGAACCAACCCTAAAGTTTTGAGTTGCTCCGTCGATCTTCTTATACAGGCGCCGGGATTCCATGGACCCGGCATGACCAAAACGTTCTTGCGCAAAGGAGGTGTCAACATGCGCAAAGGTATGAGAGGCGGCTGGGGCGGGCTGTTGTCCGCAGCGGTGTTCGGTCTGGTCCTGGGCGGGGGCTTTCCCGCGTGGGGACAGAACATTTTCATCAACGAGGTCCACTACGATAACCGCGGCACGGACGCGGACGAGGGACTCGAGGTTGCCGGGCCCGCGGGCACCGACCTGAAGGGATGGAGCCTCGTTCTCTACAACGGCAAGAACGGCATGCCGTACCGGACCGTCGCCCTGGAAGGGTCCATTCCCGACCAGCAGGGAGGCTACGGCACGTTGTCATTCCCCATCAGCCGCATCGAGAACGGCGCCCCGGACGGTATCGCGCTGGTCAACTCCGCCAACGAAGTGGTTCAGTTCCTGAGCTACGAGGGCGGCTTTACCGCCGCTTCCGGGCCGGCCGAGGGTCTGGCCGCCACGGACATGGGCGTGCGGGAATCCAACAACACGCAGGCCGGGCACTCGCTCCAACTCCGGGGCTCGGGCAACTCGCTCGCCGACTTCGCCTGGCATGGACCGGGCCAGGCCACCCCCGGCCTGGTGAACTCGGACCAGACCTTCGTGGCCCCGCCGCGGGAAACCACCGGCGGCGGGCACACCGGTTCCGCGCCCGTGGAGGTGGTGAAGGAGAGCCGTTGAGTCCCGGCCTCCGCCCGGTTGGCCGGAGAGAGGGGTTCCCGTCGCGGGGAGCCCTTCTCCACCGGCCCCGACCTCTCGTTGAACCATTGACGCGCCGCCGTCCTTCCTCTAACGTTGTACCGTCGACGCACGGGCGAAAGCATACGTCGGGAAGGAACGGAACCCATGGCAAAGTTTCGCATACAGCCGCACGGCAGGCTCCAGGAATGGGTGGCGCATGAACTGGGGTACTTCGAGGACGAGGGGCTGGATTACGATTTCGTCTTCGGCATCGTTTCACAGCAGTCCGCGAAGCCCAAGGAGGTCCGTCACGGCGCCCTCGAGGACATGAAGGAAGGACGGGCCTGCGACGTGAGCTCGGCCTGCCACTGGATGGTCAACGTGGCGGCCACGGGACAGCACGGCCGCATGTGGGGACACGCCTACTCGGTGACGCCCTCGGGCATCTTCGTGGCGCCGGAGTCCGAGATCCGCAAGGCCCGGGACCTGGCCAACGTCGAGATCGCCGTGGGTTACCACTCCGGGAGCCACTTCTCGGCGCTGCAGGCGCTGGAGCCGATCCTCGATTCTTCCGAGGTGAAGCTGCAGTTCGCCGGCCGGCCGCTGGACCGCATGGCGCGGTTGCTGGAACGCGACGTGCCGGCCGGCAACGTCTTCGGCGCGCCCATGTACGTGCTGGAGCAGCAGGGGTTCCGGAAGATCGTCGATACCACGTTCATGATCGGTTTCCTGCTGGAGCCCGACGCCGACGAACAGGACGCGACGAAGTACTTCAAGGCGCTGCAACGCGCGCAGCGCGACATCGACATGGAGCCGGAGCGCTTCCGGCACTATCTCCTGAAGGAAATCCCGGAACGCTACCACGAGCTGGTGGACGTCAACGCGATGGGAGTCGGTGAGCGCATGGTCTTCGAGCCCTACACCCGGGAAGTGTACGAGAAGACGCACCGCTGGATCGCGACCCGGAACCTCTTCGGCGACGACACACCCCTCGACGAACCCTACGAGTCGGCGGTGGCGCTGTAGCGAGCTGTACTTCGCCTTCCAACACACGGCAGCCCCGGCCCCGCGCCGGCGGCTGCCGTTTTACTTCCAAACCCTCTGATTTCTCACTTGCAAGCAGCGGGCGGGACGCAGTAGATTGACACTCTCGCCACGTTCCCGGGCCGGACAGGTGAAGACCTCGGGCCATCAGGAGGAGCTCATGGCCATCAACCCCCAACCGGTTGTCGAACCCGACGCGGACTACAAGCTCATCGACTCCGATGCCCACGTGGTGGAGACGGAACGGACCTGGGAGTTCATGGATCCGGAGGACGAGAAGTACCGCCCGGTATTGGCGGCGCATCCCACCGACCCGCACTTCCAGTGGTGGATCATCAACGGACAGGCCCGGGGCTTCCGGTTCATTACCCTCACCGAGGAAGAGATGGCCGAGCGGTCCCGCGAGCAGGGCCGGGACCTGGTGACCCCCATCGGCTCCCGCGAGGACGACGTGGAG
>CAZVUC010000085.1:0-60059 GCA_964630405.1 uncultured Syntrophobacterales bacterium | reverse complement strand
CAGCTAAACGTCGGCCCCGCCCCACCCCCTGGATTCCCGCTTTCGCGGGAATGACGGAGCGCGGGAACGACGGGATGTGCCGAAATGACCAGTGCCGCCGGGATTACCCGTCCAGCTTGAACAGCCTTTCGGCGTTGCCGTGGCGGATGAGCTCCTTGGTCTCTTCCGAGAGCTTCTGGTTGACGGCCAGGAGCTGGACGTCGCGGAACTTCATGCTGCCGCCAGGGTCGTCGTGGGGATAGTCGGTGGCGAAGAGGAAGCGCTCGGGTCCCAGGAACTCGACAGCCTCGGGCAGGGCGGCTTCCTCGGTCTCGATGGTGAAGTAGAGGTTGTTGCGGAAGTAGTGGCTCGCCGGCTGCTTGTTCTTTTCCAGGAACACCTCGGCGCCGTAGAACGCGCGGTGGCGGCGCAGCTTGGCCTTGACCCCGCGCATGCCGTCGGAGTCGGCTTCCGCGTCGTAGTCGATGGGCGGGCCGGCGAAGGCAGCGTCCAGCCGTTCCACCAGCGGCTTGATGAAGCCCGTGCCGGCCTCGGTGAAGATGAACTGGAGGCCGGGGAAGTCGTCCAGCAAGCCGCTGGTCACCAGCGACACCAGGCTCACCTGCCCCTCCTGCGGCGCGAAGAGGTAGAGGCCGTCCTTCTGGAAGTTGGGCAGGTTGCTGATGCGGTGGCCGTGCTGGATGTTGTGAAGAAAGATGGGCATCTCCATCTCCTCGGCCCGGGCGAAGAACGGCCACAGCTCCTTGTGGCTGCCGAGGCTCTCGCCGTAGGGGTGGTCCTGCACCGGGAAGACCTTGTCCAGCACCACCGCGCAAAACCCCTCCTTCCGTGCCCACTCCATCTCGCGGATGGCCGCGGGGACATCCTGGAGCTGGACGATGGCCACGCCGACGAGGCAGTCGTGGCGCTCCATCATGCGCAGGTTGGAGAGGTTGTAGGAGCGGGCGATGGCCGACGCCAGCGCCGGCTCGATCATGTAGGTCCACCAGCCGGAGAACTGCGGCAGCACGAACTGCCGGTCCACCCCCAGCACGGGCATCTCGTCGAGCCGGACCTGGAGGTCCACAAGTCCCTTCATGCTGGCGCCCGACCCCGGAGGTCCCAGCGGCGTGACGCCGGGGACTTCGGGCGGCCCGCCGGGGAAGTCGATGTCGGCGAGCAGTCCGTCCTCGCTGTACCGCGGTATCGGCGCCTTGTCCCGGAACTCCTCGGGCATGTCGTCGAAGGCGTCGCTGGGCATGATATGGGTGTCGCAGTCGATGATCACTGTGGATTCCTCCCGGTCAAACAGTAGCTATTAGCGCCGTTGCCAGGCGTTGGCAAGTCGGTGCGGCGGCGGCACCTGTGGCCTTGTGTTCCGCGCGGAAGGCCAACACTCGCACGATCTCCCCCGATCTACCGGAGCGAAGATAGACTTTTTCGCCGAACCAGAATTCCTCCGTCAAGCCGCCTGACAACCCTAAATCGCCACGCCAAAGCCGATCTGGTAGTAACGACGGTAAGGGGACGAGGTGTTTCGTGCCCGCGGATTCGCTGCCATACTTGGACCCAAGGGAAAGTCCCTCTGGGAGGGTGTCATGCCCGGTCGAGCACAGGGGTTCACGTTGCACGGATTGACCATCCGGCCCGCGGGCGAGAACGACCGAGACGCATTGGTCGCCCTCGCCATCTGCACGGCACGGACCAACTACACTCCGTTTCTGGGCCGCGACACGATCGAGACGTGGATCGTCGGCGGGGGCGTCACGGACCACGTAGACACGCACTTGGGAGCGTGTCGTGTCGCGGAGCGAGACGGCGACATCGTCGGCTTCTGCGTCACCAAGGGGCCGCTGATCGACTTGCTGATGGTGGCGCCGGCGCACCAGAGACGTGGCATCGGCCGCGTGCTTCTGGCCGACGCTGAGGCGCGCTTGTTTGCGGAACACGCCGCCATCCGGTTGGAGAGCTTCGCCGACAACTCGGCCGCCAACGCGTTCTACATGAGCCAGGGATGGCAACCGGATGAGCTGGTCACCGGCCAGGACACTGGCATCAGGACGATCGGTTTCACGAAACGGAGGACGAGACGCAGTACCCTGATACCACCGGATGGAAAGTAGCCTCCCCAGTCGTCGCCGATGACGTCCGGCAGGTATATCCGGGCCATAAGACAAAATAGCCAACTGTCATCAGCATGTGCGGCCGCTACACCCAGACAGCGAAGCTTCAGGACCTCATGGACCGGTTCGGCATCGACGAGCCGGACTTCGAGCTGGCGCCCCGGTACAATCTCGCTCCCGGCCAGTACGCTCCGGTGGTGGGCGTCAACCCGAAGACGCCGGACACCCGCACCTTGCGGCTGATGCACTGGGGCCTCGTGCCCTATCACGCCAAGGACCCTGCCAAGCCCATCATCAACGCCCGCGCGGAAACCCTCGCCCAGCGGCCCGCGTTCCGGTGGCTTTTGCCGAGGCGTCGCTGTCTGGTGGCGGCGGACGGCTTCTACGAATGGCGCAAGGAAGGCCGTATCCGGACCCCCATGCGCTTCACCCTCCGAAGCGGCGAACCCTTCGCATTCGCAGGCCTCTGGGACCGCTGGCTCCGGCCCGATGGTACCCTGCTCTATTCGTTCACCATCGTCACCACCGACCCCAACAGCATCCTGGAGCCGGTCCACAACCGTATGCCCGTCATCCTGCTTCCGGACGACGAAGCCAAGTGGCTCGATCCCGCCAACACCGACACCGCGACTCTGTCGCTACTGTTAAAATCCTATCCCGCCGAGCTGATGGACGGCTACTGCGTCTCGCGAGCGGTCAACTCGCCCGTGAACGATTCTCCAGAATGCGTCGCGCCGGAAGAAGCGCCGCTTACATTACTGCCCCGACGGTGATCAGCAAATGGATCCAGCGGTAAGGGCCATCCTGTGGTCTCAACGGCACTAAACTGTCCGGGCACTTTTGTGCGTGGCGTACGGGCGTCCGACTTGCTACGGATCCCCAAAAAGGTATATTTTTCATACTGTGCCGCCATTCGAGTTCGATCAGCAGAAAAGCGTACGGAATATGGAGAAGCACGGCATCGATTTCGTCGCGGCACAGGCACTATGGCAGGATCTGGGTCGTGTCGAAGTTCTCGCAAGGACCACCGACGAGAATCGGTTTATCGTGATTGGCTGCATAGGCACGAAGCACTGGTCCGCGATAGTCACTCCGAGAGGGGATCACATCCGCATCATTTCGGTACGTCGCTCCCGAGCAGAGGAGGTGGCCATATATGAGAGCCAAGAAATTTGATGCCGACTTTGACGCCGGCAAGGACATAACCGCTGCTCTCGACTTATCTACCGCCCGTCGCCCCGCCCGGGAACAACGACGGGTCAACGTGGATTTCCCGGCCTGGATGGTCGAATCCCTGGATCGAGAGGCTAGTAGGCTTGGAGTCACCCGCCAATCGATCATCAAGCTGTGGTTGGCGGAGCGCCTGGAGCGGTCGGCCAGCGACTGAACCGTTTTGGCCAGCACCCCCCGTCATCCCGGATCAAGTCCGGGATGACGGGGAGAGGGCTCGGGATGACGGCCGTGGGGGCTACTTCGCCGCGCAGACCATGATCTCTACTCGTGTGCCCGGCGTGAGATCCACGCCGATGGCGGCGCGGGCCGGCAGGTTGTCCTTGTCGATCCAGGCCATCCAGGCCTCGTTCATCTCGTCCTTGGCGTCGATGTCGGCGAGGTACACGGTGGACGTGAGGATGCGGGATTTGTTGGTGCCGGCGGCGGCGAGGACGTCGTCGATCTTGGCCAGCACCTGTTCCGTCTGGCCTTTCGTGGACAGGGACTTGTCGTCGGCCACCAGGCCGGACAGGTATACCAGGTCGCCGTGGACCACGGCGCGACTGTTCCAAACTTGCGGTCTGATGTGTTCGATGCTCATTGGGCTGTGACCTCCGTTGTGATTTGGGCACGGGCGGACTGAAACCCGTCGCTACAACTCGTTACCATGCCTTGCCGAGGACGTCTCCCTTGCGCCCTCGCATGCGAATGAACCGGACAGGACACTAGGAGTCTGTCCGAGTAATAGGTCGGCGAATCTGCTGGTCCTTCTTGCCGTCGGCCGCGTTGCTCCTCCTCGCGTGGGGGTGGCCACTGCTCGTCGTCGCGCCTTGCCGACAACAAGAAGTCCTGCGCATCTTCACCTACCTATTACTCGGACAGACTCCTAGCAGATACGGCGGGAAACTCCTACGAAACCGCGACCCCTGCTCCCCCCTGCTTCTTCCCGCCCCGGCGGAACAGCGACGCCGCCGCGGCCAGGCCGCACAGAACCGCGGCGGTCAGGAACACAAGCTGGAAGGCGGTCACGAAGGCGCCCACCTCTCCCAGGTCGGCGTGGGAAACGCGCCAGCGTTCGAACAGAAGGCTGGCGCCGGTGACGCCGAAGACGATGCCGGCGGTGCGCATCATCTGGTTGATGCTGCCAGCGACGCCCTGGTGCTCGCGGGGGATGGCGCCCATGACGAAGCTCATGTTGGGCACCTGGAACGTGCCCAGGCCGAGTCCCACCAGGGACAGGGACAGGGCAGCGGTGGGGTAGTCGGAGCTGGCATCCAGCCCGCTGCCCAGCCACAGGCCCACGGCCTGGACGGCCAGGCCCGCGGAGCTCAGGCCGCCGGTACCGATGCGGTCGGACAGGCGGCCGGCGAACGCGGCGGCAACGATGGTCATCACCGCGGGCGCAAAGAGGAGCAGGCCGACCAGGACTCCCCGGAAGCCCAGGATGTTCACGGCGTAGTAGGGGACCAGCAGGCCGATGGGGAACCGGGTGGCGTTGGCCGCCAGGTTGAGCAGGTTGGCGAGGGTGAAGGCCGGCCGGCGGAAGAGGTCGAGGTTGACGACGGGCGCGGCCACCCGTTTTTCCGTGACGAGGAAGACCACCAGGCTGACCGCGCCAACCAGCGCGAGCACGACCACCTCCGGCGCCGTCCAGCCGAGGTCGCGGCTCCGGGTCATGGCCAGGAGCAGTGCGCTGGCCGCCAGGGTCAGGGTTGCGGCGCCCAGGAGGTCGAACCGCTCGCCGGAGGCCGCTCGTTGCCCGGACCCGACGCGGCCGGACGTGAACCAGGCGATGAGCAGGGCGGGGAGCGCCCGGTAGAGGTAGACCCCGCGCCAGCCGAAGGCGTCCACCAGCAACCCGCCCAACAGCGGGCCCATGGCGTACCCCGTGGCCGTGTTCATCTGGTAGAAACCCAGCGCCCGCCCGCGCTCCGCGCCGCTGACGGCCAAGGTCACCAGCGCCGGAGCCGAGCCGAACACCAGCGCCACGCCCACTCCCTGGAGTATCCGGCCCATGAGCAGCCACGCGAAGGTCTGGGCGAAGCCGCAGACGACGAACGCGACGGCGCTGATCAAGAGGCCGATGGTGAGGATGCGCCAGTGGCCGAAGATGTCCGCCAGCCGGCCGCAGCCCAGCAGCAGGCTGGCATGGGTCAGCACGTAGCTCACCACCACCCACTGGATGGACATGAGGTTGATGCCGAACGCCTCGGTAATGGCCGGGAACGCGATGTTGACCGATGTGTCGAGGGACGCCAGCAGGCCGCTGAACCCGGCGATGAGCAGGGTGGGGTTCGACCAGATCCGGGTCGGTGGTGATGTTGTGTCCGGCAAGGAGCCCCGCTACCTCAGCTTCCCGCCAACCACTGGTCCAGCCGCTCGTTGTAGGCCTCCGGCCGGGTGCCGCGCATCATGTGGCCCACGCCTTCCCAGAACTCGAACGCGACCTGTGGCGAGGCGATGGTCCGGAGGTGGCCCAGCTCCTGGGCGAGGATGGCGCCCGGTTGCGGCGAGACCGTGGCGTCCCCCACCAGGATCAGCGTCGGCACCTGGATGCGCCGAAGGCGTTCCTCGGACGCCAGCGCCCAGTCCCGGTTGTCGGTGAGTAGCCGGGTCAGGGCGTGGGGCGAGAAGTGGCGGTTGCGGTAGACCTCCCAGTCCTCCTGCTCGGGCGTGAGACCGCGCTCCCGGGCCTCGGCCCGGATCTCCTCCTCGGGCCGCTCGAGCCGCGCCAAGGCGCCGGGGAGGGCGGTGACGAAGGCGTGCTGCATGCGCCAGTAGACCGGGTCCTCCAGGAAGGCCCGGGAGATGTCCTCGGGATGGTCCGCGGCCAGCATGGTGCCGATGTTGCCGCCCCAGGAATGGCCGGCGTAGGCCGGGCGCTCGAGCTTCAGGTTGGCAATGAGCTGGTAGATGTCCTCGGCGAAGTCCCGCAGGCGGTAGCCGGTGACGGGCTTGTCCGACTCGCCGTGCCCCCGGAGGTCCGGCGCCACCACGTGGTAGCGGCCGGCGAAGTGCTCGGCTACTCCCGCCCAGCCCAGACTGTAGTTGGTCCAGCCGTGGACCAGCAGCAGGTCCGGGTTCGCCGGGTCGCCCCACTCCCGGTAGTGCATCCGGATGCCCTGAACCTCGGTGAAACCGCTTCGGGGGTCTTCAGCCATGATCGTCCCTCCATGTGCAACGGACCAATATAGTGATACACGTTTCGGGAAGTCTTGAGCAATTGGGAAGCCGCCACACCCCGGACTTTCAAGATGTCACCCTGGACCCCCGAGGAGAACGCATGAGCCCGAACGCAGACTCGTTTACGCTGCCGGAAACCACCATCGCGGACATTCACGCCGCCTACGCCGCCGGCAGCCTCACGGCCCGCCAACTGACGCAGACGTACATCGACCGCATCGAGGCCTATGACCGGAGCGGCCCCCGGATCAACTCCGTCATCACCGTAAACCCGGCGGCGCTGGAGGAGGCGGACCGGCTCGACGCGGCGTTCAAGAGCTCGGGGAAAACGGGGCCGCTGCACGGGATCCCGGTGGTCATCAAGGACCAAGCGGACGTCAAGGGCACTCCCACCACCCTGGGTTCGGTGCTGTTCAAGGACTACTACCCGGACCGGGACTGCCGGGTGGTGGAAAAGCTCAAGGAGTCGGGCGCCATCGTGCTGGCCAAGACCACCTTGGGTGAGCTGGGCGCCGGCGATACCCACGGCTCGCTGTTCGGCTCCACCCGGAACCCCTACGATGTGGAGCGTACCGTGGGCGGCTCGTCGGGCGGCTCTGGGGCGGCCGTTTCCGCCAACTTCGGCACCGTCGGCATCGGGCAGGAGGGGCTCGCGTCCATCCGCCGGCCGTCCACCTGGAACTGCATCGCCGGCATGCGCCCCACGGCAGGTCTGGTGAGCCGTAGCGGCGTCTACTCCGGCTGGCCCCAGGAGGCCGGCTCCCTGGGACCGATGGCTCGCACGGTGCGGGACATGGCGACGTTGCTGGACGTCATGGTGGGCTACGATGGCGACGATCCGCTCACTTCCAGAGGGGTGGGGCACGTGCCGGCCAGCTACACGGATTTTCTGGATGCGGACGGCCTGCGCGGTGCGAGGATCGGCGTCCTGCGTGAGCCCATGGGCTACAACACCGACCCCGAGGCCGACGACTTCAAGAGCATCACAGGGATCTTCGACAACGCGGTGGAGGAGTTGCGAGCGGCCGGCGCCGAGGTGGTGGACCCGGTGGAGCTGGCGCGCTTGAACGAGCTGCTGGCCAAGCGCTGCGCCGATCCTACCGCCGGGGAAAGGGCCTTCGGAATCTACATGTCCCGCAGCGCCGATCCGCCGTACCGGACGCGCGCGGACGCCATGGCGTCGCCGGACTACCCAAAGCTTACGGAGCAGGTGCAGGCGCGCCTGCGGATCACCGCCGATCCCGCGGACCACTACCAGTACCTGCTGGCCCGTGACCACCTGATGATCCACCTGCTCAAGACCATGGCCGAGCACCGCCTGGACGCCATCGTCCACAAGGCCGTGGAGCACCAGCCCACGCTCATCGCCGACGGCGTGAAGCCGCCCTTCGTGAACCACAAGGGCGCGCCGCACCTGAACACGTTCCTCGTCTACGTGCCCACGGTGACGGTGCCCGCGGGATTCACCGCCGACGGCCTGCCGGCCGGCATCAGCTTCCTCGGACGGCCCTATGAAGACGGCCGCATGATCCGGCTCGCTTACGCCTACGAGC
The DNA here is from genome assembly GCA_964630405.1 of uncultured Syntrophobacterales bacterium. Classification (GTDB taxonomy): domain Bacteria; phylum Desulfobacterota; class Binatia; order UBA9968; family JAJDTQ01; genus JAJDTQ01. The sequence continues at coordinate 52,009 of CAZVUC010000085.1, read as the reverse complement.
AGGCCACGCACCACCGCCGGCCGCCGGAAACCACGCCGTAGGGAAAGGAGCCGCGCATGAGCGAAAAACCGGAGAACGTGATCCAGTGGATCTATTCCTCGAAGAGCAACGCCGAGCTGGAGGAGCGGTACGACGAGTGGGCCGGGTCCTATGACCGGGACCTGAACACCGACTTCGGCTGGCTGAGTCCGCGGAAGGCCGTGGATGCCTTCGCCAAACGGGTGCCCCGGCACGGCCGGATCCTCGACGCCGGCGCCGGCACGGGCATCGTGGGGGAGTTGCTGCACGACGTGGGGTTCGAGTTCCTGGTGGCCATGGATCTGTCGCAGGGGATGCTGGACGAGGCGGCCCGCAAGGGCGTCTACAAGGAGTTCCACCGGATGGCCATGGGGTCGCCGCTGGACTTCCCCCCGCGCTCCTTCGACGGGGTCGTCAGCGTGGGCGTCTTCACGGTAGGGCACGCGCCGGCCAGCTCGTTCGACGAGCTGGTGCGTGTCACCCGTCCGGGCGGACACATCGTCTTTTCGCTCCGGCCGGACACGTACGAGCAGGACGGCTTCAGGGACAAGCAGTCGTCGCTGGAGGCCGACGGCAAGTGGCGGCTGGTGGAGGAGGGAGAGCCGTACCAGCCCATGCCCAAGGGTGAGCCAGAGGTCCATCATCAGGTGTGGGTGTACCAGGTCCTGTAGGGGCGGGTTCCAGACCCGCCCGTGTCCACACCCCGCCGTCGGCCGATACTCCCGTTCCGGACCCTCTGCCGTCCGGAGAAATGTCCGCGAATCTCTTGATGTACGAATGCTCGGAACGGTATAAGGACGAAAAAGCCTGTTCGAAGGAGGTAGAACGATCATGTCCGGTCTCAATACACGCATTATCGACGGCGACGGCCACATCCTGGAGGACAACCCGGGAATCCTCGAGCACATGGAAAAACCCTACCGGGACATCGCCGCCAAGAAGGGCATCATTTTCCCGCCCATCGACCATCTTCACGACGGCCGCGCGGTGGAGACGCCGCCACTCCGTGACGGACGCGAGAAGGTGGGTCCCGACGGTTGGCTGAAGTTCCTGGAGGACGTGGGCATCGACTGGACGGTGATGTACCCGACCCAGGGATTGGGTTACGGCAAGATCGTGAGCCTCGACTACGCCATCGCCGCCTGCAAGGCCTACAACGACTGGACGTACCACACCTACCTGCAGCGCGACCCGCGCTTCAACGCCATGGGCCTGATTCCCATGCAGGACCCGGAGGAGGCGGCCAAGGAGCTGCGCCGTATCGTCACCGAGCAGGGCATGATGGGCGCCATGATGCCGTCCAACGGCCTGCCGCTGCCCTTGGGCGCCAAGGCCTACTGGCCCATCTATGAAGAGGCCGACCGGTTGGGCTGCTGCCTCGCGGTGCACGGCGGCTGCCACGACCGCTTCGGGCTCGACCACATGAACATGTACACGCCGGTGCACGCGCTGGGCCACCCTTGGGGCATCGCCCTCAACTGCGCCAACATCCTGTACAACGGCATTTTCGACCGCTTCCCCAACGTGCGCATCGCCTTCCTCGAAGGCGGGGTGGCCTGGCTGCTGCTGTTGCTGGAGCGCCTGCACGCGTCCCACGAGACGCACTTCCAGTACGTCCCCGACGGCGAGTTCAGCATTGGCGAGGAAGACGATCCGGCCAGGATCATCAAGCAGCTCATCGAGGAAGACCGCTTCTACCTGGGCATCGAGACCGAGGAGCTGACGCTGCCCTTCGCCATCAAGACCGTAGGGCACAGGCCGTTCCTGTACTCCTCCGACTTCCCCCACGAGGTCACTACCCAGAGCTGCATACACGATCTCGGCGAGTTGATGGAGAGCGACGAGCTGACCGGCGAGGACAAGGCGGCCATGCTCTATCGCAACGCGGAGCGGTTCTACAAGCCGGAGCCCGAGCCCGCGGAGGCCGCGGTCGCCGCCAAGGGATAGCCGGTTCCATACGGCTTACCTGTGATTGACGGGGGTAGGGCGTGATTCACGTCCTACCCCTTTCACGATGAACCCGCCGGCGGGCCCAACGCCGGCAGCCCGAGAAGGAGAAGATCATGGACGAATGCCGCGCCGCCGTGGTGGTATCCCACAACGAGCCCCTGGAAATACAGAAGGTGCCGATCCCCGAGCTGGAGCCGGGGGCGCTGCTGGTGCGCATCGAGGCGTCCACGATCTGCGGCACCGACGTGCACCGCTGGCACGGCCCGCTGGGGGGCGGCGACACGCTGCCGATCATCACCGGGCACGAGCCGTGCGGCTACATCGAGGAGATCAACGGCGAGCGCACCGACATCCTGGGCAAGCCGGTGAAGCCCGGCGACCGCATCGTCTGGAGCTACGTGGCCTGCGGCCACTGCTACTACTGCACCGTGGCGCTGCAGCCCTGCATCTGCCCGGGACGGGCCTCCTGGGGCCACAACCGCAGCGACCAGTACCCCTACCTGCTGGGCAGCGTGTCCGAGTACATGTACGTGCCGCCGCCCTGCGAGATCATCAAGGTGCCCGAGGACGTCACTTCGGCGTCGGCGGCCGCCTCCGCCTGCGCCTACCGCACGGTCATGCACGGCTTCGACCGGCTCGGCGCCATCAAGAGCCACGAGACGGTGGTGATCCAGGGCAGCGGGCCGCTGGGCAACTTCGCCACCGCGGTGGCCAAGGACCATGGCGCCAAGCAGGTGCTGGTCATCGGCGCGCCGGCCGCCCGCCTGGAGGTGAGCAAGCGAATGGGCGCGGACGAGGTGCTTGACCTGGAGGAGGTCACCGATGCCAAGGACCGCCGCCAGTGGGTGAAGGACCTCACCGACGGCCGCGGCGGCGACGTGGTGATCCAGGTGGCCAACAACATGGCCGTTCCCGAGGGGCTCACCCTGTTGCGCGGCGGCGGCCGCTACGTCTGGATCGGCGCCGGCGGCAAGGCCAACGTCGGCCTCAATGATTTCCCCCAGGAGATGATCCTGCACACCATCCGCTCCGGCGAGCCGCGCCACTGGCTCCAGGCCATCGATTTCCTCTCCTCGCGCAAGGACACCTTCCCGTTCGAGGAGATGATCTCCGCGGAGTACAAGCTCGAGCAGGTCAACGAAGCGCTCCAGGCCATGGCGAAGTACGAGATCGTCAAGGGGGTCATCTACTTCAACTAGAGCACCAAGGGGGCAGACCTTGAACTCCCGGATTGTCAAGCCAACTAGTTGATAACAAGGGGTTTTTCATGCACGCGATCGTCATGGGCGTCGGCCCTATCGGCGGCATAATCGGCGGACGTCTGGCCCGAGGCGGGCAGGACGTCACGTTTGTCGACGTGGACCGTGAGCATGTGGCAGCCATCCGTGACCACGGGCTCCAGGTGGATGTGCCCGACGGGCCGTTCAACGTGAAGACGAACGTCGTCTTCCCGGAGGAGATCAAGGGCACGTTCGATACGGCGTTCATCGCCGTCCGCTGCAACTACACCCGGGACACGCTGGCGACGGCGCTGCCGCACCTGAGCGACGACGGTCTGGTGGTGTCGATGCAGAACGGCATCAACGTCCCGATCCTCGAGGAGGCGGTGGGCGCGGACCGGTCCGTGGGCATGGGCATCCGCATGGGCAGCCGTCGCACCGCTCCGGGGTGTGTGCACACCTCCACCCGCGGCCACCTCTACGTCGGCCATTCCCACGGCCGGACCACACCGGCGCTGGAAGAACTCAACGCCATGCTCGACGCCGTGATCCCCAGCGAGATCACCGACAACATCATCGGAGTGCTCTGGAGCAAGCTCACCTACACATGCTTCGGCTACTACGGCTCGCTGGCCAACACGTCGATGGTGGAAAGCTGCGCCAGTCCCGACGACCGGCGGCTGCTGGCGGATTTTCTGGGCGAGGTGGTTGCCGTCGGCACGGCCGCCGGCGCCCGGTTCATCCCCCTGCGCGAATACAACCCGCCCGACCTTCATCCGGACAAGCCCGCGGAAGAGCGTACGGCCATCGTGAACGGCTATGCCGAGTCCTGGAGGTCGGACGACCTCAAGGGTCCGCTGCGGCAACTGCTGGCGGGGAGCAAGCTGGAGGTGGCGTTCACCCTGGGCCACGTGGTGCGGGAGAGCGCCCGGCTCGGCCTGTCCACGCCGCTGTGCGACAACCTGCTGGCCATGATGCTCGACCTGGAATCCGGCAAGCGCCAGCTCGGCCTCCACAACTACGCCGAGCTGGCAGCCTGCCGCGCCTGACCGACGCTCGCATTCGTCATTCCCGCCTTCCCTCTCCGTCATTCCCGCGAAAGCGGGAATCCAGGGGCGGTGGAGGGGCGCTACGGCGGCGTTTCCCCGCCTCACCCCTCCTGGATTCCCGCTTTCGCGGGAATGACGATTCGGTGGGTTGTTGCCTCTCCCGGATGGTGTTTTGACACAGCCTGGAAAGCGGGAATCCAGGAACACGCTGCCGTCCAATAAGAATACGGGGCTTGCACAGAGCCGGTGGAGGAATCGTCACGTGAAACGGGCCATGCTGGGGTTGTTGATTCTCGTCCTGTTATCGGTCGCGGCCGTCTACTGGCTGAGTTTCGTCCGGGTCACCAACAGCGGACTGGCCTTCGAGAACAAGCTGCTGATTCCCGATCAGCTATTCGGCACCGTCGTGGACGGACGCCGGCAGTTCCACCTGACCGTTGACGAAGGGAGCCGGGAGTTCCTGCCGGGCAAGCAAACGCCGACGGCGGGCGTCAACGGCCCGTACCTGGGACCGACGGTGCGGCTGCGGCAGGGTGAAGAGGTCGATCTGATCGTCCGGAACAACCTGGATCAACTGACGACCATGCACTGGCACGGGGCGCACGTTCCCGCCCGCATGGACGGCACGCCTCATCAGAAAATCCAGCCCGGAGAAACGTGGACCGCCAGCTTCGGGGTCCATCAACAGGCCGCTCCGCTGTGGTACCACCCGCATCCGCACGGCACCACGGGGCGGCACTCCTATATGGGAATCGCCGGCTTCATGTGGATCGATGACGACAATAGCGAGGCGCTGGACCTGCCCAAGACCTACGGCGTCGACGACATACCGCTCGTGATCCAGGACCGGCTGTTCGACGACGACGGCGCACTTGTCTTTGCCATCAACCAGGGTGCCGTCTACGGCGACACCATGCTGGTCAACGGGACCTGGAGTCCGTTTCTCCGGGTCGAGTCGCGCCGCATCCGGCTCAGACTGCTGAACGGCTCGAACGCGCGGATCTACTACATCGGTTTCGACGATGACCGCGTGTTTCACCAGATCGCCACGGACGGCGGATTCCTCGAGGCACCCCTTCAAACCAACCGCGTGACCCTGGCTCCCGGCGAGCGTGCCGAAATCCTGGTCGACTTCAGCGACGGCGCCGAGGTGGTGTTGAAGAGCTACCCGGAAGCCGGATTCCTGGACACCATCGGGTCGTTTTTCGTGGGACTCGGCAACGGGCACCTGGAGTTGTTGAAGATCGTTCCCCAGCCGGCAAAACGCGCATCTCACGCGCTGCCGGAGCGTCTCAACACCATATCCCGCATCAAGGCCGCGGACGCCGCCAAGACCCGTCCAATGGTGTTGGGAGGTCTTTTGCGGGACGGAACGCCGGCCGGACCGGGTATGGGGCCGCCGATCAACGGCAAGCTGATGGATATGGAGAGAATCGACGAGGTCGTGCGATTGGGAGACATCGAGATCTGGGAAGTGAGCAATCCCGGCGGCCAGGCCCACCCTTTCCACATCCACCTGGTCCAGTTCCAGGTTCTCGATCGCAACGGCCAGCCGCCCACGGGCGCCGAGCTCGGCTGGAAAGACACGGTCCTGGTGCCCGCCGGCGATACCGTCCGCATCATCATGCCCTTCGATCGCTATGCCGATCCCGAGGCTCCATACATGTACCACTGCCACATCATGGAACATGAAGATGCCGGGATGATGGGCCAGTTCCTGGTCGTGGAAGACCCGGAGAAACTCGGCAACGGTACGAGAAATTCGCAACACAAGTAGTGCAGAGGCCCCCCACCGTCTCCCACGGCATCCACTCGCCGGTATGGACAAATTTTACTTATAACCCCATAATATCCGGATGCGGTATCCCAGGATGCTCGCTGACCGGCTACTCCGGCTCACAGCGCACTTTCCGGCTGTAGTGGTCACCGGTGCCCGGCAGGCGGGCAAGACGACCCTGATGCGCGCCACCTTCCCGGATCATCACTACGTTTCCCTGGACCTGCCCACCATGGCCGATCAGGCAGAGCGCAACCCGGATCTGTTCCTGCACCATCATCCGGCGCCGGTGCTCATCGACGAGGTGCAGTACGCGCCCGGCCTGTTCCGCCACCTGAAGGCGGCGATCGATGACCGTCGCCACGACATGGGCCGCTACATCCTCACCGGGAGCCAGAACTTCACGCTGATGAAAGGGATCTCGGACAGTCTTGCCGGCCGCTGCGGGATCGTCGAGCTTGAAAACCTGGCGCTGCACGAGATCAACGCCGTGACCCCTCCGGGTGACGACGCGGCGGGCCTCGCGGCTTTGTTGGCCCGTGGGCAGTTCCCGGAGTTGTGGCGCGCGCCGGAGCTGCCGGCGGCGGATTTCTTCGCTTCCTATCTGGCCACCTACCTCGAACGCGACGTGCGCCAGATTCTAAACGTGGCGAGCCTGCGGGATTTCGAGCGCTTCGTGCGCGTCCTGGCGGCGCGGTCGGCGGCCATGCTCAACAAGAGCGACGTCGCGCGGGACACCGGAGTGGCGGTGAAGACCATCGGCGAGTGGGTGAGCGTGCTCCAAGCGTCCGGCCAGATCGTCCTGCTGGAACCCTGGCACGTGAGCTTCGGCAAGCGCGTGGTGAAGACGCCGAAGGTCTATTTCCGTGATAGTGGCCTGCTCTGCTTCCTGCTGGGGCTCGACGCCTCCACGCTGCTCACGTCGCCGGCCCTGGGCGCTGTATGGGAGACGTTCGTGTTCGCGGAGATGCGCAAGCTGAACGAGGCCGAGTCCGCCCCGGTCAACTTCTGGTACTATCGCGACCAGCGCGGCCAGGAGGTGGATTTCGTGCGCGACGCCGGCGGCGTCCTCAGCTTCATGGAGTGCAAGTGGAGCGAGCGGCCCACCCTGCGCGACGCGCACGGCCTGCTCCGGGTGAGCGCCGGCCTGGCCGCGTCGAACAGCCCCTGGCGCCCCGGCCCGCACTACGTCATCGGCCGGCCCGTGTCCAGCCATACCCTCGGCGAAGGCGTGGCCGCCGTAGGGCTGCACGACCTCCCCGCCATGGTCTCCGGGAACCCGCCCGCCTGACCGGTCGCGCCGGACATCGTTGCCTCACCGCGCCCAAAGACGTAGTACTTGCACAGTTGGGACCGCCGGCTTCGGCGGGATGAAGGCCGCAAACGAGGAGAAACGCACATGGAATACCACCAATTCGGCACCACCGACTGCAAGGTGTCGCCCATGGGGCTCGGGTGCCTGAGCATGTCCGGGATGTACGGAGCCGGTGAAGACAACGAGTCCATCGCCACCCTGCACCGCGCCTTCGAGCTCGGCATCAACTTCCTCGACACCTCCGCCAGCTACGGCAACGGCCACAACCACGTGCTCATCGGCAAGGCCATCAAGGGAAGACGCGACCAGGTGGTGATCCACTCCAAGTCCGGCAGCCCCCGCGCCGCCAACGGCACCGGCCTCGACGGCGGCAGCTCGCCCGAGTACCTGATTCAGACCTGCGAGGAGAGCCTCCAAAGGCTCGGCATCGACTGCCTGGACATCTACTGCATGTCCCGCATCGACCCCGCCGTCCCGGTGGAGGAGTCCGTGGGCGGCATGGCGCGCCTGGTGGAGCAGGGGAAGACCCGCTACATCGGCCTCTCCGAGGCCAGCGCCGACTCCATCCGTCGCGCTCGGAAAATCCACCCCATCGTCTCGCTCCAGATCGAGTACTCGCTCTGGTCCCGCGACCCCGAGCAAGGCAACATCGAGGCCTGCCGCGAGTTCGGCATGGGCCTCATGGCCTACTCGCCCTTGGGCCGCGGCTTCTTCGCCGGCGCCGTCCGCAGCCTGGACGAGCTTGGCGAACGCGACGGCCGCCGCAACCAGCCCCGCCTCCAACCCGGCAACATCGAGCGCAACCTGGAACTGCTCGCCCAGGTAGACGAGGTCGCCAGGGAAAAGGGCATCACCACCACCCAGCTCGCACTGGCCTGGCTCATGGCCCAAGGCCCGGACATCATCCCCATCCCCAGCAGCAAGAGCCGCAAGCACCTGGAGGAGAACGTCAAGGCCGTGGAGGTGGAGCTGACCGACGAGGATCTGCGGCGGTTGGACGCGATCCTGCCTTACGGGGCCGCGGCGGGGAATCGGACGCGGGACATGAGGCGGGTGAACGTGTAGTCCGCCGGATGCGAGCGATGGGCACGCCCTGTCACTTCCGGCCCGCCTACACGGCCTTTGCCGAAGAGCCGTAGCCACGGAACAAAATGCCGAGCGCTTGACTTCAGGCGATAGACGTAATTACAGTAATTACCAATGCCATTGGTCGAGGAGGGTTCGACGATGAAGAGAGGGGAGGCAACGGCCAAGAGAGACGTCAAGTTGGTCGCGGTGGGCAATTCGAAGGGAATCCGCCTTCCGAAGGCTCTCTTGCAGAAGTATGGGTGGAGCGACTCCCTCGTCCTGGAGGAGGGGGAAGATGGGGTGTTTCTTTACAGCCCTAGAAGGACCACGCTTTCGTGGAAGGAGACCTATCGCGCCATGGCGGCCGAGAAGGAAGACTGGAGCGATTTGGACGTGACAGTGGCCGACGGCGTGGAGTGATGGCAACCTTTCCTGGACGCTACGTCATCTACTTTGCCGACCTCAATCCCACCGTGGGCGGAGAGATCCGTAAAGTCCGGCCTGTCGTGGTTGTAAGTCAGAACGAGATGAATCAGTTCCTGGATACGGTGGTGGTCTGTCCTCTCACCACGGTACTGCACCCCCAGTGGCGGAGCCGCTTGCAGGTTGAATGCGCGGGGAAGACAGCGGAAATCGCCGTCGACCAAATACGTGCGATCAGCAAACAGCGGATAGGGCGCAGGCTGGACCGCCTGGCTGCCGAGGAAGCCGGCAGACTACGGCGGATCATCACCGAGATGTACGGGGGGCAGTGACGGTCGGAACGTTTCGCCCGCCCGCACGGCTCAGGACATCAACCGCCCACCCGACACGTTCAACGCCTCGCCCGTGGTGTGGGACGAATCGCTCGACGCCAGGAAGAGGGCGGCGTTGGCCACCTCTTCGTGCAGTGCGTGCTTCCGTAGCGGGGTGTGTGCCAGGACGCCTTCCCACAACTCCTCGAAGGAGACGCCGAGGCCCTTGGCGCGCTCGTGGTACATCTCCCGCAGGTCGGCCTCGTCCATGCCGCCGGGGCAGATGACGTTGGCGCGCACTCCCGAGGGGCCGGCCTCCTTGGCGATGGTCTGGGTGAGTCCCAGGAGGCCCCACTTGGCGGCGCACAGGGAGCCGCGCAGCGCCATGCCCTCGCGTCCGGCGGTGCCGGAGATGCTGACGATGCTGCCGCGCTTCTGCTCGATCATGACCTTGAGGGCGGCCTTGCAGCAGAGGAAGATCGCTTTCAGGTTCACGTTGAGGACCGCGTCCCACTCTTCCTCGGTGATTTCGTGCACCTCCACCATTGGGCCGCGGAAGCCGACGCTGTTGACAAGGATGTCCAGGCTTCCCCACTTGGCCACCACATCGGCCACCATCCGGTCGACCTGAGCTGCGTCGGTGGCGTCGGCCGTCATGGCGGTGGCCTCGCCGCCTTTCTGCTGGATGGCCTGAACCACGCCATCGAGCTCGGTCTTCGTCCTCTCCAGGTCCACCAGAACGATCTTGGCGCCCTCGCCCGCAAAGGTTTGGGCGATGGCTTCGCCGATGCCCCGGGCGCCGCCGACGATGACTGCTACCTGATCTGCTAGTTTCATGGTTCCTCCCCAAAGACCCCCACCACGCCTGGATCCCCGCTTTCGCGGGAATGACGGGTGCGGGATGCTAAGTCAGTCCTCACCAGCCATGTGTTTCGGACGACGAAGGTACCACCCGGGTCCCTACGCCATCAAGCCGCACCCAGCGCCGTCACCACGGCGATGACGCCGGCCACGGTGACGCCGGAGAAGATCGTGGTCCAGAACACCACGTCACCGGTCAGCTCGGCGTCGCCGTCGAGCTCCAGTGTCAGGATGAGGGTGTTGACGGCGGTGGGGGCGGCGGCGCCGATGATGAGATGGGCGCCGGGCCAGGGCCAAAGGCCGAAGGCGTAGACCGCGACGCCGATGAGGGCGGGCAGGGCCAGGAGCTTTATGAAGGCGACCGGCACCACCTCCCGCCACCTGCGCCAACGGGCGCCCCTGGCAAGCTGCGCGCCCAGGGCCACGAGCATCATGGGCACCAGGGCTCCGGCGAGCGAGCGGAGGGGGAAGGAGGCCCACACCGGCAGGAAGTCCACGCCGTTGAACGACCGCAGGCGGATCTCCCTGAGCACGAAGGACGCCACCAGTGCGTAGGGCATGGGGAGCCTGAAGACCCCTAGGGCCTCCCGGGCGCGGCCGCCCTTGGCAACCGCCAGGACCATGTAGCCCAGGATCCAGATCAGCAGGTTGCTGAGCATCACCACCAGGGCCTGGACCTGCAGGCCCGCGTCCGCATCCGGCTGGCCCCGGAAAAGCGTTCCACCCTCGATGTAGAGCAGATGTGCGACGGGGACGCCGAAGTTGCCGGCATTGAAGACGATGCTGCCGAGGATGGCGGCGGCGACGGTCTCGTTGGGCGCGCCGATGGCGCGGCCGCCGGCGAACAGCAGCACCCCCAGAGCGCCCAGGACGATCAGGAAGACCAGGGTGATGAGCCAGATCTCGCCCCAGGGGATGTCGCTGTCGTAGATCTTGATCAGCACGAACGACGGAACCAGCAGCCACATGCTGACGCGCGCGAGAGTCTCCACGCTCAAGGCGTGGTACCGATGGATCAGCGTGCCCACGCCCACCGTGACCAGCAGCGGCAGCAGGATGTCGTAGAGGATCTGGCCGGTGTGTTGCAGCATGAGGTGGCGGAGGTGCTACCGGCCCGTGCGCGGGCACGGCGCGGTTTGCGGGGCAGGTTGCCGGCGCGCGGCGACGGGCCCTGTGCGCAGAAAGACGCCGGCGCTTCGAGGCTTCCGCGTGCGCAGGTCCCCGAAGCGCCGGCTGGTGACTAAGCTACGGACGTTTGACTACGCTGTGGCTACCCTGCGGACTCCGCGAAGAATTTGCCGGGCATCACGATGGGCTCGAGCGTCTTGTTCTCCTCCGAGTCGGAGGGGATCTCCTTGCCGTCGGGGCCGAGGCGCGCGTCGTCGCCCCTCGGGGGCTTGGCGTCGATGCCGCAGCCGATGCGCAGCACGACGAGATTGCCGTCGCCGGTGTTGAGGTAACGATAGTAGGCGCCCTTGGGGATCATCACGCCCTGGTACTTCTCGATCTTCAACTCGTTGCCCTTCTCGTCGAAGACCGACATCTCGCCTTCCAGCACCACGAACGAATGGTCCTCGTCCAGGTGGCAGTGGACCGCGTTCTCGCCGCCCTCGGAGTTGACCTTGGTGTGGATCCACATGTTGTCGGTCTTGGCCACGAGCTGGGTCACCCGGCCCTGTTGCATGTAGGGGGTCTTCAGCGAGTACTTGTAGGACCTGGGCCTCTCCATCTCTTGTTTCTCGGCGACTGCTTCCATGGTGAACTCCTTTCCGAACGTTTCGTGTTCTTTCCGTCAGTGAGGATACCCCACTCTGGCGGGCTCCGACGCCTGTTCCCTCAGGCGTTGACGCCCTCCAGCTTGAGGTCATAGAGCTTCAGCACGTTTTCGCGCACGACCTTGCGGAAGATGTCCGCCGGCAGATGCCCGAGCTCGTCGGTGATGACCTGGCGCGAGTGCGGCCAGGTGGACGCCGCGTGCGGATAGTCGTTGGACCACATGCAGGTCTCGCTGCCCCACCAGTCGAGCAGCCGGCCGCCCGTGGGGTCGCTGAAGAAGGTGGCGTAGAACTGCTCGTTGCAGTACTCGCTGGGGAGCTTCTTCATGTGCGGCAGCGGCGCCCGCGAGGCGTGGCGCTTGAAGTACTTGTCCCACTCGTGGAGGTAGAACGGGATCCACGAGATCTCGTTCTCCACGTAGACGAACTTGAGGTCGGGGTAGTTGGACATGGGGCCGCCGAAGACCAGGTCGAACATCGTGTTGGCGGCGTCCGCCAGCTTCTGGTTGACGGTCATGCGGTAGATGTCCAGCCCGTGGCGCTCGTAGCGGCTGTAGTTGAACCCCGTCAGGATGTGCAGGTTGACGGGCATCCGGAGGTCCTGGGCCGCCTCCCAGAACGGGTTGTAGTGGTCGCTGGTGAAGGGAAGGTGCTCCGGCGGCACCTGCCAGATCAGGCAGCCCACCAGCCCGGCCTTCTTGCAGCGCTCCAGCTCCTTGATGGCGTTGTCGATGTTGTAGAGCGAGATCGACGGCACGCCCACGAGCTTGTCGGGGTGTACCTTGCAGTAGTCGATGAGCCAGTCGTTGGCGAGTTCGAAGCAGGCTTCCTGAAGCTCCGCGTCCTCCAGTGCGAACAGACGCAGCCCCAGGGTAGGGTACAGCACCTCGGCGGACACCCCATCCACCGCCATCTCCTCGACCCGCGCCTGGGGGTCGTAGCCGCCGGGCTTCTCGCCGATTGCGTTCCGGGGCGGGAACTCGGGATACCGGCCCTTGAAGCTCGCCGGCAGATTGTTAACCCACAGGTCCGTGGGCTCCATGATGTGGGAGTCCGCGGATACGATGATTTCGGTGGCCGGGTCCAGGTCGGGCGCGGTCGTCGGCATGCTTACGCTCAAGTTTCGATCCTCCTCGTTCGCGTGTTCGTTCAGGTACTTCTTATGCCTTTTTGGGTCGTTTTGTCCACCGCTCCAGCAGGCCCAACTGGCTGTGCTCCACCTCCTCCCCTGGATTCCGGCTTCACCTCACCGTCGTCCCCGCGCCGGATCAAGTCCGGGGCTGGGATACAGGAGCGCGATGCCTTCGCATGGCGAATTTTCTGCCAAGATTCCAGACAGCTACGGATGGCCCCTTGACTTTCAAATGAACCTGGAACTCTATGGGATTGGCCCGGTACCGTTGTGCCATGTTGTTCTCGCGCTTCAAGGAGGTACCCATGGCAAAAGCAGTGAAGCCGACCCGGGAGATCATTCAGAATGCGGTAGACAAGAACTACGCTGCATTCCGCAAGCAACTCCCAAGACTTCTGGAGACCCACCCAGGTCAGTTCGCCCTCCTGCGCGACGAGCAGATCATAGACTTCTTCGGGACGGCACGTGAGGCAGCCGCGTATGCTCAGAGCAACTTTGATGATGAGCTGTATTCCGTCCAGGAGGTGACGGATACGGCGATTGATCTCGGGTGGTTCTCGCATGCCGTCCATTAGGAAGAGTTTCAATCCGCAAATCGGCCCCATCGTCACTTTCGGCATAACCAAACCCGACCCTTCCGCACAGCCACAGCAGCCTCGCGCACATAAAGAGGCAATAGGGGTGAACGCCTTGGTGGACACTGGCGCCGCCAGAACTTGCGTCACGGCAGAGGTTGCCCAGAAAGCGGGCCTGCGCGTCATCGGGAAGACGCCCATCAGTTCGGTGCATGGAACCGAAGATGCCAACGTCTACCTCGCTGACATCCTGTTGTTCGTGGACCTACGAGAAGGGGAGAGTGGCGTGGTACCCCTTCAAGGATGCTTTACAACCAGCGTATCACTGGTAGAGTTTGTGACGAACTCGCCGTATTTCAACGCCCTTCTTGGGAGAGATGTGCTTCGTTTATGCGACTTCCGAATGACCAGGAAGCATGAGTTCATCCTGAGCCACTAGGCCCTACTCTTTCAGTACGTCGTTACGTCCTTCCGACCTTACTTCTTCGAAATCACACAGTCCCGAGTGTCTCACGTCCATGCACTCGGGAGCCCATTGTGTTATTAGGACTGCTGCAACGCGGGTCCGGGGTATCGCCGCCCGCGAAAACCATCCTCGGAGGCAACTTATGACGACCATGATCACGGGCGCGGGACTGGTGGGCTCCCAGATCGCGCGCATCCTCGTGCAGCAGGGCGAGAAGCCTGTCCTGTTCGACATCGCACCCAATCTCACGGCGCTGGCCGATGTGATGGGGGACGTGGGCGCGGTCACCCTGTTCCGTGGCGACCTGCTGAACCCGTTCGACCTCGGCAAGGTCATCAACGAGCACGGCGTCACCCGCATCGTCCACACCGCCGCCTACCCCAACCTCGGCACCGGCGCCCAGGAGAACCCTTACGGCGCCATCCAGGTGAACATCATGGGCACCGCCAATGTGCTGGAGGCGGCGCGGCTCCACGGCGCCGAGCGGGTGGTGATGATCAGCACCGCGGCCGTAGCCCGTGGGATCGCCGGCGGCGAGGACAACGGCGACCAGAGCAAGGAGGAGGCGCTGCCACGGCCCAGCTCCTTCTACTCCGCCACCAAGTGGGCGGGCGAGAACCTGGGCTACAACTACGCGCGCTCCCACGGCGTCGACTTCCGCGCCGTGCGCTTCCCCAACGTGTGCGGCCCCTGGATCCCCGGCGGCGGCGGGCGCCCCAGCGCCATGTTCCGTACCCTGGTGGAGAAGTCCGTGGACGGCGTCGAGCACACCGTGCCGCCCGGCGTCATGGAATGGCTCTATTCCAAGGACGCCGCCCGGGGCGTGGTCCTGGCCCTACAGGCCGAGGGCGTCAAGAGCCGCGTCTTCAACCTCGGCGTCGGCAAGCCCTACGACAACCAGGAGCTCATCGACATCTTCAAGCAGGTGGTCCCCGGAGCCAAGCTCAGCATCGACGACAGCGCCACCACCTCGCAGACCTCCTCGGTGTTCCTGGACATCACCCGCGCCCAGACCGAGCTGGGCTTCGACGCCGAGTACGACATCCCCGCGGCGGTGACGGACTTCGTGGGGTGGTACCGGCGGCTCAAGGCTCGATGATCCGTAGGGGCGGGTCTCGAACCCGCCCGCTTGCGGGCACTGCGTGAGAAAGAGGACAACGCCATGACTGATAGCCCCGAGTACGTACCCCCCAAAGTCTGGACATGGGAACGCGAGAACGGCGGCCGGTTCGCCAACATCAACCGGCCCGTCTCCGGCGCCACCCATGAAAAGGAGCTGCCGCGCGGCAAGCACCCGCTCCAGCTCTATTCGCTGGGCACTCCCAACGGCGTGAAGGTGACGATCATGCTGGAGGAGCTGTTGGCCTCCGGGCACAGCGGCGCGGAGTACGACGCCTGGGTCATCAGCATCCGCGAGGGCGACCAGTTCGGGTCCGGGTTCGTGGCCATCAATCCCAACTCGAAGATTCCGGCGCTGGTGGACTACGCGATGCCCACGCCCACGCGGGTGTTCGAGTCGGGCTCGATCCTGCTCTACCTGGCCGACAAGTTCGGCGCCTTCGTACCGGAGGACCCGTCGGGCCGCGCCGAGTGCCTGTCGTGGCTGTTCTGGCAGATGGGCTCCGCCCCTTATCTCGGCGGCGGATTCGGCCATTTCTATGCCTACGCCCCCTACAAGATGGAGTACCCCATCGACCGCTTCACCATGGAGGTGAAGCGCCAGCTCGACGTCCTCGACAAGCGCTTGGCCGAGAACCGCTACCTGGCCGGCGACGCCTATACCATCGCCGACATGGCCGTGTGGCCGTGGTACGGCGTACTCACGATGGCGGACAGCCTTTACGGCGCCGCCGAGTTCCTCGACTCGGAATCGTACAGAAACGTGTTGCGCTGGCGTGACGAGATCGCGGCGCGCGACGCGGTGAAACGCGGGCGCATCGTCAACAAGACCTCCGGCCCGCTCGATCAGCAGCTCCGCGAGCGCCACGACGCCTCCGACTTCGAGTCGCGGACGCAGGACAAGCTCGAGGCGGCGGAATAGCGCACCGGGTCCCCGGCAAGCCCCCTGGACACCGCGGTAAAGGGAAAATGGCGAGCGTCGTAGACTCCGGTGGCGAAGTGCATCACGAATCAGCCGTCACCTGGCGCAGGCTGTTCGCCGTCTTCTGGCGCATCGGAATCCTCTCCTTTGGCGGCCCGGCCGCGCAGATCGCGCTCATGCACCGTGTCCTGGTGGAGGAGGAACGGTGGCTCGACGAGCCGAGGTTCCTGGGCGCGCTCAGCTTCTGCATGCTGCTGCCCGGCCCCGAGGCCATGCAGCTCGCCACCTACTCGGGGTGGCAGCTTCGCGGCGTGCCAGGAGGGCTGGTGGCAGGCCTCCTGTTCGTGGTCCCGGGCGCCCTGGTGGTGCTCGGGCTGGCGATGCTCTACGCGGCCGGGGGCGACCTGCCGTTGGTGGCCGCGCTGTTCCTGGGGATCAAGGGCGCGGTCCTGGTCATCGTCATAGAGGCCTTGCTGAGGGTGGCGAAGAGAGCGCTGCATTCAGCCGTGCACTGGATCGTCGCGGGCCTGGCGTTCGTGGGTATCTTCTTCCTGTCGGTGCCTTTCCCGATCATTATCCTGGTGGCCGGCCTGACGGGATTTCTCCTGCTGGGCGGCAAGGGCACGGGGGAACCCGCGCCCCGGCCGGGCGGCGGTTCGATGTCCGGCACGGCGAGGACGGTCGCGTTATGGATGGCTGTCTGGTGGACGCCGGTGCTGCTGCTGATGGCCGTGGGCGGCTACGACATCCTGGTGCAGATCGGCAATTTCTTCTCCCGCCTCGCGGTGGTCACGTTCGGCGGAGCCTACGCGGTGCTCGCCTACCTGGCGCAGGACGTGGTGAGCCATAAAGGCTGGTTGAGCGCCGGTGAAATGATGGACGGCCTGGGGCTTGCGGAAACCACCCCGGGGCCGCTGATCCTGGTCACGGAGTTCGTCGGCTATATCGCGGGCTACCGGGCAGGCGGGTTGAGCATGGGCATCGCCGGAGCGCTGGTCACGCTCTGGGTCACGTTCGCGCCATGCTTCCTGTGGAT
Source organism: uncultured Syntrophobacterales bacterium (assembly GCA_964630405.1). Taxonomy (GTDB): domain Bacteria; phylum Desulfobacterota; class Binatia; order UBA9968; family JAJDTQ01; genus JAJDTQ01. Next base: position 34,992 of record CAZVUC010000085.1, on the reverse strand, counting down.
ATTCGCCGGCGCGCCCTACATCGAGCAGCTCACCGCCCAGCCGCGGCTCAAGGGCGCCCTGGAGGCCATCACGGCCGCGGTAGTAGGCGTCATCCTCAACCTGTCCATCTGGTTCAGCCTGCACGTCCTGTTCGCCGAGCTGTCGTCCCGGCAAAGCGGCCCGCTCAAGCTCCTGGTGCCGGACTTGTACACCCTGGACTGGCGGATTCTGGCGATCGGCGCCGTGAGCGCGGTCATGCTCCTGTGGCGGCACCAGTCTCTCATGCGAACCTTGGGCGTCGCCGCGTTGATGGGCTTGGGATTCGGCGCGATGGGTTACCTTGCCGAGTGACGGAACACCGGGGGCGACTCAAGATTCAGAGGTTGTACAGCGCCCGCGCGTTCCCCCCGCAGATCTTGGCCGCCACCTCCGGGCTCAGGCGCGGGTCGTTGGCGACGCCGTCTATGGCCAGCAGTTCGGTGGCGCTGTCCGCGTGACCGTAGTCGGTGCCCACCACCAGGTTGTCCTCGCCGGCGTTTTCGACGACGTACGGAAGGTCGTCGGTGGTCTCGCACCCGACCCAGATCCGGTTCTTTGCCAGCAGCTCGTTCCGGTTGAACCCCTGCTCCTTTACGTACGGGCGTTTGTAGAGATCGGTCAGCGCGTAGGGCAGCCACTGTGCGCTGACCTCCAGGAACCCCATCTTGAGTTGCGGGAACCGCTCGGGGATCCCGCCCGCGACGATGGTGTGAAACGCCCCCACCACTACCAGCTTGAACTTCGAGAAGGCCACGGGCTCGTACTTGTAGTAGTCGAACAGCACGGAGCTGCCGTTGGACGCATGGATGCACACCGGCATGTCCACCCTGCCGGCGGCGTCGTACACAGGAAAGAAGTAGGGATCGTTCAGCAGCCGTTCGCCCTCGGAGCCACGCATGTAGACGCCCACCGCGCCGTTCTCCTTGGCCAGCCTGGCTTCCTCGTACACCTGGTCCGGGCTGAGGAGCGGCACCACCGCCACCCAGCGCAGGCGGTTGTCGGACTGTTTCCAGCATTCTCCCATCCAGCGGTTGTAGCTGCGGCACAGCGCCAGCTCGATCTCGGGCCGGGGTGTCAGCGGGATGATGAAGATGGTGGGGAAGATGACCTGGATGTCCACTTTGAGCTCGTCCATGTGCTTGAGCCGCGCGGCCACGTCCCGCAGCTCCCGGGACTCCAGCGGCGTGTCCTTGCCCACGTTGCGGGTCTTGAGACGCAGGGTTCCGTCCACCAGCCAGTACTGGTCCCCGGACCCGGTGCCGTTGGGGGAGCCGACCACCTCGGGCCGGTACTTGCGCTCGGCGCCGTCCATGAACTCCCAGGTCTCCTCGGTTTCGAGAACGTGTGCGTCCGCATCGATTCTGAGCATTTCGGTTTCCTCCGCGAGTGGGATTGCATTGGCACAGGCCGGTCCCCGGCCTGATATCCGTGTGCTCTATCCGAAGTCCGGGAACGAATCAACGCCCCTTCCACGCCGGCGCCGATCTCAAAGGTTGTACAGCGCCCGCGCGTTCCCCCCGGTGATCTTGGCGGCCACCTCCGGGCTCAGCCGCGAGTCGTTGGCGACCCCATCGAGGGCCAGCAGTTCCGTGGCGCTGTCGGCGTGGCCGTAGTCAGTGCCCACCACCAGGTGGTCCTCGCCGGCGGTGTCGATGACGTAGGGCAGGTCGTCGTTGGTCTCGCAGCCGACCCAGATGCGGTTCTGCGCCAGCAGGTCTTTCTTGCTGAACTCCTTGCCTGACATGTGGTAGCGCTTGTGGAGGTCGCTCAGGGCGTAGGGGAGCCACTGGGAGCCCACCTCCAGGAAGGCCATCTTGAGCTTGGGGAAGCGCTCGGGGATCTTGTCCATGACGATGGTGTGGAACGCTCCCACCACCACCAGCTTGAACTTCGAGAAGCCCACGGTCTCGTACTTGTAGTAGTCGTACAGCACGGAGCTGCCGTTGGAGGAGTGGATGCACACCGGGATGTCCAGCCTCTCGGCGGCGTCGTAAACGGGGTAGAAGTGGGGGTCGCTCAGCAGCCGCTCGCCTTCGGAGCCGCGCATGTAGATGCCCACCGCGCCGTTCTCCTTGGCCTGCCGGGCTTCCTCGTACACCTGGTCGGTCTTCAGCAGCGGCACCACCGTCACCCAGCGCAGGCGGTTGTCGGACCGCTTCCAGCATTCCCCCATCCAGCGGTTGTAGCTGCGGCACAGCGCCAGCTCGATTTCGGGCCGGGGCGTCAGCGGGATGATGAAGATAGTGGGAAAGATGACCTGGATGTCTACCCTGAGTTCGTCCATGTGCTTGAGCCGTACCGCCACGTCCCGCAGCTCGCGCGACTCCAAGGGCGTGTCCTTGCCGACGTTACGGGACTTGAGCCGCAGGGTGCCGTCCACCAGCCAGTACTCGTCGATTTCGCCGGAACCGTTCAGGGAGCCGACGATGTCGGGACGGAACTTGCGGTCAGCGCCGTCCATGAACTCCCAGGTTTCCTCGGTTTCGAGAACGTGTGCATCGGCATCGATCCTGAGCATTTTCGGGTTCCTTTCCGCGTTAATGGATGGCGGTCGTTAGCCTCGGGAGCGGCCTGTATGCCAACTCCGGTTGCGAATCAACGGCCCTTCCACCGCGGCGTCCGCTTCTCCACGAAGGCCCGCGGCCCTTCCTTGCTGTCCTCGGTGGTCAGGACCATGGTGGCGAGGTCGCTCTCCAGCCCCAGCGCCTGGTCCAGCGGCAGGCCCGCGCCCTTATGGATGGATTCCTTGACGTAGCGCAACGCCAGCGGCGCGCCCTTGGCGAAGGACGCGGCCATTTCCTCGCCGGTCCGGGTCAGCTCGTCCACGGACACGAGCTTGTTGACGAGGCCGATGCGGTAGGCTTCCTGGGCGTCCATCAACTCGCCGGACAGGCAGAATTCCAGCGCCTTGGCGATACCCACCAGGCGGGCCAGCCGTTGGGTGCCCCCCGACCCCGGCATGAAGCCGCGCCGCACCTCTGTGACCCCCAGCCGGGCGTTGTCCGCGGCGATGCGGATGTCGCAGGCCATGGCGATCAATAGGCCCGCGCCCACCACGTAGCCGTGGAGCAGCGCGATGGACGGTTTTTGCAACGAGGCCACCGCGTCGATCGGCGAGTGGGTTCCCGGCGCCTGCTTGGCCTGGCGGGCCTCCAGCGGCGAGGGCTGCGCCGCGGGGTCGGCATTGTGCCGGGCACGTTCCTTCAGGTCGCCGCCCACGGTGAAGCCTTTCTCGCCGGCGCCCCGAAAGAGCACCACCTGCACGTTCCCGTCCGCCTCCGCCCGGGCGCAGAACTTGATGATGAGCTGCCGCATCTCCTCGTTGATGGCGTTCAACGCCTCGGGGCGGTTCAGCGTGATCCACGCGGTCTGTTCCTTGACTTCGTAAAGGACTTTGTCGTCGCTCATTGCTATCTTGCTTTCCGTTAGCACCGGCGTCGGCTGGCGCGCAGCAAGTAGTCGAGCGCCTCTACCAGGGCTTTGTTGGTGTTTGTGTTGCACTCCCAAACTGTGAGGACCTGCCACCCTAAACCAGTGAGCGCTTCCATTGCCGCTAAATCGCGGGTGACATTGGCGGCGAACTTAGCGCGCCAGAAGGCCTCTCTAGTCTTCGGTATAGTCGCCTTCGGACAACCAGGGTGTCTATGCCAGAAACAGCCGTGAACGAACACGACGGTCCGATGCCGTTTCAGGACGATATCAGGTGATCCCGGCAAGGATCGGTCATGAAGTCGGTAACGGAATCCAGAGCGATGGAGGAACCGACGGACCGCCATTTCCGGACGGGTGTCCCGACCGCGGACAGCCTTCATGATCCGACGTCGACCTGGGTCAATCATGGCCGTGCACCGCGAACCCCTAACGGTACTCTGCCACTCCCGTCACGGCTTCCATCGTAGCGAGGTGTGCCCGTATCTTTTCCTTAAAACCGGGTACGAAACGCAGAGTGCTGGCTTCAGCGCGCTTAAGGAAGCCTCGCGCGGCGCGTACAGAAAGCGGCGTACCTGGATGATTGAGAAAATTGTGTAGCGCTGACCGCTGATGCGCGATCGGTGTCGGCGCTATAGTCACGGCGTAGCGTTTCTTTAAATCACACCGAGCTGCTGAAGGCCAAGGTGCTACGGGAAAGTCGTCCCTATCCCTCCCCGTATCATACACCCCGGGAGTCTTAAGGCGTTCGCCTAGCCATTGCGCAACGGGTACGGTTACGGCATTGCCGACCAAAGCCCAACGTAGTGAGGAACGTCCGGTTGCTGCGGCGGGCTCCGTCCAATCTTCAGGGAAACCCTGCAGGCGCTCTGCATCGCGCAGATCCGGCTTGATTACCAGACCGGAGGGAAGAACGATCGCGGGAGGCGACGGAATACCAACCGTCGACCCGTTCTTCAGCGGGGGAATGGAATCTGGGGCCCAACCTAGTCCACGCGTGCCCTCGGTCCAGTAGAAGCCGTGTGCATGAGTGTCGAGCTGCGTCTCAGGTGCCTGCCAATGTGTCTCGTCAGCAAATAGGACCTCCCACGGACGGACTTCTGCTTTTGATGCCACTAGAAACACGCGCTCCCTACGCTGCGGAACAAAACTGAGCGAGTTGACTACACGATAGGCCCAGCTATATCCACGCTGTTCGAAGGCCTCCACCAGTCTAGCCATCGCCTTCCCGCGGTTGAGCCGCAGCATGAAAGACACGTTTTCCAACAACACGATCGGAATGGGTTGTCTATCGATGAGCCGGAAAATATTCGATACGAGTGCTGACTGCGTGCCCTCAACTCCCTGCGTTAATCCAGCTTGAGACAAATCCTGGCAAGGAAATCCAGCGGTCAAGAGTTCCGTAGCTTCGGGAACCGCGTTGAGCGCCACGACATCGTCAAACTTCGGTATGTTTGGGAACCGCACATCCAGCACGGCACGCGCAGCCGCCCATAGTTCACACAGCAAGAGCGTCTCGTGGCCGGCTGCAGCGAGGCCGCGCTCAATTCCCCCAATACCCGCGAACAGACCGCATACCTTCAACGCTGTCTCCACATGCTCGTCTCCCTATCGATGCACCAACTTGAAGGCATCCCACTCGCCTCCGTGAATACTATATCCGCTAGTAAACGGTGTCTACCATCGAGCCGACGCTGTAGTTGTGGCCCTAATTGGCCGAGTCGCGTTGGTTCTTAGTGTTGGTCAACTTGCTGCCAAGGACGTTGAGGGACAAGCGGCGTTACGGATTTCGCCTGTGTGCTTCGGTCCACAACGCAGAGTGTCGTCCGTTTGGATTGGCCGAGGTACACAGTAACCAGTGGTGAGCCATTAGTGCGGCTCACCACGCCCGACGGAGGAGCATGAGGTTGCGTAATGGGAGTCGCTAAAGTAGTCGTTTGAGCTTCATTCTCCCCCGCGTGGAGTCCATCGTTTAGGATAACGGCCTGCTATTGATCAAAGTAAGTGGCGTAATGGAACCGGAGCCCACGAGTCGGAAAACGGTGCCAACACTAAGCCCGGAGGATTGGGAGGCGCGGCTGGTCCAGCATTACCTCCGAACGGACGGTCCATTCGGGGGGACGCCTCTTTCGTGGATCGACGCGACACCGGCGGAACTTGCCCTTGTACTTGGTTCCAGCGAAACTTCCGCCTCTCATGCACAAGCTGAGTTCTTAGGACAGTTCACCCGCTTGTCGGTCCAGGATTGTCTTAGTATGCGCCGGCTTCCAGCACGTTTGGGATGGTCCGGGCCGGGGTATTTCCGGTACCTAGTACTCACCTGTCTTGTGTCAGCCACTAATGAGGGTGCGGGCGAGACCCAAGACTTCCGAAAACGATTGGGCGAGCTCATAGACGGCGATCGACCCATTCAGGCTGTTTCCGGCGTCAATCAGCTTTGGAGAAACTTGGTGAAGTGGTGCGATCAAGGGCGCCGCGCCGGAGAGCCGTTTCGTGAAATTGTTCTCCCCAGCCCCGGGAGCATGAGGTTAATTGGGCACGCGGTCCGAATAGCTTTCCCTTCATGGTCCGACCGTCGGACATTGACTCGCGTGCTACGGAACGTGCCGGATTCTGTACGGCGCTCCCCACGACGCTTGATTGAGGAGTTGGACCGTCCCCATCACCGTCATCACTTCACGAACGCTCTCTCCAGTGCTCTCCATGATTTCTCTAAACGTGTGCGGTCCGGAAGCCGATTGGTGGGAGGTCATAGATTTTGGAGGTTGGTGGACAGTATAGAAGACCGACTTGAGACCGAGCGGGACGGCTCGGCGACACGAAGATGGCGACTTGAGGTGACCTTCAGCGGATGGGAGCAGGATTATGCGGACGTGAAGCTCCTTCGCCTCCGTCGGCGTGACATGGAACCTTCGGTCGAATGGGACGGGGCCTTCGGAGAAATGATCGGGGCGGGCGCCAAACTCCCAGCTAAGCTTGCCGACGAGCTCGACAAAGGCATATTGATCCTTACTGAAGCACCTGCTGCCACCTGGTACTTGGAGATCGGGGGGCCAAGTTTCGAGCACGCTGCCGTCGTTCTTGCCCGTGCCGGGACGGTCGCTAGAGAGTTGCCGCTGAACCTCTCATGGCAAGAGTTAGGAGGTGGCTGGGCACGTTCGGATCGCTTGGACGCGAAGACCTCCCGGGAGGTAGCCGACCGCTGTGGCTTTCCAACATCTGGTCAAGACGATCTTGTCATGCTTGGCTTCGAAGGCGGTGTCGCTACGCGGCGCGGGAGCTGGCTCGGTAGACCTGGTTTTCTTCCGTTTGTTCGTTCGTCTCCGGAGAGCGTCGTGGAGGTGAAGCCAATCGCGCCGACTGCGGACGAACTAACAATCGAGCAGAATTCGAGCATGTACTCCCTTTCCACCGCGGTGCCGACCACAGGCCGATGGACCGTTACGGCAAAGGAGGCAGGAACTGATACTGAGCAGAAGATGCTCGTTCTGGAAGCCGAGGTCCCCGAACGCTGGGAGTGGCCGCAAGACGACAACCGTTGGGAGCCTGAAACAGAGCTGATCGAGAGCGGCGTAGAAAGAGTTTCCGTCACCGAGAAGCTGGAGGACGGTGAGATCGCTCAGGCCAACCGGATGGAAGATATTTTGGAAGCGCTCTACTCTTTTATGAGGGTGCCCCGTGGAGAGGGCGAAATCGTCAAACTGCTGGAAGGCGTTTTGCCACGACCGTTCTTGGTGTGGGATGTGCTCCGTTCGCTGGCCGAAGCTGGCTGGATGGAGGTTCGCATCTCTGCTAGGTGGCGAGCGCGGCGGTGGAGGCTGTGTCCGCCTTCCCTTGTAGTCGTGGGTCGAAAGCTTACCCTGGTCGAGGGTGCTACCGGAACCTATGCGCGCCGCCGCTTGGCTGACGCGGCTGTCGGAGTCGGAGGTCTCCTTCACACGAGGTGTACTCAGCCTTGGGCTGCACCAGTGGTCTTCGTCGCGGGTTCAGATCCGAAAGATCTAGCAAACATCATGGGATGGCCTCTTGTCGAAGGGATGCGCCCGACGATGGCGGCTGCCCCTGCCTGCTGGCCAGACGAGGTACGATCACCTGATGCACGTTCGCGCGAAGGCGTTTGGAACTTTGATGTTGGACGTTTTGAACCCGTGTCAGGCGACCTCCCAGAACTTCGGCTGGAGAAACTTGTACAAGACAGCGACCGTCATCTCTACCGGGTCATGGGTCACCGCGGGGCGTTCTTGAGCACTTCCCGTACAGTCGCGATACTAGAAGCCCATCGGCAGGCGCGGCGAGCGCTATTCCGTTGGCACCGCGGAGCGTTCATTAGAGAGGTGCAATCCGGTCACTTGCCCTTAAGCATCGGACGGAGCCTCCGTCGAGCTACCTTGTCCCAGGTAGGGCCGGTTCGGTTGCCGGAGGGGATGTGGAGTTACGTCTATCCTGCCGACATAATCTCCGCGTTATGGGTTAGCAAGACCTTGGGTGCAGCAGTCTCCGCGCCGTCGTCATCCAATCCTCAATCGTGGTTGGCCAAAACGGTCGCATACCGCCGGATGGGTATTGCGCCCCCGTGGTGGCCACCCTCGGGTAGCGTCGGCGGTGGAGAGGAAGCATGAATCGCGAACTCTACCTCGGCAGTTGCCAATACGATCCTCCCACTGGGCGGACCTTCACAAGGATCGGTGTCCTCGCGCGCGCGGAGGCTGGTGCGTGGCAGCTCGATGACTTCGCGCAGACCTTGCCGCCGGAGGGTTGTGTCTTCGCACCAAATCTACCCACCGTCAGGGAAGGAGATTGCGTAGCCTTCCACGTTGTCCAGAATGAGCGTCTCGAACCCGGTAAGGACGAGTGGCTTGTCGGGGAAACTGTGCCAGTCGCCGAAGTCTTGGACTATCGAGATCGAGACCCGGAGACGGCCCGGGTTAAGCTCGTCGAGGAAGGTGTCAAGGGACTCTTTCCGGGAACCAGGGAGATAATCGTGGCGCTGCCCGAGGGCGTGTGTGTGGTGTTGCCGATGGTTCAACACCCGCATGAGGATCTCTTCAGCGCCAACAGGTCCGAACTCCAAATGCTCCAGACGTTCGCCCTTGATGACCGACTCTTTGAGGGAGAAAAGATTCAGGGTGCTTGGTTGAATGTGCCCCAATACACGGTGGGGAGACCGGTTAGCACCGTCGACTGGCGATCTGATGCAGACTTTTTGTCCTGGGTGCTCCGGCGGCTCAGAAAAGTTCAGAAGGGATCACCAGTGAGTCGTCGTCAGGTTGCACCGCTAGTGCGCTATCTCCAAGATGCTCGCCTCATAGCCGCACCAGGCGAGGTCTTGAGTGTTTCAGCGTTGCGCTTGGAACGCCTTGTCCCCCAGCTGGCGGCCAATCATTCAGCGCTGGAGGAAATCGTCGGGATTCTGTCGGCGCTGGAACCGGTTGAAGACGGCATAGAGGCTCGCCGGAAGCAAGCCAAGGATGAACTAAAGACTGAACTCCAATCTACAGTAAGGAAAGAACTGGAAGAGGGTCTCACTGATCTGACTACGAGACGTGACGGACTTCGTAAGGAGATCACTTCTCTAATCGGCTCCGTCAAGGCAGAAGAGAGACGGGCTGTTGCAGCCGAGAAAGCGGCTCGCCGCCTTGAAGTCGCGTTGGCCGACGAACTCGCGGCCGTTGGAGAGGTGTTGGAAGGGGCAGATGGCGCTGCTCTGAGTAAGGCCTCCGACCTTGCGAAACGGCTTGCGGGAAGACTGAGTGAGGTGGATACCCCCTTGGAGCTCGCTCCAGGGCCGATGGCTCCTTGGAGTCGGTCCGTTGGTTCTAGGGGCGCGCCGACATCTTGGTCCGACGCTGCGAACTCACTGAGGGCGACAGCCGAACGATATGGTTATGACCCCGAAGAAATGCGCGTAGCAGACGTGGCCGTTAGGGCGGGGCTAGTACTGATCTTGCCGGAGGAGTCAGCCGCTGACTTCGTCCGTTGTTACGCCAGCGCTGTGGCTGGCGGTGTAGCGACCGTCGAGGCGCTACACCCTGCCGTGATTGCGCTCGACGATCTCTGGCGACAGCCCGCGACAGGAATCCCCACCGGTTTCGCAGAAGTCTGGACGGCAGCACGACTCGATCCCCACCGCTACAGGGTGATCCTCCTCGACGGACTGCAACGGGCACCGAACGATCTCTGGGCACGCAGTCTTGCTGACGTGCTGGCGGGCCCCGCGCGCCCCACGAACTTACTCGTGTTCGCCAGCCTTGGAAAGGGCTTTGTCGACCCGGAGCGAGTGTGGACAGGGCTGGAAAAGGCATTTGTCGCCTTCGTACCTGCGAGTCCTACGGGTCCTACGGTGCAACTTTTGGAGCGAGCCGCACGTGTCCCGGAGGTTACGTGTTGGTTGGATCACAAGGTAGCTCCACGGCCAGGACGGGTCGAAATAGCCGCGCATCTCGATCAAACGGTCGGTGAGTCAGACCCCCGTCTGATTGCAAGGAGTCTCGCGTTGTTTGTGGCCGGTTGCGCTGTCCAACCTACCGACGCCGCCTCAGAAATGGCTGTTGAGTTCCTCGCGAGTGGGTTTACCTCGCTTGAGCGTGGAGCGGATTGGGTGAAGGAAACCCTAGTTTCTGGCTGACAAAAGGGAAGGTTTGCGATGCTTGATCCTTTGGGTGGCTTCGAACGGATTCGTGATCTCTACATCTCGTATTTGGACACAGCGTTTCGCGTTCGTAACCAGAATCTGATGTCAAATCGGAGAGCACTCTTGAGGATGCCTGGGACTCTCGCGACGCAACCCTTTATCGAGCCTGTCCCTCGCTACAAGATGGTAGATCACGCGCTTGAGGATCTCGTCGACCGGGTTTCCGGCAACCCGCTGGCGGATTTTCCAAGAGAGGCTCGTCGCGCTTTCGTTGAATTGGCATTGTCAGGCCTATTTCCTGGCGAACCGGCGGAAGGTGAAGTCCTAAGGAAGAGCCTCTTCAATCCTTATCAACATCAGATTGACATGCTGGCACGCGGGGTTCGTCCCGGGTCTCCGGGGATCGTGACTTCTGGAACTGGTTCGGGTAAGACCGAATCCTTTTTGTTACCTGTGCTTGCGACGATCTGTCGGGAGGCAATAGATTGGCCTGCGCCCCAGCCGGGGTACCTCAGTGGCGAATGGTGGCGGGACCAGCCGACGACATTCACTCCGCACCGCATCAAAGAACACCCCGAACGACCAAAAGCGTTGAGGGCGATTGTCCTGTACCCGATGAACGCCCTTGTGGAAGATCAACTCACCCGACTACGGCGGACACTGGACTCGCCGGAGGCCCGGGAAGTCTTTGAACGCCGCCTTAAGGGCAACCGGATCTTCTTTGGCCGCTACACGAGCGCGACACCTGTGGCAGGTTACCGGGTACATCCGCGTCGAGCCTCCGACTCTGACGAAAAAAGAAGAGCGGCGCAAAGAGTGAAGCGTGTGGGGGATGCACTCCACGCTTTCTGCGACGACCAAGCCCAGGCGCGTCGGCACGACGAAACCAATTCCGAAGGCGAAGCAACTCGCTATCTGTTTCCTTCGGTTGACGGTTCCGAACTCGTAGCGCGGTGGGACATGCACGAGACGCCGCCAGATGTCCTTGTCACGAACGTATCGATGCTGGGGACTATGCTATCTCGGGAAATTGAGCAGCCTATTTTTGATGCGACTCGAACGTGGCTAGAGCACCACGATGACTCCTACTTCTTCTTGGTACTCGATGAGCTGCATCTTATACGCGGCTCTGCTGGCGCTGAGGTCGCGGGGCTGATTCGGTCGCTTATTCATCGCCTGGGTCTCGATCATCCCAAGACGCGTCACAAGTTACGTGTACTAGCGTCCAGTGCGTCTCTTCCGCTTGATGCACACGATCGGGAGCGCAGTTTGAAATACTTATACGATTTCTTTGGCCCGTTCGGCACTTTTGAAAAACCGGGTGCGTTAGGAGCGATGTCATTGGAGGATTGGGCGCCTGCGATCATTCCTGGAGAACCCGACATTTGGCCGGTATCGTTGGGGCTGCCACTCACGACCGAACCATTTGTCGGACTGACGCAGTTGCTTGCGCCGGAGGGCGAATTCGCTGGCCAAATCGATAGAACAGCAGAACTAGACGCGGTATTGGGTGCGTGCGATGAGGCTCTTTCGCCCAATGCACCGCGAGTTAGTTTACCTCGGCAGGTACGGCGGGCCGTGGAGTCTGCCGCTGCTCTAATTGCCCGAGAATGCCAAGATGGACAGAACGGTCGACTGAGGGCGACTGCAGCAGACGAATTGGCTCGGCGAATATTCGGACGAGTCGACGACGTCGGGATGCACGCTTTGCGTGGGCTTTCGCTCGTGCGTGGAATTGGTGAACAGATTCACCTGTGGGGTGAAAGATTGCGAGACGGTGTTACGTCGTTCCGCCAGCACATCTTTATCCGCAGTATTGAGGGTCTGTTCGCCACGCCAGTCATTAGGGAAGACAAGGTCGAGTTCGATGGGATTACGGTCGAGCGCGGCACCACATATGTGAAAGATGAAGAAAAGAATGTACATCGCCGTGTACTAGAACTCATATACTGCGAGTGTTGCGGCGAAGAATTCGTAGGAGGGCGGCGAGGGGAAGCATCCCAGAATGTGGGAATAGAGGTTGAACTCTTGCCAAGTTCCCAGGAGTTGGAGAACCTCCCCGAACTGGGTGGAGAGGTGAATTATGAAGAACTCAGCTACGAGGACTTCGCCATTTTCTGGCCGTCCCAGCGCGAACCCAAACGGTCTGAACATCCGGGCGAGCGTTGGCGTGAGGCCTTCCTAGACACCCGGAATGGGGTAGTTAAGAGCGCCGGCGGTTTCAGGCATGACAGCGATCAGATCGCCGGACGGATCTATTGTTTGCCAGGGAGGGGGACAGCCCCGGAACTCCGGCGTCCCGGCTCAGCTGGCCCTAGATGCTGCCCGGCTTGTGGAGCCGACTATTATAGCCGCGCTCTTCAATTCAGAAGCTCACCGTTGCGGAACTTCCGTACCGGTTTCGCGAAGAGTTCTCAACTTGTGGCAACGGAGATCTTCGAACTACTTCACGCTAGCCCGGACGTGGCGAAGGCAGTGCTGTTTTCCGACAGTCGGCAGGAAGCCTCCCGTGCCGCCCTTGACATTGAGCGGCGCCATCATCAGGACAGCCGCCGCCAGATTCTCTTGGAAGCCCTGCATGCGCAACAGGAACAGCCTAAGGAATCCGTAAGTGAATTGGAGGCACAGCGGAGGAATGCGGCAGAAGACAACAACTGGGACGCTGTGAGGGACCTGTCCGAAAGGATCGATCGCCTGAGAAAACAGGGTGATCATGACCGCGTTCCTCTTGCTTCTATAGTAGAGACCTTGCCGACCGAAGGTAGCTGGAGCCGGACGCCGGGAGCGTTGCTGTCCCGCATGGTTGAGATTGGTATGCACCCTACCGACGATGTGGGTGTCGAGAGAATTCCCCACACAGGGCGGCTGGAGCCAAGCAGTTCTCAATTCGAGTGGCAGGCACTCTTTGTACGCGATGAAGACCATGTCAATTGGATTACGGCGGGAGACTCGGTGGCGATCACGAAGGCCAGGACGGCCGTCGTTGAGGACCAGCAACCGCTTGTCGATGAGGTGCTATTTTCGAAGACTTACTTCGCCCTCGAGGAAACGGGCCTCGGCTATCCTTCCCTGTCGTCCCGAGCCGAGTCTGACTCCGATCGCATTGACGCTTACCTGCGAGTGTTTGCTGACGCTTATCGAGTTCGTGGCAACAAGTGGGTCGAGCGGAACGACCAGCGGCGTGATTGGCCGAGTGGGCAAGCCGTTGGCAACCGAAGAGTAAAGGAATTCGCGCAAGCCAGTTGTTCCGGGAATCCGGTCGATGAACTGGAAGCGGTACTGAGTCGCTTCGGCGAACTTGGGCATGAGAACGGGTTTGTAAGACCCGACCGCCTCCATATTCGATTGGTAGAAGATAAACACCCCTTCTACGAGTGCGAGAACTGCGCCCGCGCGCACCTGCACCGTGGCACAGGTATATGCACGCGCTGTCAGGCAAGACTCCCAGAGGCACCTACTGGCCAGGTTGAGGCTCTCCGGAAGCGGAATGTTCTCGCTCGCCGAATCATGCGTAGCAAACAAGAAGGTATCCCTGCCTTTCGCTTACGTTGCGAGGAACTGACCGGTCAGACTAGGTCACCGGCAGAGCGGTTGCGGCGATTCCGCGGCATCTTTGTCGCACCGGAGGGCAACTTCAATGTGGATCTCGACAGACTAGCCAAAGAGATTGATCTACTGTCGGTGACGACCACAATGGAGGTCGGTATCGACATTGGTGCGCTGCAAGCGGTGTACCAAGCGAATATGCCGCCACAACGCTTCAACTATCAGCAGCGCGTCGGGCGGGCAGGGCGTCGCGGACAAGCGTTTTCCGTTGTGGCCACTCTTTGTCGGAGTCGCAGTCATGATCTCCACTACTTCAAGAACCCGCGCGCAATCACTGGTGATCCGCCACCTCCGCCGTTTCTCACTACAGACCACTTAGCAATTCCGTTGCGCTTGTTGTTCAAGGTATGGTTAACGGCAGCGTTCACTATGCTCAGAGAGGAGGCCGGCGGGAGCTATCCGGGCGACGATCTTCCTTCCGACGTTCATGGAGAGTTCGTTCCTTGTACCACCTACTACGAAGAGGAATCCCCGTGGCCAGAACGCTTGCGGGACGCGTTGGAGGCTACCGAGGGTGTAAAGACGAGCTTTGCGGAGACGCTTGGCGCGGGTCACATAGGGCTGGCGGCCTATCTTCTTGATGCCGCCACAGTGGACAAGCTTATTTCGGAAATAGGTCAACGTTCGGAATCGGGCAAGGTCACTCCCGGTAACCTCTCAAGCTATCTGGCAGAAACCGGTATTCTCCCGATGTATGGTATGCCTACGCGTGTTAGACAGCTCTATGTTGGTGTCGAGGAGAACGAACTCGGTGATCCTGACTGGGACACAATTGATCGCGAAATGGATCTGGCAATCTACGAGTTTGCCCCAGGACGCTCTCTAGTTCGCGACAAACGAAAGCACACTTCTATTGGGTTCACGTCTCCACTTGGGCGTATTGTCGTAGACAAATCAAACAATGCTAGGGTTGTGCCTCGACCAACCGGGCGGTGGTGGACGGATACGGAATGGATTGGGGATTGCGGAGAGTGCGGCGCGACGAATACTTCGGAGGCACAGGTATTCGGTTCACAACGCTGCGGGGACTGTGGCGAAATTGTCCCGGCGGAGTCTTTCGAACGTTATCATCTCCCCGCGGCTTTCAGAACGTCCTTCACTCCGACACCGGTGGACCAACAGGAAGAACTTGCCCCTTTGGTGCGACGCGAGACAACGTCCGAGATCGAAAAGGTTAAACTGACGCCGGTTTCGGGCGCGAACATGGCCATCGGTACAGGAACCGACGCAGCGATCATCCGTCGCAATCGTGGGCCATTGGCGATGGACGGCAACCCTGAGGGTTACGGTATCGCCGGGGCGACGCAGAAGAGCTTCAGGATTTCGGAGGACCCCGCCATATGGATGAGGCCGCTGCCGGATCAGGCAATCCACTCGGGCGCTGTGGCTGACGCAAACAAATGGCAACGTCCTGTAGACGAGGATCAATCGACGCTGCCGCCGGAGCAGATCCGGCTGATGTCTAGAAAGAAGACGGATTCTCTCTACTTGGTGATGAAGACGGTCCCTGCGGGGCTGGCGTTGGACCGGCTTGGAAGCCGGGCTTCTTATGCAGTAAGCGTGCGTGCGGCCGCGATGTCGGCGACCCAACTGATTGTTCAGCGAGCGGCGCTGGACATGGATATCGATCCAGAAGAGTTTGAGTCCCTGGCGCCAAGATTGCGGGACGGAAAACCTCTCCTCCAGATTTCGGATTTCCTCGTTAACGGTGCGGGCTTTTCGCGACGGCTCGCGGAGATTCGTGGCGGACGGCCAGGCTTGGCAGACCTTATCGCGTCAATTGTAGAAGATCCGCAGGATAGGCTGGTGAAGGCGTTCTGGCATGACGACCACCGAGCCACCTGCGCGCGGGCCTGCTACCTGTGCTTGCAGCGCTACAACAATCGTGGACTGCATGGCCTCTTGGATTGGCGACTCGGGATTGGCTTCTTGCGTGCACTGATGGATGTCAGGTGGCGTGCCGGCCTCGACGGTGGCTTCGAAGAAGCCCCGGAGCTCGCGGATTGGCCTAGCTTGGCAGACAATGTTGCCACCGAGGTTTGTCGCCTTGATCCTGAGCGCAGAAGCATCAAGCACCATGGCCCCCTGAATCTTCCGATCGTACTGCGGTCCGACGCCGGACGGACCGAGGGGTTTATCGTCGTGCATCCCTTTTGGCGACTGGACGAAGCATCAGTCGCCTCTAGCCCCCTTTCTGACACGGTCGCGGCTGTTCCAGCGGACGATGTCCGGTTTCTGGACTCCTTTGACGTGGCGCGACGTCCCGTTCGGGCACTTGAGAACGCCCGCACTCGCCTGCTGACGTGGCCCTAGGATCCTTAACGACAGGTATCCATGCGGGGATTCGTGGTTCCCATCGCCGCGAACACAAGACCTACGCGCACGTTCTTGATCAGGGTCTTGCCACAGGTAACGAGCAGTGGTGTGCTTGAGTTGGCAGGTACGGTCCACGGAGACCACTGTGAATAGGCTCAGAGCACTGTGTTTGTGGATCGTCTAGATTGAGGCACTAAGCCGGTAGGCCCGCGTGGCCGTGTCGTGGAATAGTGCCGCGCGTTCCGTGTCGGAGTACCCCCGGACCATGATCTTGAACGCGTTCCAGATGGCCGCGTAGGAATAGGACACCCGGTCCACCGGGAAGTTGCTTTCGAACATGCAGCGGCCGGCTCCGAACTTCTCGATGCAGTGCTCGAAGTAGGGCCTCATGGCCTCGGCCAGCTCGGCGGAGCCGGGCGTGCGCTCGTGCCAGTCGTAGCCGGAGCGGAGCGACCCGACCCCTCCCAGCTTCAGTACCACGTTGGGGCACGATGACAGCGCGGTGATGTCGTTGCTCCAGGTCTGGAACACCTCTTCGCGCCGGCCCTCGTAGGGGCCGAGCCCCAGGGGTCCGCCGATGTGGTCGAGAATGATGGGCACGTCCGGGAAGTCGCGGGCCAACTCCACCAACTCGGGAAGCTGAGGGTGATAGAGCCATGCGTCGAAGCTCAGCCCGAGGGGTTGCAGGTGCGCAAACCCCTTGCGGACCGCCCCGTCCCGCAGCAGGCCGGGTCGCGGCACGCTCCGGAACGAGTCGGAAGCGTCCCACATTGTGGAATAGCGGATGCCGCGCAGCCGGGTGGGGCTGGCTTCCAGGTGCGCTTCCAGCACTGCTGCCACGCTGTCGCCGAGGGACAGGTCAGCATAGGCCACGATGGCGGCCGCTACCGTGGCCGGCGTCCCCGCGGATGAACTTTCGTCCGCGATTTCCTCCAGAAACTCCGTCTCTCCCACCGGTTGCAGCTCCGCCGGTCCGGTCTCTCGGTACATCGCGCCGCACTCCACCGCGACGCTGGACACGATGCGATGGCCACTTGAGGCGTCGCGCAGAAAATCGTCAAGCAGGTACGGGTTGTCGGGGCGCCGCCACAGGTGGTGGTGCGGGTCGCAGATGGAGAGATCGGCGTCCAGCGGGGCCTCGTTCGGTGAGTTGGTTCCAGAGTCGGTCAACTTCGGGCCTCTACTCCGGGTCACTGCTCGCTGGACCCCGGGTCAAGCCCGGGGTGACGGAAAGGTGAAACGGGATGACGGAGAGCACGGTCCGAGATGTTGGCTGGGTTGCTCGCACTGCGTTGCCGAGTTTGGTAGACAGGGGTTTGCCTTCATCGGACGAGCCGATTCCGGCTGAGGAGGTCACGTGGATTTCGAGCTGGCCCATTACCCTGTCCGGTCCCTTTCCTGGGGCGCCAACACCGAATATCGGGAAGGCGAACTCATTGTCAACCGCGACGCGCTGCGCGCGGAATTGCTGACCGAACCGATCATCGACGACGTGGAGCTGAGTATCGTCGTGCCCGGCGACCGCACCCGTGTCCTCCACGTGGTGGACATCGTCGAGCCCCGCTGGAAGGACCCGGAACGCGGCAGCCCGTTCCCCGGCAGCCTCGGGCCGTTGTACCAGTGCGGCACCGGCCGCACCCACGCGCTGGACGGCGTGGCGGTGGTGACGTCCGGCTCGCTGCCCAGGTCCGAGGAGGCCATCATCGACATGTGCGGCCCCGGCAGCGAGTTGAGCCGCTTCGGCCGGATGCCCGGTCTGGTGGTGCTGCCCAAGGCGCGGGAGGGGTCCGACCCAGGCGAGTTCGGGTTGGCGCTCATGCGCGCGGGGCTTCGGACGGCGGTCTTCCTGGCCCAGACTACCCAAGGAGTCGAGCCGGCCCGCACCGAAACGTTTTCCCTGGACCTGGGACGCAACGCGTCGCCGGACCTCCCGCGCGTGGGATACCTGAGCTTCGCCTACTCCCACGGCATCGGCCGCCAGAAGCTGTTCTACGGCAAGAGCACCAAGGACATCGTGCCCAGCGTCGTGCATCCCAACGAGCTGCTGGACGGGGCGCTGGTGAACGACGGCTATACCAAGCCCACCAAGAACGCCACCCACGACATCCTGAACCACCCGATGATCCGGGAGTTCCACCGGCGCCACAACCGCGACCTCGTGTTCGCGGGCATGGTGCTGGCCAATCACTACGCCACATACGAAGAAAAGGCCGCCGGGGCCTGGCACGCCGCGCGACTGCTCAGGCACGTGGTGGAGGCCGACGCGGTGGTCATCACCAAGGACGGCGGCGGACAGGCGGACGTCGACCTGATGCTGGCCTGCCAAGCCTGCGAGGAGGCGGGCCTGCGCACGGTGCTGGTGGCCAAGGAGGAGTCCGGCGGCGACGGTCCGGCGCTGGTGGACGTCGCGCCCCAGGCGGACGCCATGGTGAGCGTGGGCAACTGCCCCGAGAAGGTCCGGCTCGACGAACCCATGGAGGTGGTCATCGGCGGCGACGCGTTCCTGGGGGCCATCCAGGGGGACGCGGCCGGGACGGTGGAGATCCCGGTGCAGAATATCATCGGCGCCATCGATCCCATCGGCGGCTCCACGCTGACGGCCAGGCCGGGGTAGACGGGTTCATCGTGGAAATCGCCATGCCCCACCGCCCCTGGATTCCCGCTTTCGCGGGAATGACAGGAGGGGGCGGGAATGGTGTTTCGGGACGTGGGCGCCCCGGTTGAGTAGGGAGGCAACATGAAACGAATCGTCCACTACGTGAACCAGTTCTTCGCCGGCCTCGGCGGGGAGGAGGGCGCGGGCACGCCACCCGGCACGCTGGAAGGGGCGTTGGGACCGGGCAGGCTGCTGCAGAACCTCCTGGGAGAGGGCGCCGCCATCGTCGCCACGGTCCACTGCGGCGACGATCACTTCTCCGAGAACGAGGAGGAGGCGACGGCGCGGCTGCTGGAGCTGGTGAAGGCGGCCGAGCCGGACCTCCTGTTCGCCGGACCGGCCTTCGGCTCGGGGCGCTACGGACTGGCGTGCGCGGGGGTGTGCCGGGCGGTGGGCGCCGAGCTGGGAATCCCGGTGCTGGCCGCCATGTCGCCGTCCAATCCCGGGGCCGACCTGATCCGGCGCGACATCCCGGTGGTAGGGACGGGCGAGTCGTCGGGCGACATGCGCGCCGCCCTCGAGGCCTCGGTTCCCCTGATCGTGAAGCTCCTCACCGGCGAGGACGTGGCGCCGGGCAGCGAGGAAGGCCTGCTTCCCCGCGGCGGCCGGTGGAACACGCGGGTCTCCAAGCGCGCGGCCGAACGGGCCGTGGACCTGCTGCTCGCCAAGGTCGGCGGCGGACCGATGGAGACGGAGATCCCGCTGCCGCCGTTCCAGGAGGTGGCGCCGGCGCCGGGGATCCGGGACCTCGGCCACGCCAGGATCGCCCTGGTCACCACCGGCGGCCTGGTCCCCCGGGGCAACCCAGACGGCATCAAGTCGTATCTGTCCACTCATTTCGGCGCCTACGGCGTCGAGAGCAAGGAGCACCTCGCCGCGGACGAGTTCGAGTCGGTGCACGGCGGCTTCTTCACCGCGGCGGTGAACGAGGACCCCAACCGGCTGATCCCCCTGGACGTGCTGCGGGATGCCGTGCGCGATGGGTCCCTGGGCGGGCTGCACGAGTATTTCTATTCCACCACGGGCAACGGCACGCCGGTGGAGACCGCCGCCGACATGGCACGGGACATCGCGGCATCGCTGGAGGAGGACGGCGTCGACGGCGTCATCCTCACCTCCGCCTGAGGGACCTGCACTCGCTGCGGCGCAGCGATGGCAAAGGAACTGGAAAGAGGCGGCATCCCCACGGTGCACGTGACCAATCTCGTCTCGGTGTCGCAGAACACCGGCGCCAAGCGGATCATGTCGGGACGGGCCATTCACCACGTTTTCGGCGACCCTTCCCTGGACGCGGACGAAGAGCGTCGGCTCCGGCGGCGGCTGGTGGAAGAGGCGCTGGAGATGCTGAAGGAGCACGAAAGCGCGTCGTGACGGACGGATTAGGGGTTGACACAGGCCCCGTAAAGTCGGTTAATCGCACGATCAAACCCAAGAGGAGGCACGCATGTTGAGACGAATTCTCGTTCTGATGGCAGGGTTGCTGCTCCTGGCGAGCCCCGCATGGGGCGACGCGGTGGCGGATTTCTACAAGGGCAAGCAGATCCGTATTGTCGTGGGTTATGGTCCGGGCGGCACCACCGACCTCACGACCCGGCTCATCGCTCCGGTCCTGCACAAGTACATTCCCGGCAGTCCGCGGATCGTGGTCCAGAACAAGTCGGGCGGCGGCAGCGCGCTGGCGGCCAACACGGTGTACAACAACGAGCGCAGGGACGGCACCGTCATGGCGGCCATCAGCAGCAGCCTCGTGATGAAGCAGGCTCGCGGCGTGGCGGGGATCAAGTTCGACGGCAGGAAGTTCAACTGGGTCGCGAGCGCCTTCCGGGCCAACTCCGCGTGCGCGGTGCGGTTGGACTCGGGCGTGAGCAGCTTCGCCGAGGCGGTGAAGACCAAGAAACAGCTTATCGTGTCGAGCTTCGACAAGGGCGGCTTGTCCCACCTCGAGCCGATCTTCTTCAACGCGATCTTCGGCAGCAACTTCAAGGCCGTCACGGGATTCCCCAGCGGCGGCGCGCAGCGTCTGGCGGTGAAGAACGGCGAGGTCAACGGCTTCTGCACGACGTTCCAGACCATGGCGAGCACCGAGATCGCCATGTTCGAGGGTGAAGGGAAGTGCTGCCGGGTCCTGATCATTGCCGGCGAGAAGAAGGAAAACCACCCGCTGCTGAAGGGCGTGCCCGCGGCCGAGGCGCTGGCCAAGGAGCTGGGCAAGAGCAAGGAAGAGCTGGCCATGCTGAGGGCGATGAACGCCACGAACCAGATCAGCATCGTCCACACGCTCCCGCCGGGAGTGCCGAAAGACCGTGTGGAGGCCCTGCGCGACGGCTTTGCCAAGGCCTACAACGACCCGCAGGTCCAGGCCCTGGCCAAGAAGCAGAACCGCAATCTGCAGCCGAGGCGGGGCGACGGCGTGGCCAAGATCGTCGACGACTTGCTCAACACTCCCAAGCCCCTCATGGACAAGATCAAGGCGCTCATCGACAAGGGCTAAACAGCGGCGGCGTGCCGTCGAATCAACCGTGGGCGATGCCGGGATCTGGTCCGCGTCCGCCACTGGCGGTCGCGGGCCGGGTCCCGATCCCCGAAAACTGACCTGAACGCTAACCCGAAACCGCGAACCAACCGTTCCCGTTCCGCAACGCCATGCTGGAAGCCTTCATCACAGGACTGATCCAGGTATTCGATCAGACCACGTTCCTGCTGATGTCGATCGGCATCTTCCTGGGGTTCATCGTCGGGATCCTGCCCGGCATCGGCAGCCCCGGCGCGGTGGCGCTCATGCTGCCGTTCATCTTCGAAATGGACCCGGTGCAGGCGTTCGCGTTCCTGCTCGGGATGTACGCGGTCACCGGCACCACCGGCGACATCACCTCGATCCTGTTCGGCGTGCCCGGGGAGGTGGTGTCCACCGCCACCATCATCGACGGGCATCCCATGGCCAAAAAGGGCGAGGCCGGCCGCGCCCTGGGCGCGGCGCTCATGAGCTCGCTGGTGGGCGCCATCGTCGGCGCCTTCTCCCTGGCGCTGGCCATCCCCATCGTCACCCCGCTGGTGCTGTCCTTCAAGTCGCCGGAGTTCTTCGCCCTGGCGATCCTGGGGATCTGCTTTCTCGCGGCGTTGAGCGGCGACAACAAGCTCAAGGGGGTGCTGGCCGGAGGGCTGGGGCTGGTGCTTTCGACCATCGGCCTCGACTACCAGGAGAACATCGAGCGCTACACCTTCGGCCTCGTGAACCTGTGGGAAGGAGTCGGCCTCATCGCCGCGGCCGTGGGGTTGTTCGCCGTACCCGAGATCGTGGAGCTGTGGGTCAAGGGCTCTGCCATCGCCGACACAAAGGTGGGCAAGCTCGGCGGTGTATGGCAGGGGGTCAAGGACACCTTCGTCCACATCGGCCTCACGGTCCGCTGCAGCATGATCGGCACCTTCTTCGGCCTCGTGCCCGGAGTGAGCGCCGCGCTGTCCCAGTGGGTGTCCTACGCCCACGCGGTGCAGAGCACCAGGGACAAGAGCGGTTTCGGCAAGGGCGACGTGCGCGGCGTCCTGGGGCCGGGCGCGGCCAACAACTCGGGCATCGGCGCCGCCATGATCCCCACGGTGGCCTTCGGGGTGCCCGGCAGCGCCACCACCGCCATCCTGCTGGGCGCCTTCATCATCCAGGGGTTGCAGCCCGGGCCGAAGATGCTGACCGAGCATCTGGCCCTGACCTTCTCGTTCGTCTGGCTCATCGTCATCTCGAACATCATCACCGTGGTGTTGTGCCTGCTGTTCCTGAACCAGTTGGCGAAGATCACCCAGGTCCGCGGGTCGCTGCTGATTCCCGCGCTGTTCATGCTCATCTACTTGGCGGGTTTCGCCAACACCGGTTCCTACTTCGCCATGACCACCACGCTGGTGTTCGGGGTGATGGGCGTGATCATGGTGAACCACGGCTGGCCGCGTCCGCCGCTGGTGCTGGGGCTGGTGCTCGGGTCGCTGGTGGAGCGGAACCTGTTCATCTCGTACGAGATCTACGGACTCTGGTTCCTGACGCGTCCCATCGTCATGGTGACCTTCGGCGTCGCCCTGGTCGTGATCTTCCTGCCCGGCCTGCAGGACTGGATGGCGAAGCGGGCTCAGCCCAAGGAGGAGCCGGGTGCGTAACCGGACGGATGTGGTCATCGGCGTGCTGCTGGTGACGCTCCTCTCATGGGCAGTGTGGGAGGCCCAGGCGTGGCCGGCCCGCACGCGTTTCTTCCCCCTGGCCATCGGTTATCCGGTGCTGGCCTTGTCGGTGATGCACCTCGCCTACAGCCTGTGGCTGTGGCTCCGGCCGCTCAGGTTCGAGCAGGGTGCGGCAGCGCCCGCACCCGCGGCGGAGGCCGGCCCCGTGCTGGAGCCGGCCGCGGTGCGCCGGCGCACGATGGAAATCTCCTTCTGGGCCGTCGGCTTCGCGCTGGGCCTGTACCTCCTGGGGTTCAAGGTGGGCGGGCTGGTCATTCCGACGATCTTCCTCCGCTATCAGGCCCGCGAGCGGTGGCGCACCAGCCTCCTGTACAGTCTGGGGGTTTATATCTTTTTCAAGATCGGGCTGGAGGAGGCCCTCTCGTTTCCGCTGCCCGCAGGCCAAATCGCCTACGGCCTCGGCCTCTACTCCTTCGATTCCTACCTCATGGACCCGGTTCTGAACCTGTTGCGGTGAACCTTGCCCGCTTCGGGGAAAGACGGCCGGCGTTCCTACGACTGGCACGTGCGCCTCGGCTCATCGCGCCTTGACAACCGAGCGACAAAAGGCGGTTAATCGCACCATCCAGAAAAGGAGGTGCCTTATGTGTCGGCGAGTTCTCGTTCTGATAGCGGGTTTCGTGCTGTTTGCGGGGCCGGTGTGGGGCGAATCGGTGGCCGAGTTCTATAAGGGGAAGACCTTCCGCATTGTCGTGGGTTTGGGTCCGGGGGGCGCCACGGATACCAACGCACGACTCGTTTCGCATGTGTTGTCGCGCCACATCCCCGGACATCCCAGGATCATCGTGCAGAACAAGCCCGGGGGCGGCAGCATGCTGGCGGCCAACACCATCTACAACAATGAGCCCAAGGACGGCACCGTGCTCGCGGCCATCAGCAGCAGCCTGGTGGCGCAGCAGGCTCGCGGCGAGCCCGGGGTACGCTTCGACGCCCGAAAATTCCAGTGGGTCGCCAGCGCGTTCGATTCATCGTCCATGTGCGCGATACGGACGGACGCCGGCGTCAACAGTCTCGATGACGCCAAGAAGAAGCGCCTCACGTTTTCCGCCTTCAGCAAGGGAGGCCTTTCCCACCTCGAGCCGGTGATTTTCAACGCGGTCTTCGGGCTCAAGATGAAGGCCGTCACGGGCTATCCCAGCGGCGGCGCCCAGCGTCTGGCGGTGAAGAACGGCGAGGTCAACGGGTTCTGCACCACTTTCCAGACGGTGAAGAGCACCGAGATCGGCATGTTCGAAGGCGAGGCCAAGTGCTGCAAAGTGCTGATCATCGCGGGCGACCAGAAGATCGATCATCGCCTCGCCAAGGGGGTGCCCATCGCCGAGTTGTTGGCCAAGGAGCTGGGGAAGAGCCCCGAAGACATCGCCATGTTGCGGGCGCTCAACGCGCCGAACCGCATCAGCATCACTCAGACGTTCGCGCCTGGAGTGCCCAAGGACCGGGTCCAGGCGATCCGGGACGCCTACGAGAAGTCATACAAGGATCCGGACCTGCTGAAGCTGGCAAGGAAGGCGGGAATGGACCTGAAGCCCAAGCGCGGGGAGCAGGTGCAGGAGATCGTCAACGAGCTGCTCAGCATGCCGAAGGCGGTGCTCACGAAAATGAAAGACCTGATCAGCAAGAGCTGACAGCCGGCCTGGCGCCGCGGAGACTACCCGCCCATGGTTCCCGGCCCGCGTCGCCCGCGGGTGATCGCGGGCCGGGAATTGCCGGAGGAGACGCGGAGCCGGCACCAAAAGGACGACGGACACCGCTTAAACCGACAACGATATATTTGGCGGAAGGATCATGTCTGGCGCTCTCAAGGACAAGTTTGCCATTGTCGGGCTCGGGCTGCTGGCGGGCAGGTTCGAGGATCGAAGCTTTAGGACGCTTCAGACGGAGGCCGCCAGGCTCGCCATCGAAGACGCCGGCCTTACGGTACGCGACGTCGACGGCGCGGTTGACCTCAAGATCGCTCCCGGCGCGGGAGACGTGCCGTCCCCGACCGATGCCTTCCCACGCGTTCTCGGCCTGCCGTGCCGCATGTTCTTCCAGGTTGCCCGTGGCGGCACCGCGAGCATCGTCGGCATTCTCGCGGCTACCAAGTTCCTGGAACTCGGCATGGCCAACTATGTCGTGCTCGCGTCGGGAACGAAGGATTACTCACGGAGCCGGGTTGCGCGGCGAACGGGTAGTACCAGCATCGGAGTCATGGAAAGAGCGGGCTATTGGGGGAAGCCGTTCGGCGATCTGGCGGCGATGAGTCACCACACGTTTTTTGCGGCGCGCCACATGCATGAGTTCGGGACGAAGAAGGAGCAGTTCGGCGAGATTTCCGTGGCGGTCCGCGGTTGGGCGCAATCCAACCCGTTGGCGCAGTTCCATGGCCGGCCGCTGACGCTGTCCGAATACATGGACGCGCCGCCGCTGGTCTGGCCCTACAACATCTTCGACGCTTGCGTCGTGAGCGACGGTGGTTTTGCCATCGTCCTGACGACCGCCGAGCGGGCGAAGGACTTGGCGCGCAAACCCGTCTACGTTTCGGGCGCGGGGGTGGGCGAGGCCATGGGGCAGCTCTGGTGGGACAAGGCCAACTACACGCGTCTTGCCGTACAAACCGCCAGGGAGACCGCCTTCCGCGAAGCCGAGATCGACCTCGAGGATCTCGACTTCGCGGGGCTCTATGATTGTTTTACCGCCGAGGTGCTGTTCCAGCTTGAGGATTACGGATGGTGCAAGAAGGGTGAGGGTGGTGCTTTCGTCGAGGGCGGGCGCATCGGCCCCGGGGGTGAGGTCGCAATCAATACAAGCGGCGGACTCCTGTCCGCATATCATCTGGGCGAGCAGACCCATGTCGCGGAGGCCATCATGCAGCTCCGCGGCGAAGCCGGAGAGCGGCAGGTAGAGAACGCAAGAATCGGGCTGGTGACGGGCCACGGCGGCGAGATCCTTTCGCCCGGGATGTGCTCGACCCATGCCTGCATGATCCTGAGCAACTGAGATCGAGTGGAGCCGATGACCGTGTCCGCGTCCTACCCACAGCCCGCCATCGATGAGGACAACAAGCCATTCTGGGACGCGGTCCGGAATCGAAAGTTCGTGCTGATGCAATGCCGTGAGTGCGGCACGTGGTATTGGCCGGCGGCCTACTGTCGCAATCATGCCAACCAACCCTTTTACGGCAGCCTCGAATGGCGCGAGGCGTCGGGCCGCGGCAAGGTTTTCGCCTACAACGTGCATCATCGGGCCTTCGATCCTGCCTTCAAGCCCGATCTACCCTATGTCTATGCCTTGATTGAGCTTGAGGAAGGTCCGATGTTCGGCACGAACATCGTGGACTGTGCGCCGGGTGACGTCTCGATCGGGATGGACGTGGAGGTTCGCTTCATCGAAAGGGGCGGCGCCTTGCTGCCCGTCTTCGGGCCCAAGGGCTGAGGCGGCGTTCGGGTTCAAGCAAGGCTCGTATGCCTCCTGTCGGGTCAGGGCCTATTCCCGGCGCCGGGCCGCCGCCTCCACCGCCTCCATCACCCTCAGCAGGTTGCCGCCCCACAGTTGCGCGATCTGCTCCTCGCGGTAGCCCCGGCGCACCAGTTCGATGGTGACGTTGAGGGTGTCGCGGGCGTTGTCCCACCCGGCGATGCCGCCGCCGCCGTTGAAGTCCGAGGCCATGCCCACGTGGTCGATGCCGATGAGGTTGACGGCGTAGTCGATGTGATCGGCGAAGTCACTCACCGATGCCTTTGGCCACTTGGAGTCGATCTCTTCCCGGCGGGTTTGATACGCGTTGCGCTTCTCGTCGCTCAACTGCTGGAAGTCCGCGAAACTCTTGATGCCGATCTCCGTCCTGAGGGCGCGGAACGCCCCCTGCCTCTCGGTGGACACCGGTCGCAGGTAGGCGTCGAAGGCCACTATCTGGGCCACGCCGCCGTTGTCTCGGATGGCTATCAGCGCTTCGTCCGACAGGTTGCGAGGGTGCTCGTAGACACCCTTGACGCTGGAGTGGGACGCGATCACCGGCGCCCGGGACGCCCGGATCGCGTCCATGGCGGTGGTCATGGCGGCGTGGGAGATGTCCACCATGATCCCCAGGTCGTTGGCGCGCCCGACCGCGGCGCGGCCGAAATCGGTGAGACCGCCGTGCTCGGCGGGTGAGTCCTTCAGGCGAGGGTAGGGGACCGCCGAGTCGCCGAGGTCGTTGTGGCCGTTGTGGAGCAGCCCCAGGTAGCGCGCGCCGAAGTCGTGGTAGGTGTCCAGGATCTGCAGTTCACGGCCAAGGGCATGCCCGTTCTCGATACCGATGAGCGCCGCGAGCCGCCCCTCGCCGTGAATGCGGCGCACGTCCGCGGCGGTACGGGCCAGGGAGATCGTGTCCGGATACTGCACATCGGTCATGCGGCGGATGGCGGCGAACTTGGCGAAGGCGTCCGCCATGGCACGGGCATACCCCGCCGGGTTGCGCTCGCCTTGCCCCACGTAGACGATGAAGAAGACCGCGTCGAGCCCGCCCCGCTCCATTCCCACCAGGTCGATCTGCCCGCGGCCCCGCCTGGCCTCCCTGGGGTCGTAGCTCTCGGTCCCGAAGTCGGGCGGAATGTCCACGTGAGTGTCCATGGTGAGGACACGGGAATGGATGACCGCGGCTCGGGTGAGAAGTTCAGCGTCGCTGTCTGCCGGTACCGGTTTCACAGGGCCTCTCCGAATCTCAGGGTTCATCCGGAAGTTGGGCGCCGTGCCAGACACCCGCGATCCAGACGGTGTCGTCTTCCTTGCGGTAGAAGAAACGGTACGGAGCGATGATCACTTCCCGGTAGGACAACTCCGGAAACTCGGGAATGACTCTGCCGGAGTCGGGAAATCTATCGAGTCGGCGCAAGACATCCTCGCACCGTCGGCGGAACCGTCTCGCTGCTTCCGGGTTATCCCGCTTGATATGGGCAATCGCGGCAAGGAATTGCGCCCGGGCGGATGGCGTGAATCGAACGCTCACGAATCTTCATCGGCGAGCAGCGCGTCGGCCTCCGCCAACACCGTGTCCAAGTCGGCACCCTGCCCCTCGGCGATCTCTTTCTCCCCCTGCGCCAGCAGCCTGAGCATTTGCCGTTCAGACTCAGCGCGCTGATATTCCTCGGCGCTCAATAGCACGGCTGCCGCACGACCTCGTTGGGTAATGACGAAAGGCTCGCGCGACTCGCCGACCCGCTTCAACACGGCTGCCGCATCTTGGCGCAGATCTGTCACGGGTATGATTTGGGGCAACTTCGCCATGAGGACTCCTTTTGAGTCATTTAACAGTATTAGCAAATGTATCATTAGACGCTTGATTTGACAATCACGCATTAAAAAGGGGCATTGGTTGGGACATTACGGATGTTTGTGACCTATAAATGCCCTTATAAAATGATGCAATTACTCCACATTGGGTCTTGTTTGGTATTTATATTTGGGGTTAGAGTATGGTCATATACGTCGAGAGGAGGGAGGCTCAGAATGAAAATAATCCCGGAAACGCTAAGAAAGCTACGCAAAGATAGCGGATTGAGCCAGCAAGGACTGGCCGATAGAGCGCGCGTTGACAAAAAAACGGTTGCCCGCATTGAAGGTGGAAAGGGGGGAGAAGCACGCCAAGGCACAGCCTTGGACATCGCCAAGGCACTGGGAGTCGAACCAAAGGTCTTGGCCGCGCAGCCCGAATCCGAAGCCATGGAGGATCGAGAACTCCGGAGACACGGCTATGTTGGAGCGAAGATGCATCTTCGTGGTGAAACCATGCTCGCCTACGATCTAGTTCTGGATCGCTACGGCATTGATATGTGGGACGTGATCGATGCAGCGCCGTTGTTGTTCACCCTCTTGGCAGAGATGAGCCTTGCCGACCGTCGCCGTCGTCTTGAGGAAATGGCTGCAGCCTGGACGGCCTACCAGACAACCGTACCGGAACACATTAATTTTGCGGCAGTAGGCGATTGTTATGAGGGCTTGCAGGCTGAAGATGACTCCATCGTCGAGCGGGATCTGTTCGGGTTTCGTATTCTGAGGGAAAACGAGTCGTGGTCCATGTATGTGGACAACCGGGACTATGACGAAGACCGAAATCCCTTCTCCGACTTTTTGATAACACTGGCCAAAGAACTCGGTCCCGATAACGACGCGATCGACTACCATGGGATCAGGTCTGCCTTAGGAGACGGAGGTGGCATGACGGGTTGGGAACTCTTCCCGACCTACCTAAAACGCCTGACGGGTGGATCTCCTCGTGCCGACTACGCTCTTTCTCGCGGCTACGTTCGCCTAGGCCAAATCCCGAAACATCTTCGTGGCGAGGACGAGAACAACGACCAAGTTGCCGTCGAGCGAACGGAATGGCTGGAATCCCATGTCCCCGACGAGCACTGGGCAAAACGTAGACGCCCCCGCCGTTTACGCCTAGAGGGTTCTGAACCGAAGAAGGGAGATGAAAATGCTTGACCACAACTTCACGCTTCACGCGGAGGTCCGCATGGGGCAACGGGGTTTCCGAAAGGAGGACATCGAAGAGGTGCTGCTACACGGAACGCGGGTTGCCCCCGACGCCTACCTCATGCAGCGAACTGATGCGAATCGTGAGATTGCTACCCTGAAACGCAGAATCCGACGGATGGAGCGCTTGAAGGACCTCAAGGTGGTAATGGAAGGGGACAGGGTGATCACCTGCTATCGATCTGCCCCTGCCGACCAGCAGCGAACGCTTCGCAGAGGGAGAGCCTCCCGATGATTATCGATGATCGAATACTGAAGAAGATAGAAGAGGATCTCACGTTAAGACATCTGAGACGCCAGCAGCCCTATGTTGTAGACATCGTCAGCGTCCTGTTGCCCCACGAAGACGGCGTGAGTAGACAAAAGGTGCTTGAGGAACTTGAGAACCAACGAAAGAGAGACGGTCTGCCCATACCTCCCAAGTTCGAACAGGCCGTTCAATCCAGCTACAACCAGCACTGTGTGGATTCCGCCGTTTTCCAGAGGCGCAATAGACCGCCGTCGGAGGCGCTGTTTCACACGCCGAGGAGGGGTACTTGGGCACTCACGCCCCATACGCGCGCTGCGGTGCGGTTAGAAGAATTGCGACGCGGTGTCACGCCGTTCGCCGAGGCCCACGCTTGGCTGACCGACGAGGATGTCTTCAAAGAAGTCTCATGAGGATCCTGCCGGAAGCAGACAAGGGCGCTCTCGACCGCACTGTACTGAGTGCCCCCGCTCTGCCCCGTAGCTGAACTGCAGCGACGGTAAAAGGACGGTGTCGGACGGGGTTCGAAGGCTAACCATGTATTTGACTACATATGATTCACAAGCCATACTAGAGCGTGAGTTGGGTAGTTGAAATCGCGGATGAGTTTGAGGCGGAGTTCGACGAACTCGACAACTCGGTTCGGTTGGAGCTTCTGGCAGTGTCCCGTCTTCTGTAGCGGTTCGGACCTCAATTGGGTCGGCCTCGAGTTGACACCCTGAAGGGTTCACGCCACGCGAACATGAAGGAGTTGCGGTTCAGCGTGGTCGGTGGTGAATGGAGAATTGCTTTCGCCTTCGACACCAAGGGAACTGACCATGCCTGTGAACGTGGACGAGAAGATCAGGAAGTTGAGCGTGGCGCGGCGCAAGAAGGTCGAGGTCCGCGCGGCAGAGTTGATCGCGGAGGAGATGACGCTGCGTGAGCTTCGCAAGGCGCGGAACCTCACGCAAATGCGCGTGGCGAAGCAGCTTGGGATCACCCAGGATAGCGTCTCTCGACTTGAGAAGCGTAGCGACCTTCTTTTGTCCACGTTGCGCAAGACAGTCGAGGCGATGGGCGGGAGCCTGTCTTTGGTCGCAGAGTTCCCCGATCGTGCGCCCGTGGTGTTGTCCGGCATCGCCGAGGATGATCCGGGGGCTTGATGTCGGAGCAAGTGGCGCGTGACCACGTAAAGGGCGAGGACTACGTCTACGTCCGCGACTCCGCCACCTTGGAGCGGTTGACCCGTTGCATCAGGGCAGGCAAATCGGTCGCCCTCGATATCGAGGCCGACAGCCTCCACAGCTACACGGAGAAGGTTTGCCTGCTGCAGCTCTCCGTCGGAGGCCGGGACTTCGTCGTCGATCCGCTTTCCGAGCTGGACTTCGGCGGCCTGGTGGGCGCCTTGGCGGAGAAGCCGTTGATCGCCCACGGGGGCGACTACGACCTGCGGATGCTGCGCGCGTGGCAGGGGTTCCGGCCGCGGGACGAAGTCTTCGACACCATGATCGCGGCCCAGTTGCTGGGCATCGAGCAGATCGGGCTGGCCGCCCTGTCCGAGAAATACCTGGACATCGCCATGACCAAGGACTCGCAGAAGTCCGACTGGTCGCGCCGGCCGCTCAGCGAGAAGCAGTTGCGCTACGCGGCCAACGACACGCGGCATCTTGAGGAGCTCGCCGAGTGCCTGCACGGCGAGTTGGTCGAGCGGGGAAGGGTGGAGTGGCACCGCGAGAGTTGCGCGGCCATGGTCGAGGCCAC
The DNA here is from genome assembly GCA_964630405.1 of uncultured Syntrophobacterales bacterium. Lineage (GTDB taxonomy): Bacteria > Desulfobacterota > Binatia > UBA9968 > JAJDTQ01 > JAJDTQ01. Next base: position 3,629 of record CAZVUC010000085.1, on the reverse strand, counting down.
CGGGCGCGATCGCCAGCGCGACTCGCGGGAAGCCTGGCGAGTCAAGGGAGCCGGCCGGCTCACTCCCCGCCAGCTCGCGTATCTGCGGGAGGCCTGGGGGTGGCGCGAGGAGCGCGCCCGGCGCGCCGACCGTCCGACGTTCAAGGTCCTCGGCAACCGGCAACTCCTGGAGTTGATCCTGTGGGCGGAGTCCCATCCGGACGAGCCGTTGGAGCAGGGGCCGAAGCTGCCGCGCGACATCGTCGGCTCGCGCAGGAGGGCGCTCAAGCACGCGCTCGACCGGGCGGGGGCCATGCCCCCGGCGGAGTGGCCGGAACGCACCAAGACCCCGCGCGCGCATCCGCCGCCCATGGACCAGCGGCAATTCGACGCGTTGCGCGGCGAATGCGCCGGGATCGCCGAGGCACTGGAAATCGCCCCTTCGACGCTGGCGCCGAAGGCGGCGCTCGAGGCCATCGTCCAGCAGCGGCCCAGGACCCTCGACGAGGTCATGGCGAGCGGGGGGCTGTTGCGTTGGCAGGCGGAGTTGGTGCGACCCGCGGTGGAACGAGCGCTGTACGGGACGTCGGATGATACTGCCTCATCGGTCTGAAGACTCCGGCACGCACCCGGGCGGCAAGATGTGCTATAGGTCGACCAAGGTCCGCGGCGTTTGCCCGGCAGTCATACCGTAACGAGAGGAGCCGTGACCATGGAGAATCGAGCGGCAGCGATACACGACAGCCTGAAGCACCCGGTGATCGACGGCGACGGTCACTGGATCGAGCCGATCCCGGTCTTTCTCGAGTACCTGAGCGAGGCGGGCGGCCCCGGAGCCGTCGACCAGATCAAGGATCTCTGGCGGCGGAACCAGGGCTGGTACGGGGCGACCCCGCAGGAACGCCAGCACCACCGCATGCGCCGCACCATCTGGTGGGGCGTCACCGCCGACACTCTCGACAAGGCCACGGGGCTGTTGCCCGCCTTGCTGAACGAACGGCTGCCGGAGCTGGGCATCGACTTCGCGATGATCTACCCGAGCTTCGGGCTGAGCGTGAACGGCATCGCCGACGACGACCTGCACCGGGCCGGCGTGCGCGCCTACAACATGATGACGGCGGACATGTTCGGCCCGTATGCCGAGCGGTTCTGTCCGGTGGCCATTATCCCGGCGCACAACCCCGACGAGGCCCTCGAGGAACTGGACTACGCGGTGGTGCAGCGCGGTTACCGGGCCATCATGCTGCGGGGCAACCAGGAGCGGAAGATCCCGGCCGCCGCCGAGGGCATCGATCCGCGCAAGGCGGCCTGGTACTGCGACAACATCGCGCTGGACAGCCCGTACGACTACGAGCCCGTCTGGCAGCGGTGCGTCGAGCTGGGCGTGGCGGTGACCCAGCACTCGGGCAGCGGCCGCTGGCACGACCGCGCCTCCATCAGCAACTTCACCTTCAACCACGTCGGCCATTTCGCCGAGTCGAACCACGCCTTCGCCCGCGGCGTCTTCCTGGGCGGCCTGGTGAACCGCTACCCCAGCCTCAACTTCGGTTTCATGGAAGGGGGCATAAGCTGGGCCTGCCAGATGTGCTTCGACCTCATCGAGCACTGGGAGAAGCGCCGGCGCGCCGGGCTGCAGTACCCGGACACGACCGACGTCCAGGAGTTGAAGGGGTTCATCGACCGCTACGGCGATGAGAAGCTCAAGCGCAACGCCGACGCCATCATGGACAACCTCGACGCCTTCCGGCCCAACTGCACCCTGGAAGAGCTGACCAAGGCCGATCACGTGGTGGACGATTTCGAGGCCGCGGGCATCGAGTCCGAGGAGGACGTGGAGGCGGTGTTCGCCAACAACTTCTTCTTCGGCTGCGAGGCCGACGACCGCGCCACCATGTGGGCGTTCGATCCGCGCATGGGCGTGCGGCTCCAGCCGATTTTCAGCTCCGACTTCACGCACTTCGACGTCCCGGACTTCAAGGACGTCATTCCGGAAGCGTACGAGATGGTGGAGAAGGGCCACGTGACCGGTCAGGACTTCCGGGAATTCACTTTCACCAACGCCGCGCGCCTCCACACGCGGAACAACCCCGGCTTCTTCAAGGGCACCGTGGTCGAACGGGCAGTCGCGGAAGAGTTGGGCCTTGAGGAATGATCGGTCCTGTACTATCCTTGGGGGCGATAGAGATCGGGCTGACGGAGGGCTGCGGTCGTGGGCTTCACGGATCGGTCTGTCGCTACCCACTTCAAGGTAAGTACAACGGGCGAGACGGTGTTCTTCTTCAGGGTGTGGCTGTGGCCCTCTTCTCAGACGGGCTACGTCATCACGTCCGATGACGACCTCGAGAAGCTGAAGTCTTATCTGGCAACGTACTACAGGGTGCTGTTCTGGACTACGGGCCCGGCGTTGGCCCTTCTCAGTGCGCTGCTCGTTGAGGTTGCCTCGTCATGGTCCCCGCACGGCGAGTTTACGGGACGGTTCACGATCCCGGTGGTTGCGGCGGTGGCCGTGAGCGTCACGGCGGCGCTGGTGTTCAGGACCCGCGTGCTGGATCCGATCATCCGCAAATACCCCACCGCTCATGCAATGATGGAATTCGTCGAGGCGGAGGAAACCGCGGCGGCGAGGTTTTGGCGTCGCTTCGGCATCTGGCTCTTTCTGTCGGCGTGGGTGGCGGGAGGAATCTGGAGTCTGCGTTCAGGCGAAACCGTCCTCGGGGTGCTCCTGCTGATCACTGCCGTACTGGTCCTGAACGATCACCGTCTGAACTCGCGCAAGCCAGGGGTTCGCGACTCCGGGACGGTCGCGTGACCAATACCGCGCCTGTCGGACGGTCATTCCCGACGACCCGCGCCGATTCGCCGGCGGTCATGCCATCGAGAGCCGTGAAGTGATGGAGTCGTCTCCCGTCGCCGGCGCTGCCGGCCCCTACATGGAGAGCTTGGTGGCGGGGATTTCCCTTCGGGCGACGGTCTGGTTCACCAATGAAAGCTCGTTGAGGCGCACCACGTGTCCGCCGCCGACGTCCCTCTTGCGGGCCGCGAACCGGACGTAGAGCACTGATCCCGCTTCGACCCTTACGTCGACTTCGGTCGTGTCGGTGGTGATCGTCAGGCCGCCCATGGCCGCTACGATGGTACGCATGCCCGGCGGCAGCTCGTGTACCTGGTAGCCGCCGTTCCTGAGGTCCGGCTTGTGCTCCCCGTCCACCTGAACGTGCGTTGGGAGAAGACCGCCGACCGCGGACCACGGCCGGTACAGATAGACGACGCCGAGACCTGCCTCGGGTTTCTTCCAGCCGTCGAAGCCGGGCCCCTGCGCGGTGGCGCAGCCGGCGAGCAGCAAGAGGGCCCCGGCGGCGATCCATCTTTTTGCGTTCATGGACGTTGAGGCCTGTGACCGCCCGCCACGCTCCCGCCGTTATGCTTCCAGCCCGAGAGAGTAGAAGCGGTTGGAGTTGTCGAAGAAGACCTTCCGTTTCTGGTCCTCGGAAATGTCGGTGCGCTCCCGCACTTCCTTGGTGGCGTTGGGCCAGATGGTGTCCCAGTGCGGGTAGTCGGCGGCGAACAGCCACATGTCGTCGCCGTAGCGGTCCATGCAGTAGGGCAGCATGGCGTCGTCGGGGTCGAAGCTCACGTACACCCGGCCGCTC
>CAZVUC010000084.1:0-35668 GCA_964630405.1 uncultured Syntrophobacterales bacterium | reverse complement strand
CGGGTCAAGCCCGGGGTGACGGAGAGGTGAGTCCGGGGGCATGTGCATGGTCCAGGGCCGTCACGCCGTCCGAATCGGCTTGGTCACGGCCAGGGTGTTCCGGCCCGTCCACATGGGCAGCAGCACGCAGTGGCGGTGCTTGCCGCCGGTCACGATCACCATGATGTCGTCGGGCCGGGTGGCCAGGTGAACGATGCCGTCGGGGGTGACGTTGGGGGATTCCCGCAGCAGCTCCTCGTCGTTCTTGGTCCCCTTGCGCCGGTCCGGGATGCTGGCGAAGGTGATGGTGGAATGCTCCCAGAGGTATTCGCGGATGTCCGCCCGGGAGATGCCGTCCCGCGCCATGATCTCGGCGTCCTCGGTGCACAGGGCCACCAGCGGCGTGCCGCCGCCGAAGCTGCCCACGTCCAGGTGGCTGCCGCCGTGGTGCAGGGCGATGACCTCGGCCAGCGATGACAGCGCCTCCTGCCCCGTGCTGCCGGCGGTGTGCATGGGGATGAAGCCGTTGATGCCGCACACGGTGACGGTGCTCTGCTCGGGCTTGTAGCCCCGGCTCACGTGGTAGGGCTCCCAGGGGCTCTTCTCCTCGTTCTCGCCGAAGCAGAAGCTGTACTTGCCCGGCCAGCCGAAGGTGGCGCGGTCGGTGTCGCCGGGATAGCCGCCGCCGACGGTGATGAGGATCAGACGGATGGCCCGGCCGATGGTGGCGTTGGCGCGGTGGCCCGGGCCGAACACGCCGGCGTCGCAGTTGATACCCACCTCGTTCCGGATCGGGCCGTTGACCAGCAGCGCCGGACCCGCGTACCCGGTGGTGGCCTGGACGCCGTAGAGGTTGAAGCGGGGCTCCATGATGCCCTCCACCGCGGCGATGACCACCGGCAGGTACTCCGGCAGGCACCCGGCCATCACGCTGCTGACGGCGATCTTCTCGACCGTGGCCGGCGCCCACTTGGGCGGCACCTGCCCGATGATCTCCTGGGGGTCGCGGTGGGTGCCCGTGAGCATCCGCTCCACGCGCTCGCGGGTGGGCGGAACGATGGGCAGGCCGTCGCTTAGCTGGCGGTCGCAGAACCAGTCGTTGACCGCCTCCAGCGAGTCCTCCACCTCGATGACATCGGAGACGAGCTTCACCTGTGAGGTATCGGTAGCCATGCGTGAAGGGTGCGTGTGGTGCAGGATGTCCGCCCGGCGCACTATTTGGCCGCCTGGGCTTCAGCTCCCGCGGCGCCGGCCCGCGCTGACTCGGCCGCATCGGCGTCCGTCAGGGTCTCGCGCACCGGACCGATGGCGATCCTCGCATCCTCGGCGTGCTCACCCGGCCGGGCGCCGCCGCTCGGATGGTGCGGGATCTGCACCAGCGGCAGTTGCGGCATGCCGAAGAACACCGCTTCCTTCCGGCCCAGCTCCATGAAAATGGTCTGGCAAAGGGTCACCGTGGGGGTGCCGCGCTTTTGGATCTCGATGGCGTCGTGGACACTCCACGACGTGCAGGACCCTCAAGCACCGAGGCCGGTGACGACCGCGTCGCACCGGCTCAGCATCTCCTCGATCATTTCGCCCGGCGCCGCATTCATGTGGCTGGGCTTCTTTCGCAGCAGCACTTCAGCCGCGCCGGTCTGCTCCTCGATCAACCGCGCCAGCTCCTCGAACATCGGGCTCGAATTGGCCTGGCCGTTGTCGATGATCCCAACCACCTTCCCCACCAGATCATCCAGCCCCGGAACAGGGGGATGGTTCTCCAACAGGACATCGGCCCGCGGATCGAGCATCTGTAGCTTTCCCATGAGGCCCTCCATCGCACGCGTGAGCTATCTGCGAGACATTACCCAAGGGGCGTTCGTGTTGTCAACGGCACGACGAGCGTCACAAGAGTTGAGACAGGAAGGTTCGGGCCGGCACCAACAGCGGCGCGCCCGGCCTCGCAAAGCAGTCGGCGTCGACGAAGTCGGCATCGACGACCGCCTGGAACGCAAACGGCGCCTCGACCTGGTCCTGGAAATGCTTGAGGGACCGGCTGATGGACTCATCCCGGTGCTTGACCTCAACCAGGAACCAGGGCCGTCCCTCGCGGGCCACGACGAAGTCCACTTCCCGTTTTTCCCGGTCGCGCAGGTAGCCGAGCTCGAACCGGCCGAGGCCCATGTCGTTCCAGCCGTCGACCGCCTTGAGAAGATGACACGCCACGAAGGTCTCAGCCTTCTGCCCAGCATCCTCGATGTCCGCCCAGTCCCGCAGGTACCACTTGGGCTCCTTGCGTAAGGACCGCGAGACGTTCCGGAACCACGGCCTGACGAGAAAGCCCAGGTGAAAATCACATAGAGTGGCCACCCACCGACGGATCGTATCGGCTGACACGCGTACCTCTTTGGCAAGGTTGCCGTACACCAGTTGACGACCGGACTGACGGGTCAATCGCTGGACCAGCACTTCGATCTGGTCGATCTGCTGAACCTGGGTCAGGTCGCGGATGTCTTCCCGGACCAGTTGCGCGAGACGCAGCGACCGCCACCTCCGGCTGAACCGAATGTCGCGTCTGAGAAACGGCTCGGGATACCCCCCATGAGTCCATAGCGCTTCGAAATCGGCGGCTTCGATACGGCGTGGAGACCGGACTACCCTATCCGCATCCGGAAGCTCCCGACTCACCGTCTCGGCCACGGAGAACGGATGCATGCGATAGGCGAAGTACCGCCCCATCAGGCTGTCTCCGCCGCGACGGTAGACTTCCAGACGGCTGCTTCCCGTGACGATGATACGAAGGCGGTCGCCGTAGGTGTCGAACAGGCCCTTCAGGAAGGGCTTCCAGCTCGGGAACTTGTGAAGCTCGTCGAAGAGCGCTACCGGAACGGTGGCGGAGAGCCGGTCCGCTCCCATGGCGGCAGCGATTTCGGCTGGACCCGCCAGCACGAGTTCCCTGTCATCGAGGTTGTCCCAGTTGCAGTAGTTGTCGGCGTGACGCCGGCACGTCGTGGTCTTGCCTACCTGCCGTGGACCACTGACGAAGGCCATCTGTCGGTTGGCAGACAAGTGCTCGGCCAGTAAGGCATCGTAGACGCGCGATTCCGGATCCATGTCTGGCCATTATCCACACCATCGCGTTTTGGTCAAGACAATTCAACGATGTATCGGATTTTGGTCAGACTTGTAATCCGGAGTCGTTCTCCCTCACCCCCACAGCCGCTCGCTCGCGAGCCGCGCCCCCTCGGACATGGCCTGGAACTTGGCCCAGACGATGGCGGGGTGGATCTCCGGCACTTCCAGGGCCTGGGTGCCGAAGCCGCAGTCGCTGCCGGCGATGACGTTCTCACGGCCCACCACGCCGGCGAAGCGTTCGAGGCGCTGGGCGACGAGCTCTGGGTGCTCCACCACCACTGACGACTGGGTGATGACGCCGGGGATGATGAGCTTGCCGTCGGGCAACTTCACGTCCTCCCAGATCTTCCACTCGTGTTCGTGGCGCGGGTTGGAGGCCTCGAAGGAGAAGGCGCCGGCGCGGATCTTGAGGATGATATCGAGGTAGTCCTTCATCTCCATGTCGTGGATCCGGGGGCCCATGTTGATGCCGTAGCAGGTGTGGTAGCGCACCCGGTCCTCGGGGATGTCCCGAAGCGCGTGGTTGATGGCCTCGATCTGCCCTTCGGCCCAGGCGCGGCACTGGTCCACGCTCAGGTCAGGGTTCTTGACGTAGTAGTTGATGAGCAACGGGTCATCGATCTGGAGCACGAAGCCGGCGTCGACGATGGCCTGGTACTCCACCCTCAAGGCGTCGGCGATGGCGAAAAGGAACTCCTCGTCGCTCTTGTAGTACTCGTTCTCCTGGTTGCCGGCCACGTCGCAGGGGGAGATCGCGGGCACGAAGGCCTCCACGGCTCCGGCTTCCTCCACCGCGGCCTTCAGGTTCGCCAGATCCTGCACCACGCGCTCCTGGGCCCTGTAGGCGATCGGGCCGGTGCAGGCCATCTGCATGTTGCTCGGGTTGGGCTTGGCTCCGGGCACCGGGCTGTAGTGACCGTAGTGCTCCGGGAACGCCTGCGATTCCCGGGAATTGTCCCAGGGCGACACCCGCACCCGGCCGGTAGGGCTGAGGCCGTCGAGCCGCTGGTGGGCGTAGACCGCGAAACCGCGCTTGCTGAGCTCGCCGTCGTCGACGATGTCGACGCCCAGGTCCATCTGCCGGCGCACGATGTCATGGACCGCGCCCCGGAGCCTGTCCTCGTACTCTGCGGGATCGACGGGCCTGCCCTCGTTCTCCGCCAGCATCATGTCGATGAGTTGTCGCGGGCGCGGCAGACTTCCGGTGTGGGTGACGAGAATACGATCGGTGCTATGCAGCATGGTTACCTCCGCTAACTGTCGCTCAAGGGCTTGAACTTGTACAGGGTCCGGTCGTCGGTGACGTCGTCGAACACCACCTCCACCGGCATGTCGCAACTCAGCTCGCCGGGCTTGCAGCCCACCACGTTGGTGGTGAGGCGCGGGCCCTCGTCCAGCTCCACCACCACCAGGGCGTAGGGCAGCTCCTCGGCGAACCCCTTGTGGTAGGCCCGGTGGTAGACGCCGAAGGAGTAGATCTTCCCCTTGCCGCTCACCGGGGTCCAGGTCCACTCGGTGCTCCAACACTCGGGGCAGGTGGCGGTGGGCGGAAACCAGTGATTGGAGCAGGCGTCGCAACGGGGCACCACCAGCTCGTGGCGTTTGCACCCGTCCCAGAAGGGCTCGGACTCCACCGACGGCGGCGGCAGCGGCTTGTTGTACTCGGTCATCCCGCTTCCCTCCCCAGGATCAGCGCCGACTGGCACACCGTGTTGCCGCCGTGGCCGCTCACCAGGGCGATGTTGCAGTCCTTCACCTGCCGCTCGGGGTTGTGCTCGCGGCGGACCTGGCGGGCGCCTTCCAGCACCTGGAGCATACCCTCGATATGCCCTTCGGAAAGCTGGCCGCCGGAGGTGTTGGTGGGCAGCACGCCGCCGGCTTCCAACGCACCGGAACCGACGAAGGGACCGCCCTCGCCCTTGGCGCAAAAGCCGTAGTCCTCGAGCTGCAGCAGCACCATGTGAGTGAAACAGTCGTAGATCTGGGCGGTGTCCACGTCCTTGGGCCCGATGCCCGCCATCCCGTAGGCCGCCTCCCCCGCCTCCTTGGCGCCGGTGGTGATCATGTTGTCGTCGGCGAACCAGCCGCTCAGGCGGTTGCCGAAGCCGAAGCCCAGGACATAGGCCGGCGGCTGCCGGAGATCCCGGGCCCGTTCCGCGCTGGTCACCACCACCGCGCCCGCGCCGTCGATGAACACGCTGCAGTCGTAGAGACACAGCGGGTCCACGATGAGCCGGGCGCCCAGGTACTCGTCCAGGGTCAGCGGCTTCTGCATGAACGCGTGGGGGTTCTTGCGGGCGTGGTTGCGGAACGCCACGGCGATGGCGCCGAGCTGGGCCTTGGTGGTGCCGAAGCGCTCCATGTGGCGCCGGGCGGCGATGGCGTAGTTCACCGGCGCGCCGAACTGGCCGAACTCGGAGCCGAACTCGGAGTAGGTGCGGGGCCGGGAAGCCACAGCCTGCTTGGCCTCGGCGTTACGGTGGGTGCGGGACCAGGTGTCCCGGCCGTAGCCCACCACGACGGTGTTGCAGACGCCGGCCTCGATGGCCATGCACGCCATGGCCACGGCCATGGTCTGGCTGGCGCCGCCGTTGGCGGTGGATGTGCTGTAGGTGACGTTGAGCCCCAGCGCCTCCCCCACTTTCTGGTGGTGGCAGTAGACGTCGTCCGGTCCCCGGGTGATGAGGCCGTCCACGTCCTCCTTCTTCAGGCCGGCGTCCTCGATGGCGTTCTTGGCCGCCACCGCGAAGAGCCCGATGGGGCCCATCTCCGGCACCTTGCCCAGGGGGCTCTGTCCGACGCCGACGATGGCGTACTTTCCGCTCAGGTTGGTGCTCATGGTTCCTCCTGGTTTCCCCGAATCGTTGCTCCGGGCCTCTGCGTCATTCCGGGCTTGACCCGGGATCCAACCGGCCCGTCACCCCGGATGACGGGCCAGCCGTCCGGCTCTACCTCGCCTTCCACACCGCGGGACGCTTCTCGGCGAAGGCGCGGGAGCCTTCTTTCTGGTCCTCGGTGGTGGAAAGCGCCAGCCCCAGCTCGCTCTCGAGCCTGAGACCCTGCTCGAGCGGAAGCTGTATTCCCTTGGTGATGGCTTCCTTGATGGCGATGACCGACAGCGGCGCGCCGAGGCAGATCTTGCGCGCGATATCCCGGGCCACGTCCATGTAGCTGTCCACCGGCGCCACCTTGTTCACCAGGCCGATGCGAAACGCCTCGTGGGCGTCCACGGCCTCGCCCGTGAGCGACATCTCCAGCGCCTTCGCCATGCCGACGAGGCGCGGCAGGCGCTGGGTGCCGCCGCCTCCTCCGAGCCGGCCGCGGCGCACCTCGAACATGCCGAGCTTGGCGTCCTCGGCGGCCACCCGGATGTCGCAGGCCAGGGCCAGCTCCAGGCCGCCGCCGACGGCGTAGCCGCGGATGGCGGCGATGGTAGGCTTTTCCAGCGCGGCCACCAGCATGTTCTGGCCCTGCGTGCCCGGCTGGTTCCGCACCCGGCGCTTCTCGAAAAAAGTGGAGTCGTCCACTTCCCGCGCCCGCTCTTTCAGGTCGAGGCCGGTGGAGAAGGCCCGCTCCCCCGCCCCGGTGATGATGCAGACCCGCACGTCCGGATCGGCGGACACCCGGCCGCAGGCGTCGTGCAGCTCGTCCCGGGCCTTGTAACTGATGGCGTTCATGGACTCGGGGCGGTTGATGGTGATGGTGGCCACGTGATCGGTCACGTCGTAAAGGATGTTGTCGTAGGTCATCAAAGCTCCTTGTGGGCTGAAACTATCCCGAGACGGTGATCAACGCGTCCGCCACCGCCACCCCCAGGCCCCGGGGACGCACCATCACCGGGTTCATCTCGACGGCGGTGAACCGGCCGGCGTTGTGCGCCACGAAGTCGCCGAAGCGGACCACACACTCCACCAAGGCATCCACGTCCCGGGGCTCCCGGCCCCGGAGACCGCGCATTAGCGCGCCGCCCCTCAGCTCCGCCAGCATCTCGCGCACGTCCTCGTCGTCCAGGGGCGGCAGACGGAAGGCGGCGTCCTTGAACACTTCCACGTAGATGCCCCCCAGCCCCAGCATCACCAGCGGCCCGAACTGCGGGTCATGCACCATGCCGACGATGACCTCCAGGCCGTCGGAGACCATCTCCTGCACCAGCACGCCGTCGATGCGGGCGTCCGGACGGGCCGCCTTGACGTTCCCGATCACGCGAAGGTACGCCGCCTCCACTTCCTCCGCGGTTGCCGCTCCAAGATGGATGCCGCCGGCGTCCGACTTGTGAGGCACATCGGGCGACTGGACCTTCAGCGCCACCGGATGGCCGAGGCCGGCCGCGATCTCGACGGCCTGCCCGGGATTCCCGGCGAGATCTTCCCGCGTTATGGTGATCCCCGTACGCGCGAGTATCCGTTTGCTGTCGTACTCCGTGAGGGCGCCCGCGCCGTCCGGCGGGCGGAAATCCACCGACGCCGCCGGTTTCCGGGCCGGCTTCTCCTTGCGGCGGAACGCCGCGTAGTCCACGAGCTTCCGCACCGCCTTCATGCCGCCGGCCACGTCCTCCAGTATGGGAACCCCGGTCTCGCCGGAGAACTTCCGGCAGTCGCCGGTGAGGCTGTTGGACGCCAGCGACAGCACGAACATGGGCTTCGGCGCGGTCTTGGCGCACGCGGCCACCTGATCCAGCAGCTTCTGCTGCCCGGGGGCGGTGGTCCGCTTGACGCTCAGGGCCATGCCCACGAGGTCGATGCCGTCATCGTTCAGCAGCAGGTCGAGCACCGTCGTGAGATTCGTCCCCTGCTCGATGCGCGGCATCCCCACGGTGTCGATGGGATTGCTGAACGGGCGATCCGACACGCCCAGGGTTTCCTGGAGCTTCGCGTTGACGGCCGGAGACAAGGCCGGGCACTGCAGTCCCGCAACGGCATTGACATCGCTGATGAGGGCCGTGGCCCCGCCGGAAATGGTGAGGAAAACGACCCGTTCTCCTGCCGGAAGGCGTCCGTTCAGGAACAGACCCGCGGTCTCCACCAACTCGTCGAGGGTTTCCACCGGGGCCACGCCGGTCTCGCGGAACAGCGCTTCGTAGGCTTCCCGCTGGCCGGCCAGGGTGCCGGTGTGGGCCACCGTGGCCCGTTGCCCCGACTCGGTGCGGCCGAGCTTCAGCACCACCACGGGTTTCTTCCGTGTGGCGGCCGCCAGCACACGGCGGAGCTTCGCGCCGTCCTTCGCCCCCTCCATGATGCAGGCGATGACCCGGGTCTCGGGGTCGTCGGCGAGGTATTCGATGTAGTCGGCCATCTCCACCACCGCCTCGTTTCCGCTGGAGATGATGTAGTTGAAGCCGATGTTGCGGCTGGCGCCCAGCTCGGTGACGGCGTTGGTCAAGCCGCCGCTCTGGGAGATGACCGACACGCCGCCCGGGACCGCGTCCTCGGGAATCGAGAAATAGGAGTTGGCGAAGCCGTACCGGAGACTCGCCACCCCCATGCAGCAGGGACCGGTGACGGCCATGTTTCCGCCGGCGGCCAGCCGCTGAAGCTCCTCTTGGCGCCGCCGGCCGGCGGCGGTATTCCCGTCCGAGAACCCCTCGGCCACCACGATGCCGGAGGGCACCCCCGCCGCCACCGCTTCCTCGATGACCCCGAGCACGCGGGTGACGGGCAACGCCACCACCACGCAGTCCGGCGCCTCCGGGAGCCCGGCGATGGACGGATAGCAGGTCTTGCCCTGGACCTCCGCGTAGTTGGGATTCACCGGATAGACCGTCCCCCGGAAGCCCGATGCGAGGACGTTTCCCAGGATCCGTCCACCGGTGCCTCCCTTTGGGGATGCGCCCACCACGGCCACCGATCCGGGCCGAAGCAATGCGTTCAGATTGGGGTTCAAGCTCATAGTCTATTCGGAATCAATAACTTAGCGGCAAACCGGCCGTGGCGGCGCCGTCCCGGCCGGCGCTCCGTACCCGAGGTCCGCCGAAACCGAATCTTCGCAACTATTCGGTTTCCCACGAAAATCAGTGCGCAAAAATGATGCAATCCGCTGAGTCCCGGATGAACAGGGCCATTTGGCTGGCGTTCGGGAGATATACACAGGGTTTTTCCACAGAACCTGTTACCAAATTGACGTATTGTCTTGACGTTGACGCTCGGTGTCCTGTCCGCGACCTATCCGACCGTGGGCACGCCCGGGTCTTCGGGCTCATGACGGTCATGGTTCCGCACGTGGTCATACTGGCGCGCGAACCAGCGCATGTACTCACCGTAGGTCGTGGGCTCGTAGCGGGGCGGGTTGTCCGGCCCCTGGCACGTGGGCAGACACTCCATGGCGAAATCGTGGGTCGCATCGAAGAAGAACGGGATGGCGTAGCGGTCCCGGCCGGCGTTGCGGTTCACCACCCGGTGCGGGGTGGACAGGAAGCGGTGATTCGTCCACCGGCGCAGCATGTCGCCGGAATTGACCAGAAACGTGCCGGGCGCCGCCGGCGCATCGCTCCACTCGCCCGAAGGCATGCGGATGGCCAGACCGGGCAGCTCCGCCTGCGGCAACATGGTGAGGAAGCTCGAATCCGTGTGCGGCGCCAGTCCGTACTGGTCGGCTTCGCCGTGCTCCGCCGGCGGGTAGTGCGACATCCTCAGGGTGTACTGGGGTTCGGCGAAGGCCGCGTCGAAATAGTCCGGCGCCAGATCCAGCGCCGCGGCGTAGAGCGGCAACATGCGCTTGCAGAGCCGTTCCATGGCGTCGAGATAGGCCACCACCGTCTCCCGGAACCCCGGCAGGACGCCAGGGTCGGGCCAGGGGTTGGCGCAACGGTAGCGCACCTTCGCCACCACGTCCGGATGGTCCGGAGGCAGGTCCCGCTTGAGGAAGTACGCCTCGACCAAGTTGGGCCGCGTCGCCTTCTCCACCCGCGAGCTCCGGGATACGTACCCGTTCACCGGCATGTATCCCACGTTATGCTCGTTGCCGCGCACCGCCATCTTCTCGGCCAGCGGCCGGGCGTGGAAACGGGCGCACTCGGCAAAGACGCCGTCGATGAGTGCCTGGGGTACGTCGTGGCCGTGGATGTAGTAGAACCCCACGTGCTCGAGGGCGTGGCGCAGTTCGGCCGCCAGCCGTTCCCGGGCGCCGGCAACGCCGCCAAGAAACTCGCCGACCTCCAGCACCGGGATGCCGCTACGCGCGGCGGCGTCGAGCTCGGGTTCGCGGTAGGCCACGGACATCCCGTTCACCCCGTGGGGAGCACCGGCATGCCCTCGGGAGCGCCGATCTCGAAGGCGTTGAGGGAGCACGCAAGGCCGACATAACCGCCGACGATACCGGTGAGCTCCACCAGCCGGTGATCGCCCAGGCGCTGCCGCAGTTTCCGGAACGTCGCTTCGGTGACTCGATGCGGAGGCCGGAGCAACTCCTGCACGTACTTCACGAACGGCGCCTCGTCCTCGTCGAGCCCCTCGGGAGCGGTGCCGTCACGAATGGCCGCCACCGTCGTCTCCGGCACGCCGGCATCGAGAGCGTGGCCGGAGTGGGCGGCCCACTCGTACACGCAGTCCATCTCCCGGGCCACCGTGCAGATGACCAGCTCCTTTTCCTTCAGGGGAAAGTCCGAGGTGAACAGCGAATACCCCACCAGGTGCGCCGTTCGCGCGGCCAGGTCCGGACAGTGGAGCAGGTTGCCATAGGGCGCTCCGATGCGCTTGCGGCTGGCCATGATGGAATCGTAGTGTTCGCGCTGGTCTTCGGGTATGGCCTCCCGTTCGGTGAGCTCCGGTATGCGGGGCATCCTCAATCCTTTCCCTTACTCGATAACCCCACCCGTCCACCCCTCCTGGATTCCCGCTTTCGCGGGAATGACGGGGGAGGAGCGGGAATGACGGACGGTGCGCCGGCGTTCAGGAGTGCCGGCGTTCACAGCGCCGGCACTCACAGCGCGGGTGTGGTGACCGGCGGCTTGCGGTGGTGCGTGGCCTGCTCGTAGGCGTAGGCGAACTTTATCATGCGGCCGTCGTCATAGGGCCGTCCCAGAAAGGTTATCCCCGCCGGCAGGCCGTCCCGGGTGAATCCCCCGGGCACCACCACCGACGACACGAAGATCAAGAACGTGTTGATGTGGGGCACCCCCCTCATGTTGACCCACGGCGGCTTGATGCCTTCGGTGATGAGCGTCGGCTGGTGCTCCACGGACTTGTGCACGATGGCGTCCAGCCGGTGGTCGGCCATGACCTTCAACAGGTTGCCCATGAGCTTCTCGCGCGCCAGCAGGTACTGGTAGTGCTTGTCCGCGTCCAGGGGCGCCTTCCAGCGGTTCTGGGCGTTGTAGTGGACCTTGGCGAAGTCCGGCGACGCAATCGCCTCCTGGCGCGACTCGAACGGCCGTTTGGCGCTCCTGCCATAGTACAGCTTGAAGGCCTCGTCGCCGTTGGTGGGGTTCCAGGACCGCTTGGCCAGCAGCTCGTTGAGCTGTGGTATCTCCACCGGGTCCACCACCTCGGCGCCGGCAACCTGAAGGTCCGCCACTGCCTGATCGAATACTTCGGTGACCTGCCGGAAGTCGTCGGTGTCGGGTTCCGCCATGTATCCCATGGGTTCGCGCAGGATCCCGAGACGGGCGCCGTTGAGCCCGTTGGCGTCAAGGAAATCGGTGTAGCTCGGCGGGACGTGGCCAACGCCCCTGGCGGTCACCGGGTCATCGGGGTCGTAGCCAACCATGCTGTCCAGCAGCCGCGCCATGTCGCCCACCGTGCGGCACATGGGGCCGAGCGAGCCGGTCATGTCGGGCCAGCCGTCGTAGACGCCGCCCCGGCTCACCAGCCCGGGAGTGGGGCGCATGCCGGCGACGCAGTTCCAGGTGGACGGGCGGCGGATGGAGGCGTAACCCTCCTGCCCCACCGCCACGGTGGCGAAGTTGGCGGACACGGCCCCGCCGGAGCCGCCGGAGGAGCCCCCCACCGTGCGCTCGACATCATAGGGATTGCGGCTGGAGCCGAACAGCGAGCCGTGGGTGTCGCCGCCGCCCAGCTCTCCCAGGGTGGCCTTGGCCAGGATGATGGCGCCGGCCTTCTTGAGCTGCTCCACCACGAAACAGTCGCGGTCGGGGTAGTAGTCCTTGAACAGCACGCTCCCCAGGGTGGTGGGCATCCCCTTGGCGTCGCCCTGGTCCTTGAAAACGATGGGGATGCCGTGGAGCGGTCCGGTCAGGGGCGAGGCGCCGAGCCGGTCGGCCTCCTCCAGCGCGTTGGGATTGACCGTGATGAGGCAGTTGAGGCCGGGGCCCTTCTTGTCGTAGGCCTCGATCCGGTCGATGTAGGCCTGCACCAGCTCCCGCGGGGTCAATTGCCCTGATTCGTACGCCTTGTGGACCGCGTCGATGGTCGTTTCCACCACGTCGAAGTTGCTCATGAGAATCTCCTAGAAGAATGCCAGGGTGCGCATCTCGATGCTCTCGCGGGCCGGTGCATCGGAAGGCGTGTCGGGGTCGTCGAAGGCGCAGTGCAGGGTCCAGCGGGCACGGCCGTCCTTCTCGGACTCGAAGGTCTTGAACACCACGGCCTCGTGACGTTCCATGTGCGGGAAGTAGTACCAGTAATGCTTGGGATTGAAGGTGTAGTGCAGCGTCTCGCCGCGCCGGTCCGGGTAGATGCGCGCGGTGGGGATGGCGCCTTCCATGCCGGTGCTGAGCGCGTCGCAGATGGCCAGGGGATCCCGTATCACCGGGCGGTTGATGGGCCGCCAGGTCTGTATCACGCCGAACCGGCCCTTGAGCAGTTCCTCGGCCTCGTCCGGCAGGATATCCCGTACCCGCTGCGGCCCCGACCAGTCCGTGTAGTCGTTGTGGGCGCCGCGCACCGGACCGCCCACCTGCTTCGCCTCCCGCGTGGCCTCGTCGCCCGAACGCAGCGTGTGGTCGAACACGACCACGCGCTTCGCCCCCGAGGTGCGCTTCACCAACTCCTCGGTCTCCTTGTAGTAGACCGTGCGCACCTCTTCCTGGTCATAGAAGTCCTTCATCCGGGTGTCGTGGCGCACCAGCACGAAGCCCTCGCGCTCCAGCGAAAGCTCGTCCGCCAGGAGCCGCGCGTTGTGGATCGCAACCGTGTGGCTCTCGTAGTTGCCCCTGCGCTTGCGGTCGGCCTCCTTCTGGCTCATGCCGCCGTAGCTCGCGGGGGCCTCGGTGTCCTTCTTGAGGTAGTTGACCACGCCCTGGATGCATTCCGGCTGTGCCGCCTCTTGGGGTCTCGCCATCGCGCCCTCCTTCATTTCGGTTGAACTGGACTAATCAAAACCGTAAAACCGCGCGCAGTTGTCCCACAGGATCTTGCGCCTTTCCTCATCGGACAGATCAAGTTCCAGGAATCCCTCCACGGCGTGGGGATACTTGGAGTCGCCGTGGGGATAGTCGGTGGAAAAGACGAGCTGGTCGCAGCCGAACTCCTCGATGGTGAACCGCGCCGGGGTCTCGTCGGGCTCGATGGAAATCCAGCATTGGTCCTTGAAGTAATCGCTGGGTTTCCGGTCCAGATCGGGCATGTAGACGTCGCCCTCCCGCTCGTAACCCTCGTCGAAGCGCCAGAGAAGCCACGGCAGCCACGAGCAGTTGGCTTCCAGGAATGCCACCCGGAGCCTGGGATGACGCGCGAGCACGCCGCCGCCCACAAAGCTCCCGAGCCCCATCATCTGCTCCAAGGGCTGGGAGTAGACGCGCCTCAGGCCGAAGTTGGGCTCGAACTGCTCGCCGGCCTGGGCCGCGCGGGAAGTGGTGGCTTCGTGGAACCCGATGGGGAGGGCCAACTCCTCCAGGGTATTCCACAGGGGCTCGTAGTACGGGTCGTGCAGGGGTTTGCCGTTGACGACGTTGGACCTCAGGAAGACCGAGCGGAAGCCGTACTCGCCCACCACCCGGTGCGTCTCCTCCACCGCGTCGTTGATGTCGTAGACCGAGATCATGCCGGCGCCGAACAGCCGGTTCGGGTCGGCGCGGCAAAAGTCGTGGAGCCAGTCGTTGTAGGCCCGCGCCAGAGCCGCGGCGAAGTCCGGCGCGTGTCCCGGAAAGGTGAGCACATGGAGGCCCCGGGTCGGAAACAGCACCGCGGCGTCGATGCCCTCCACGTCCATGGCCTCGAGCTGCACCTCGCCGGTCCAGCCCCTTTCGGAGTGGTCACGGAAGACGTTCTGTTTCTCCTCGTAATTGCGGCCGCGATGCTCCTCGGTGCCGGTGCGACGCGCGTCAGCCGCCTTGTCGGGGAAGCTCGTCCCCAGGTCCCGAACGTTCTCGGACGTGCGCCCCAGCGGAGCCTGTGCCTGAAACTCCGGCGCAATGTACCGAAGCCACAGATCCGGGGGTTCCATGATGTGCATGTCGCTGCCGAATACCTTGAAACCGTTCCTGGCCATGAGCCTGCCCCTTTCCTTGCGGGGAGCTCACACGCGCGCCTCGCGGCCGCCGCCCGGTCCGTCTCCCCGATGGATGAGAAAGGCCGCCCCTCGGGAGGGCGGCCTTCGCGTTACTGTACCGGGTTAGGAATGTCGAGTTGGTAGAGGTTCTTGACGTTGGTGCAGACCAGCTTCTTCCGTATGTCCGCCGGCAAGTGGCCCAGGTCGCGGTCGATGTACTTCTTGGAGTCCGGCCACGTGGAGTTGGCGTGGGGGTAGTCGTTGGACCACATGCAGTTGTCCTGGCCCCACCACTCGAAGTTGTGGCCGGCCACCGTGTCGCGGAAGAAGGTGCCGAAGAACTGCTCGTTGAAGTACTCGCTGGGGTTCTTGGTGATGGAGATGGGGTTCTCCCCCTTGAACCGGTTCCAGTAGTAGTCCCACTGCTGCAGCATGAACGGCATCCAGCCAATCTCGTTCTCCACGCACACGAACTTGAGCTTGGGATGGCGCTCCATGATGCCGTAGAAGATGAAGTCGAAGACGGCGTTGATGATCTCCTGGAGCTTCAGGTTGACGCTGCCACGGTAGGGCTCGACGCCGATGCGCTGGTTACCGAACACCGTTTTCTTGTGGTAGCCGTGGCCGGTGAGGATGTGCAGGTGCACGGGCAGCTCAAGGTCCGCGGAAGCCGCCCAGAACTTCTCGTAGTGGTCGGAGTGGAACGGCAGGTCCGCGTGCGGCGCCTGCCAGATGAGCGAGCCCTTGAGGCCCTGCTTGGCGCAGCGCTCGAGTTCCTTCACGGCGTTGTCGATGTCGTACATGGAGATGGCCGCCACCCCCACGAGCCGGTTGGGCGCCACCGAGGAGTACTCCACCACCCAGTCGTTGTAGGCGCTGAACGACACCTCCTGCAGCTTGGCGTCGTCCATGGCGAAATGCGGCAGCAGGTAGGTAGGGAAGAGCACCTCCGCGCTCACCCCGTCCGTCTCCATCTCGGTGATGCGCTTGTCCGGGTCCGATCCGCCCGGCTGGGTCTGAAAGCTCTCCCCCAACTTCAACTGGGGAAAGCGCGGCACCTGGTCCCTGTAACCCTTGGGTGCCCTTTCCGCGAGGATGTCGGACGGCTCCATGACGTGGGAGTCCGACGAGATAATGACTTCGCAGCCCGCCAGTGTTCCGTTATCGGCCATTTGATTGTCCCCCTTGCGAAACGATTCCGGATTTTCGCGCACTTTAACCTAGCGTCTAGCATTACCGGACTTGAGCCGTCAAGAATCGGCGGTGGGCGAGTTTCCCCGCGTCGGCCCGCCGTCCCCGGCCGCCGCTCACCATTCCGCCTCGCTCATGGCCCAGCGGTCCAGGCTTGCGAGGTACTCCCGCATCAGCACCAGGCGCATGGCCACGGCCCGGCGGGTGGCGTCCTGGATCTCCGGGGTGGTGGCGTAGCGCTCCAGGATCCCCTCGGGACCGGTCCCGTGACCCTCTTCGTCGGCCAGGATGCGCTTGTACGGGGCCTTGATCCAGTCGGGTACCGAGGGCGCGGCCAGGCACTTCTCGATGAGGTAGTTGGCGATGCCTTCACCTCCCATGGAGAAACCGGCCAACCGCTGACAACTGTCCGGAAGCCCCTCCATGGCGTTGAACATGGACATCTGCGCCGGCAACGGACGATAGTCGAAGGGGTCCGCCCCCAGCTCCCGGATGCGCGCCGACAGAAGGCCGGCGTGCACCATCTCCTCATGAGCGGACCGCGCCATCATGGTCTTGACCTCGATCTCCGGGGTGGTCCTGAGCCAGCCGCCGAAGAGATCCGCGGCCCGAAGCTCGTTCCACAGCCGGCTCTTCATGACCTGGACGCGCTGCTCGTCGGTGTTCAGCGGAACGTAGCTATACGCCGGCGGCCGGTCGTCCAACGTGGCGCAGAAGGCCTTCACCTTGCCCCGCAACTCCTGAACGAATTCGCTGCTGGTCATGACTGCCTCCGGTTCGACCGACGACCCTCGCACCCCGTCATTTGCTTTCGCCGGAATGACGGAGTGCGGGGCGTCGCCTTGCGGCCTTAGGTTACCCCGTCCTCGCGCAGCTCCGCCAGCGCCGCCTCGTCGTAACCCAGCCCGCGCAGAATCTCTTCGGTGTTCTCGCCCAGCAGCGGCGCGGCGCGATGAAACTGCATGGGCGTGTCGGAAAGCTGGATGGCGTTGCCGATGAGGTTGCTGGCCCCCATCGTCGGATGGCGGATCTCCTGCGGCAGGCCCAGCTCCCTCACCTGCGGGTCGTCCAGCACCTCCGCGATCTTGTATATCGGCGCGTTGGGCACGCTGACGGCGTCCAGCGCCTTGAGCCAGTGGTCCCGGGGCTTTTTCTCGAACTCCGCCTGCAGGATCGGGACGATGTCGTAGTGATTCTCCCAGCGGTCCTTTCGCGTGGCGAAACGAGGCTCGTCCAGCAGGTCCCGGCGCCCCACCGCGGTCACCAGCCCTTCCCAGGCCTTCTGGTGTCCGGAGAGGTGGATCACCAGGGCTTTCTTGTCGCTGGGAACGAAACAATAGATGCGCCCCCGCGGAAAGTTCTCCCGGGTGATGGCCTCGCCGCCGTTCAGGTAGTCGGCCATGTGGGACTCGATGAAGGCCAGGCTGATGCGCAGGAGCGAGGCGTCCACGAACTGGCCGCGGCCGGTATGGTGGCGCGCCATCAGCGCGGCCAGGATGCCGTAGGCGGCGAACACTCCGGTGGAGTGGTCGGTGACCGACACCCCCACCACCTTGGGCTTGTCGAAGTCGGTCATGAGGCTCAGCATGCCACTCAGCGCCTGGCCGATGGTGTCGAAGCCCGGCTTGTCCCGGTAAGGGCCCTCCTGTCCGTAGCCCGTGATGGAGCAGTGGACCAGCCTCGGGTTGAGCTCGGACAGGCGCTCGTAGTCGAGGCCGAGCTTCACGCGCGTCTCCGGACGGAAGTTCTCCAGCAGGACATCCGCCTTCTCCAGCAGCTTGAGCAGGATCTCCTTCCCCTGGGGTTTTCGCAGGTCCAGGGTCAGGCTCCGCTTGTTGCGGTTCAACGCCCGGAAGCTGGGGCCGTAGCCTTCGTACAAGGGATTCCGGCCACGGTGGGTGTCACCTCCGTCCGGCAGCTCCACCTTGATCACGTCGCACCCGAGGTCTCCCAGCAGGCTCCCACAAAAGGGACCGGCCACGTGGCCGCTCAGATCCAGCGCCATGGTCCCCTGCAATGCCGCGTTCATGATTCAGGACACCTTCCTTTCCATACACCGGCACCGGCCGGCGTCGGACTATCGCTCCGCCCGCTCCAGCGCTTCCAAGTCCGCACGGTCCTTGGCGCGGTTGGCTGCGCGCTTGTTTCGCATCAGGTGTTCGCGCCCGATGACCGCCACCTCGATTCCGGACAGGGTCGCCGTCACGCGCCCGCTCCAGGCTTCTTGGAAGCTGACGCCGCTGATCCCGGTGAGCAGATCCACACGGTTGGGTGCCCTGCCCAGTTGAATCACGTGATCGGACTGAAGAAAGTCAGCAGCCTCGATGCCAATGCCGCCGAAGCCGAAGCCGTTGATGACCTCCATCAACCTGCCGGCGTTCTTCGGACTGGGCTCCACGAAGAAATCCACGTCACCCGTGTATCGGGGCCGCGCGTGAAACGCCATGGCCCATGCCCCGACGATCACGTACTTAACCGTCTTTGCGTTCAACAAGCGGACGAATTCGCACAGATCGTTCGATAGTTCCCGCATCGGGGCTCTCGGGCATGAGGAGTTCCAGAAGAATCTGAAGCCGCTGGTCCCCAGACAGCTTCCTGTAGTAAGCGTATTCGGCTTCTTCCTCCTCCGCGAAGGAGGCGAATTTGCGAACGACCTTTTCCATGACGGCCCACGACTGCTTCCCAGTATAGCCGATATGACCCATAGTGGGGAACGGGCACGAAGACACCGACGGAGGACCCGTGAAACAAGGAATCGCGGTAGGACTCGAAGGAGAATGGATCATCGAAACGACCCAGGACATGGCGGCGGCGCACATCGTTGACGAGGGTTTCGTGGTGTATTCGACGCCGGCCATGGTGGGTCACATGGAGCGTGCGGCGGTGGAGACCGTGGCCCCGTATCTCGACGACGACGAGGTTTCCCTGGGTGTCCGCGTCGAAATCTCTCATATCGTGGGGACCCGGATCGGCGAGACCGTCCGCACCACGGCCCGACTCGTGGGGATCGAAGGGCGCCGGCTCACCTTCACCGTGGAGGCGCACAACCAACGGGAGAAAATCGGCGAAGGTCGCCACCAACGGGTGGTGGTGAAGCGGGATCGACTGCCCCGGAAGGAATGATCCTCGCCGGCCGCATCCGGCCGCCGCGCTTGACAGCTTCGGCCGGGGCGTGCTGATATCGCCCGGCCTGCCGCGGCCGGCTCATGGGGCGCGGACACGCAAGTCGGAAGGGAGTCACACATGGCGAGTTCGCTACGGGAACGCCTGGAGGCCGCGGTGCTGGAGCGCCACTGCGCGAACCATCCGCTGACCGAGAAGTGGGCCGCGGGCGAGCTCAGCCGCAACGCCATGGCGGGGTGGGCCATCGAGCAGTACCACTGGATCAGCAACATCTACCGGGGAGAGCTCTACAAGGCAGCCAACACTCCCCTGGAGGTGCAAGGCCTGCTGCTCGGCAACTACCTGGAGGAGAGCGACCCGGAACGGCCGCACCTGGACATCATCCTGCGGTTCGCCACCGCCAACGGCGCCGACGCCGAGGCCGCCCGGCGCGGCCGCGGCCTGCCTACCACCGAGGCCTGGGCGACGTGGTTCAACCGGGTCTGCAGGGACGAGTCCTTCATCTGCAGCGTGGCCGCCACCAACATCGGCACCGAGTCCCAGTCGCCGATGCTGTACAGCAAGGTGCTGCCCGCCCTTCGCGATGTCTACCGCTTCGACGAAACGGACATCGAGCACTTCTGGCTCCACGCCGAGGTGGACACGGAGCACGGCGGCCGGGGCTTCGAAATCCTGGAACGGTACTGCACCACCCCCGAGCTCCAGCAAATGGCCGTGGACTACGCGCGTGAGAGCGCGAAGATGCGCTGGTTCTTCTTCGACGGCATCTACATCCACTACGAGATGGGCTACGAACTGCGCTGAACGCGCGTTCCTATCGAGGGCACCCCGATGAAGACCGAAACGCAGGATTTGACGGAGCTGGACAACTTCCTGGCCGACCGCTGGCTCTCGGGTCTGTGGAAGCTGGACCGCCACGAGCGCACGCCCGACCCCCAGACGAAGGTGGTGCCGCACCTGTGGAAATGGGACCACGTCTACGAAAGTCTCCAGAAAGCCCGCGACCGCATCGGCATCGAGAAGGGACGCACCGAGCGGCGCACCATCCGCCTGGTCAACCCCGGGATGCGGCACATCGAAATGACCAGCCACACCATGCTGCTGGCCTGCCAGATGATCCAGCCCGGCGAGGTGGCTCCCGCCCACCGCCACACCATGGCCGCCATCCGCTTCATCGTCCAGGGCGAGGGCGCCTACACGGTGGTGAACGGCGAGAAGCTGATGATGGCGGAGGGGGACCTCATCCTGACGCCCCAGTGGACCTGGCACGACCATGGCCACGAGGGCAGCGAGCCCATGGTGTGGCTCGACGGCCTCGACGTGCCGCTGATCCAGTCGCTGCAGGTGATCTCCTACGAGCCCTACTCCGTGGAGAAGCAGGCCACCCACGCGAGCGAGCAGGAAGCGTCCCACTTCGGCATGACCCGTCCGGTGCGCTCCGGCGATGGCGCCGCGCCGGCGCCGCTCCACTACCGTTGGGAGGACACCTACCGCTCGCTCCAGGCCCTGGCCGATACCCCGGCCGACCCCTATGACGGCGTCGCCCTGGATTACGTGAACCCGCTCACCGGGGGCAGCACCCTGCCGACGCTGGCGTGCCGGGCGCAGATGCTGCGGCCCGGGGAGCGCACCCGGGCGCACCGCCACAACAGCACCGGCATCTACCACGCGTTCCGCGGCAGCGGCGCCACGGTGATCAACGGCGAGACATTGGAATGGAGCAAGGGAGACACCTTCATCGTGCCGTTGTGGAGTTGGCACGAGCACGCCAACGGTTCCGCCGGCGAGGAGGCGATCCTTTTCTCCATGCACGACGCCCCGGTGCTGGAAGCCTTCGGGTTACACCGCCAGGAGAGCATGGACGAATCCGGCATGGGCATGTAGCCGGTTGACACCGCGTCGATAACCATAATATCCAAAACGTGCCAGCGAAGGAGGAACCCCGACGATGGACAGATACCGTGCGACGATACTGACTTCGATACTTGCGGCGGTCGTCCTGTGCGCCGCCCCGGCGCCCGCGGCCGACTACTACGAGGGCAAGACCATCCGGGTCCTGGTCTCTTCCAGCCCCGGCGGCGGCACCGACGCCACCGCGCGGCTGGTTTCGCGTTTCCTGCCGAAATTCATACCCGGCAACCCCAAGACCATCGTGCAGAACATGCCCGGCGGCGGCGGCACCGTGGTGAACAACTACTACACGCGCCGCGCCAAGCCGGACGGGCTGACGCTGCTGCAGGATTCCTCGTCGGCGCTCAGCACCTTCGTGCGCGGCGGCAAGCGGGTCAAGTTCAATCCCCGGACGTACTCGTACGTCGGCTCCATCATGCGGGGCGGCAGCATCCTCATGGTGCGGAAGGACGCGCGCAAGCGCCTCACCGATCCCAAGGCCAAGCCCGTGGTGGTGGGCGATTCCGACGGCATCCGCACGTGGGTGGCCATGACCGTATGGGGAGCGAAGTATCTGGGCTGGAACAACCGCTGGATCTTCGGCTACGCGGGCACCGGGGAGATGGTGCTGGCGCTGCGGCAGGGCGAGATCGAGATGTGGGGCACCGGCAACGCCAAGCTCATCCGGGACCTCCAGAAGGACGGCGTGGTGGATCCGCTCGTGCTGCTCACGGACGAGCGCCGCAGGGACTTCCCGGACATCCCGACCTTCCAGGAGCTGATGGGCGACAAGCGGCCCTCCGGCGTGGCGTGGCAAGCCTTCAAGGTGTGGGCCGGCCCCTCGGACGTGGACAAGTTCCTGCACGCTCCCAAGGGAACGCCCGACAACGTCATGAACATCCTGCATGGGGCCTGGGCCAAGATGGTGAAGGACCCGGAATTCGCCAAACAGGCTACCACGTTCTTCGGCGAGGCCTGGAGGACCCGCGACGGTCCGGCCACGGCGAAGCTGGTCCTGGAGGTCACCAATGCCTCCCAAGAGGTCAAGGACTTCCTCTTCAACATCCGCAAGGAGCACGGCCTGCCCACGGGCAAGAAAAAGAAATAACGTTTCGCTGAGCCACACCATCCGGCAGTCTTCGACAGCCCATGTTCGAAGCCGCGTTTGACGGCCTGCTCGGCATCCTGACCCTGCACTCCCTGGGCATGATGGCCCTGGGAGTGCTGATCGGGAGCATGGTGGGGTTCCTGCCGGGCATCGGCGGCCCCACCACCCTGGCCATCATGCTCCCGTTCGTGATGACCATGCAGGACCCCTATCCGGTCATCGCGCTGCTGGTGGGTCTGGACGCCGTGGGCAACACCGCCAGCGCCTTCCCCTCCATCCTCATCTCCATACCCGGAAGCTCGGGCTCCCAGGCTACGATCCTGGACGGCTATCCCCTGGCCAAGAAGGGACAGGCCGCCCGGGCGCTGAGCGCGTCCTTCGCGGCGTCGCTGCTGGGCGGGTTCGTGGGCGCCCTGGTTCTGGTGGCTTCCCTGCCGATTCTGCGTCCCCTGGTGCTGGCCTTCGGCTCGCCGGAGTTCTTCGTCCTGACCCTGTGGGGCCTCACCATGGTGGCGGTGCTGAGCGGCAACGCCCCGATCAAGGGCATCATCGCCGGCATCATCGGCGTGCTGGTGGCCACCGTGGGCATGGACGTGAAGTCGGGAATCCCGCGGTTCGACTTCGACTACGACTATCTCTGGGACGGCATCAGCCTCATCATCGTCGCCCTGGGCCTGTTCGGCATACCCGAGATCATCGACCTGGCGAGCCGCAAGACCAGCATCGCCGAGCACGAGGAGCTGGGCAGCGGCTTTCTGGAGGGCATCAAGGACGTGTTCCGCCACTGGTGGCTGATGGTGCGGTCTTCCGCCATCGGCGCGTGGGTCGGCTTCCTGCCGGGACTCGGCAGCTCCGTGGCCGACTGGTTCGCCTATGCCCACGCGGTGCAGACCGAGAGAAACACCGAGGGTTTCGGCAAGGGCGACATACGCGGGGTCATCGCGCCCGAGGCCTCCAACAACGCCAAGGAAGGCGGCGGATACATCCCGACCCTGGCCTTCGGCATCCCGGGCAGCACGTCCACGGCGTTGATCCTCACCGCCTTCGTGGCGGTGGGCATCAAGCCCGGCCCGGACATGCTGACGACGCAGCTCGACCTCACCTTCGCGGTGATCTGGACCCTGGTCATCGGCAACGTCATCGCGGTGGCCATGTGCGGCATCCTCGCCAAGCCCATGGCACGGGCCTGCTTCATGCCGTTCCACAGCATCGTGCCGCTGGTGGCGGTGTTCGTCTTCATCGGCGCCTTCGCCGCCAACTTCAGCGTCAACGACCTGCGCGCGCTGCTGGTGTTCTCGCTGCTGGGCTTCATGATGCGGCGGCACGGCTGGCCGCGGCCGCCGCTGCTCCTGGGGGTGGTGCTGGGCACCAAGATGGAGACCTACCTGTGGCTCTCCTACACGCGTTACGGACTCGAGTGGCTGCTGCGCCCGGCCGTCATCATCCTGCTGGCGCTGGTGGCGTTGTCGCTCTGCTACCCGATCTGGAAGGAGCGGCGCGAGCGCGCCGCTGGAACAGGTGAAGCATGAACCGGGACAGACGACTGCACTACGAGGGCGTTCTCTTCACCGTGGTCATCGGGCTGGTGCTGCTCTGGACGCTGCGCGTGGCCGACGGCTGGGACGAGCTCCGGGCATCCATTATCGTGTTCCTGCTCGGCGGCATCGGGGTCCTTCTGGCCGCGGTCCAGGTGGTGAAGGACCTGCGACCGGGCCGCGGCACGGAAGAGCCCGAGGGCATCCACTTCGACGCGCCCGCCCTGCGGTCGGGAAGCCGCTGGGGCAATCTCGAGATCTGGGCGTGGATCGTGGGCTTCTACCTCGCCATCCGGGTCATCGGGTTTCCCACCGCGGTGCCGCTGTTCGTCTTCGGCTACGCCAAGACCTACGGCGGGGGCTGGCTCCTGTCGTGTTTCCTCGCGGCGTTGGCCTGGACGTTCATCTACGGCGTGTTCGAGCACGTCCTCCACGTGCCCTGGCCGGAGCCGTTCCTGGCGCAGATCTTTCTCAGCCCTGCCTGAACGTCAGCACAGACGTGACCCCGCGGCCGGCGTCCGTGTGGATCACCTCGCCGGTCATGATGCGGGACTGGGACGACGCCAGCAGCACGTAGGCGGCGGCGTGGTCTTCCGGGACCACGGCGACCTCGAGGAGGTTGTTGGCGAGCCCTGCCGGCGGCCGCGGCGCGCCGAAGACGTCGTCGCCCCCGGCCCCCGAGGCCAGGGAGGGCGCCGCGCGCAGGCCGGTGGCGGTGCCGGACGGCGCCACGCCGTTCACCCGGACGGTGGGCGCCAGTTCGTTGGCCAACTGCCGCACCAGCCCCAGCGCCGCGTGCTTGGAGGCCACGTACAGCGTCCCGCCGCTCACGTAGTAGGACGACGTGGAAAGCGTGAACACCATGTTGCCGCGGGTCTTCACCAACTCGGGGATGGCCGCCTTGGCGCCCATGAAATAGCCCTTGACGTTGACCCCGAGGACCTCCTCGTAGCCCTGCTCCAGCTCTTCGTCCGAAAGCTCCGCCAGCGGCCGCCGGGCGTCGTGGATGCCGGCGTTGCCCACGAACACGCTGAGCTTGCCGAACTCCGACACCGCGGCGGCCACGGCCCGCCGGTTGTCCGCCAGGCTCCGCACGTCGCCGGAAACCACGGCCACGGAGTCGCCGATCTCGTCCTTCAGCGCGGCCAGCCGTTCTCCGGACATGTCGAAGGCCACCACCTTGGCGCCCTCTTCCACGAAACGCGCCACCACCGCCTTGCCGATCCCCGAACCGGACCCGGTCACGACGGCCACCTCGTTTTCGAGCCATAGCATGGACGTTACCTCCTTGATGGTGGCCTGTACCATACCAATCATGGGTGCGGTTCGGAAACGTGTCCGTCGCCCAGGGCCCGCTCATCCGTCACCCCGGGCCTCGCTTGACACTCCGGACGGCTCGGGGATAGAGTCGCGGGTAGCAGCCGGTGCGTCCGGCCGTGTTCCCATGACGGTACGATTTCCCACAACCGGCGCCATCGCGGGCGATCTCTACGGCATGGTGTTGCGCGAGCTGACGCTGTGCAAGACTACGTCCGGGGAGACCGTCGTCATCTTCACCGACACCCGGACCAACACCAACTACGCCGCCGCCTTCCTGGCCGCCGCCAAGGAAGTGGCCGCCAGCGCGTTCGAGATCAAGATTCCCCTGCTGCCCGGCACCTCGGGCGGCGACACCGATGTCGCTCCGGTGGTGGAGATCCTGAAGACGGCCCATCTGGTGGTGGACCTCACCACCGGCGGCGTCCTCTACCTCTACGGCAAGGCGCTTGCCGACGTGCTTTCCGGCGGCACCCGGGTGCTCCAGGTCCGCGGCACCGAGGACCAGCTCAGGCGCTGCTTTCCGGACGAAGGGGTGCGGCAGCGGACCCTCAACGGCGCCATGAAGCTGGAGCAATCCGGGGAGATACGCGTCACCACCGACACCGGCACCGACCTCTCCATGCGCAAGGACGGGCGGCGCGGCGTGACCCAGTACGGAATCAGCGACACGCCCGGACGCTGGGACAGTTGGCCCTCGGGCTTCCTCTACTGCGCGCCGCTGGAGGACAGCGCCAACGGCACGCTGATGCTGGACCCCGGGGACCTGCTGGTGATGCTGGGCCGCTACGTGCAGCAGCCCGTGCGCATCGAGGTGAAGGACGGCCGTATCACCGCCGTCGAGGGCGGGGTGGACGCCATCCTTCTGAGGGAACACCTGGAACAGTCGGGAGACCCCCAGGCCTTCATCATCTCGCACATCGGCTGGGGCACGGACCCGAGGGCGCGCTGGGTGGAGGTGGCCCAGCGCGGCACCGAGGAGGGCGCCCGGGACGCCCGCTCGACCTACGGCAACGTGCAGATCGCCTTCGGCGCCAACTATGCGCTGGGTGGGAAGAACACCACGCTGGCCCACGAGGACCTGATCCTGCGCCGGGCCGCGTTTCATCTCGACGGCGAGATGATCGTCGACGACGGCAAGATCATCCCCGAAGAGATGCGGTGACGGGGCGTACGCAGAGACGCCGTCGAAACCAGGAGGTGAAAGCCATGAGCCTGACCATCAAACCCGTCAGCCCGGCAATCGGCGCGGAGATCGAGGGCCTGGACCTGCGGGAGCCGCTGGACGGAGAGAACCGCGAGGCGATCCTGGACGCGTTCCACGAGCACGTCCTCCTGCTGTTCCGGGGCCAGGACCTGACGGAGCTGCAGCAGACGGCTTTCGCCTTGACCTTCGGGGAACTGGGCAAGCGCACCGTGGGCGCCCGTTTCGTCAAATCCCCGAAGGACGCCTACGCCAACCCGGTGATGATGGTCACCAACCGCAGCGACGACGGACCCACGGGCAACACGGCCTCCTTCGGCGACGGCGAGATGTGGTTCCACCACGACACCTGCTTCTACCCGGTCCCCAACATCGTCACCATGCTTTACGGCATCGAGGTTACCAGCCAGGGGGGCCTGACGCGGGTTTCGAACATGTACCGGGCCTACGACAACATCCCGAGCGCCCTGCGCGACCGGCTGGAGGGGCGCACCGTCCTGCAGGTGTACGACTACAACCGCTACCGCATCGATCCCAACGTGGATATGACCGGCGCCCGCAGCCATGCGCAGCCCATCTTCATCACCCACCCGGTCACGGGCAGGAAGGCGCTCTACGTGAACCGCACCATGACCGCGCACATCGAAGGGATGGACCGGGCCGAGAGCGAGGCCATCCTCGACGAGCTGTTCGACATCGCCGAGGACGACCGCATCGTCTATGATCACGAGTGGCGGGTGGGCGACCTCCTCATGTGGGACAACCGCTGCTCCACCCACGCGCGCACCGACTTCCCCGCCGAGGAGGCGCGAATCCTGCGGCGGTGCACGGTGGCGGGGAAAGAGCCCGTCCACGCGTGATGACGAGTGCCCCGACGAAACAGGAGACGACCATGAGCCTGACCACAAGACCGCTTTCACCGGCCCTAGGCGTGGAGATTCTCGGACTGGACGTGAGCGAACCGCTGGACGTGAAGGTGCGGGACGAGATCCTGGCCGAGTTCTACCAGCACATCGCACTGCTTTTTCGCGGCCAGGACATGACGGTGGAGCAGCAGAACCGGTTCACCACCACCTTCGGCGACATCGGCAAACGCACCGTGGGGCCGCGCCTCCGGAAATCCGCCGACGACATCTACACGACGCCGGTGATGGTGGTGAGCAACATCAAGGAGGACGGCAAGCCGCTGGAAGGGGCTTCGGCCAACGGCGACAGGGAGATGGGCTTCCACCAGGACACCGCCTTCCACGAGATACCTGACCACGTCACCATCCTCTACGGCATCGAGGTATCGACCCAGGGCGGCCACACCATGGTGACCAACCAGCACGCCGCCTACGACAGCATCCCGGCGGACCTCAAGACGAAGCTGGAGGGATGTCGGGTGCTGCAGGTCTACGACTACCAGCGGCACACGGTGGACGCCGACATCGACCTCGGCGGCGCACGCTACTACGTGCAGCCCATCTTCATCACCCACCCGGTGACGGGCCGCAGGGCGCTCTACGTGAACCGCATGATGTCGGTGCGCATCGAGGGCATGGAACGGGCGGAGAGCGACGCCATCCTGAGCGACCTGTTCGACATCACCGAGGACCCCAGCTTCCGGTACGAGCACACCTGGGAGGTGGGGGACCTGTTGATGTGGGACAACTTCTGCTCCATCCACGCCCGCACGTTCTACCCGGACAGCGAGCGCCGGCTCCTGCGCCGCACCACCGTGGCCGGCAAGGACCGGCTGCAGGCGTAACCACCCCCGGCCCGCCGCCTGGACCCCGGTCAAGCCTGGGATGACGGAGGGGACGGCCTCGGATCGAGCGGTCAGGTCAAGCCGGTCTTGACTTCGATCTGGTTGCCGTCCGGGTCGAGGATGTACTGCGAGTCGCTGCGTCCGGTGGCGCCGGTGCGCGGCACCACTCCGCCTTCGAGCTTCACCCCCATGGCCTTCATGCGGTCGAGGATTTCCCGAAACTCGGGGTCGGTGAAGGTCAGGCAGAAGTGGTCCACCCCGCCGTGCTCCTCCGGGCTGCGGGACTGGAACGACGCCGTATGCAGCAAAAAGATGATGCTTCCGCCCACGTCCATGGCCGCCGCCTCCACATTGCTGTTCCCCAGCATGCGGCGGTCCACCATCTCGAAGCCGAAGAGATCGCCGTAGAACTTGATGGAGCGGTCGAGGTCGGTGACCTTGACCCCTACGTGGTCGAGTAGCGGCATCGCGCACCTCCTTGTCAGATACGGAATCTATACCCCGAAGAAGCTGCAAAAGGTATGTTGAACCGTCGCGGCTTCATGAGTGCCGCACGATCGGGTAGACTGGAGAGACCCGTTCAACCCCATGAGCAAGATCCAAAAGACCGGCAGCTCCGGCGGGCACGAGCCCCCGCTCGACTTCATCCGCACCATCGTGCGGGACGACCTGGCCGGCGGCAAGCATCCCGGCGGGGTGGTGACCCGCTTCCCGCCGGAGCCCAACGGCTTTCTCCACATCGGCCATGCCAAGTCTATCTGCCTCAACTTCGGCATCGCCCGGGAGTTCGGCGGACAGTGCAATCTGCGCTTCGACGACACCGATCCGGCCAAGGAGGACACGCTCTACGTCGAGGCCATCAAGGACAACATCCGTTGGCTGGGCTTCGACTGGGGCGAGGGGCTCTACAATGCCTCCGACTACTTCGAGGAGCTCTACGGGTTCGCCGTCCAGCTCATCGAGCGAGGCGGCGCCTACGTCTGCAGCCTGAGCGAGGCGGATATCCGAGAGACCCGCGGTACGGTGACGGAGCCGGGCCGGGAGAGCCCCTACCGCGGCCGCGGCGTGGCCGAGAACCTCGACATCTTCGCCCGCATGCGCGACGGCGAGTTCCCCAACGGCGCCCACGTGCTGCGCGCGAGGATCGACATGGCGTCGCCGAACATGAAGATGCGCGACCCGGTGATCTACCGCATCCGGCACGTCACCCACCACCACACCGGCGACGCCTGGCCCATCTACCCCATGTACGACTTCGCCCATCCGCTGTCGGACGCGCTGGAGGGGGTCACCCACTCGCTCTGCACCCTGGAGTTCGAGAACAACCGCGAGTTCTACGACTGGATCCTGGCGCAAGTGGACGTCCCGTCCGAGCCCCGGCAGATCGAGTTCGCGCGGCTGAACCTCGACTACACCGTGATGAGCAAGCGCCGGCTGCTGGAGTTGGTGGAAGAGAAGCACGTGGGCGGATGGGACGATCCGCGCATGCCCACCCTGGCGGGGCTCAGGCGGCGCGGCTACACGCCCGAGGCGATCCGGAACTTCTGCCACAGCGTGGGCATCGCCAAGAGCGACAACACCGTGGAGATGGGACAGCTCGAGTACTTCATCCGCGACGACCTGAACCAGAAGGCGCCGCGGGTGCTGGCGGTGGGACAGCCACTCAAGGTGGTCCTCACCAACTATCCGGAGGACCGGGTGGAAGAGCTGGAGGCGCCCTACTATCCCCACGACGTGCCCAAGGAGGGTTCGCGTACCCTCCCCTTCTCCCGCGAACTCTACATCGAGCGGGACGACTTTCTCGAAGAGCCTCCCAAGGGATACCACCGCCTGGCGCCGGGCCGGGAAGTCCGGCTGCGCTACGCCTACGTCATCCGCTGCGACGAGGTGGTGAAGGACCCTGCCACGGGCTCCGTGCTGGAGTTGCGCTGTTCCTACGACCCGGAGACCCGGAGCGGCTCCGATACGAGCGGCAAGAAGGTCCAGGGAACCATCCACTGGGTTTCGGCCGTGCACGCCCTGCAAGGCGAGCTGCGGCTCTACGACCGGCTGTTCTCGGTGCCGGACCCCCAGGGCGACCCGGAACGCGACTACCGCGAGCTGCTGAATCCCAAGTCCCTGGAGACCGTCAACGGCCTCGTGGAGCCGAGCCTGGCGGCCGCCCGTCCGGGTGAGCGGTTCCAGTTCGAGCGGCTGGGATACTTCTGCGTGGATGTGGACTCGGGTGCGAATGCGCTCGTTTTCAACCGCGTCGTGACGCTCCGGGACTCGTGGCTCAAATTCGTGGAGCGTCGCGCCGGCGCCGGTCAACACGGGCGTTCCCGCAAGCCGCCCGCGGCTCCGAAACCGGCCGCCAAGGCGCCGGGCGAAGCAAGCACTCCCTCCCACCCGGAACTGGCGCCGGCCCAAAGGTCCCGGATGGAGGACTACCGCGACCGCCTCGGGCTCGCTGCCGGCGACGCGCTGCTGCTGGCCTCGGATGACGGCCTCGCCGGGTTCTTCGAGCAGGCGGTTCGCGGGCACGACAACCCACGGGGTGTCGCCAACTGGGTCATCAACGAGCTGCGCTCCGCGCTGAAGGACAAGCCTCTGGAATCGTTGCCGCTGACGCCGGCGGCGCTGGCGCAGTTGGTGGCCCTCATCGGCGGCCGGACCATATCGGGCAAGGCCGCCAAACAGGTCTTCGCCGCCCTGGTGGAGGACGGAGGAAGTCCGGCGGACATCGTCGACAGGCTGGGGCTCCAGCAGGTAGCCGACGCGGGCCGGCTCGAACCCGTGGTCGACGCCGTCCTCGCCGCCAATCCGGAGAACGTCACCCTCTATCGCAAGGGCAAGACCAATCTCCTGGGATTCTTCGTAGGCCAGGTCATGAGGTCCACCAACGGCAAGGCCGACCCCCGCCTCGTCAACGACTTGCTGCGATCGAAGCTGGCTTGACCACCGGGAGCCGCGCAAGGCGGCCGAGCCGTTCGGCAGGCCGTGGCGGCAACTCACTCTTCCTGCGAAACGTCCGATGGCAATCTGAACAGGTCCGTCTCAACCGCTTAAAGACCACGTCGGGCGCCATGGTTGCGAGTTGTTCCGGCGTAGGATCCACGGGCACTGGGCCGCCCTGCCCGGGCCGCGGGTTCGCAGCCGCCGATGTCAGCGCGCCAGCGTACGCGGTGAGTTCCGTCGCCAGCGCCGAGAAGCGTTCCCAATCGGCCCAGATGGCGGGTTTCGCCCTCGAAGGGTGTTGCAGGCTTCCCTCCGGGAACAGGCGCGTCATGCCTTCACCTCCGTGCCGGGCGATGGTCCTCGCGTACGTCTTGACGCGCTCGACATCGTAGGGCTGCTTTCCACGCATCATCGCGGTCAGCGCCTTCATGGCGCCGCCCAAGGACATCATGGCATCCATTCGCTCCTTGACGATGCCGGTGGCTCCGCGATGCGCATACACCGTGCCGCAAGCAAGGACAAGCACCAAAGCGGCTACCATGAGCCACGGACGCTGTGCTACGAGCACCTTCTCAAGTCCTCAAAAGATCCCGTTGGCCCGTTGCAAGGCGCGCACGTAGTCGATGACAGCCCTGACGTCGGCATCGGAAAGGCCCGGAACGGGGGGCATGTTGCCGAAGCGCCAGTGGTGGGCCCGAACCCCCCTTCTCACCGCCAGCACGAATGCCATGTCGGAATGATGGCCCGGTTCGTAATACTTGTGGACCAGCGGCGGTCCCTGGGGCGAGCCGACCGCCCGCGGACCGTGGCACACCGCGCACTTCTGATTGAATATGGCCTCGCCCGGCGTTCCCGCCGTCGGCGACGCCGTTGTTTGTGACGGCGGGCGGCCACCCGGCCGGTGCGTATCGTGACCCTCCGGCCACAGCACCCATGCCGCCACGGCGACGGCCGCCGCCGCGGCCACTCCGATGACGAGCCTCAACCACTCTTCCCCAGCGTCACCAGAAGGCTGGCCAGGTCGTCGGCGTGCTCCTCTTCCATCTTGAGGATGTCCTCGATGATGCCGCGGGTGGTGGGATCGTCGTTGGCGAGCCAGCGGATGATCTCGGAATAGGTCTCGATGGCGACGCGCTCGGCCACCAGGTCTTCCTTGATCATGGCCTCCAGGGTGTCGCCTTCCTCATAGGCGGCGTGGGACCTCGTCGCCAGCCCCTCGGGACTGAAGTTGGGCGAGCCGCCGAGCTGGGTGATTCGCTGGGCCACCCAGTCCGCGTGCATCTGCTCCTCGTTGGCGTGCTGGAGAAACTCCGCCGCCACCGGCCCGGCGTTGATGCCGCTGGCCATGAAGTAATGGTTCTTGTAGCGCAGGATGCAGACGATCTCGGTGGCCAGCACCTCGTTCAGCACCGAGAGCACCTGTTCCCGGTCGGCCAGATAGGCGCCGGTGATGGCCCCCTGTTCCATCTTCTCCCGCGCGCGCTTCTGGATTGCCTCGAGGTCCGTCTTGAAGGGTTCTTTCATCTTGTTTTCCTTTGTCTGAAGAGTATCTTTGCGGGTGCCCCTCACTATTCTTTGTGCCACGTTTTCTTGAGTCGAGGAAGCTCGCAGGGGTCTTGATCGGTATCTCCTGCAACGGGGACCACACCAGGAAGTCTCGATTACGGTATTCAGACAGTCGGAAGCACGCCGTTCTCGGACCGGACCATGTCCACCACCCCACGCGGAGACCCATGTGGCAGAAGGGCCGCGCTGAGCAGGACATTGGTGTCGATGACGACGCGCTCAGCTTTCATCCGCCAGAAGCGTTTCGAGGCTCGCTTCTGGGCCTCCCTCGCAGCCATTTCCTTCATATGGCCACTATAGCCGAACCCGCGCCAAAGGGAGAGGCGAAGGCACGGCGGGGCTTGAACCCTACCGCGACCCGCGGACTTCGGTGGTGATGAGGTCCAGGATGTCCTGGCTGGTGATGGAGCCCACAAACGCCCCGGTCTCGCGTTCGAGGACCGGAATCGCCGTGAGCGAGTTTTCCGTCATCCGCTGGAGAGCGTCTTCGGCCGGCTCGTCCACCCAGGTATTCGGGGTGGCGTCGCGTGCGATCCTGCTCAACGGGGTGTCGGCCCACGCGTGCTTGGGGAGATACCGGAGCATGGCGAGGGACACGATTCCCCCGAACCCGTTGCGGTCCGTGACCACGTAGTCCTGCTGCCCGCTGGAAATCCACTGGTCGGCGAACTCGCGAACCGTCAGCTTCGTCCCAGGATGAGGATGGTTGCGGTCGATGATGTCGCCGACGGTGATGTCGTCGAGGGCGAAGCGGATCATGGACGGCGGCACGGGGTGGGGCAACGGCATCGGATCCGCAAGCTTGGCGCGGCTCACCGCGAAGCTGATGGCCGGCGGCGACAACAGAATATAGGCGAGCATGATGAGCACGAACAACGAGAAGATGTCCGGCCCGATGACGTCGTTCTCCAGGAGCACCAACAGTATGGCGATCTCAGCCACGCCCTTGGCCATCAGGCCGGTGGCGATGGTGAAGGGCATTTCGAAGCGGGCCGCCGACGCGCCCAGCCAAGCACCGGCGAAGTTCCCCACGAGCGGAACCACGATCAGCGCGACGATGGTCCATATCTGCATCTCGGTGAACGACAGACTGAGATGCAGCCCCGCGGAGCTGAAGAAGAGCGGCACGAAGAAGCCGTCGGCGACGCTTTTCATTCCGGGGATGATGTCCCGGTGCACCTGGTGAGGAAGCCGCGACAGCGCCACGCCCAGGAGCAACGCCCCGAGGGAACCGTGCAGGCCGATCTCCTCCGCGCCCACGACGGCGATGAACAGGACGCCGAGGATCAGCCCGAACGACAGTTGCGGGACCCGCAGCAACCGTTCCAGAAACTCGATCAGCGGCGGGATGACCCGGCCCGCCAGCACCCAGGTCCCCACGATGAAGACGGCGATCTGTAACAGCAGGATCAGCACGCCGTCCAGGCTCACGTGCTCGGCGTGTTCGCCGATGGTAAAACCGATGACCAGCAGCACGATCAGTTCGGCGATGAGCGCGACGGTGAACATCTCGATGCCGATGGGTTGCCGCAGGCGGTCCGCATCGATCAGCACCTTGGCGACGACGCCCAGGCTTGTGAGGGAGAGCACGCCGGCCAGAGCCAGGGAGCCGCTGAAGTCGAGACCCAGGCCGAAGTCGAAGATCAGGTCGAAGGTGACCACCAGGGACGCCATGATGGGGATCACGACCGAAATGACCGCCGCGACGAAGAACCGGCGATGGATCGCCGACATGAACGCCGAGACGTCCAGCTCGTCCAGACCGATGAGGAAGAAATAAAGGAAGATCCCGATGCTCAGGAGGATCTGCAGGTAGCTGTTGATCTCGACGATGCCGGTAACCGGACCCAGGAGAATGCCCGTGGCGGTGTAGGCGACGATGGAGTTCAGCCGGAAGCGCTGGAGGATGCCTTCCGCCAGCTTGGCGACGACGATGAGCAACCCGGTGTAGAGTAGCGCGTGTTCGAGCATGTCGGATTCCCCGGTCGGCGAGGAACCGGCGCGGGCCCGTCGGAGGCGAGAGCCGCATCCCCACCCGCGGCCGATCCCGCGGGCACTCTAATCAGATTTGCGGCGGCGGCGCAACCCGCCGGCCCGGCCCGCCGGATGCCTCAGACGGGGGTCAATCCCAGGCGCTCGTCCCGACGCCGCAAGAGGACGATGAAGGGCAAGGCTAGCACCACCATCCACGACTTCCCGATGATCTGGCCCAGAAGGAAATCGAGGCTGCCGAACGCCAGGTAGAGGAACAGCATGCTGTCCACGATCAGGCCCACGATGCTGCTGGCGAAGACCGCGAGCACCAAACGCCGCCGTTGTAACGGCGTATACACGGCCAGGTCGGCGGTTTCGGAAAAGAGGTAGGCCATGCCGGACGCCACGACCAGAGCGGGCGGCGCGAAGAACGCCGACAGACCCGCCCCGGCAACCACCGCCACCGCCGCCCAGCGGACCCCGATGCGGCGCTGGACGAGGTCGCGGAGAACGAACGCCAACCCGATCACCACCACGCCGCTCGGCGCCATGATCCCCGGCGCCACCGGAATCAGGCACGGCGAGTTGGGCGGACACACCGTCCCCACGTTGCCGATGAGCCAGTTGGCCGCCGGGATGCACAACCCGAACCCGATGAGGAAAAGGATCCCTTCCGTGCGCCTTCGCCGTTCAATATCGGACACCGTCGTACCTCCCACCTGTGCACCTTGTAGCGGGTTCGTCCTGCGGTGCGCAAGGTCGCGGCGCCACCCCGTCGGGCGAAGCCGCCATGGGCCGCGGAGCGGTTTCCGTCACCCCTGCCACATGGCGGCACGCCGGCCCAGGGCGAAGTAGATGACGATCAAGGGAACCACCAGGACCAACGCGACCAGTGAGACGGCCGCGGCCTGGTTCAACTCTCCGTCCCCCCAGATGGCCCAGATGTAGACCGGCAGAGTGGTGTTGTCACGGGTCACCAGGAGCGCCGCCATGGTCAACTCGCTGTAGGCCAGCAGCGCCATCCACAACCACGCGTAGAGCAGTGTCGGAGCCAGCAACGGACGCACGATGCGCCAGAACACAGTCATGGTCTCGAGCCCGAAGACGTAGCCCGCTTCATCCAGGTCCTTGTGGATCTGCAACAGCGAGGAGTTGTACATCCGGGTGGCGAAGGGAATCCGGGCGACGACGTTCACCAGGATGATGATGAGGATGGTGCCGTAGAACGGGACGTAGGTCGGCAGCCAGAACAGCGCGATGAACAGCGCGCCCACGGCGAAGATCATGTTAGGAATGACGTGCGGGAGAAAGGAGACGACATCGAACAGCCCGGAGAGGCGGCTCTTCGACTTGATGATGTTCCAGGAGAGCGCCACCCCCGCGATGGTTGCCAGGGTCGGCACCACGAGCGTCAGGGTCGCGGAGTTCGCCAGCGCGAACCAGAACGTGTCCCACGGTATGTTTTTGAAGTTGGACAGCGTCACCATTTGTAACGCCGGCCACGACGGCGCCATCAGAAACGGGAGCAGCGACGCCCACACCAGCATCAACAGCGGCAGCAGCAGGTTGAGCGAGATCACCAACCCGATGAACAGCCA
>CAZVUC010000083.1:0-6884 GCA_964630405.1 uncultured Syntrophobacterales bacterium | reverse complement strand
GACTCCCGCCTGGGGCACCACCAGCCCGCCGTTGCGCGGCGAGGGCCGGGCAAGGCCAACCCAGCCCACCAAACGCTCGTGGAGGGAACCATGCCACCAACCGGCACGGCGGTCAACAGCAAACACCCCACCCCCACCCCCTTGCCGTTTCGGCGCATTCGGCGCGCCATTGCGCCACCCCGGCAATCTGGAGGCTTCGTCTGGCCGCGCACCCGCAACTTCACACTCAAAAAACGCCTCCCTTTATATACAGACGTGAGTAAGTTCCAATGGCCATGCGCACTTTCATGAAATCATCCGCCCTTGCCGCAGCCGCCGCCCTCGCCCTGGCGGCCATCTTGAGCGGCTGCTCCACCTTCGGCGTCACCATCCGCGAGCAGGACGGGGTGCTCACCTTCCTGGCCACCCAGGAGATCGAATCAGGCGAAGTGCCGCTGCTGATGACGGAGTTGATGCTGAAATGAGCGTGCGAGATGTCTGAACCTCCCGTGCGCCCTTCCCGGCGCGACGGGGAAATCTCGCACGAAACGCGGCGCTTCGATCCTACAGATTTTTCGTGATTCCCTTGCCAACATCACCCGTTCCGAAACCAACGGAACGGGCCGATGCTCCGCCAATGCCGAACGCGCTCCCGACATGCCCGCGCCTGGGCGGGGCGGCGCTGTGCTAAAGTCGGCGGCGTTAAGCAACGGCCCCGCCAAGGAGCCCGCCATGCCGCAAGCCGAGCCCATTTCGCGCCGACCCCGGCCGCTGGCCGCCGCGCCGCCGCGCCGCCGGCCCCCGCCGCCCGTCCACTACCCCGATTCGGACGGTGAGCCGATGGGCGAGTCCTTCCTGCACATCGATGTGGCGACTGATGTCCGCACGGTCCTGCTGGTGCATCACGCCGACCGCGCCGACGCCTGCGTGGGGGGCAACAACTTCGTGTACTACGAGGAGGGCAACCCCAGGGCGGTGGTGGTGCCGGACGTGTTCGTGGTCTTCGGGGTGCCCAAGCGGACGGATCGCCGGGTCTTCAAGGTCTGGGAGGAGGGGGGCAGGGTGCCGGACTTCGTCCTTGAGGTGACCTCGAGGAAGACCAGGAGGAACGACGAGGGGGAAAAGAAGGATCTTTACGAGCGGCTGGGCGTGACGGAGTACTGGCAGTTCGACCCGACGGGGGACTACCTGGACCCGATCCTCAAGGGCCGTGCGCTGGCGGACGGGCGGTACCGCGAGCTTGAGCTTGAGCGGCGGGACGGCGGTCTGTGCCGCCTCTCCGAGGTGCTGGGCCTGGACCTTCGCCTGGAGGCCGGGCGCCTGCGCTTCTTCGACCCCAAGCGCGGCGAGTACCTGCTGACCCCCGAGGAGCAGCACCAAGTCAATAGGGAGCAGCGCCAAATCAATCAGGAGCAGCGCCATGCCCTTGAGGAGCGGGACCGCACTGTTGACCAGCAGCGCCGAGCCCTGGAGGCCGCCGAGGCCCGCATTCGTGAGCTGGAGCGCCAGCGCCGCCCCGAAGGCTGAACCGGCTTCCAACCCCACCCCCAACCCCCTTGCCGTTTCGGCGCATTCGGCGCACTATTGCGCCACCCCGGCAATCTGGAGGCTTCGTCTGGCCGCGCACCCGCAACTTCACACTCAAAAAACGCCTCCCTTATATACAGACGTGAGTAAGTTCCAATGGCCATGCGCACTTTCATGAAATCATCCGCCCTTGCCGCAGCCGCCGCCTTCGCCTTGGCGGTCACCTTAAGCGGCTGCTCCACCTTCGGCGTTGCCCCCTTCCCGGAACCCATCCGCCCGCCCATCGAGGCTAAGGGCGAGGACACCCCCATCCCGGAGACCCTGGCCGAGGAGGCCAGCCGCTACAGCCCCACCCCGGGCGTGCGCATCACCCGCACCCAGGCGCGGGGCGCGGCGGACGAGCTGGGCACGGACCTTGAGGGCCCGCCCATCGAAGCCGCCTTCAACGGCGTGCCCATCGTCCCCTTTATTAATGAAGTGTTCGGCACCCAGCTCGGCATGTCGTTCGTGATCTCGCCGGGCCTGCAGGAGAAGACCGACCTGGTCACCCTGCGCCTCACCAGCCCGGTGCCGCCGCGCCAGTTCTTCAGCACCGCCCGCCAAGTGCTGCAGGAGTATGGCGTCACCATCCGCGAGCGCGATGGGGTGCTCACCTTCCTGGCCACCCAGGAAATCGAATCCGGCGAAGTGCCGCTGCTGATCAGCGGGCGCACCCTGCCGGAGGTGCCAGCCACCCACCGCACGGTGTTTCAGTTGGTGCCCTTGATGGTGGCCCGCCCCAACCAGGTCAACAGCATGTTGCGCGACGCCTTTCCCCGCAACGACCTTGAGTCTTCATCAGACGTCGACAACAACGCGATCCTGCTGAAGGGCACGCCGGACCGCTTGGCGCAGGCCCTCGAATTGATCGAAGTGCTTGACCAACCCATGCTTCGCGGCCGCCACGGCCTCATCGTGGAGCCGCAGTTCCTCGCCCCGGAACCGCTCGCCAGCGCCGTCGAAGACGTGATGACGGGGGAGGGCTACAACGTCAGCGGCGTCTCCGGCAGCGCCCTGCTGCTGCCCTTCGACGATCTCGGCAAGCTGGTGGTGTTCGCCCAGAGCCAAGCCGTGCTCGACCACGTTACCGAATGGATTGAAACCTTCGATAAAGCCCACCGGGGGGAGATTGAATCCGGCCTGTTCACCTATGAGGTTCAAAACACACAGGTCGTTGATATGGCCGAAACCCTCGGCAAGTTGGTCGGCAGTGTCTTAAGTGGCGCTTCGGACCGTAGCGATGGGGGCGCTGGCACAACCGGTGGCGAATCCTCCGCCATGGCGGCTGGGTCCCGCAGTTCACCCCTAGTGGTCGATGAAAAGCGCAACCTAATCATCTTCAGGGGCTCTGGCGAAGAGTGGGCGGGCATTCGCGAAGTGGTGGAAAAGCTGGACAAGCCCGTGCCTTCGGTGCTGATCGAGGTGCTGATCGCCGAGGTTTCCCTGACCGATGAGGAAAAGACCGGCTTCGACTTTATGTTCAACAGCGGCATCGACCGCTTCGGCCTGACTGGGGGAACCAGGGACGCTTTGGGGATTAGCAACCAAGGCCTCTCCCTCACGCTCGATAGCGCCGGCCAAACCCGCGCCGTGCTCAGCCTCTTCTACAAGAACGACAAGGTCGCCATCCGCTCGCAGCCAAGATTGCTGGTGAAGAGCGGCGAGGAGGCTTCCATCCAGGTGGGCAACGACATACCGGTCATTACCCAACTCTCCCAAGACAGCGTTCAGGTGGGTGGCTCCACGAACGTGCTGCAGCAAGTGAACTACCGCACCACGGGGGTGGTGCTGACCATATCTCCCTTGGTGCAGGCTGGCGGCTTGGTGGACATCGAAATCAGCCAGGAGTTGAGCGAAGCGCGCCCCACTGCCGCCACCAGCCTCGGCGGCTCCCCCACCATACTGAGCCGCACCCTGAGCACCAGCCTGAGCCTCAAGGACGGCGGCTCGCTGCTGATGGGCGGCCTGATCTCGGAGAACCGCAGCACCGGCACGATCGGCGTGCCGGGCCTAAGCCGGGTGCCGGTTCTAGGGCGCCTGTTCCGGTCAGACACCTTCAACGGCGACCGCACCGAGCTGATGGTGATGGTGACGCCCTACGTGGTCCGCGACCACGCCGAAGGCTCCCGCCTGACCGAGCGCCTCAAGGCCGGCTTGGAACTGCACGACCGCTTCACCCTCGACTGAGCCCGCTTGGAGCAAGGGCGTTCCAACCGCCCTCGCACGGCGCGCAGCGCCGTCCCCCCTCCCGGCCAAGTCGTGTCAGCCGTTGTGCGAGATGTCTGAATTGGCCGTAGTCCCGTTGGCCGAGAATGGGCAATCTCGCACAAAACGCGGCGCTCCCGGCCTACAGATTTTTCGTGGTTCCCTAGCCAACATCACCCGTCCCGAAACCAACGGAACGGGCCAATGCTCCGCCAAAGTCGAACGCGCCCCCGCCGTGCCAAGGGCCGCTGTGCTAAAGTCGGCGGCGTCAAGCAACGGCCCCGCCAAGGAGCCCGCCATG
The DNA here is from genome assembly GCA_964630405.1 of uncultured Syntrophobacterales bacterium. Taxonomy (GTDB): domain Bacteria; phylum Desulfobacterota; class Binatia; order UBA9968; family JAJDTQ01; genus JAJDTQ01. The sequence continues at coordinate 2,833 of CAZVUC010000083.1, read as the reverse complement.
CCGCAAGCCGAACCCCTGCCGGAGCGCCCCGGGGACGCACGGGGTTTCGCCCTAGCGAAACCCCAACACGACCGTCAGGTCGCGCAGGCCCGCGTCCACTATCCCGAGTCGGACGGTAAGCCGATGGGCGAGACCTTCCTGCACGTCGACGCGGCGATCGATGTACGCACGATCCTGGTGGCGCTTCACGCCGCCCGCTCGGAGGACGCCTGCGTGGGCTGCAACAACTTTGTGTACTACGAGGAGGGCAACCCCAAGAAGGTGGTCACGCCCGACCTTTTCGTGGCCTACGGGGTGCCGCAGCGCACGGATCGCCGGGTTTTCAAGATCTGGGAGGAGGGCGTGACGCCGGACTGGGTGCTGGAGGTGACCTCGAAGAGCACCTGGCGCGAGGACGAGGGCGCCAAGCGGCGTCTTTACGAGCGGCTGGGCGTGACCGAGTACTGGCAGTTCGACCCGACCGGGGATTACCTGGACCCGATCCTCAAGGGCCGCACGCTGGAGGACGGACGGTATCGTGAGCTTGAGCTTGAGCGTCGGGACGGCGGCCTGTGCCGCTTCTCCGAGGTGCTGGGCCTGGACCTCCGCCTGGAGGACGGGCGCCTGCGCTTCTTCGACCCCAAGCGCGCCAGTTACCTGCTGACCCCTATGGAGCAGCACCAAGCCCTAGAGGAACAGCGCCGCCCCCTTGAGGATCTGGACCGCGCCCTTGAGGCCGCCGAGGCCCGCATTCGCGAGCTGGAGCGGCAGCGCCGCCCCGAGGGCTGAGCCGGCTGCGGTCTGCCTTGCGGGCGGGCTTGGCGGCGTTTCCGGGTCCCGGCGACGAAGAGTACCGCCGCTCGCTTCGCGCTTGGGCGCTGGCGCTGGTGCGGGCCAGGATGCCGGGCGGCGGCGACATGCCGCTGCCCGAGATTGACGACGAGCAAGGAGAATCGGAGATGACCAGTTTGCTTGAGGCGAACTTCGAGAAGTGGGAGGCGCGGGTGATGGAGCGGGGCGTCGCCCAGGGCCGGACGGAAGGCATTGCCCAAGGCATGGAGCAGGGCCGTTCGCAGGAGCGGGAGCGCCTGCGGAGGCTGGCGCAGGCGCTCGACCCGGAGACGGCGGCGCAGGTGTCCAAGCTCCTGGACCAGGCGGATTGACCCATCCCGCCCTCGATTGGGCCGTCGGCAGGCATCCGCCGCGCTTCGACCGACCGCGGGCGCAATTGTGTCAGCCGTTGTGCGAGATGTCTGAATTGGCCGTAGTCCCGTTGGCCGAGAATGGGCAATCTCGCACAAAGCGCGGCGCTCCCGGCCTACAGATTTTTCGTGGTTCCCTGGCCAACATCACCCGTCCCGAAACCAACGGAACGGGCCAATGCTCCGCCAATGCCGAACGCGTTCTCGCCACACCAAGCGGCGCTGTGCTAAAGTCGTCGGCGTCGAGCAACGGCCCCGCCAAGGAGCCCGCCATGCCGCAAGCCGAACCCGTTTCCAGCCGACCCCGACCATTGGCCGCCGCGCCGCCACGTCGCCGCCCCCCGACGACCCGTGTGCATTACCCCGTCGAGGACGATCAGCCGATGTCTGAGACGATCAAGCACGGGAAGGTGGCGACGGACGCGAGGATGGTCCTGGACCTCCATCACATCGACCGCGCCGACGCCTGCGTGGGGGGCAACAACTTCCTGTACTACGAGGAGGGCAACCCCAAGGCGGTGGTGTCGCCGGATGTCTTCGTGGCCTACGGGGTGCCCAAGGAGACCGATCGCGATGTGTGGATGGTGTGGGTCGAGGGCAAGGCGCCGGACTTCATCCTGGAGGTGACCTCGAAGAGCACCAGGAAGGAGGACGAGGGGAAGAAGAAGAGCATCTACGAGCGGCTGGGCGTGACCGAGTACTGGCAGTTCGACCCGACGGGTGACTACCTGGACCCGATCCTAAAGGGCCGTGCGCTGGAAGGCGGACGGTATCGTGAACTTGAGCTTGAGCGTCGCGACGGCGGCCTGTGCCGCTTCTCCGAGGTGCTGGGCCTGGACCTCCGCCTGGAGGGCGACCGCCTGCGCTTCTTCGACCCCAAGCGCGCCAATTACCTGCTGACCCCTATGGAGCAGCACCAAGCCCTAGAGGAACAGCGCCGCCCCCTTGAGGATCTGGACCGCGCCCTTGAGGCCGCCGAAGCCCGCATTCGCGAGCTGGAGCGGCAGCGCCGCCCAGAGGGCTGAGCCGGCTGCGGTCTGCCTTGCGGGCGGGCTTGGCGGCGTTTCCGGGCTCCGGCGGCGCTGCGCGCCGTTCCACAACAACCACGCCGTCGTCCGGTTGGCTATCCACCTCTCCCGTAACGAATTGATCCAGCCTGCGCCTTGCTTCCGCTTCGTCCAAGGCGCGCGCCCAATACGCATCGCCCCGTTCCCGCCCTTCGCAAGTGACTGGCGGATAGGGCGGTCAACGCTCGCTGACGGAGCAATTCAAGGCAGGTTTGGCGCTTCACAGCCGTTTTACGGATGATTGACTGTGCAATTTCGCGGGTTTTGTGCCTTGAGCAAGCCATATTTCCCGATTTCTCAATAAAATTCGCTTTATTTGGCAATTTCTTGTTGATGCGCGGCTAATGATGGCTACAATGGCCTTGCAACGTTCCGTGGAAGGGCTGTACCATTCGCCCGGCCTTGGGAATTGGGGCCGTCGGCCATTGGGCTTGGGCCCGCGTTGGTTCCGACAACAAGACTCAACCAGAACGGAGATTCAAATGATCAGACAAACGATGCGGTCGGCGGCCTTGGCTGTGGTGGGCCTCCTGCTCGCCAACGTCGCCTGGGGCCAGCCGGTGCTGAGGCAGTCGGCCAGCGCCA
>CAZVUC010000082.1:0-35982 GCA_964630405.1 uncultured Syntrophobacterales bacterium | reverse complement strand
TCTCGAACGCGGCCTCGAAATCGCGCGCGATCAGGGTCCGCACCTTTTGCGCCTTCAGGTAGTAGGCGTCGTAGTAGCCGGCGGAAAGTACGTAGGTGCCGATGAGAATGCGCCGCCTGACCTCGCGCCCGAAGCCCGCCGCCCGCGTCCTGGCGTACATCTCGGTGGGGTCGTCGCCCTCGACGCGAAGCCCGTAGCGGACGCCGTCATAGCGCGCGAGGTTGGAGGAGGCCTCCGCCGGCGCCACGATATAGTAGGTGGGCAGCGCGTACTTGGTGAGCGGGAGCGAGATGTCGACCACATTGGCGCCGGCATCGCGGAACCACTGCACGCCCCCTTCCCAGAGCGCCTCGATCTCCGCCGGCATGCCGTCCATCCGGTATTCCGCCGGCACGCCGATGGTGAGGTCGCGCACGTCGCCGGTGAGGCTCGCCGCGTAGTCGGGGACCGGGCGGTTGATGGAGGTCGAGTCCCTGGGGTCGTGGCCCGCCATCGCCTGCAGCATGAGCGCCGCATCCTCGACCGTCCGCGTGAGCGGCCCCGCCTGGTCGAGCGAGGACGCGAAGGCGATCATGCCCCAGCGCGAGCAGCGGCCATACGTCGGCTTCATGCCGACGATGCCGCAGAAGGCCCCCGGCTGGCGGATCGAGCCGCCGGTATCGGTCCCCGTGGCGCCGAGGCAGAGCCCCGCGGCCACCGCCGCCGCCGAGCCGCCGGAGCTTCCGCCCGGCACCAGCGGCTTGTCCTCGCCTCGCCGGCGCCAGGGGTTGATCACCGGGCCGTCGGCGCTGGTGACGTTGGCCGAGCCCATGGCGAACTCGTCCATGTTGGTCTTGCCCAGCAGCACGGCCCCGGCCTCCCGGAGGCGCCGCACCGCGGTGCCGTCATAGGGCGGGGTGAAGCCCTGCAGGATCTTCGACGCGCAGGTGGTGGGCACGCCCTCGGTCAGGAGCACGTCCTTGAGCGCCACCGGGATGCCCAGGAGCTTCGAGGACGCATCGCCCGCGGCGAGTCGCGCGTCCGCCCGTCGCGCGTCTTCCATGGCCTGCTCGCGGCACACCGCGAGGTAGGCGCCGACGGCTCCGTCGGTAGCTTCGATGCGGTCGAACAGCGCTTCCGCCAGCTCGACCGCGCTCAACTCACGGGCTCGCAGCCGGCCGTGCAGCTCGTGAAGGGTAAGGTCGTGAGCCGTCATTCAATGATCTTCGGGACGCTGAGGAAGTCGTCGTCGCGGGCGGGAGCATTGCTCAGCAAGGCCTCGGTCCGGGGCTGGTTGACGGCCCGGTCCGGGCGCAGGACGTTGACCACGTTCACCGCGTGGGACATCGGCTCGACGTTTTCGGTGTCGAGCTCGTTGAGCTTGTCCATGTAGTCGAGGATGCGGTCGAGCTGGCCGGTGAGTTGTTCCTGCTCGTCCGGAGTGAGGTCCAGACGGGCGAGGATGGCCACGTGCCGGACCTCTTCGCTGGTGATTTTCACGCCGATTTTCTATCATACGCCTCGAATGCCCGGCAAACGAACCCCCTCCGAACCATCCCGAAACGGCCGTTTGCTCGTCCGGGAGCGCCGCGGACCCGACGGCACAGCCTATGAAACGGACGCGCTTGCGCGGGGCTTTCGGCGCATCGCGGGCGTGGACGAAGCCGGGCGGGGACCCCTGGCCGGACCGGTTGTGGCCGCGGCGGTGGTCTTCGAAGCAGGCGTTTTCAATGCCGACATCAAGGACTCGAAGCTCCTGAGCGCGAAGAAACGCGAGCGCCTGGCGGAATGGATCAAGGAGCAGGCCGGTTCCTGGGCCGTGGGCGTGGCCGATTCACGCGAGATCGACGACCTCAACATCCTCCGGGCGAGCCTGCTGGCCATGGCCCGCGCCGTGCGGGGCTTGAGCCTCGCCCCGGACTATCTCATGGTGGACGGTCCTTACGGCATCCCCACCGCGAGCCTGGCGGGGGACAGCGGCCGGTGGGCAGCCGCCCCGGCGCAGCGCACCCTCAAGGGCGGCGACCGGTTGTGCTTCTCCATCGCGGCGGCATCCATCATCGCCAAGGTGGCCCGGGATCGCATGATGGTGGAGCTGGACGCGCTGTACCCGGAGTACGGTTTCGCCAGCCACAAGGGTTACCGGAGCCGCCGCCACTCGGACGCCTTGAACCGGTACGGCCCCTGTCCGGTCCACCGCCGCAGCTTCAAGCCGGTCCGGGAATCCCTGGAGCAGCGCGCGCCGGCCGTCCACGGGTCCGCACCGGACGGCTTGCCGGTGCCGCTCTTTGGTGCCAGAAATAGGGATGGGTGATGGCCGGAAGTCCCTGGGCAAGGCCGGAGAAGATCTCGCCGAGCATTACCTCAAGCGGCAGGGTTACGCCGTGGTCGAACGCAACTACCGGTGTCCCCTGGGCGAAATCGACTTGATCGCCGTCAACAAGCAGGCCGTGGTGTTCGTGGAGGTGAAGACCCGCAGGGTGGACACGTCCGGCGCGCCGCTGGAATCGGTCAACGCCGTCAAGCAGCGCCGGTTGAAGCGCGCCGCCCTTCACTATCTCAACAAGCACCGGCTGCATGACCGGGACGTCCAGTTCGACGTCGTCGGAATTTCGCTCGGCTCGAATCCGCCGGCGGTTCGCCATGTCCGACATGCGTTTGATTTTTCGGAGTGGTAGGACGAGGCGCGTGGAACACGTCGCCGGTTTCGGGCAGCTCAGGCTCTTCTCTGGATCCCGGGTCAAGCCCGGGATGACGTTGAGGGGATCCGCGGTGACGGTTCGGGTTTGGGCCGGGTATGTTCTGGGAAGGGATGAGGGATGATTGACGTCAGGTTGCTGCGCCAGGAACCCGAGCAGTTGCAGGCGCGCATGGCGGCGAGGGGCACGGACATCGACTGGGGGGCGGTGCTGGCCGCGGACCGGGAACGCCGGGAGACCCTTGCGCGCTGGGAGCGGCTCAAGGAGCGGAAGAACAAGCTCTCGGGCGAGATCGGCCGGCTCAAGAAAACGGGCGGCGACGCCGCGGAGCTGATGGAGGAGATCGGCACGGTCAGCGCCGAGCTCGACGCGCTGGACCAACCGCTGAGCGACACCGAGCGCCGGTTCAACGAGTCGATGCTCGACATCCCGAACCTTCCGGATGCGGGCGTGCCCGTGGGCGAGTCCGAGGCAGACAACCCCGTGCTGCGGCACTGGGGCGATGCCCCCGCCTTCAGCTTCACGCCGAAGAATCACTGGGAGATCGGAGAGGCGCTGGAGATCCTCGACTTCGCCCGGGGCGCCAAGCTCACGGGCGCGCGCTTCACCCTCTACCGGGGACAGGGCGCGCTGCTGGAGCGGGCGCTGATTGCGTTCATGCTGGACCTCCAGACCCGGGAGCACGGTTACGAGGAGATCCTGCCGCCGTTCCTGGTGAACCGGGACACCATGACCGGCACCGGCCAGCTCCCCAAGTTCGAAGCGGACATGTTCCACACCGTGGACCCCGACTACTTCCTCATCCCCACCGCCGAGGTGCCGCTTACCAACATCCACCGGGAAGAGGTCCTCGACGCGTCCGACCTGCCCCGGTACTACTGCGCCTACACCCCCTGCTTCCGCAGGGAGGCGGGCTCCTACGGCAAGGACATGCGCGGCCTGATCCGGCAGCACCAGTTCAACAAGGTGGAGCTGGTGAAGATCGTGGAGCCCGAAAGCTCCTTCGAGGAGCTGGAGAAGCTCACCCGCGACGCCGAGGCCGTGCTCCAGCGCTTGGGGCTGCACTACCGCGTGGTGGAGCTCTGCACCGCCGACCTGGGCTTCTCCGCGGCCAAGACCTACGACATCGAGGTCTGGCTGCCGGGCCAGGGCGCCTACCGGGAGATCAGCTCCTGCTCCAACTGCACCGACTTCCAGGCCCGCCGCGCCGCCATCCGCTACCGCCCGGCCCCCAAGCAGCGCCCCCAGCTCGTGCACACCCTCAACGGCTCCGGCTTGGCCGTCGGCCGCACCCTGGTGGCCATCCTGGAGAACGGGCAGCAGGAGGACGGCAGCGTGGTCATCCCGGAGGCGCTGCGGCCGTACATGGGGGGTGCGGAGAGGATTCCACCTACAAGGTGACAGCGGGCGCTCGGCGCTCCGTCAACCCTGCCTGGTTCGAGCACCCGAGCCTTTCATGCCGGGCCCCGGGTCAAGCCCGGGGCAAGCTTGACCCGGCATCCAGGCATTGGAGCGCCGTGTCGTTTCCAAAGAGGCCACCGTGTTTCAGCTCTCCCACAGCGCACTAACCGGCATTGCAAGAAGCCTTGGGCCGACCTGTTGAACCCGATCGCCGTCGTGCAGGATGATGCCGCAGGCAAACTGCCGGCCCGCGGCCTCTTTCAGGCGGGCCAATCCCTTGAAATCGCCAGGGTGCACGGTGGCACCTGCCTTGACCTCGATGCCGACGATATCGCCCGGCGATCTCTCCAGGACCAGATCCACCTCGACCCGGTCCTTGTCGCGGTAGTGGCCAATGGTCGTTGGTTCTTCGGACAACGCGGCGGCCTTCACGAGCTCGGAATAGACGAAACATTCGAGCAGGGGTCCCAGTCGCTGACGGTCCCTGCCGATGGCCGCCGCATCAATTCGTTGGAGCACGGCAAGCAGACCGGAATCCAGAAACTGGAGCTTGGGTGTCCTGACGAGCCGTTTTACGTCGTTGCGGTGCCAAGCGCCGACGCGGCGGACCAGGAACATGTGCTCGAACAAGGCGAGCCAGCGATCGACGGTCTTGCCATCGACCCCCAAACGCGATCCGAGGGCGGATAGGTTGAGCAAGCGGCCGGCGGATGCCGCCGCATGGTCCAGGAGACGAATCAGTTCACCCAATTTCCCGATGGTCGCGATGTCCGGTACGTCGCGTTCGGCGAGCGAGCGGGAATACGATCTCAACCAAGTCCGGCGCCGCTCCGGAACAGTCCGGGACAGCGCTTCAGGGAAGCCTCCCGCTAGAGCTCGTTGGGTCAAGTCGCGCGCCATTGGTGCGGTTCCGAGATTCGGGAAATCGCCCGCAAACGCCCGTTCCAGGAAACGGGGCGCCCCGGTGCAGGCGATCTCGGCTTGGGAAAAGGGCAGCAACTCGATGGTCTCGACGCGGCCCGCCAAGGAATCGGGGGAGATGGAGGCTCTGAAGAGATCCACGGATCCGGTGATCAAATAGCGTCCGGGGTGCGGGTCTTCATCGACCGCCTGCTTTATGGCGAGGATCAGTCCGGGCGCGCGCTGGATTTCATCGATCACCGCCGCCGGGTTGCTTCGCACGAAACCGATGGGATCGTCTTGGGCGAACAGTCTGTACTGGTCGTCATCCAGAGTGATGAAGGGACGCCCGTCACTGGCGATACGACGGGCGAGCGTGGTCTTGCCGGATTGGCGTGGACCGACGATGGCGACGATGCGCGTGTCAGTCAGCGCGTCGCGGAGCCGCGTCTCCGCATGCCGCGGCACATACCTTCCAAGGCCGGTCGTCCGGTTCGGCATAATAGCGTCCCAATCGGATCCAGATCTCGTCCAATTCGGAATATAACATCGGCCAATCCGGAATGAAACCCGCGAGAGAGTCTTAACGGGCAGTGCCTCTTTGACGCCCGTTGCACCGTCTGTCTCGTATATCCCACGAAGCAACTCGCGGTTGACAACCATGGGACATTGGCGGAGGATACAACCGCGCGCCCAAGCGAACTCCAGTATTTTCTCCGATCTCATTGGAACGCCGCGCCCCTTGAAAGAAGTGGTGATGAAATTCTCGTACACGCATCACATGCCCTATACCGGAATCGAAAAGGTGGGGCAGGACTGGCCGGTGGCCAACAAGCAGTTCAGCCCGGAGGAAGGCATGCGGATCTTCCGGGCCGGAATCGACACCAAGGTGTTTGCCGAGGAATGCGGCTTCGACTGGATCGGCAACAACGAACACCACATGAGCCCCTACGGGCTGATGCCGAACCCGAACCTGATCGGCGCCTGCGTCGCCGAGCGCACGAGCAAGTCAATGATCCTGCAGTCCGGCAACATCGTGCCGATCGTCAATCCGATCCGGGTGGCCGAGGAATACGCCATGCTGGACATGATATCGGGCGGCCGCCTCGTCGCCGGCTTCATGCGCGGTATTCCTCATGAATACGTCGCCTACAACGTTGCGCCCAGTGAGTCCTACGGGCGCATGAACGAGGCCATCGAGCTGATCAAGAAGGCCTGGACCGAACCGGAGCCGTTCGGCTGGGAGGGCGAGTACTACCAGTTTCGGGCGGTCTCGATCTGGCCCAAGCCGGCCCAGAAGCCGCACCCGGAAATCGTCATGTCGGCAAGCAGCGACGGCTCCGCGCGCCTCGCCGCCGAGCACGGGGCGACCATGGGCGTCCTGCGCGTCCAGGACTACGAAACCGCACACCACTCCCTCAACGTCTACAGGGAACATGCGCGAAAGTTCGGCTGGGAACCGCGGCCCCACAACATCATCCTGGCCATGAACTGTTGCGTCGCCCCGAGCAAGGACGAGGCGATTCGAACGCTGCGCCGAGGCTATGACTACTTCTTCAACGTGCTTGGCGGCGGCATCCGCACGGCACAGCGGCTGGTGGTGCAGAAGACGCGCTACTTCAAGGATGACCAGGACGCCGAGCGCCAGACGACGAAGCTCCGGACACACAATCAACTTTCTCTCGAGGAGCGGATGGAACGCGGTCTGGTCATGTGCGGAACGCCCGACATGGCCATCGAACAGATCACGCGCCTCCACCAGGAGTTCGGCCACGGCGTGACCAATCTCAGCGTAAAAATCGGTAACGTCCCCGACGAGAGCGTCCGTCAGACCATGAGCCTTCTCCGTGACGAGGTGTTTCCCGCGGTGCGCGAACTCGGCAAGGAAGATCGGGCGGCCGTCCAATAGGGCCTGCACAGCGTGCGGATGGTACCCTCCGGCAACCGCCGCGGAGCGCAAGGAGACCGGAAATGATGGAAAAATACACCGCCGTCGCGGTCCAGACGATTATCCGCCACGTCCGTGAGCCGGAATGGCGCGACGCCATCATCCGCGAGAACGTCAACCGCTATCTCTCTCTGATGGAATACGTGAGCTGCCGCTGGGGCCAGGCGAAGCTCTACGTGCTGCCCGAGTTCTCCCTGACCGGCGTGGAGCACGTGCGGTCGGTGGAGGAATGGACGCGTATCGCCCTCCGCATTCCGGGACCGGAGCTGGAGCCCCTCGCCAACTTCGCGCGCATCAACCGCGCCTATGTCGCCGGCGGCACGATGGAATACGACCCCGCCTATCCCAATCGCTGGTTCAATTCCGCCTACCTGTTCGGCCCGTCCGGCGACCTGGTGCTGCGCTACCGCAAGATCAACGGAGCCGACGTCCAGGGCCACACCACCTATTCGACGCCCACCGGCTGCTATGACCTGTACGTGAAGAACGAGGGCGGGGAAGACGCGCTCTTTCCGGTGGTGGACACCGAGATCGGGCGGCTTGCGCTGATCAACTGCTACGACATCAACTTCCCGGAGATGCCGCGCGCCTTCGCGCAGCATGGCGCGGAAATCCTGCTGCACTGCACTGGCGAACCGTATGGACCGCACCGGGAACCGTGGGAGATGAGCCGACGCACCCGCGCTTACGAGAACTGCATGTACGTCATCTCCTCCAATCACGGCGGCTACGCCGCGCAGGTGTCGGGCAGCGTGTTCGCGGATTCGCCGGGCCTGAACTTCCAGGAGCGGCGCGACGGCGAGATCTCGCCCCTGCACCGTTCCCACGGCGGCTCCGAAATCGTCGATTTCAACGGCAAGGTGGTCGGTGCGTCCCCCAACCCGGGCGAAGCGCTGGCCATCGGCCCCGTCGATCTGCAGGCGCTGAGGGAGCGGCGGGCGGAAATACGCGACAATATCCTGGTGCAGTCGCGCACGGAGATCTATGCGCGGGAATACACCCGGCACCAGGCCACCGGGATCAACCGCTGGCTCGAAGCGCCCATCGCGCACAAGTCCGAGGCGCGCCAGAGCACGGAGGCGGTGATCGCCCGCTATCTCCGGGACGGGGTCTACGCGCCGCCGGAGGGATACGAGCCGCCGGCCGCGACGGAACAACAGAATCGCGCCCTGGCCTGACCATGCCCAGAAAATTCCAGATCGCCTGCATCCAGTCGTCCATCGAGGTCATCGACGACCCGTCACGCAAGGACGACGTCATCGCCCGCAACATCCGGCGCGGACTGGACGTCGCCGAGGCGGCGGTGGTCCGGGACGAGGCGCGCGTCGTGGTGTTCCCCGAGGCGTGGCTCCAGGGGTTCAACCACAAGCGCACCGCCGATGACTGGGAGACGGTGTGCATCGAGATACCCGGACCCGAGACCGACCTGATCGGAGCGTTCGCCCGGGAGCACGAGGTCTACGTGGCGGGCGCCGCCTTCGAGCGGGACCCGGACTGGCCCGAGGTCTGGTTCACGGCGGGCTTCATCGTGGGTCCGTCCGGCACGGTGGAGCTGCGTTACCGCAAGTGCCACGAACACAACGTGGAAGGGCTGATTCCCAGTGTCTGTCCGGCGGACGTCTACACGGAATACGTCCGCCGGTACGGCGAGGACTCCCTGTTCCCGGTGCTCGACACGCCGTACGGACGGCTGGCGACGATCGTGGAGCACGACGTGAACTTCTTCGAGTTGTCGCGCGCCTTGACCTTTCGTGGCGCGGAACTCCTGCTGCATCCCACCACCGAGACCAACGGCCCTCTGGCCGAGACACGGGACCAGGTGCGCCGGTCGCGCGCCTACGAGAACCTGGTCTATCTCGCGTCCGCCAACGCCGGCGCGCTGAGCGGCAGATACAGTGCCGCGCAGGCCACGCGCGGCGGCTCCACGGTGGTCAACTATCTCGGCCATGTCGACGCACGCATCGACGGCGCCGGCGAATCCGTGCTGGTCTCGACCGTCGATCTCGAACGGCAGCGGAAACGGCGCACCGAGGTCTTCATGAACTTCCCCGCGCAGGTGAAGTCCGAGTTCTTCGGCCGGGAATTCGAGAAGCAGACCTTCATGTCCAAGGACACCGGCGGCGACGCGCGGGCGACGGCCGAAGCGACCATCAAGCGGTTACAGGATGCGGGGGTCCTGGCGCGTTCGTAACCCGGCGCCTGGAACACCGAACCATGGCCGTCCTGCAGACGAGGCGCCTCGAGGCCAAGTTCCCGTTGAGGGACGGGGTCGTGCACGCCCTGCGCGGCATCGACCTGGACATCGCCACAGGGGAGTTCTTCGTCCTGCTGGGCCCGTCGGGTTGCGGCAAGACCACCATGCTGCGTTCCATCGCCGGGCTGGAACGGCCCACCGCGGGCGACATCCGGATCGACGGGCACCCTATCTTCGATGCCGGGAACGGCGTTTTCGTCCCACCCGATCAACGCCCCATCGCCATGGTGTTCCAGTCCTATGCCATCTGGCCCCACATGGACGTGTTCGAGAACATCGCCTTTCCGCTCCGGCGCGGGCGCTTGAAGATGGCAAAAGAGGCGGTGCAGGCGCGGGTCGGAGAGGTGCTCGAGATGCTCGGCCTCGACGCCTTGGCGGAACGCCCGGTGATCACGTTGAGCGGTGGCCAGCAGCAGCGGGTGGCGCTGGCGCGGGCGCTGGCCTTGCAGCCCCGCATCCTGTTGATGGACGAGCCGTTGAGCAACCTGGACTTCAAGCTCCAGGTCCGGCTCCGCGCCCAGATGCGCGACCTGATGCATCGCCTCAACCTGACGACGATCCACGTCACCCACAACCAGGCGGAAGCCCTCGAGACCGGCGACCGCATCGCCGTGATGTCGGAGGGCCGCATCGTCCAGATCGGCGATCCGCAAACCGTGTACCATCGTCCGGAAAATGAGTTCGTCGCCAGGTTCATCGGCGACATGAACGTTTTTCCGGCGGTCTATCGGGGCGGCAACGGGGGCACGGCCCGCGTGGAGACGGCCTTCGGGCAGCTCGACGCGCAACTGACCAGCCGCGACGGTTTCGCGGCCGGTGCGGACTGCATGCTGGGGATACGCCCGGAAGACATCGAGATCGGCGGCGACATTCCGGAGGACGCGGCCAATCTCGTCACCGGCACGGTGGCCGCGTCCAGCTACGTCGGCGAGGGTTACGTGCACACCGTCGAGTCCTGCGGCGAGCCGGTCCGGGTGAGGCGGCATCACCGCGAGGCCATCAACCGGGGCGATTCGATCCGCCTCCATTTTCCGCCGGCGGAGACCGTCGTGGTGGCGCCGTCCGACGGCCTGGACATGGAGGGCCTTGAGGGTGGGCTCGCCGGCGAGGAAGCCGCCCGTGCGAACTAGATTGCTGGGTATCGGCTGGGTCTACCTGCTGGCAATCTCCGGCTTGGCGCTGGTCTGCGTCACCGTCTTCGGCAACATAGTCACCAGCTTCGCCGACCAGGATGTCGACGGACAGTACACGTTCGCCAACTATGTCGAGCTGCTCACCCAGAAGCACATCGTTGGCGTCACGGGCAGGACCGCCCTGCTCGGGGTGGGCACCGTGTTCTGGATGTTCGTGTTCGCCTTCCCGTTCACCTGGCTCCTGGCGCGCACGGACTTCCGTTACCGCACCGGCCTGTTCACACTGCTGACCGCAAAGCTGGCGATCCCCGGTTTCATTACCGCCATGTCGTACGTGTGGCTGTTCAATCCGACCTCCGGGCTCGTCAACGCGCTGTTCGGGATGACCAAGTTCAGCGGCGGCGCCCTGTTCGACGTCTACCAGGTATCCTGGATCTGCTTCCTGCAGGGCATCGTGCTGGTCCCCGGCGGCGTCTTCATGATGCTGCCGGCCTTCAGGAACCTCGATGCGTCGCTGGAGGAGGCCGCCTGGGTCAGCGGAGTGTCCAAGTTCTATACGGTGGGTCGCATCGTGCTGCCGCTGCTGGGCCCCAGCATGGTCGCGGTGTGCATCTTCTACTTCGTGCTCGGCGTCGAAATGTTCGACTTCGTCGCCATCATCGGCATGCCCGGCGACGTGCTCGTCCTGTGGATCTATGACGCCATCGCAGAGACCGACGGTCCGCCCAACCTGGGCTTCGCCGGGGCGGCAGGCGTCGTCCTGTTCGTCATCTGCGGGGTCGCCATCCTGTTCTACGCCCGCTTCCTGAAGCAGGCACGGAAATACGCGGTGGTGGGCGGCAAGGTGCGGGCGTCGGCGCCGCAGCCGCTCGGACGCTGGCGCTGGGCGGCCTATTGCCTGGTCGGCGTGTGGGTGATGGTCAGTATCGGGATTCCGGTGGTCACCATTGTCTGGGTGGCGCTGGTGCCTTATTTCCAGCCGCCGTCGATCGCAGCGCTGGATACGGTCAACCTCGACAGCTTCCGCGACGCGCTGGCATGGATCGGCGAACCGCTCCGGCATACGCTGATCCTGATGGCGGGCGCGATCGTGGTGGCCGCGTCGCTGGCCACCAGCGTCACGTGGGTCGTGACGCGCAGCCGCAACGGCACGGCGCGGTGGGCCGACAATATCGTGTTCCTGGCCCCGGCGGTGCCCACCATCGTGACCGGCGTTGCGTTCCAATTCATCGGCATTGAGATGTATCACTGGATACCGTTGTTCGGGACCATCTGGCTCGTGGCCATCGCCATGGGGACCCGGATGCTCGCCTACTGCACCCGGACCATGAACGCGGCCTCCTTGCAGATCCATTTCGAGCTCGACGAGGCGGCCTACGTGTCGGGCGTCTCGATGCTGGAGACGTTCCGGCGCATCTTCCTGCCCTTGATGGCCCCGGCAATCTTCTACTCCGCCCTGATGGTCGGAATGCTCGCGGCGCGCGACTTGACCCTGCCGCTGGTGATGAACACCGGTAACTCCGAGGTCGTCGCCACCCTCATCTTCAACCTCCAGACCAACGGCGAGCAGAATGCCGCGGCGGCCGTCGCCTTCTACATGATATTCATTCTCGCCATCCTGGCGCTGTTCGCCCGGCGCATGACCGGGATGCAGGAGATCCGCGGCCACGATGTCGCCCGCCGCGATGGTCTGCTGAGCCGGCTGTCCGGTTGGGTAGGCGACCTTGCGGCCCGGTCGGGAACGGCCCGCAAGCGAAGACTCGAATATGGCAGTTGAACGGATCCGGCGGGAAGGCCGGAAATACCCTGGGCAACCAGAAAAGGAGCGATGGATATGAAACGGATACTCATGACATTGGTCGGGCTGCTCGCCACGGCAGCCGTGTTGCTCGCGGTACCGGCAACGGCCACCAGCGCGGATCTGCCGGAAGCCGTCAAGAAGCTCATCAAGCCGGCGCAGGCCGAGGGCGAAGCGACCGTCTTCGGCACCACCATGAACCCCCGCCAGGTCGCCATGATGAACAAGGGGTTCAACTCCTTCTATGGCACCAACATCAAGCTCAACCAGGTAGGCGGCCGCCATACGCGCAAGCGGGTGGAAGTCATCCGCGCACTGAAGAACAACGTGCCGACGGGGCTTGATCTGTTCTGGACATCCAGCCCGCGCGCCCTGATCGCCGGCGACGCCATCGTCAAGTTCGACTGGGCGGGCGAATTCGGCGTGCCGAAGAACCTGATGGAGGGTGAGTACGGCATCAAGACCCACGACAGCTATCTCAACCTGGTGACCATCAATACCAACCTGGTAAAGGCCGCTGACGAACCGAAGAGCTACGACGACATCCTCGACCCGAAGTGGAAGGGCCGGGTCGCCATGCCGCGCTCGCCGGCGCCCTGGGTGCTCTTCAGCTACGCATTCGGCGAAGAGAACGCACAGAAGTACCTAGAGACTCTGCTTCGGAAGCAGGAGGTCAAGTTGCTGGCCCGCTATCCCGACGTGCGGTCACGGATCATCGGCGGCGAATTCGCCATCGGCCTCGGCACCGATGCCTGGGCCGAGATCGCCAAGGGCGCTCCGGTGAAGCATCCGGACGTGGACACCGTGATCCTCGCCGCCCGGGGCGCCTACATTGTCAAGGACGCCAAGGCGCCGAACATCGCCAGGCTGTGGGGCTACTGGGCGGTGACTCCCGCCGGCCAGAAGACCCTTCACGAAGTCCGCGGCTATTCCCTCGTGAGCTCGAAGAGCGGGTACATGTACAACTACATCCAGGGAAAGAAGGTGCTCGACGTGCCTTTTGACTGGCGGATGAACAACGAGGCGCGGCTGTCGAAGAAGTTCCGCGAGGTGTTGCGCGAGAAGTAGTCCGAACGTCGCACCGGCCGAACGCGAAAGGCAATCATGGTCAACACGTCGGGGCCCGCCGGCGGGCCCTTTCAGAAACTCACCGCCGAACTCTCATCCGGCGCCGTGACCTACCACGTCGCCGGCGAGGGGCCGCCCGTGCTGTACATGCACAGCGCGGGCGGCGTCCGCTTCACCTACGCGCTGGACGAGCTGTCACGCGATCACCGGATTTACATGATGGTCGCCCCCGGATTCGACCGGACCCCGGCCCACGAGGGCCTCGACACCATGCCGGCGCTCGCCGACCTCGCGGGCGAGTTCGCGGACTCGGTGATCGGCGCGCCGTGCGACCTGGTAGGCCAGTCTTTCGGCGGGTTCCTGTCGGCGTGGGTGACCGTGCGCAATCCCGAAAAGATAAGCTCCGTCGTGCTCCAATGCCCGTCGGGTTTCCGCCCGCCGCACATCCCGCAGAAATCGGCGGGCACTCCGGAGGAGATGCGAAGCCGGATGTTCGCACACCCGGAACGCATTCCCCCGGGGGAAAAGACTCCGGAAGAGCTTGCCGAAAGCCGGGGATGGGCGGACTACTACCACAAGTCCATAGGACTCGATGAGGAACTCGTCGCCCGATTGCCCGGGATCGAGCAACAGACGCTGGTGCTGCAGGGCACCAAGGACGGCATGATGCCGCCCGAGAGCGGCCAGCTCCTGGCGCGGGAAATCCCCCATGCCAAGCTGGTCTACGTCTATGATGCGGGCCACAACATCGAGGTGGACCAGCCCGAACGGTTCGTCGCCCTCGTCCGTGATTTCTTCTCGCGCGGCGAGGCCTTCATCGTCAACCCGGGCGACGAGCAGGCGGGCGTGATGGTGGCGACCCGCCAGCCGTCCGCTTAGCTTTCTGTGGCACGGACAGACTCCTAGTGGTCGTGCATTCGGCAGTTGGCCCGAGCGGCGCTTGAGCAGCGGCGCCTCCAGGCGTGTTCAGCGCCCCGCGATTCCATTCTGTCGTAGATTCGCGCCGGGGAGTTACCCGGCGCAACATGAGAGCTTGGTCACATCCTTGTCGAAGGTCTGCGCGGCGAGCTTCAGTGCTTCCACCGTAGTCAGGTAGGGGAAGATCGTCTCGCCTAGCGCCTTGGCGGTCATACCGCACTTCAGCGCCAGCGCGAGGGCCTGGATACTATCCGCACCTTCAGGCGCCAGAATCTGACCGCCCAGCAGTCGGTCCGTCTCTTTGTCCGCTACGAGCTTGACGAGCCCACGCGTGTCGCGCGCGGCGAGAGCACGTGGCACCTGGTCGAGGGGCAGCACAGCGGTCTTGACCTGATACCCGGCGGCCTGCGCTTCTGCTTCGCTCAAGCCCGCACTCGCGGCCTGGGGATCGGTGAACACCACCCACGGCATGGCGCCATTGTCGTACATCAGGCTGTCACCGTTGAGCGCATTGTGCACGGCGACTCTGCCGCCGTAGGCGGCCATGTAGACGAACTGATCGCGATCGGTGACATCGCCGGCGGCGTATACGCCGGCTTTGGAGGTCCGCATACAGGCATCGACGACGATCGCACCGCGCGCGTTCAGCGTGATCCCGGCTTCGTCCAGCCCGAGAGCTTCCGTGTTGGGTGTCCGTCCCGTCGCCACGAGAAGCCGCTCGGCCTTCAGTTCCCGGACTTCACCGCCTTCGTTGACACGGAGGGTCACACCGGACTTGTCCTCCCGGCAGCTCTCGTAGGTGACGCCGCACCGGAGGTCGATGCCCTCGGCACGGAAGACGGCCGTCAGTGCATCGGAGATTTCCGGTTCCGTCCGAGGCAATAGCCGCGAGCGGCAAGCCAGGGTGACTCGGACTCCCAAGCGGGCCATCATCTGGGCAAGCTCGGCCCCGATATAGCCGCCGCCGAGGACGATCAGGCTCCGCGGCGGTGCCTCCAAGTCCATCAAGCTGTCGCTGGTGAGGTGGCGGGTTTGGTCGATGCCCGGAATCGTCGGCAGGGACGGCCGGCCGCCGGTGGCGACGATGATCTTGCCGGCTGCAATCCAGGCATCGCCGACCGAGACGCCGGCGCCGTTCAAGCGCGCCGGGCCCTGAACATAGGCCACACCCTCGTACTCGGGCAGCAGGTCCGCATACTTCTGCCGCCTCAACGTGGAGACGAGCTCGTCCTTGGCGGCGATGAGACGCCGCCAATCCGTCACCCGCGCCTCGCCGGCGATGCCGGGAAATCTCCCGGCCGCGCGCGCGGCATGGAGCGCTTCGGCGGCGCGGATCATGGTCTTGGAAGGCACGCAGCCAACATTCACGCAGGTGCCGCCGATGATCCCGTGACCAACGAGGACAACGCGAGCGCCCTGCTCGGCTGCCGTGATCGCGGCCGAGAATCCGGCTGAGCCGGCGCCGATCACCGCCAAGTCACAGGAACTCCCGTTCACTGCGGCGGGAGGGCAGCAATCCCCCATGTCAGATCCGTTCCCCGTGCGTCGAGTCTTCCATCGCACGCCCGCTCAGCCGTTTCTTTCTCCGCCACAGACCATAGGCCGTCAGGCCGAGAAAACCCACGAGCACAGGCAACAGCACATAGTCGAGCCAGGCAATCCACGCGGAGAGTCCCAGTACCCCCAGTACCACCACGAGTACGGGTGTGGCGCAGCAGATGCCGGCAATGACGGTGCCGACGATGCCGGTCTTGAGAACGGTTGCGTCCTTCACCGCAGCCGACCTGGCGTTTCAACCGCCTTGACCTTGGCGCTACCGGATGACTGCGCGGCAGCAGGTAAGAGCGTCGTCGCGGCCAGGGCACCGATCCCGGCAAGCTCATCCGGATCCATCCTTGTTTCCATCATGGACCACGCTTACACTCTGTAGTAGCTACGGAGTCAAGGAGCTTCTTCATGGCGAACGAACACTCTTCAAGGACCGGCTTGCGGCGAGCGGTACTTGGGCGCCGTACCGGCTGCAATATCGAGACGATCCGCTACTACGAGAACATTGGAATGATGCCGGACCCGCCGAGGACAGCCGCCGGCTACCGGGTATACGACGAGACGCACGTCTCCCGACTACGCTTTATTCTGAGGGCCCGCCAACTCGGCTTCTCCATCGAGGAGATCCGAGGGCTACTCGGTCTCGTGGACAGCGGCCATCAGACTTGTGCCGAAGTGAAGGAGCGCACCGAGCGACATCTTGCCGATGTACGAGCCAGGATCGCGGATCTCGAGCGAATCGAACGGGTGCTGAGTGAAACCGTCACGAAATGCTCCGGCGAGAATGTCCCGGAGTGTCCCGTTCTGGAGGCGCTCACACCTCAGCCAGTCGTGGCATAGTTGAGAGCGTTTCAAACCCGCCCGTGCCCGGTTCGTTCGGACCTTCAGGTTTCGGGCCGGTGGCAGGCCTCAACCATTTCGCCGCAAGCCGGGATCCGCGAGGGTGGTGTCCTGTCCCGGCGGCGCTTCGTCGAGGGCCTCTTCGAGCGAAGGTCTCGGCGCCCACTCCTCCGGCGGGCGCGCCTCGCCGTCCCATTCCACCTTGTCCAGCCCCCAGAAGATCTCCAGGCTGTGGCCGTCCGGGTCGCAAAACTCCACCGATACCTGGCAGCCCGCCCGCCTGCGGCCGTGAAAGTCGATGGGCACGTTGTGCTTCTCGAGATGGTCCCGGGCGCGGAAGACGTCGTCGAGGGTGGGGACCTCGAACGCCAGGTGATGCAGTTCGTGGCCCGCGGAAACCTCGCTGCCCTGGCCGACGAGGCCGAGGCCGTGATGGTCCTGGTTGAAACGCATGAAGACCATCCGGCCCGGGACCATGCTTTCGGGATAGACGTCGGAGACCCTGAAGCCGAGCACTTGGGTGTAGAACCGGAGCGATGCGTCGATGTCCCGGACCACCAGCACCGCGTGCCCCATGTTGCCGATGCGGAAGGGCATGTCGGCGGGCGGCTGAAGGTCCTTCATCGCCCGGACCTCGTCACTCCGCAGCCCCTCCAGGTCGACCTTGCCTCGTTGTGTCATGTTCTTTGCCATGTCGGATTTTCCTCCATCAGGGTGCGATTGTAACGTGATACGGCTATACTATCGGCGGTTCAGTTGTTATTGTTGGGTGCCCTTCGCGGCGGCCGCGTGCGCCGTCGCGATCAAACGTGGGAGGCTATCATGAGTTTCGTAGCTCGTACCAGGTTCATGGCCTTGGTCGTCGTCGGCACCGTGCTGCTTGGCGTCGGCGCCGCCTCGGCCCAGACCGTCAAGGTGGCGGTTCCGACGTTCCTTACAGGCGGCGGTGCGCCGACCTACGGCGTTCCGGCCAAGAACGGCGTGGAGCTGGTGGTCCGCGCCATCAACGAAGGCACCCTGCCGGCGCCCTACAACAGTGTCGGGATGGCGGGCCGCAAGGTGGACCTCGTGGTGTACGACGAAACCGGCGGCGGCACCAAGCAGGTCACGGAGTTGCGCAACAAGGTGCAGAAGGAGGGCGTAGACGTCGTGGCCGGTTACATCTCCTCCGGGAGCTGCGCCGCCATCGCCCGTGTGGCCGAGGAGCTCCGGGTCCTGACCCTGCTGTCGGTATGCGGCACGCCGCGCATCTTCGAGGAGCTGGTGAAGGAGCCGAAGTACCTCTTCCGCATCATCAACCACAGCACCGGCGGCAACGTGGGCGCCGCGCACTACGTCGTCAGGAAGCTCCGGGGCGACGTCAAGGACGGCTACATCGGCATCAACCAGAACTACGCTTGGGGCCAGGATGCCTGGCGCGACTTCAACCTGGCCATGCAGACCCTCGCGCCGGAGTTCAAGCCCGCCAAGAAGCAGCAGTTCCCCAAGCTGTTCTCCGGCCAATACGGCACCGAGATCTCGGTGCTGCTCAGGGCCAAGCAGAAGCTGGTGCACTCGAGCTTCTGGGGCGGCGACCTCGAGGCCTTCATCGCCCAGGGCAAGGCCAGGGGACTGTTCAAGCGCAAGAAGTTCGTCCTCCCGGTGGGCGAGATAACGGCCAACCGGCTCGGCAAGAAGTTCCCGAAGGGACAGCTCGCGCGCGGTCCCTATGGATTGTACGCCGAGGGTATCGACACCCCGCTCAACAAGTGGTTCCGGAGCGAATTCCGCAAGGCGCACAAGCAGCCGCCTTCGTCACCGGCCTATCACTACGCCGACAGCATCCTGGCGGCCAAGTACGCCTATGACACGGCCATGAAGGCCAACGGCGGCAAGTTCCCGTCCATGGACCAGGTCATCAAGGCGCTGGAGCACGCCACCTTCGACATCCTCGCCGCCAAGGTCAAGATGGCCATCGGCAAGGGCCATCAGGCGGTCACCTCGGACCGCTGGGGCTATGCCGAGTGGGACGATACCAAGGGCGAGATCGTGGTCAGGGACGTGGTGGAGTTCAAGGCCGAGTGCGTGAACCCGCCGGAGGGGGTCCATGCGGCGGACTGGGTCAAGGGCGGCATGAAGGGCGCCAAGTGCGACTGAGCGGCGCTCCGTTCTAGTGTCTTCGTGACCCGGGCGCCGAAGTGCCGGCGCCCGGGTCTGTCTTTATCCTTTCCCGCGCACGGGGGGACCGTTGGATCCCGAGCTTCTACTCATCATCCTCGTCGACGGACTCGTCTACGGTTCGTACCTGTTCATGGTGGCGGTGGGCCTGACCGTCATCTGCGGCGTCCAGAAACTCCTCAATGTCACCCACGGAGCGCTCTACGCGTTCGGCGCCTACCTCGCGGCCACGCTGCTGATCCTCTATTTCCAGGTGGATTGGCCCCAGTTCGGCGCCTTCGCGGTCATGCTGTTGGCGGCGGCCTTCCTCGGGGTGGTCTTCGGCCTCATCATCGAGCGCGGCCTGCTACGCCATCTCTATCACGAGGACGAGCACATCATCGTGCTGGCGACTTTCGCGGCGTTCCTGGTGCTCGAGGACGTGCTGCTGCTGATCTGGGGCACCGACCCCTATCTCGCCCCGGAGCCTCTCGGGCTGCTGGGCTCGACGGAGATCGCCGGGCTTCCCTTCGACAACTACAGCCTGTCCATGGTGCTGCTGTCGGCCGTGGTGGCCGCGGTGCTCTGGTACGGGCTCAACCGGACCCAGTTCGGCAAGCTTCTCCTGGCGGTGATCTATGACCGCGAGCTGGCGCAGGCCATGGGGATCAACGTCAACCGGATATTTCTGTTGACCTTCATGCTGGGCTCGTTCCTGGGGGCCCTGGGCGGCGCCTACCAGGCGCCGGCGATCTCGGTGCAGCCCGGCATCGGGGTAGAGGTGATCGTCTTGGCTTTCGCCGTGGTGGTCATCGGCGGCATGGGCAGCATTCCCGGCGCCCTCATCGGCTCGGTGATCGTGGGCGTGGCGCGGGCCTTCGCGGTGCACCAGGAGCCGGCCCTGGAGCTGTTCGTCATCTACATGATCATGGCCGCGGTGCTCATCGTCCGGCCGCAGGGACTGTTCGCGCCGGCCAAGCCGAGGACCATATGACCTGGCGCCAGGACAAGACCCTCTGGGGCTTCACCCTCGGCCTCGTCGCGCTGCTGGTGCTCAACTTCGTGGTGCCCGACTGGTTCCGCAACATCCTGACGCTTTCCCTGGCCCGGGGTTCCGTGGCGCTGGGGCTGCTGGTGCTGTGGCGCTGCGGGTTGATCTCCTTCGGCCACGCGCTCTACTTCGGCTTCGGCGCCTACACCGTGGGGCTCATGAGCCGGTACCTGGGCATCACCGACGCCTTCCTCACCATCGCCTGCGGGGTGGTGACCGCGGGCCTTCTGGCGTACGGCCTGGGGTTCCTGCTGCGGCAGTACCGGGGGATCTTCTTCGCGCTCCTGAACATGGCGTTTTCCATGATCCTCTACGGCGTCCTGGCCAAGCTCGAGGAGTTGGGGTCCACCGACGGCATCAGCCTGGAGGCGACGACGTATCTCTGGTACGCGCCCCTGGGGGCGGAGAACAAGACCGCGCTGTTCGTTTTCGCGGCCATCCTGACCTGGGGGGTGGCGGTGCTCGTGCACCTGTACCTGCGTTCCACCCTGGGCAACATGACCACCGCGGTGCGGGAGAACGAGATCCGGCTGGGTTACCTGGGCTACTCCGCGGAGCGCGCGGTCCATGCAAAATACGTGATCTCCGGACTGCTTGGCGGGTTCGGCGGCGCCGTCGCCGCTCTCACCATCGGCCACGTGGACCCGGACTCCATGGTGTACTGGCCGGTGTCCGGGGACTTCGTCTTCATCGCCATCCTGAGCGGCACCGGCAACGTCGTCGCGCCCTTCATCGGCGCGTTGATGTACGAACTGATCCGCACCTATGCGTTCGACCAGTTCCCGGGAATCTGGCAGTTGATCATGGGCGGAACGCTGCTCGCCATCATCATGTTCCTGCCCAACGGGCTGTGGTCGCTGGTGGAACGGCGGCGGAGCAGGGCGGGGCCGGGCACGGCGCTCCCGGCCGGGAAGGAAGAGGCATAGCGGCCGTGTCCGCCGTCCTGGAAGTCCACGATCTCGAGAAGTCCTTTGGCGCCGTGGTGGCCGCCCACGACATCAACGTCGTGGTGGAAGAAGGGGAGACCATCGGCGTCATCGGCGCCAACGGCGCGGGCAAGACCACGTTCGTCAACCTGGTCACCGGCCATCTCCCGCCCGGAGGCGGCACGGTGGAATTCATGGGCCGCAGCATTCTCGGCCTCTCGGTGCGGGCCATCACGCGCCTGGGCCTTTGCCGCTCCTTCCAGGTGCCCCAGGTCTTCCTCTCGGAGACGGTCTTCGACAACCTGATGATGGCCTTCGGCGTCGCCGAGGAGGATGGCGCGGGCCTGCTGGCGCCGCTCATGGAGGAGGAGCGGGCGGCCCGGGTGGAGGCCCACTTGGCGCGCTACCAGATCGCGGACTACCGTGACGTCATCGGTTCCGCGCTGCCCCAGGGCGTCCGCAAGCTCCTGGACATCGCCATGGCCACGGTGCGCAAGCCCACGCTGCTCATGCTCGACGAGCCCACCAGCGGCATCAGCGCGGAGGAGAAGTTCGCCATCATGGACATCCTGATGCAGGCCTTGAAGGAGGAGCGCACCACGGTCCTGTTCATCGAGCACGACATGGAAATCGTCGAACGCTACGTGGACCGCGTGCTCGCATTCTACCAGGGCGAGATCATCTGCGACGCCCCCACCGCACAGGCGATGCGGGACGAAGGCGTGCGGGAATACGTGCTGGGCCGGGGTCATGACGCGGGCGCGGAAGCACGGGCGGCGGCACTAGGGCGTTCCCCGTCCGGGGAGGAGACCCTCGCCGTCAGCGGCCTCGACGTGAGCATCGGCGCCACTCCGATCCTGCGCGGGGTCCACTTGAGCGTCCCGTCGGGATCCATGTGCGGCCTCATCGGCCGCAACGGCGCGGGCAAGACCACCTTCATGCGCGCGGTCATGGGCGCCCTCTCGGTCCAGGGAGGCACGGTACGGCTCGGCGACGTCGACCTGGCCGCGACCCCGGCCCACCGCCGCGCCCACCTGGGCATCGGCTTCATGCCCGAGGACCGCCGGCTGGTGCCCGAGCTGACCGCCGAGGAGAACATCCTGCTGCCCGTCTGGGCCACCGGCGCGGACAACGCCCGGGAGCGCCTCCGGTGGATCTACGGCCTCATGCCCGAGGTCGAGGAGTTCCGCGGCCGCGGCGCCACCAGCCTTTCCGGCGGCCAGCAGAAATTCGTCGCCTTCGCTCGCGCCCTCATGTGCGGCACCCGGCTGTTGCTGCTGGACGAGCCCGGCGAAGGCATCGCCCCGATCTTCGCCCAGCGCATGGTGGAAATCCTCGACGACCTCAAGAAGGAGGGCGCCTCCGTGCTGGTGGCCGAGTCCAACGACGTCCACATCGCCAGACTCCTCGACCGTACCTTCGTCATCGAGCGCGGCAGCATCGTGGACGACGGGTAGAGGAAAAAAAGGCGCCATGGACCGTGAGTTGACGTGAACCCTGCGGGGACTTGTGGTAGCTTGAGCAGGAGAGAAAGGAAGAGGAGGCTATCGTTTGCGGACCCCGAATCATTTGAACATTACGTTGTTCTCCAGCGTCGTGGCCGGCGCAGTCGTCGGGTTGCCGGCCTACGCGTATTTTTATGGTTATTCCTGGGTCGATTGGGCCATGTTCGTGATGCTCTATGCCATCACGGGACTGGGCATCACCGTGGGGTACCACCGCTTGCTGGCTCATCGAAGTTTCGCCTGCACCAATTGGGTGAAAGGCATGCTCTTGATCGCGGGAGGATGGGCCCTGCAGAACTCGGGCCTCAGATGGACGGCCGATCATATCCGCCATCATGCCCGGTGCGACCAGGAGGAAGATCCCTACAATGCCAAGCGAGGATTCTGGCATAGTCACTGTGGTTGGCTGTTCTGGGAGGACCCCCACAAAGACGACAGGTTTGCCCGCAAGCTGAAGCAGGACGCGGTCGTGATGTGGCAACACCGTTACTACATCCCCATCGTCCTCTCCGGCCTGGCGCTTCCCTTCGTGGTGGGCTTTCTGTACGACGGCTGGTTCGGGGGGCTGGGATGTTTCCTGCTCGCCGGAGTCGGGCGGACCTTCTTTGTCTTGAATTCCACGTTTTGCATCAATTCCATTTGCCACCTGTGGGGTTCCCAACCTCACGGAGCAGCCGACTCCAGTCGTGACAGTTGGTGGGTCTCGCTCGTCACCTTCGGAGAGGGCTACCACAATTATCACCACCGGTATCAAAGCGATTATCGGAACGGCCCCGAGTGGTATAATTTCGATCCGTCGAAGTGGCTCATCTACAGTCTTTCCCTCATGGGTCTCGCCAGTTCCTTGCGCCGATATTCCTGATCGAGACAGACTCCTAGTCGGTGCGGGGCCGGTCACCCGGCAGGTCACGCGGTTTGAGAATGCGGATGGCCAAGGGGCCCACCAGCAGCACGATGGCGATGTGGCCGAAGCCGATGCCCCAGTTGAGCACGCTCTCGCCCCCGAGAACGTGCAGGATCAGGCCCATCGCCAACGGTCCGACAAAGCCGCCGCCGTAGCCCAGCATGGCGTGCACGGCCAGCGCGGCGCCGCGCCTCTCCGGGTCGGCGTTGCCCACCGTGCCGGCGGTGAGGGACGAAGAATCCGCGTAGATCACCGCGTTGTAGAGGAGGCAGACGGTAGCGGCCGCGCCGTATCCCATCCCCGCCGTGAACCCGACCACCAGCGCCAGCGCCATGGATACCGTGAAGACCAGCAGGATCCAGCGCTTGCGCCCCATGCGCCGCGCCATCTCGTTGCCGAGAACGCTGGAAACCGTGCCGAGCAGGCCCGCCAGGGTCGCCACCATCGTCGGAACCAGGAAATTCGGCGCACCCCCGCCTTGCGCCGCCGCGAAAGTCAGGAAAGTCACGACCCAGGAGCGGACGACGAACATCTCCCAGGTGTGCACGCAGTAGCCCAGCGCGTAGGCCATGACCGAGGCGTTGCGCAGCACCGGCTTGAAGTCCACGAGCCGCACCGACGCAGCCCGTCTCTCCCGGCGCGGACCTGCCGGGAACAGCGTCAGGGCCACGAGCAGTGCGCCGAAAGCCCCGCAGGCTCCGACCATGAACGCGGCCTGCCAGCCGAACTGCGACGTCACCGCGCCGGCAATGACGAAGGAGAACGAGCTGCTGATCCCGGTGCTGGCGCCATGAACGGCCACGGCCCGCGATTGCGCCGGCCCCTCCACCTGGTCGGACAACGCCTTGAGCCCCACCATGTAGGTGCCGGCCC
The DNA here is from genome assembly GCA_964630405.1 of uncultured Syntrophobacterales bacterium. GTDB lineage: Bacteria > Desulfobacterota > Binatia > UBA9968 > JAJDTQ01 > JAJDTQ01. The sequence continues at coordinate 12,101 of CAZVUC010000082.1, read as the reverse complement.
AGCCGACGCCGTTCAACGCGCGGAAGACGAGGGCGGTCCAGAAGCCGTCCGCCAGGAAGGCCATGCCGAGATGGGACAGCATGGTTGCGGACACCGCGCACATGTAGACCTTGCGCGCATCGGTGCGGTCCGTCATCGGCAACAGGACCGGCACCGCCGCCGCGTAAGCGCCGAACATGATGCCGGAAAGCCAGCCCGCCTCCGCGTGGCTGAGGGACCATTCCGCGAAGAAAGCCGGCAGCAGCGCCGCAAAGGCCATGGCGCCGATCTGGGCCAGGGATTGCGCCAGGCAGAAGACGGCGATGACGAATGTTTTCCTCGTGCCGGACCCCACACGTCGTATGATAGGATAGCCGTCGGCGCATAGAAACACGGCGAATGAAGGAGGTTCACCATGCCCAAGCCAGAGCTCGAGTTCTTTCCGGCAGACGACTTGCCCTGGGTGCCGGTGGAGGGGGCGCCGCCGGGTCACTATCAGAAGATCCTGACCGAGGACCCGGAGAACGGGTTCGTCACCCGGCTGCTCAAGGTGGACCCCGGCGGCGCGAGCACCGAGACCTTCGTCCACGATTTCTGGGAGGAGGTGTACATCGTGGAGGGGAGCCAGTGGGACGGAGACCGGCTTCTCGAGAAAGGGATGTACGCTTGCCGTCCCCCGGGAATGAAGCACGGTCCCTACCGGACCGAGGAAGGCTGTACCACGCTGGAGTTTCGCTACGTGAGGTAGGTAGCGCCGCGCGCGGTTGAAATCAGGCCGCAGCGAGCACGAAGTCGAAGCGCCCGAGCCAGCCTTGAGGGGTGCGGCTCAGGTCCAGCAGCAGATCGTCGTGATAGATCGAGTCCCGGGCGTTCTCGCCGGGCCGGTCGGGGAAGTAGAGCTGCGTGGTGAGCAGGCGCGTGGCCGGGCCCTGGACCTTGACGTGGATGTGCGGCGTGCGCCCGGTATACCGCACGGGCCGGATGGTCTCGAAGCGAAACGCCCCGGCGGCGTCGGTGTACTGGTGGCCGCGATACCGGAACCCGGAGTTATCGTAGCGGCCGCGCTCGTCGGAATGCCAGATGTCCACCACGGCGCCGCCGATGGGACGGCAGTCCGGCGCGAGCACGAGCCCCTGCAGCACCAGCGGCCGGCCGCTCGTGCCCGGTTCCCGCAGATCCGTCCGAAGCGGCGTCCCGGGGGTGTAGAACGGTCCATCGGTCAGCTCGGGTATGGCCCGCGTGCAGGTGCGCGGCGGAGCGAGCCCGAGCGAGCGGTCGGCCGCGGGACCGGAAAAAGGATAGCTCAGGAGCGCGGCTCGGGTCCGAGCCAGACAGGACAGGGTGGTGACGCCTGCCGCCGCGGCGGCGATCAAGGCGGCGCGACGGGAGATCGTGCGCTTCGACATGAGAAAATCATAGGCTGACCGGCAAGGCCGGTCAACCTATGACCTCGGAGCCGGCTGTCTTGCAGAAATATAGCGAAACCACTATATTCATGCATGGCCAGTACGACGCTGAAGCCTGTAGAATGGGTTGGTTCAAGCAAGGAAGATATTAAACACTACGGCCGTGCCTACGCCGAAGGATAGTGCAATGGAGAAAAAAGAGACCAGGATCGAACGGAGTAGCGGCAACGTGTTCAGGGACCTCGGGCATCCTGACGCGGACGCACATCTCTTGAAGGCAGAACTCGTCAGCCGCATCGAGGAAATCATTCGCCGACGTGGTCTCAAGCAGGTCGAGGCGGCGAAATTGCTCGGACTGTCTCAGCCTGACGTTTCAAGGCTTCTGCGAGGAGACTTTCGTGAGTATTCCATGGAGCGTCTGTTTCGTCTTTTGATAGCCCTGGGGCGCGATGTGGAGATCGTCATTCGCCCAGCACGTCGGCAGCGCATGGGAAGACTCAGCGTCGGAGCGGCTGAGGTCCAATGAGGAAACGTGATGTTCGGTGAGACGACGGGACCGTGGAAGGATATCCTGATTTCACGAGAACCCAAGCGGAGCGAGCCCGGGAGAGCAGCTCCCCGCGACGACTTCCTGCTCTACGACGGCGATTGCATCTACTGCCGCACGTATGCGCGTAAGGCCAGGATCAGGACCCACTCCGGGGAGCGGCTGCGGTTCATTGACGGCAGGAAGGCCCCCCAACTCGTCGAGGAGCTTCGGCGGGACGGGTGCGACATCGAGGACGGCATGATCCTCATCCTGGAGGGCCGTCGCTACCAGGGAGCCGAGGCCATGGAGGTGCTGGGCTCCCTGGCCACCGAACCCGGATGGGTCAACAGGCTGACGCGGTGGGTGGGCTCCAAATCCGAACGGGCGCGCTTCTTGTACCCGTGGTTCCAGCGCTTGCGTCGGGTGAGTCTGTGGATGGCCGGCAAGTCGGGCTTCCGTGAGTGACGGCGAGATTGAATTTCCCTGCCGGTCGCCAAGGCCTATACTGAACCCTCCATGGTACGTGGGTGGGACCGACGCAGCGATAGGGAGCTGGTGGAGCTATGCAACCGCGGCAGCCGTGATGAGGCGGTCCAGGCCTTCGAAACGCTGTATCGCCGGCATCGCGACTACGTGACGCGCGTCTCCCTGCGCTTCGGCGCCGACCGGGAAGCGGCCGTCGACGTGCTTCAGGAGACGTTTCTCTATCTCCTGAAGAAGTTCCCCCCTGCCGGCGAAGGGCTGGTGCTGACAGCGCAGCTCCGGTCGTTGCTCTACCCGGTAGCCAAGCACCTGACCTTTTCCTCCCTGCGCCAGCGCGCGCGTATCGACGACTCCGAGGAGTTCGATCCGGACCGGCTGCCGGCCCCGGCCGCCCCCGACCCGGCGGAGCGGGATCCGGCGCGCTTGTCGTCGGCCGTGGCCCGCCTGTCCCCCAAGCACCGCGAAGTCCTCCTGCTGCGCTTCGTCGACGACATGTCGGTGCAGGACATCGCGGACACCCTTTCGATACCGCTCGGCACGGCCAAGTCCCGGCTCCATTTCGCGGTCAAGGAGTTGCGGGAAAGCCCCGAGATCAAGGATTTCGGCAAGGCATGAACCTTTCGGCGCTCCCACCAGCTTAACGGGATGAAACCATGCAGTCGGATGATGACAGAACGACCCGGACCGGCGAAGAAGACTTCGATCTGTCCGGCGAGCTGATCCAGGGTCTCGCCGGCCTCGACAAGGCCGTGGCCGTCCTGTCGCCGGAGACGGACCGGCGCATCGCCGAGGCCGCCAACGCGCATTTCGGGAAGCGGCGGTCGCGGCGCGCCCCTACGGCCAAGCGGCGCTGGGCCATGGCCGGGAGCCTGGCCGCGAGCCTCCTGGTGGGTGTCCTCTTCTGGCGCACCCAGACCCCGGTGGCCCCCCCTGACCTCATGGTTGCCACGGTTGCCCGCATCCCGGACGACATCGACGGCTCCGGCGCCGTGGACATCCTGGATGCGTTCGCCCTGGCCCGGATGGAGCGCGGCGACCGCACTGCCACCGTGCAGGCGAGAATCGACGCCTTGGCCGCCGGCGTCGTGGCGTTGGACGGTTCCGCGGAGAAACTATGAACGGTCGGTGCGCAAGGCTCCTGCTCTTGCTGGTCCTGTGGGCTTCCGCATGGCCCGGCCTGTCCCGCGCGGATGTAGCGAAGGTCCGTTTCGCCGCCCTCGACGTCCACCTCGAGTCCGCCCAGCCCGTGGCCGCGTGGCAGTTCGAGCTGACGGAAACCGGAGGCCGGATGCGCGTGGTGGGCGTCGAGAACGGCGACAGCCCGGCATTTCCCAAGGCGCCCTACTACGACCGGAAGGCCGTCAACGACGGGCGCGCCGACCGCATCATCGTCGCCGATTTCACCTTGCGGCCCCCGGCCGAGCTGCCTGCGGGCACGGTCCGCATCGCCACCGTCCACGTCCGCATCACCGGCGACTCGGAGCCCGAATACGTCCTGCGGCTGGTCACGGCGGGCAACGCCACGGGCAAGCCCGTACCGGCCTCCGTCCACCTCGACATCCAGTGAGGGAGATTGCTGCAATGAACAAGCCGAATATACCCAACTTATGGATGACCGTGGCCGCCGTATGCCTGGCGTTGATCGCCGGGGCCTGCTCGGTGCAGGAACCCGGCTCCGGGAAGGGGCGTGGCCTGTCCATACCGACCTCACCCGGAAAGGTGTTGAAGCAGCGGCTGCCCCGGGTGCCATCTCCGCCGGCGCCGGCCGCCATGGAGCGTGGCGGCGTGCGGGCGAAGCGTGCATGGAGCGGAGGGATGCTCCGGTCGCAGTCGGCTCCGGGCATAACGGCGCACATGGAAGCTTCCTCGCCGCCTCCTCCGGCCGGGGCGTGGCGTTCGCCGGCTCCGGGCGAAGAGCTCTGGATCATCGTGGCGCGCCGGCCGGCGCTTTCCGGGGCTCGGCGCGAAGAGGCGGACCATCCGGGCTCGGGCGCGCTGGTGGCGAGCCGTCCCTCCGATGGGGAGGACAAGCCCAAGGTGCCGCTCCCCCTCAAGCACACGGAGGTCCAAGCGGCGGTCACGGGCTACGTCGGAACGGTCGACGTGACCCAGCAGTTCCAGAACCCCTTCGACGAGAAGATCGAAGCCGTCTACATGTTCCCGTTGCCTGAAAGGGCCGCGGTGAGCGAATTCGTCATGACCATCGGCAAGCGCCGCATACGCGGCATCCTGAGGGAGAAGGAGGAGGCTGAGGCCATCTATCGGGAAGCCCGCTCACAGGGCTATCAAGCCAGCCTCCTGACCCAGCACCGCCCCAACATCTTCGAGCAGAAAGTGGCCAACATCGAGCCCGGCAAGCGCATCGACGTCAACATCCGGTACTTCCACTCGTTGGCGTACCGCGACGGCTGGTACGCGTTCGTGCTCCCCACCGTGGTCGGCCCTCGTTACAACCCGCCCGGCTCAAAGGACCCGGTGCGTGCCTTGCCGCGTTCCCACGTCCGGTCCGTTTCGACCGGCGCCGGCGTGCGCTACCTGCGTCCGGAAGAGCGGTCGGGGCACGACATCGGCATCACGGTGAAGCTCGACGCCGGCGTGGCCATCGAGGCCATCGAATCGAGCCACCGCATCGACGAGAACCGCACGGGTCCCGGGAGCGCGACCGTCAAGCTCGCCGACCAGGCGACGATTCCCAACCGGGACTTCGTCCTCAAGTTCAAGGTGGCCGGAGGGCGGGTCAAGGCCAACCTGCTGACCTACGCGGACCGCAAGACGGGCCAGGGTTACTTCACGATGATGCTGTACCCGCCCGAACGTCTTGAAAGCGCGCCGCGCCATCCCATGGAGATGGTGTTCGTGCTGGACTCCTCGGGCTCCATGAACGGCCGACCCATCGCCCAGGCCAAGGCCGCGGTACTCACAGCCCTGGACCTGCTGGAGCCCGGGGACACCTTCCAGGTCATCCGCTTCTCCAACAACGCCAGCCGGTTCGGGCCCGACCCGGTTCCGGCCACGCCGGAGAACATCGCTCGTGCCAAGCACTACGTCCGGCGGCTTCAGGGCGGCGGCGGCACGCGCATGATAGAGGGCATTCGCGCCGCCCTGCATTTTCCCCACGACCCGCGGCGCCTGCGCTTCGTCACCTTCCTGACCGACGGCTACATCGGCAACGAGGTCGAGATCCTCGAGGCGATCCACAAGTCCGTCGGGGCGTCGAGAATCTTCAGCTTCGGCGTCGGCGACTCCGTCAACCGCTATCTGCTGAACCGCATGGCCAAGGTGGGGCGCGGCGCCGCCGCGTATCTGGCGCTGGACGACTCGGGCGCGGAGGTGATGCGGTACTTCTTCAACCGCATCAGCCGCCCGGTGTTGTCGGACGTCGAGATCGACTGGGGCAACATGCAGGTGACCGGCGTCTACCCGAAACGACTCCCCGACCTCTTCGTCGGCCGGGCCGTCGTGGTCACCGGCAAGTTCACGGGTGAGCCGGTGGAGCCCGAGATCCGGGGCCGTGCCGGCGGACAGCGCGTCGAATACAGGGCGTCACGGCACGGCGGCCGAGACGACCACGCGTTCATTCCCAACATCTGGGCGCGGCTCCGGATCGCCGACCTCGAGGACCGCCGGGCCTGGACCCACGACCCCCACGACGAGCTGGCCGGGGCCATCAAGAAGACCGCGCTGGAGTACAGCCTCATGTCCGACTACACGGCCTTCGTCGCGGTGGACGCGAGCCGGCGCACGGAAGGCAAGCGCGGCACCACGGTGCATCAGGCCGTGCCGGTGCCGAGGGGCGTGCGTTACGAGACCACGGTTGAAGAGGAGCGTACGGTGAAAGAGGCGCGTTGACTTGGGGTCTACCCGGAGGCGGCCATGTATACGACAAAGCTGCGCAAGGTAGGCGGTTCCATCATGCTCGCGCTGCCCCCGGCCCTCCTCGACATCCTGAACCTCGGCGTGGGGGCCAAGGTGGACATCGGCGTGGAGAACGGCCGCCTCGTCATCGAGCCCAAGGCGCGTCCCCGTTACTCTCTTGATGAGCTCTTGGCGCAGTGCGACGAGAACGAAACCCCTTCTTCCGAGGATCGCGCCTGGATTGACGCCAAGCCGGTCGGCAAAGAACTGCCGTAGTCAGGCGCTGAATTCGCTGCGGGGGATCTTTGTTGAGGCAATTGCGGAGATTGTTTGCACTCTCAACAGTTCCGACTATATAACCGCCATTATATAGGAGGATCGGATGCTGTCATTCAAAGTGACCACGGTCGGTGCATCTTCCGGTGTCATTCTCACCAAGGAGGCGATGGCTCGCCTCAAGGTGAAGAAGGGCGATACGCTCTATCTCACCGAGGCCCCGGACGGGGGCTACCGACTCACCCCGTACGACCCCGACTTTGCACGCCAGATGGCCCTCGCCGAAGATATCATGCATGACGATCGCGAGGTGCTGCGGGCGCTGTCAAAGTGAGTCAGGACGATCTAGACCAGTGGCGCTGGGTTGGCCTGAATGTCGTGCTGGCCGTCCATGACCGTCAACTCGCCGAGCACGGCGGGCCGGACGGCATCCGTGACCTCAAGGCGGTCGAATCCGCCCTGGCCCGTCCGTTGAACCTCGCGGCCTATGGTAACCCGGATGTAGCCGACTTGGCGGCGGCGTATGCCTATGGCCTCGCCAACAACCACGGCTTCATCGACGGCAACAAGCGGACGGCTTGGGTGGTAGCGCGCCTGTTCCTCGCGGACAACGGTCAGCGGCTGGAGTTCGACCCGTTGGACGCAATCCGGACGATGGACGACGTCGCTGGCGGCCGTATTCGCGAAGCCGATCTCGCAGGCTGGTTCCGCCGGGCCCTCAAGGCCTGAAGCCCAACCCCTCACACATCCTGAGATCGCAAACGCCGACTCGAACGACGGCGTGAGTTGTAGGCCTTCCGCGTCGCAACACTGAGTTCATCGAAGGTGACGGGCGACGCGAGTTTCTCCAACGCTGACAGCGACATCGAATGTTGGCCGTCCTTCCGCTCATCCAGTTCCGCAGTGGGAAGGACATAGAACGTCCACTGGTCGAGGTTCAGCGGGTCGATCGTGGAGTGGTCCTTGTGCTTCAGGAGGGCGAACACGTAGACATGTGCATTGCGTCTTGGTTCGGGGTCGTAGGTGTTGGTCTCGGGGTTCCACGACACAGTCTTCTTCGTACCGAAGCGGATATCCGAAAACCGCTGTTGCGACCAACTCTGAATATACGCCGCCGACTTGACCTCGAGCTTGATCCCGTCGGGCGTCTCCAGGTCATACGGAGCCCACTCGTCGCGAACGCCATCTGTAGCGATGCCCACGGCACGAGCCACGATGAACTCGGCCAGGACACCTCGAGTGATGTTGCTGACAAGGTCCGAGTTCGCCCATTGCCAATAGTCCCGCAAGTTAAAGCCATGGGCGGAACCGTCCGAAAAAAAGTGCTCGTGGCCAGTCTTCCTCTTGATCTTGAGCTTCGGTATCGGTTGTATCATGAGGTCCTCGCCTCCGCTGGTCCCACCCCCACCGGCGCCGGCTGCTCCTGCTCCCTCCGCGTCTTCAGGAACGACACCATCACCACCAGGCCCAGGTACATGAGGCCGATCATTATGAAGAGTTGGTGGTAGGCGAGCGTCACTCCCTCCGTCAGCAGGCTGAACCCCAACAGCGACTCGGCGCGTTGCTCCAGGCCAATGCCGAACTGTCCGGCGTGCTGGAGCAGGGCGTGGATCTGTAGCATCACGTCGTCCCGCAGGTTCTCGGTCAGGTTGGCGCCGAGGGCGGGGGCCATGGCCTCGACCTTGTAGAAGATGTGGCGTTCCAGGAGGAAGCTCAGGGTGGCGATGCCGAAGGCCTCACCGAGGCCGCGGGCCAGGCCCAGGATGCCGCTGCCCATGCGCGACTCGCCCTCGGGCAGCGCGCCCAGGGCGATGGAGTTGAGCGGCGCGTTGATGGTGGACTGGCCGATGCTCTTGAGTATCACCAGGAAGTAGATCACGCCCATGCCGGTCCAGATGGTGACGTTGGCGAGGCCGAACAGCGTCACCGTGAGGAGCACGAGCCCCGTCACCAGCAGGATCCTGGGCCCGAAGCGGTCCGACAGCATGCCCGCGAAGGGCGACACGATGCCCACGGCGACGGCGGCGGGAAGCATGAAGATGCCGGCCTGCAAGGGAGGGTAGAAGAGCGCCTTCTGCAGGAACAGGTTCAGGATGAAGCTGGTGCCGCGGAAGCCCATGACGCGGATCAACACGATCATGCTGGAGATGCTGAAGTTGAAGTTCTTGAAGTAACGTATCTGCACGTAGGGGTGCTCGGCCCTGAGCTCGGCGATGATGAAGACCGCGATGAGCAACGCGGCGGTTCCGAACAGCGACAGAATCCGCTGGCTGGTCCAGCCCTCCGCCTGGCCCTGGGTGAGGCCCAGGAGCATGACCACCAGCCCGCCGGTGAGGGTGAGGAAACCGAGCAGGTCGAAGGCGGACGGCTTGTGGGAGGCGGACCGCCGGGGAAGGATCAACATGGCCGCCATGACGGCCAGGATCAGGGTCGGAAGGGGCAGGTAGAAGATCGTCCGCCAGCTTACGTACTGGGCCAGGTAGCCACCCGCGGGAGGTCCGAAGAACGGCCCCAGCGACCAGCCGGTCATGAACAGCCCCATGGCCAGCCCGCGCTCGTTGCGGGGAAAGGCCTCGTACATGATGGACATGGACACGCCGATGAGCGGCCCCACCCCGACGCCTTGGATGATGCGGAAGAAAATCAGCGAGTTGACGTCCCAGGCGATGGAGCACAGGAACGAGCCCGCGCCGAAGGTGGCGGCGCTCAGGATGAACAGGTTCCGGTCGCCGATGCGCTGCCCCAGCCAGCCCACGCAGGGAATCAGCACGGTGCGGGTGATCATGAAGGCGATCAGCACCCACTGGATCCGGTGGAGCGAGGTGCCGAGGGACGACATCATCGCCGGGATGGCGGTGTCGACGCCGGTGATGCCCAGCCCGACGCTGATCATCCCCAGGGAAAGGGTGATGGTGATGGGCCACTTCCGGGCGGGGTCGTAGGTCTGAACGGGGGGCGTGGGCGTCATGGCGCGGCGGGCAGGCCGTTACCGGTCCGTGGCACTGGCCTGCAGGCCATCCTGCCGGCCCTCCGGCTTCTCGATCCGCACCACGGCGAGCATGCCCACCCGGAGGATGCCGCCGGTGTTCTCCACCGCGATCTTCACGGGCAGCTTCTGCGTGGACTTGATGAACACGCCGGTGAGCTTCTGCGGCGAGAACAGGGAGAACTCCGAGGTGGTGGCGCCGCCCACGTCCGTGACCTCGCCCTCGAACTGCACGCCAGGGTACGAGTCCAGCCGGACCGTGGCCTTGTTGCCGGGCCTCACGAAGCGGATCTCGGTCTCGTCCACGTTGGCTTCCACCCAGTAGCGGCTGGAGTCCACCACCATGAACACGGGCTCGCCGGGCTGCACGAACTCGCCCCGGTGGGCGTTCTTCTTCACCACCATGCCCTTCACCGGACTGCGCAGCGTCATGAGCCCCAGCCGGAACTCGAGCTCCTGCAACTCTGCCTCGGCCTCGCGTGCGCGGGCCTTCTTCGCCAGCAGGTCGGCTTCCCTGATCTCGCGCTGCCGCCCGTCGCCGGCATGGCTCAGCTCACGTTCCGCCCGCAGCAACTGGCCGCGGGCATAGTCCACGGCGGCCTTGTGCTGCTCGATGCGGATACGGATCTCCCGCGTGTCGAGCGCCACCATGACCTCGCCGGGCTCCACCGCGTCGCCCTCGTCCTTCCCGAGGGCGGCGATCCTGCCGGGCACCTCGGTGCTGATGGTGACGATGTCGGCCTTGACCCGGGCGTCGTCGGTGGTGATGTAGCCCAGCGACGACCACACCCAGACGCCGAAGGCCGCGATGACCAGCACCATGACGGCTGCGGTCCCCGCGAGCCATCTCTTCTTGCTCGATTCCGTTGCAGCCATGCTCGTCGGCGCCTCGCGGGAGGCGTTGAAGGCGAGGGTTGGGGTCGATGGGAACTGGACGGTCCGGCGTGGCGGCTTCGACCCTGACTTCGTGAACCACTAACACGTCCCTTGCCGATCCACAATGCGGCCGGAGCCAGGCAGGGACGCCCGTACGACGCGGGCTCTTCATCCTCGGGCTCGGTCACTGTCCATAGCCCGGCGAATTCTATATGCTGCCCGCCATGAAAGAGATCCACTTCGTCGACACCACCCTTCGCGACGGCCCGTCCAGCCTTTGGGCCATGGGCATCCGCACGGACATGATCCTGCCCGTGGCCTCGATGATGGACGAGGCCGGCTTCCTGGGCATGGAGATCATCGCCTCGGCCTTCTTCAAGAAGTGCGTGCGCGAGCTCAAGGACGACCCTTGGGCAAGGGTCCGGCGGGTCAAGGAGCGGGTGCCCAAGACCCCGCTGCGGTTGATCCGGAACCGCTACATGGCGGCTTTCCAGCACACCCCGGAGGCGGTGCAGCAGCTCTGGCTCGAACGCTTGGCGGCCAACGGCATCAGCGAGGCGCGCACCTCCGACCCTTCCAACACGCCTGCCGTATGGGCGGAGCAGGTGCGCACCGCCACCGCCGCCGGGCTCGATACCATCGTCAACCTGATCTTCTCCATTTCCCCCAAGCACACCGACGAGTACTACGCGGACCGCACCCGGGAGGCGGCGAAGCTGCCGGTGAAACGCATCTGCCTGAAGGACCCGGGCGGGCTGCTCACGCCGGACCGCACCCGCTCGCTGGCCCCGGTGGTGCTGGCGAATGCCGGCGGCATCCCGGTGGAGTTCCACACCCACTGCAACAGCGGCCTGGGACCCCTGTGCACCCTGGACGCCATCGAGGCGGGCATCCCCATCATCAACGCGGCGCTGCCGCCCTTGTCGGACGGATCGTCCAACCCGTCGCTGTTCAACATCATCCGCAACGCCCGGGCGCTGGGCTACACCCCGGTCATCGACGAGGAGGGCCTCCGGCCCGTGTCGGAACACTTCAACCGGGTGGCCAGGGAGGAAGGCTTCCCCATCGGCGAGCCGCTTCACTACGACGCCTACCACTTCCAGCACCAGGTGCCCGGCGGGATGATCTCCAACCTGCGGCACCAGCTCGCCAACATCGGCATGGGCGGCCGCCTCGGCGAGGTGCTGGAGGAAGCCTGCCGGGTGCGGGAGGAGTTCGGCTATCCCATCATGGTCACGCCGTACTCCCAGTTCGTCGGCAGCCAGTGCGCCATCAACGTGATCCTGGGCCGGCGCTACGAGCAGGTCACCGACGAGGTGATCCAGTACGCCATGGGCTTGTGGGGCGAGGAGGAGGCCTCCTCCATGGACCCGGACGTGCGCGACCGGATCCTGGACCGGCCGCGGGCCAGGGAACTCTCAAGCTGGCGGCCGCCGGACACCTCGCTCAAGGAGCTGCGGGAGAAGATCGGCGGCCCGGGCGTGTCCGACGACGAGCTGTTGTTACGCTACTTCACGTCGGAGGACGATGTGCGCGCCATGCAGCAGGCGCCGGCCCGGTCCCGGAACAATCTCGTGGGGCTGATCAAGTCCCTCACCGAGCGCTCCGAGGCGAAACAGATATTCATCCGGAGGCCAGACCTGTCGGTGCGCTTGGGTTGACCCCTCCCGCCCCTGGATTCCCGCTTTCGCGGGAATGACAGAGAGGGGCG
>CAZVUC010000081.1:0-53210 GCA_964630405.1 uncultured Syntrophobacterales bacterium | reverse complement strand
GGTGGACGAGGACCAGTTGATGCTCATCACCGACGGCGGCAAGATCATCCGTCTCCGCATCGGCGACATCCGCGTCATCGGCCGGAACACCCAGGGCGTGCGCCTCATCGACCTCGACAACGGCGAGCGGGTGGTCTCCCTTGCCCGGCTGGTGGAAGACGACAGCTAGGTTCCCGACCTCTCCGGATTCCCGGAATGTCCATCGGCATCATAGGCGCGGGCGGCTGGGGCACGGCCCTGGCGGTGCTGTTGTGCAGGAAGCACGACGACGTCGCCTTGTGGTGCCATTCCGAGGCGACCTTCGCGCGGATGCAAGAGACCGGCGAAAACGCCGCCTACCTGCCCGGCGTCAGGCTGCCTGACCGCCTCCGGACCACCCTTTCGCTGGAAACCGCCGCATCCGGCCGGGAACTGCTCGTCTGCGTAACCCCGTCCCACTTCCTGCGCGAGGTCATGACACGGGCGGCCCCGTTCGTGACGCCCGACACCATCGTGGCGTGCGGCTCCAAGGGAATCGAGGAGTCGACGCTGATGACCATGGGCGACGTCCTGGGGGAGGTCCTGGGCCACTCCGGACGGCATGCGTTCCTCTCCGGACCCACCTTCGCCCTGGAGGTGGCCCGGGGATTGCCGGCGGCCATCACCGCGGCCGGCGCCGACCCCGCCGTGGCGCGGACGGTTCAGACAACCCTCGGTTCCCCGGAATTCCGGGTCTATACGTCCACCGACGTCATCGGGGTGCAGATGGGCGGCGTGATCAAGAACGTGATCGCCATCGCCGCGGGAGTCAGCGACGGCCTGGAGCTCGGGCACAACGCCCGGGCCGCCCTCATCACCCGGGGCCTCGCGGAAATGACCCGGCTGGCCATAAGGATGGGAGCCGACCCGGGCACGCTGTCCGGCCTGCCGGGCCTCGGCGACCTGGTGCTCACCTGCACGGGCCACCTGAGCCGCAACCGCAAGGTCGGGGTCGAGCTGGGCCGGGGACGCCGCCTCGCCGACATCGTCGCGGAGACCCGGATGGTGGCCGAGGGCATCCGCAACACCCGCACCGTCCACCTCCTGGCGCGGCGACACGGCGTCGAGATGCCCATCGTGGAGCAGATGCACCACGTCCTCTATGAGGACAAGGACCCTGTGCAGGCGGTGCGCGACCTCATGGGCCGGACCCAGCGGGCGGAGGCGGACTGAGGAGAGCCATGCCTTCGGCAAATTGACAAGCCATCCCCCGTATGCTTGAAATAGACCACTGAAAGTTGAAGGTGCGAAATGAAACGGACGTATCAACCGAGCAATCTCAGGCGAAAGAGAACCCACGGCTTTTTTGCGCGCATGGAGACACCGGGGGGCCGCAACGTGCTGAAGCGCCGGAGGGCCAAAGGAAGAAAGCGGTTGACCGTCGTCATCCCACCCAAGGGTCCTCGCTCCTAGGACGAGCCGTTGTCCGGTGACCGCGAGGGTTTTCCCAGGGAAGCCCGCCTGACGAGACGTTCCGAGTTCCTGCTGCTGGGTCGCAGGGGCAGGAAGTTCTACACGCCGCACTTCATCATCATCCGCAGAGACAACGACCATCTGGGCCAACGGCTGGGAGTCACGGTCAGCTCCAAGGTGGGGAACGCGGTGGTGCGCAACCGCGTGAAGCGGGGGTTGCGCGAGTTCTTCCGGCGCGGACGGGAAAACTTTCGCCCCGACCAGGATACGGTCATCATTGCCCGCAAAGGAGCGGGACAGTTGAGCTACCCGGCCATGACCGCGGAGCTCCGGAAACTGGTCGGCGTCCAGCGCCACGCCGGCCCGCAGCCCTGGTAATCCCATGACGTCGATTCCCCGTACCGTCGTGCGAGTCTGCATCCGGGCCTACCAGCGACTTCTTTCCCCGCTGTTGCCGCCATCCTGCCGGTTCTTTCCAACGTGCTCCGCCTACGCGCTCCAGGCGGTGGACCGTCACGGCGTCGTCAAGGGACTCGGCATGGGCGTCCTGAGGATTCTGCGCTGTCACCCGCTCCACGACGGGGGGTATGACCCGGTTCCGTGAAAGTTCCATGGAAAAGCGAGCCTTCATAGCGGTCGTCGTCTCGATCCTGATCATCATCCTCTACCAGGAGTACATGCGGCGTTTCTATCCGCCGGCGCCGCCTCAGCCGCCCGCGAAGGAAACCGCGGCCAAGCCTCCGGCGCAACGTCCCGCTCCCGCGGCGGTCCCAGTGCAGGCCGCACCCTCCCCGGCTCCCGCCGCCGAGGCTGCCCGAAGCGCCCAGGCGGTAGCGGTGCGGGAAGTGACGGTGGAGACGCCCGACTACATCGCGCGCTTCACCAACCAGGGAGCCCGGCTCAAGAGTTTTCGTCTGAAGCGGTACCGCGCCGGAGTGGAGGCGGACAGCCCGTTGATCGACATGGTTTCGGGCGGGCCAGGATTGGAATACCCTCTCGGGCTTCGTCTCGATGACACGCCCGCCGGTACCGACCAGGGAATCGTCTACGAAGTTCAGGGCACGGATCTGACCCTCGACGGGCGCGGGAACGGGAGCCTCGCCTTCGTCGGCTCGACGCCGTCGGGCCGTCGCGTCGTCAAGCGATTCACCTTCAGCGGCTCCAGCTACATGGTGGAGGTGGGCGTATCGATCGCCGGGTCGGCGCAGGGCGCCACACTCCTTCTGACTACCAACGGGGAGAACAAGGGCGTCAAGGGCGATGCCCTTTTCGAAGGGGCGATCGCGCTGCACGGGGATGACCTGCAGCGCGAATGGCCGGGCGACATCGAAAGCCGGGTCAACCTCAACGGCCCGCTTTCGTGGGTGGGCTTCGGCTACACCTATTTCTTCGCCGCGCTCGTCCCCGCGGAAGGGGTCGAGGCGGACGCGACCGTGGCGCCGAGCGCCGGCCGGGATCCGGGGTTCGTCCTGGAAACCCGCGGCCGGGTGCTGTCGAGCGGCGAGCGCACCGCTCGCTACCAGCTCTTCATGGGCCCCAAGGTGCTGAACCTGCTCAGGTCCTTCGACCGCGGCCTCGAGCAGTCCATCGATTTCGGCTACTTCGGCTTCATCTCGGTGCCGATGCTGCACGCGCTGCACTTCTTCCAGACCTACACCGGCAACTACGGTCTGGACATCATCCTGCTCACGCTCATCATCAAGCTGCTGCTGTGGCCGCTGACGCAGAAGAGCTTCGTCTCCATGAAGCGGATGCAGAAGCTCCAGCCGCAGATGCAGCGTCTCAAGGAGAAGTTCGGCGACGACAAGACCCGGCTCAACAAGGAGATGATGGACCTCTACAAGCGGAACAAGGTGAACCCGCTTGGAGGCTGCCTGCCGATGCTCCTTCAGTTCCCCTTCTTCATCGGCTTCTACAACGCATTGCTGACGCCCATCGAGCTGCGCCACGCGAGTTTTCTGTGGATCAAGGACCTGTCCCGTCCGGACTGGGAATCGCTGCCGTTCTCGGCTTTCGGCTACGACGTGGGCATTCCGGTGCTGGTGCTGCTCATGGGCGCCAGCATGTTCATCCAGCAATGGATGTCTCCCGCCATCGGCGACCCCAACCAGCGGCGCATGATGATGCTCATGCCGCTGGTATTCACCGTGATATTCGTAAGCTTTCCGTCGGGACTCACGATCTACTGGTTCGTGAACAACCTCCTGAGCATCGTCCAGCAATACATGATCAACCGGAAAGAGCGTTGACGGCCCGCGCCGGGGCATGTCGCGACCCGTGGAGGAGAGGTGTGTGATGAAGCAAGTCGAAACGGAAGGAGAAACTCTTGACGACGCCATCGCCAAGGCGCTGAGCTTGCTGGGCGTCGAGCGGGACAAGGTATCCCTGGACGTCCTCGCGGAGGAGAAGATCGGCGTGCTGGGTTTCGGCCGCCAGAACGCGCGCGTGCGGGCCACCATACGCGAGGCCGTGGACGAGGAAGACCCCGGGGACGAGCCGGACGAGCCGGTCGAAGCGGTTCGGACGGAGGCCGAGGCCGTCGCCGGCGAGTCCGACGACAGCGAGTCCGGCGACGATGACTCCGACGCCGTGGAACCGGCGCACACGGACGAGCGCTCCGCGGAGGTCCAGAAGGTCGGCGTCGAGGTCCTCGAGGAGATACTCAGGCTCATGGGAATCACGGCGAACGTGGCGGTCAAGCCCGGCACCGACCCGTCGGAGTTCATCCTCGACATCGAGGGAGACAGCAGCGCTCTTCTCATCGGCCGCAGGGGTCAGACCTTGGAGGCTCTCCAGCACATCGTGGCCCGGATCGTGGCCGAGAAGGTCGGGCCGGACGGTCCCCAGCCCGTGGTCGACGTGGAAGACTACCGGGGACGGCGTGTGAGATCTCTCGAAGACATGGCGCTGCGGCTGGGCGAAAAGGCCAAACGCAGCCGCAAGTCCCAGGGGATCGACGCCCTCAGCGCCCGCGACCGGCGCATCGTTCACCTGGCCCTGAAGGACGACCCGTGGCTTACCACCAAGAGTCTCGGGCAGGGCGCCTACCGCCGCCTCCTGATCATCCCCGAAGGGGACCGGAAGGCTCCCGAAGGGGACTCCGGCGAAGACGAATGACGTGCGGAACAGTTCGTTGACATGGAGGAATCGTCGCTGTAGATTTTAGTTGACCGGCTAGCCGGTCAACTGGTAATCTGATGTTGACCGGCTGACCGGTCAGGGACAAAACATGCCTATCGTTGTCGACAAGGAACGCAAACGTTCGGAGATTTTGGAAGCGGCCATGACCGTCTTCGCGCGCAAGGGGTTTCATCGCTCCAGGATGGAAGAAGTCGCGGCTGCCGCCGGGATCGGCAAGGGGACCATCTACGAGTACTTCGAGAGCAAGCATCAGCTCCTTCAGTCGCTTCACGGCTACATGCTGGCGAAGCTCAAGGACTATTACACGGAGAAGCTGAAGGGCATCGAGGAGCCTCCCCGGATCATCGCCGGCTTCCTGGCCGCCGCTCTCGCCAGCTTCCGTGAATGGGAGCCCTTTTTCTATGTCTTCTGCGACGTCTGGGCCGAGGCGGGCCGGGCCGAACAGCAGAGTCTCCTGCGGATGCAGTTGCGGGACGCGTACAAGGCATCCATCGACGACCTGGCCTTGGTGGTGGAGGCGGGCGTCGCCGGCGGCTTCTTCCACTGCGACCACCCGAGGCTCGCGGCCGAGCACATCCTTGCCTCCGTCGACGGCCTGGCGCTGCACTGGCTGTACGACGAAGAGGCCTTCGACCTCGATGAGATGGCGGAAACCCTCACGCGGGCGGTGATGAGGAGCCTGGGATGAAGATCCGCATCGCCCTGTCGATATTGCTTATCCTCCTGGTAAGCGCCGTCACCGCAGTGGGCGTGTACGTCATCAGCGATGTCGAGGAGATGCCCCGGGTCCGGCCGGCGGCCGTGCCCGTGCCGGTGGAGGCGGCCCCGGTGGTCGCCGCGGATTTCGTGCACCGGATCGAGGCCCTGGGAACTATCGCCGCCGTGCGGGAAGGTGCCGTCAGCGCGGAGGTCAGCGGCCGGATCGCCGGGATACCGCCGGAGATCGCTCTGGGCAGCGTGGTCGGAGAGGGCGATCTGCTGGCGCGGGTGGACTCCAGGGACTTCGAGATCGCCGTGCGGAAAGCCGTCGCGCAGGTGGCCAGCGCAAGGGCCAGGGTCCGCAAGGCCGCGGTGGATATCGAAAGGCAGCGCAAGCTGGTGCGGCTCAACCGCGAGCAGCTCCGGCTGGCGCGCGCCGAACACGAGCGGCTCAAGAAGCTTCTGAAGAAGGGGCTGGTTTCCAGCCAGGAGGCGGAGCGGCAGGAGCTGGCCTGGCGGCGAATCGAGGAAGAGCTGGAGTCGGCTCGGAGCGGAGAGCGGGAGACGCAAGCGTTGCGCGCCATCGCCGAGGCGGACCTCGCCCTGGCCGACGTTCAACTGGAGCAGGCGCGGGACACGCTGAGCGATACCGACATCCGCGCGCCCTTCGCCGGCGTCATCGCCGGCAAGAACGTGACTCTGGGGGAGCGTGTCGCTCCGGGGCAGGTGCTCTTTCAGCTGGCCGACATCGAAACGGTGAAGCTCGACGTGCGCATTCCGGCCGCCGACATCCACCGGCTCGGCTCGCGAATCGTGGCCAGGGTCCGGGTGCGCGGGTTGGAGGAGGAGTTCACCGGACGGGTTGCCAACATCGGCCCGCGGGCGGACCCGGAAACCCGTTCGTTTCCGGTCGAGATCTTCATATCCAACGCCCCCGGCCGCCGGCTCCTTCCCGGGATGTTCGCGCGGGCCGTCATCCCGGTCCGCGACTATCCCGGGGCCATCCTGATCCCGCGCGAAAGCGTCATTTTCGAGGACGGCCAGCCGGCCGTCTTCGTTGCGGACCCCGAGCAGGGTGTGGCGGCCCGCCGCGAGGTGCGCATCGCCCGGCGGTTCGGAGCGCGTTACATGATCGCCGCGGGTCTTGAACCCGGCGAGCTCCTCGTGACCGCGGGACAGCGCCTGCTGCTGGACGGCGCCCGCATTCGCGTGGTGACGCGCCGGGACCTGTCCTCATGAAGAAGCTGATCCAGTTTTCCATCGGGAACCCCGTCGTCGTCAACCTGCTGGTCCTCCTGATCATCACCGCCGGCGTGGTGTCGTTCGTCCGGATCAAGCGAGAACTGTTCCCCGACTTTTCCCGGCGGGTGGTCCGTATCGATACGAGCTACGCGGGCGCCTCGCCCGAGGAGGTGGAGGAGCTCATCACCGCCAGGATCGAGGCCCAGGTCCGCAACGTCGACGGCGTCAACGAGATGCTCTCCACCTCTCGCGAGGGGCAATCCGAAATCCGCCTGCAGATGCAGTCGGACACCGGGATGAGCCGTGCTCTCGGGGACGTGCGCGCCGCCCTGGACCGGGTGGTCGGACTGCCGGAGGAGGCCGAAGAACCCCGGGTGAGCGAGGTCCTGTCCACCATCCCGGTAATCACCGTCGCGTTGAGCGGCGACATACCCGAGCAGGAGCTGCGGGAGATCGCCAAGGATGCGCGTGACCAGCTCAGGCGCGTCGATGGCGTCGCAGCCGTTTCGATCTTCGGCGTCCGCGAGAGCCGGATACTCATCGAGATCGACCCGGAACGGCTCGACCAGTACCGGCTGAGCCTGGAGGAGATTCGTGCCGCCGTGAACAATCAGAACCGCAACGTGCCGGGCGGCGCGCTGAAGACCGCCCGGGGCGAGGTCCTGGTGCGCACCCTGGGGGTGGCCGGAGGCGTGGCCGACGTGGAGCGCATGATCCTTCGTTCCACCGACACCGGACACGCCCTCACGGTGGCGGACGTCGCCGGGGTGCGCGAGTCCTTCGAAGACCCGACGTTCCTGGCGCGTTTCGACGGAAAGCCGTCCATCAACCTCGTGGTCATCAAGGAGCGGAGCGGCGACACCATCAGCGTCGCGGAAGGCGTCCGCGACGCCGTGGCGGAAATTGGCAAGATCTTGCCCGCCACCGTTTCCGTCGGAATCTTCAATGACTTTTCGGTTTTCATCCGAAACCGCTTGAGCACCCTCGGCGAGAGCGGCGCCATCGGCCTCACCATTGTGCTCGCGACGCTCTGCATCTTCGTCCGCGGACGGATTGCCCTGATGACCTCCCTCGGCATTCCGTTCGCGGTGCTGGGTTGTCTGGTCCTGATGTCCGTCTACGGCCTCAGTCTCAACATGATCTCCGCCTTCGGCCTGATCCTGGTGCTCGGCCTTCTGGTGGACGACGCGGTCATCGTTACCGAAAACGTGTACCGCTACGTCGAGCAGGGCCTGCCTCCCAAGGAGGCGGCCCTCCAGGGCACCTACGAGGTCGCCTGGCCGGTGGTCACCACGGTGCTGACCACCGTCGCCGCGTTCGTCCCGTTCCTGCTGCTGCCAGGAACCATAGGCTTCTTCATGGAGCCCCTCCCCTTCGTGGTGACCTTCGCGCTGCTGCTGTCGCTGCTGGAGGTGTTGTTCATCCTGCCCTCGCATCTTTCCGACGTCATCACGCCCGCCTATGCGGACAAGGTGCGCCGGGGCGAGCGTCTGTGGCTGACCCGACTGCGCCGTCGTGAACGGCTGGCCGGTCTCCGCCGTTTGCACGTGAGCGGCCAGCGCCTGTGGTTGACCGGCTTTCGCCAACTCTATGAAAAGGTCCTGGGAGTCGCGGTACGGTGGCGTTACGTGGCGGTGACCGTGATCGTGGCGGGCAGCGTGCTACTGGCCGCGGCGGCCCAGTACCGGGTGCCCTTCGTGCTCTTTCGGGAGTTCGAATCGAGCCAGTTCTTCGTCAATTTCGAAACTTCCGCCAACGCCAAGCTGGAAGACACCGAGGCGGTGCTCGTTCAGGCCGAAGAGATCGTCATGGGTTTGCCGCCCGGCGAGCTCAAGTCCCTGGCCACCACCGTCGGCATCGCCTTCCTCGACGTGAATCGGGTGATACGGGGAAGCAACGTCGGACAGCTCACGCTGGAGCTCCGCGACGACCGCAGCCGAAGCACGGCCGAGGTCATCGACGATCTCCGGGGGAAGATGGAGCGGATACCGGGTATCACCAAGCTCCAGTTCCTCGGCCTCCAGGCCGGGCCCGGCGGCCCCGACATCGAGGCCCGGGTCATCGGCGAGGACCTCGAAAGCCTCAGGCGCCTGACCGAAGAGGTCAAGGGCTTCCTGGCCACCCTGCCCGGGGTACGGGACATCCGCGATGACCTGGTCGCGGGCAAGGAGGAGCTCCGCATCAGCCTCAAGCCGGAGGGCCGCACGCTGGGTCTCGACGTGAGGGGCATCGCGCGCCAGGTGCAGCAAGGCTTCCAGGGGGTCGAAGCGTCGAGCATCCAGCGGGGAGACGAGGATGTGCCCATCGTCATCCGGTTCCCCCGGGACCAGCGCAGCCACGTCGACACCGTGTCGCGGATGAAGCTCACGCTGCCCTCGGGCGAGCGCGTCTTCCTGCGCGACGTCGCCGACATCCGCACCGGCGTCAGCCCGAGCCAGATCAACCGGGACGACCGCAAGCGGACGCTGAGCGTCTTTGCCGAGGTGGAGACGGGGACGACCACCGTGGTGGAGGCCACGGATGCCTTGAAGCGGCAGTTCGCCGACGCCGGCCGGCGTTACCCCGGGCAGCGGGTCGTGGTCAAGGGCGAGCGGCAGGAGATGGAGGAGTCCCTGGCTTCCCTGCCGCAAATCTCCCTGATCACGTTGTTCGTCATCTATTTCGTGCTGGGCTCCCTGTTCAAATCGTTCATCCAACCGTTCATCGTCATGGCGGCGATTCCCTTCGCCCTCGGCGGCGTGGTCATCGGCCATCTCGTCATGGGCGAGAACCTCAGCTTCCTGTCCCTCCTTGGTTTCGTCGCCCTCGCGGGAGTCGTGGTCAACGATTCCCTCATCCTGGTGGACTTCATCAACCGCAGCCGGAGAAGCGGCACGTCGGCGTACGACTCCATCATCCAGTCCGGCGTCGTGCGCCTGAGGCCCGTCTTGCTGACCACCGTCACCACCGTCGGCGGCCTCGTTCCGCTGGCCTTCTTCGCCACCGGCCAGGCCAAGTTCCTCTCGCCCATGGCCATCTCAGTGGTCTGGGGCCTGTCCTTCGCCACCGTCCTGACGCTGATCCTCACCCCCTGTCTCTACGCCATGCTCGACGACGCCAAGGCGATCGTCCGGAGATGTCTCCGCTCCGGCGCGGCGACGCCCGAAGGAGTCGCCACGGAGCCGTTGCCCGGAACGCCATCCCGGACCTGAGACGGGTGCGCCGCATCTGTCCGGCGTAATCCCGCATCCCCAACGTCATCCACCCGGACATCATCCGCACCCCCCGCAACGTCACCCTGCACTCCGCAGGATGACCCCGGATCAAGTCCGGGGCCATGGTCCTGGATCGGATCCAGGACCATGGTTTGACAGGGTCCGAGGTGCTTCCTATAAGTGATCGCATGCGCTGGCGAACCTCGTTCATACCCACCATCAAGGAAGAGCCGTCCGACGCGGAGGTGACCAGCCACCGGCTGCTGGTGCGCGCCGGCATGATCCGGCAGGTCAGCCGCGGGGTGTACGACTTCCTGCCGCTGGCGCTCCGGACCCTGCGAAAGATCGAGACCATCGTGCGCGAGGAGATGAACCGGGCGGGCGCTCAGGAGCTGCTGATGCCGGTCACCTCGCCGGCGGAGCTGTGGCGGGACAGCGGCCGCTGGGACGTCTACGGCAAGGAGCTGCTGCGCTTCAAGGACCGCCACGAGCGGGATTTCTGCCTCGCCCCCACCCACGAGGAGGTGATCACCGATCTGGTGCGCCGCGACGTCCGCTCCTACCGCGAGCTGCCCATGAACCTCTACCAGATCCAGACCAAGTTCCGTGATGAGGTGCGGCCGCGATTCGGCTTGATGCGCGGGCGCGAGTTCATCATGAAGGACGCCTACAGCTTCCACCTGGACCGGGAGGACGCCGAGCGCGAGTACCGGAACATGTACGACACCTACCGGCGGATCTTCAGCCGCTGCGGCCTGCAATTCCGCGCGGTGGAGGCGGACTCCGGCGCCATCGGCGGCAGCCTGTCCCACGAGTTCCAGGTGCTGGCGGATTCGGGCGAGGATGCGCTGGCGGCGTGCGGCGCCTGCGACTACGCGGCCAACGTGCAGAAGGCCGAATCTCGCCTCACGGCGGCCGAGAGCGGTGACGCGCCCGACGCCCCGCCCGAGACCGTTGCCACGCCGGGCCTCAAGACCGTCCCGGAGGTCTCCGAGTTCCTCAAGGTCCCGCCGGAACGGTTCATCAAGACCATGATCTACCGCAAGCCGTCGGGAGGGCTGCTGGCGGTGCTGGTGCGGGGCGACCACGAGGTCAACGAGACCAAGCTGGGCAATCTTCTCGACACCATCGCGATGGAGATGGCGGACGAGGACGAGGTGCAGCGGGCGGTGGGGGCGCCTCCGGGCTTCCTGGGCCCGGTCGGCCTGCCCCTGGAGGTGTGGGCGGACCATGCCGTCGAAGGCATGACCGACGCCGTCATCGGCGCCAACCAGCCGGACGCGCATACGATTCATGTGAACCAGCCGCGGGACTTCACCCCGGCCCGCTTCACCGACCTGCGTCTGGTCAAGGCCGGGGATCCGTGTCCGCGTTGCGACACGGGCGTCATCGAGGAGTACCGCGGCATCGAGGTGGGCCATGTCTTCTACCTCGGCCGGAAGTACAGTGAAGCCATGGGCGCCACCATCCTCGACGCCGAGGGGCACGAGCGGGTCATGGAGATGGGTTGCTACGGCATCGGCGTCACCCGGCTCATGGCGGCCGCCATCGAGCAGAACAACGACGCCGACGGCATCATCTGGCCCCTGTCCATCGCGCCCTTCTCCGTCGAGTTGCTGCCCCTCAACTACAAGGAGGATTCCGTCCGGGAGGTCACCGAGGGCATCTACCAGGGGCTGAGCGAAGCCGGGCGAGAGGTGCTGCTGGACGACCGCGACGAACGGCCCGGCGTCAAGTTCAAGGACGCGGACCTGGTGGGCGTCCCGTTGCGGGTCACCATCGGGGCCAAGGGCTTGGCCAAGGGCATCGTGGAGCTCAGATGGCGCGGGGAGGGGGCCACCTCCGAGGTGCCCGTGGACGAGGCCGTGGAGCGCATCGGCGCGGCCCTGGACAACGGACGGGCATGATGGCGGCGGCATCGGAGCTCAGGCAGCGCCTGATCGTGGCCCTGGATCTGGCCGACCCGGCGAGAGCGAGGACCCTCGCGACCCGGCTGGCGCCGGAAGTGGGGATGTTCAAGGTCGGCAAGCAGCTCTTTGTGAACGCCGGGCCGGACGTTGTCCGCATGATCCACGATCTGGGGGGAGAGGTCTTCCTCGACCTCAAGTTCCACGATATTCCCAACACCGTGGCCGCCGCTGCCGTCGAGGCCGCCCGGCTCGGGGTCAAGCTGTTCAACGTCCACGTCTCCGGCGGCCGGGAGATGATGCGGCAGACCGCGGCGGCGGTGGAGGAGGTGTGCGAAAAGGAAGGGCTGCGGAGGCCCTCGGTGCTGGGTGTCACGGTCCTTACCAGCCTGGACGCATCGGACCTCGAGTCCATGGGTGTTCAGGAGGCCGTTCCCGCCCAGGTCGTGCGGCTGGCGGGCATGGCACGGGAGGCGGGGCTTGCGGGCGTCGTCTGTTCGGCCCGGGAGGTCCCGGACATCCGGCGCGCCTGTGGCGATTCCTTCCTCCTGGTGACTCCCGGCATCCGGCCCGCGGGCCAGCAGGCCGGCGATCAGAAGCGCGTCATGACCCCCGGCGACGCGGTGCGCGCCGGCATCGACTACATCGTGGTGGGCAGGCCCATAACCGGCGCGGACGACCCGGCCGCGGCGGCCCGTTCGGTGGTCGCCGAGATGGCCGGCGGCGATGACGCGGTCTTTTGACCTTGCCAATTGAAATGTTAAGTTAGGAACCCATGCCCGTAGCGTCTATCGAAGAATCCCTGGAAGACATCAGGCAAGGCAAGATGGTCATCCTGATGGATGACCAGAACCGCGAGAACGAGGGCGACCTCACCATGGCCGCGGAGTTGGCCACGCCCGAGGCCATCAACTTCATGGCCACCTGGGGACGGGGCCTGATCTGCCTGACCCTGACCGAGGAGAAGGTCGACCAGCTTGGCCTTACCATGATGGTCCGGGACAACACGGCGCCCTTCGGGACCGCGTTCACGGTCTCCATCGACGGGGTCAAGAACGTCACCACGGGCATCTCCGCGTCCGACCGGTCCGAGACCATCCTGGCGGCCATCGCGGACGACGCCGGGCCCAAGGACCTGTGCACCCCGGGGCACATCTTCCCGCTGCGGGCGAGGAACGGCGGCGTGCTGGTGCGTACGGGTCAGACCGAGGGTTCCGTGGACCTGTGCCGGCTGGCGGGACTCAAGCCCGCCGGGGTGATCTGCGAGATCATGAAGGACGACGGCACCATGGCGCGGCTGGCGGACCTCGAGGAGTTCGGCGAGAAATACGACCTCAAGATCTGCACCATCGCCGACCTCATCCAGTACCGCCTCAAGCACGACTCGCTGATCCACCGCGTCGCCGACACCCGCTTGCCCACCCGCTACGGCGGCGACTTCCGGGCGGTGGTCTACAACACCCACGTGGATTCCACCGAGCATCTGGCGCTGATCAAGGGAGAGATTTCCGAGGACCACGAAACCCTGGTGCGGGTGTGCACCAAGTTCCTCCCCGGCGACGTGTTCGGCTTCGAGTTCTTCGACACCGGGTCCGTCATCAAGCAGTCCATGGAGCTGATCGCCAAGGAAGGCGCGGGGGTCCTGCTCTACCTCCAGCCCGAAGGCAAGGGGTTGCGCACCGAGGAAGCCAGGGAGGCCAGGAACTTCCGCGACTTCGGCATCGGCGCCCAGATCCTGCGGGACCTGGGCATCCGCAAGCTCAAGCTCGTCACCAACAACCCCAGAAACCTCGTGGGCCTGTCCGGCTACGGCCTGGAGGTCACCAGCTCCGTCCCCTTCCCCATGCGCCCCGGCACCATCCCCAGGCCCGCCGCCGAGGGTTGAGGCCTCACCTGGCTCGGACAGGCTCCTAGAGTTGGTTTTCGACCGGGCTGTTCCGCAGGTACCTGTGAACCGAGTTCCGCAGGCGCTTGAGGGCGTCGTCGACGGAGCGGAACATCTGCTCCTCCATCAGTTCGCCGTTGATCCAGTAGTCGAGCGACGGCGCGTCGGTGAAGTTGATGTCCAGCACCTTCTCGCCCGGAGGGTTGCCGGTGACGAGCAGGCGGACCGAGTAGCCCGCGTCGATGGCCAGCGCCCGGGCGTAGCGCGGTATTCGGAGGGAGTCCTTGATGTGGTCAAGGCGCTTGGCGGGGAACTCGCCTACCCCGAGGGAGAGGTAGACCCAGCGGTCTTCGTTGTTGTCGAGCTCGCGCAGGGCCTGGCCGTTGATGTCCACGATGTTCTGGAGCGCCCGTTCCTGCCGGTAGTCCTTCAGGAGCTCGAAGGCCCAGCGCTCGATGACGCCGATGGGCTCCCGCTCGACCCCATCCGGCTGCCGCTTGGTGCCGGTGTCGATCCACCACTTCACCTCCTGGACGGAGGTGTCGTTGCCGCCGGGGGAATCCTTCGTCTCCGGGGCGGGGGCTTCGACGTCCGGTTTGCCGGGGTCGGACATGGCGTCCTCGCTACACCTTGAACTCGTTCAGCGTGCTCGGCGCGAACAGGCTGTCCACCTCGAGCCGCTGCTTGATCAGGCCCTGCTCGTGGGCGTAGCCCACCAGCGTCTCCAGGACGTGGCGGTTGGCCTCGAGCCCGTAGGGCCAGGGGTCGGGTCCCATGAGCTCCTTCTCCTTTTCCATCTGCTCGATGGACCAGGCCAGCATGTACTTCAGCGCGGAGTATTCGTAGACGGACTCGGCGCAGAGCCGCTTGGACTCGCAGAAGGCCTTGTAGAGGTTCTGGGCTACCCAGGGGTGGCGTTCGTACACGTCCTCCCGGAACACCACCGTGTGCATGATGGGGAAGATGCCCGTCTTGCGGAAGTAGTCCTCCTCCACGGGACGGAAGTCCGGGAAGAGCCGCGCCACGCCGGGGGAGCGGCGCACGAACGGCGACGGCATGTGGGCCGAGATCAAGGCGTCGAGCTCGCCGGCCTCCAGCATGGAAGAGAGCGTCTGTTCCGGGCCGATGGGGGTGATGGAAAGGGTGTCGGGCAGGTCCGGACGGAGCTTTTCCTCCCGACCGGGCGTCTCTTCCCCGCCGGTGAACCAGTTCACCTTCTCGAGCTCCACGCCGTACTCGTGCTGCAGGATGCCGCGCTGCCATATGGCCGCGGTCATCTGGTACTCGGGGACGCCGACCCGCTTGCCCGTGAGATCGCCGGCTTCCTTGATGCCGGAACCGGTATGGATGTAGATTCCGGAGTGCCGGAAGGCGCGGGAGGGGAACACGGGAATCGCCACGAACCGGGGCGTGCCCTTGTCCTTGGACATCAGGTAGGAGCCCATGGACATCTCGGCGGCGTCGAAGTCCTGGTAGCGCAGCATGCGCCAGAAGGTCTCCTCCACGCGGAACGGCAGGTAGGTCAGGTCGACCCCTTCCACGGGGACACGGCCCTCCTGCAAAGGGCGTGTCCGGTCATAGTCCCAACAGGCGACGGTGATGCTTACTTTGCCCATGGCGGTTCATCTCTCCCATTTCGTCGGGTGGTGACGGCCGCGGACCCCCCGAGGGCGCGACTCTCCGGAGCAAGGTAACAGGAATGGTAGGGCAGTGTAAGGAGGCCGGCGGAGCGCAGGGGCCGGTTTGTTGACCGGGAAAGGCTTTTGTGTATATAGTGACCCTCTGCAAAAGGTTATTGATTTCTTTATCTTACCCGAGGAAAAATGCTTTTCGACTTTGCCAGCGTACTGGTATTCACGTTGTTGGGTGCGGCGTTCGTCTGGGTGAACCTGTTGATAGGCCGCCTGCTGCGGCCCAACAATCCCCAGCTCAGGAAGCTCTCGACCTACGAGTGCGGCGAGCCCGCGTCCGGAAGCGCCTGGGTCAACTTCAACGTCCGGTTCTACTTCATCGCCCTGATCTTCATCATCTTCGAGGTGGAGATCGCCTTCATCTTTCCGGTGGCGGTCGTATTCCGTGACTGGCTTCAGAACGACGCGGGGCTCTTTGCGTTCGGCGCCATCGCCGTCTTCACCCTCATCGTGTTCCTGGGCCTCATCTACGACTGGTGCAAGGGCGATCTGGAGTGGGTGAAGAACTAGGCGAGCCTCGGACGGTCAGGCGGCACGACGACATGACGGCAAAAGAGATACACGAACGCGTCCGAGAGCTTTGTCCCGGCGGCGTGGAGGACCTTGACGAGCAGGGCCTGGAGCCGTTCTTCAAGGTGAAACCGGCCAGCCTCAAGGACGCATGCCTGGCGTTGCGGGACGACGACGTGCTGAAGTTCAGCGTGCTCTCCGATCTCACCGCGGTGGATCTCCCGACGGAGAACGTCATCCAGATCGTTTACCACCTGTACTCCTACGAGCCCCGGCAGGAGATCGTGGTCAAGGCGGACGTGGACCGGGATGCGCCCCGGATCGCCACGGTGGAAGATGTCTGGAAGGTCGCCAACTGGTTCGAGCGCGAGGTGTTCGACCTCTTCGGCGTCGTCTTCGAAGGCCATTCGGACCTTCGGCGGATCCTGCTGCCGGAAGACTGGGTGGGCTATCCCCTGCGCAAGGACTTCGTGGAGCAGGAGGAGTACGACGGCATCAGCACCGAGCGCGAGCCGCTGGTTCCGGAGAACATGCGCTAGTGTCGCATCCCGTTGACGAGGGAACGAAAACCATGAGTGAGGCTACCGCCAGGACCGGCTTGCACACCGAAGACATGACCCTGAACGTGGGGCCGCAGCATCCGAGCACCCACGGGGTGCTGCGGTTCGTGGTCAAGACCGACGGCGAGGTCATCAACGAAGCCATCCCCGACGTCGGCTACCTGCACCGCTCCATCGAGAAGATCGGCGAGAAGTGCACCTGGCACGGCTACGTTCCCTACACCGACCGGGCCGACTACCTGGCCGCCATGTTCGCCAACCAGGGCTTCTGCATGGCGGCGGAGCGGCTGGGCAACGTCGAGGTGCCGCCTCGCGGCGAGTACTGCCGGGTCATCGCCTGCGAGCTCAACCGCGTCGCCAGCCACCTCATCGCGGTGGGCACCTTCGGGCAGGACATCGGCGCCATCACCCCCTTTCTGCACGCGCTCCGGGAGCGGGAGACCATCAACGACCTGATGGAGGAGATCTGCGGCGCCCGCCTTACCTACAACTACCTGCGCATCGGCGGCGTCGGCTACGACATCAAGCCTGAGACCTGCGGCCGCATCACGGCCTTCCTGGACCACTTCGAGCCCATCGTCGACGAGTACAACCGGCTGCTGTCCTACAACAAGATCTTCATCGAGCGGCTGGCCAACGTCGCGGTGATCTCCAAGGAGGACGCGCTCCAGTACAACCTCGTGGGCCCCAACCTGCGGGCGTCCGGGGTCCAGTGGGACATTCGCCGGGACATCCCCTACTCGGTCTATCCGGACCTGGACTTCGAGGTTCCGGTGGGCCGCGGCGAGCGCGGAACCCTGGGCGACTCCTACGACCGCTACTACGTCCGCATCAGGGAGCTGATGGAGAGCTGCAAGATCCTCCGCCAGTGCCTCGACAAGATGCCCGACGGCCCGGCCATCGCCAAGGTGGCGCGCAAGTTCAAGCCGCCCGCCGGCGAGACCTACGTGCGCATCGAGGCGCCGCGCGGGGACATGGGCTACTACGTGGTCAGCGACGGCAGTGAGTACCCCTACCGGGTGAGGATCCGCACCGGCTCGTTCACCGCCATGAGCATCATCGACAAGATCAGCCCGGGAATCATGGTGGCCGACCTGATCGCGCTGATCGCGAGCCTCGACGTGGACGCTCCCGAGATCGACCGCTAGGCTGAGTGATGGATTTTACCGTACACGACCTGATTGCGACGTTGTTGCCGGGCGCCGTCCCGGCGGCGCTGGGCTATGCCCTGGCGGCGGTGGCGGTGGCGTTCGCCGTGCTGTCGTTCTTCGTGGCGCCGCTGGCCGGCGTGACCAGTTGGCTGGAGCGGCGCGTGTGGGCGCGCATGCAGTCCCGGGTCGGTCCCAACCGGGTGGGGCCGCAGGGCTTGCTCCAGTGGCTCGCGGACGGCGTCAAGAACATCCAGAAAGAGGACATCATCCCGGCGTCGGCCGACAGGAAGCTCTTCCTGCTGGCTCCGTACGTCGTCTTCTCCGGGTTCCTCGGCGCCTTCGTCGTCATTCCCTTCGGAAGCTGGCTGATCCCCGCGGACCTCAACATCGGCATCCTCTATCTATTGGCCATCACCTCCCTGGTGGTGGTGGGGATACTGATGGCGGGCTGGTCCTCCAACAACAAGTGGTCGCTCTTGGGGGGCATGCGTTCGGCCGCGCAGATCGTCAGCTACGAGATCCCCGCCGGCCTTTCGGTGCTGACGGTGATCTTCCTGTCGGGCACACTCAGCATGCAGGGGATCATCCAGGCCCAGGGATGGGCCCCCTGGGACTGGTTCATCTTCTACAACCCCTTCACGCTGGTTGCCTTCTTCATGTTCTTCGTGTCCGCGCTGGCCGAGGGCAACCGCACGCCGTTCGACATCCCCGAAGCCGAATCCGAGCTGGTGGCCGGCTACGTCACCGAGTACAGCGGCATGCGCTTCCTGTTCTTCTTCTTCGCGGAGTGGGGCAACCTGTACGTCATCGGCGCCATCTCGGCGACCCTGTTCCTCGGCGGCTGGCAGATACCGGCGACGGTCTTCGGGATGACCATGGCCGATCACCCGCTGCTCAAGGGCGTGCTGGAGTTCGCGGTCTTCTTCGTCAAGGCGTACCTCTGGGCCTTCGTCGCCATGTGGGTGCGCGGCACCCTGCCGCGGGTGCGGGTGGACCAGCTCATGGCCATGTGCTGGAAGTACATGGTGCCCATCGCGTTCATCTGCCTCTTCGGCACCATTCTGTTTCTGGTGATCTGGCCCGAGGGAAACAGGGCCCTGACCTTTGCCACGTTGGCGTTCTCGGGTCTCGTCGTGCTCTATTTTGTCTGGCGGGTGGTCTTCCAGATCATGCACTCGCGCCCCACCCTCTATCTCAAGCCGTACGTATAGGATCCAGGATCGGCCGGGGAAACGTCCATGAACGGAGTCATCGAATACATTCGGAACGTCAGAGACACCGTGGTGAGCATCTTCGAGGGGATGACCATCACCTTCTCCCACTTCGTCCGCGAGCCGTCGACGGTGCAGTACCCCGACCGCATCGCGCAGCAGGTGCAGGCGACCCTGCCCCTGCGCTACCGGGGCATCCTCGAGGTCGACATGGACATCTGCACGGGCTGCCTGGCGTGCGAGCGGGTGTGCCCGATCAACTGCATCGCCATCGGCATCGAGATGAACACGGAGACGAAGCAACGCGACTTCACCCTGTTTGACATCGACATATGCAAGTGCATGTATTGTGGGCTGTGCATGGAGGCCTGCCCCACGGGATCCATCCGTCACACGCAGGAGTTCGAGGGCGCCTGCAACAATCCCGCCGGTCTGGTGCGGCATTTCATCACCGAGAAAGTGCCTCTTTACAAGCCGCAGAAGGGCGGGGAGACGGAACCCCGGATGATCCAGAAGGTGGAGATCGGAAAGAGGTACATGGACGAGGTGGCGGAACCGGAAAACTGACGGTCCGCCGGCCAGCTCAGGGTTCGCAGGACTCTTCGTCGGACAGGCTCCCGGCCCCACCGCCACGGCGCGTGGCCTGTGCGAGCCGACAGGTTCCCCGTTAAAAGGGTGTTTTGATCATGGAGATCTCCATAGACGTCCTCATCTTCTATCTGGTTTCGCTCGTCGTGGTCGGGTCGGCCTGCATCGTGGCTTTCTCGCGCAACATCGTGCATTCGGCGTTCTCGCTGCTGGGCACCTTCGGCGGCGTGGCCGGGCTCTACGTCTTTCTGGGCGCGGACTTCGTGGCGGCGGTGCAGGTGCTGATCTACGTCGGCGGCATACTCGTGCTGATCCTGTTCGCGGTGATGCTGACCCACCGGATCAGCGACATCGACATCACCAACCGCACGGTGGGCCGGATTCCCGGGCTGGTGGCGGTGGCGGTGTTCCTGGGCATCCTGGTCTACGCCATCGGCGAGACCGACTGGGTGAAGGTCAAGGAAGTGGCGTTCGAGCCTACCACCGCGGCCATCGGCAACCTCTTCCTCGGCGACTACCTGTTGCCTTTCCAGATCGCCGCGGTGGTGCTGCTGGTGGCCCTCATCGGCGCCATCACACTGTCGCGCAAGGAAATCAAGGAATAGAGTTTCGCGAGATGGCTGCATACGTTGCAATGTTGACGAACGTCGGACTGGAGCACTACCTGGTGGTGGCGGGCATCCTGTTCGCGCTGGGCATCTACATCGTTCTCACCCGGCGCAACGCCATCAGCATCCTTCTGGGGGTCGAGCTGATCCTGAACTCCGCCGGCCTGAACTACGTCGCGTTCTCGCACTTCAGCACCGGAAACGTGGACGGGCAGATCTACACCGTCTTCATCATCATGCTGGCGGCCTCGGAGGCCGCCATCGGCCTGGCCATCGTCCTCGCCATCTACCAGCTCTTCGCCACCATCGACGTCGAGGCCACCGAGACGCTCAAGGATTAGCCGGCCGATCAGTCAGCCTTCACGAGTAGCTTCGCCATGGATCACCCCGTTCAAACCGACTTTCTGCGCTGGATCGTGCTGTTCCCGCTGCTGGGCGCGGCGGTGAACGGTCTGCTCGGGGCGCGCATACAGGAACGCGCGGGCAAGCGCGTGGTGGCCTTCATCGCCTGCGCCCCGGTGACCCTTTCCTTCCTGTTCTCGCTTTGGGCCTACGTCAGGCTGCTCGGGCTGCCGGCCAAGGAACGCTTCCTCATCGACCAGTTCTATACCTGGATCCCCATGGGCTCCTTCAGCGTGGACGTGGCGTTCTGGGTGGACCCCCTGTCGGCCATCATGATCCTGGTGGTGAGCGGCATCGGCGGCCTGATCCACTTCTACTCCATCGGCTACATGCACGACGACCGGTCCATGTGGCGCTACTTCGCCTACCTGAACCTGTTCACCTTCTCCATGCTGCTGCTGGTGACCGGCGACAACCTGCTGCTCATGTTCGTGGGCTGGGAGGGCGTGGGGCTGTGCTCGTGGGCGCTCATCGGCTTCTGGTACACCGACCACACGAACACGCGGGCCGGCAACAAGGCCTTCATCGTCAACCGGATCGGCGACTTCGGCTTCGTGCTGGGCATCTTCCTGCTCTACTGGACCCTCGCCGGGCAGGGCCAGGGGACGCTGGCGTTCCGCGAGATACAGGAGCATGTGCCGTTGCTGGCCGACATGCAGCTCTGGGGCATCGGGGTGGCCACGCTGGTGACCATCCTGCTGTTCATCGGCGCCGCCGGCAAGTCGGCGCAGATCCCGCTCTACGTGTGGCTCCCGGACGCCATGCAGGGCCCGACCCCGGTGAGCGCGCTGATTCACGCCGCCACCATGGTGACGGCCGGCGTCTACATGATCGCGCGGCTGAACGGGCTGTTCGCCGCCGCCCCTGCGACCCTGCAGATCATCGCGGTGGTGGGAGCGGCCACGGCCTTCTTCGCCGCCACCATCGCGGTGACCCAGACCGACATCAAGCGGGTGCTGGCCTACTCCACCATCAGCCAGCTCGGCTACATGTTCCTGGCCATGGGGGTGGGCGCCTTCTCCGCCGGGGTCTTCCACCTGCTGACCCACGCGTTTTTCAAGGCCTGCCTCTTCCTGGGCTCCGGGAGCATCATCCACGCCATGCAGGGGGAACAGGACATGCGGCAGATGGGCGGCTTGAGGAAGGTGATGCCGGAGACCTTCTGGACCTTCACCATCGCCGTCCTGGCCATCGCCGGAACGCCGTTGCTGGCGGGCTTCTTCTCCAAGGACGCGATCCTGTGGCAGGCCTGGGCCACTCACAACCAGTTGCTTTGGGGCGTGGCGGTGTTCGTGGCGGGGCTCACGGCCTTCTACATGTTCCGCCAGTTCTTCATGGTGTTCTTCGGCGAATGCCGCGCCGACCACCACGTGCAGGAGCACCTGCACGAATCTCCGAAGATCATGACCTATCCGCTGTGGATCCTCGCGGCCGGCTCGGTCGTCGTGGGCTACCTCGGGCTGCCGGCGTTCATGGGCGGCAGCATGCTCGACCACTGGCTCGATCCGGTGATCCACGTCCCCCACGGCGAGCACCACGCGGTGATGGAAGAGGTCGGGGTCATGAGCGTGTCCATTGCCGCCGCCGCCGCGGGTGTCGCGCTGGCGTGGTTCCTGTACTACGTCCGCACCCCGTCCCGGGACGAGTCGCCGGAGGCCAAGGGATTCGTTTACCGCGTACTGTACAACAAGTACTACGTGGACGAGGTCTACCAGTTCGTCTTCGTCGGCGGCACCCTGCTGATGGCCCGGATCGGAGCGGCTTTCGACCGCTACATCATCGACACCATCGTGGACGGAACGGCCAAGGTCACTACCATCATTTCCTGGTTCAACGGCCTGTTCGACAGGTACGTCATCGACATGCTGGTCAACGCCGTGGCCAACGTGACCTTCGCGGTGGGCAACAATTTCCGCAGGGTCCAGACCGGGAACATCAACAGCTACCTGTACGTGGTGGTGGGAGCCGTGGTCGTCGTCTTGATCGTCAAGCTGCGCTACTGGAGCTGATTCAGATCGGAGAGTTTCGGATAGGAGAGATGCGAAAATGACCGAACATGTGCTGAGTTACATGGTCTTCTTCCCCCTGGCCGGGATGCTGGTCGTGCTGATCCTGCCCAGCGGGCGCCATGATCTCATACGCTGGGTTTCGGCCGCGGCCACGGTGCCGCCGCTCATACTGGGGGTCTGGCTGTACGCCAACTTCGACACCACCACCACTAGCATGCAGTTCGTCGAGCGAGCCGCCTGGATCCCCGCGTTCAACATCGAGTACTTCATCGGGGTCGACGGGCTCAGCGTCTCCATGGTGCTGCTGACGGCGTTGCTCTCCTTTCTCTGCATCTTCGCTTCCTGGGGCATCGACAAGGGGGTCAAGGGTTATTTCGCGCTGTTCCTGCTCCTGAACACCGGCATGACCGGTGTTTTCGTGGCGCTGGATTTCGTGCTCTTCTACGTGTTCTGGGAAGTCATGCTGCTTCCCATGTACTTCCTCATCGGCATCTGGGGCGGCCCGCGGAAGGAATACGCCGCCATCAAGTTCTTCCTCTACACGCTGCTGGGCAG
Source organism: uncultured Syntrophobacterales bacterium (assembly GCA_964630405.1). GTDB lineage: Bacteria > Desulfobacterota > Binatia > UBA9968 > JAJDTQ01 > JAJDTQ01. The sequence goes on along the minus strand of CAZVUC010000081.1, from coordinate 30,426 downwards.
CGTGCTCATGCTGGTCGCGATCCTGGCGCTCTACTTCTACTCCGAGCCCAACACCTTCGACATGACCAAGCTCATGGACCGGAGCAGCCTCTACAGCACCACGCCGCTGGCCATGTGGCCGTTCAACGTGTGGGGCTGGGGCTTCCAGCACGTGGTGTGGATGGCGCTGTTCATCGGCTTCGCCATCAAGATCCCGGCCTTCCCGTTCCACACCTGGCTACCCGACGCTCACGTGGAGGCGCCCACCGCCATCTCCGTGATCCTGGCCGGCATCCTCCTGAAGATGGGCACCTACGGCATCCTGCGCATCAACTACCCCATGCTGCCGGTGGCCACCGCCGACCTGGCGTTCTGGTTCCTTGCCGCCCTCGGCACCTGGAACATTGTGTACGGCGGCCTTTGCGCCATGGCGCAGACCGACATGAAGAAGCTGGTGGCCTACTCCAGCGTCAGCCACATGGGCTACGTCATGCTGGGGATGGCGGCCTTCAACACCCAGGGCATCAACGGCGCGGTGCTGCAGATGTTCAACCACGGCACCATCACGGCCATGCTGTTCCTGCTCGTGGGCGTGATCTACGACCGCGCCCATCACCGCGAGATCAACGGCTTCGGCGGGCTGGCGGGCATCATGCCGGTGTACGCCGGCTTCACGGCGCTGGCGTTCTTCGCCTCCATGGGGCTTCCGGGGCTCTCGGGCTTCGTCTCCGAGGTGCTGGTGCTGCTGGGGGCCTGGCCCAAGTACCACGCCCTGACCATCATCGCGGCCCTGGGCATTGTCATCACCGCCGGCTACATGCTGTGGATGATGCAGCGGGTCTATCTCGGCCCGCCCAACGAGAAGTACCGGGACCTGCCTGAGATCAACGGCCGCGAGATCTTCACGCTGTTCCCGCTGGGAGTGATCGTGGTCATCGTCGGCGTCTACCCCCGGGTAGTGCTCGACCTGCTCCAGGCCTCGCTCAACAACATCAACCAGATGGTGATCTCGCACCTGTCGTAACGCAAAATGGACCTCGGTAACCTCGCAAGCCTCAAGCTGTTCCATCCGGAGATCGTCCTCGCGGGGACCATCATCCTGCTGACGATCCTGGACCTGGTGGTGGCCAACAAGCGGCTCATGGCCTACGTGGGCCTGGCCGGCTGCCTCGTCGCCCTGGGCGCCACGGTGGAGCTTTACGGCACGGAGCCCACGCTGCTGTTTCACCGGATGGTGGCGCTGGACAATTTCGCCCTGTTCTTCAAGGTCGTGACCCTGGTAGCGCTGGTGGCCGCCATCTGGATGTCCATCGGTTCCGGCGAGGTCCGGCAGGTGCACCTGGGCGAGTACTACATCGTGCTGCTGACCTGCGGCTTCGGCATGTTCTTCATGGCCTCGGGCAACAACCTGCTTATGGCCTACCTGGGCCTGGAGCTGGTGAGCCTGACGTCCTACATCCTCACCGGCATGCTGCCGCACAACCGGCGCTCGGCGGAAGCGGCGCTCAAGTACCTGATCTACGGCGGGGTGGCCTCCGGCACCATGATCTACGGCATGAGCTGGGTGTTCGGCATGGCCGGCAGCCTGGACTACGCCGCCATCAACGCGGCCATGTCCCAGGGCGACGGCAACCAGGCCGGACTTTTCATCGCCTTCGTGTTCATCCTGGCGGGCTTCGGCTACAAGATGGCCTTCGCGCCCTTCCACATGTGGTCGCCCGACGTGTACCAGGGGGCGCCGACGCCCTTCACCGGCTTCCTTTCGGTGGCCTCCAACGCCGCCGGCCTGGCCATCCTGATCCGGTTCTTCTACCCCGCGGTGTCCACCCTGGGACAGGAAGGGGCCTGGACGTTCCAGGCCTTTCCCGTGTTGCAGTGGACGGACCTCCTGGTGGCCCTGAGCATCGTCACCATGACCTGGGGCAACCTCTCGGCCCTGAACCAGACCAACGTCAAGCGGCTGCTGGCCTATTCCGGCATCGCCCACGCGGGCTACATCATGATGGGTCTGGTGGTGCTGAACAACGACGGGCTGACCGCCATGCTCTTCTACGTGGTGGTCTACCTGATCATGAACCTGGGGGCTTTCCTGGTGGTGATGGTGGTGGCCAACGCCACCGGGCGCGAGGACATGGAGGCCTATCGCGGGCTGGCGTGGCGCGGCGCGGCGTTCCCGGCGGTGTGCATGGCGGTGTTCGTGTTCTCGCTCACCGGACTGCCGCCGTTGGCGGGATTCATCGGCAAGCTGCTGCTCTTCGCCGCGATTATCGAGGGTCAATTCTACGTGCTGGCCGTGGCTGCGATCATCAACACGGTCATCTCGCTCTACTACTACGCGCGGATCGCCAAGACCATGTTCCTGGACGACCCCGGTCCCGAGGACGGTCCGGTGACCGCCACCGCGAGCGCGGTGCCGCTGCTGGGCGCCTTGATGGTGCTAACCGTGGTCCTGGGTGTCTACTGGGGGCCGTTGCTCGACTACACCACCGGCTCGCTGGGCTTCTTCATGAAGTAGCGGGCCGGGACAGGACACTAGCGCAGGAGAGCCCGGATGTGGGGCGGTATCTCGCGGTTGGCGTCCACGGTCTGCTTGATCTCGTCGGCCAGAAGATCCATCCGGTCACGGGCCGGTAGCGTCCGGTCCACGATCACCCACTTCTTTCCGTTGACCATGCAGGCGCCGCTGCGCACGCTATAGCCGAATTCGCGCGTCAGCCGCTCGCACCGGACCTTGATCCCGCATTCTTCCGCATAGCCCTGAAGTTGTCGGAACAGCTTCTCCTGCGGGTTGTCCCTGGAGGGAGTCTTTCCGGCCATCCCCCGATATTACCATCCTTCCGGCCGGGTTGTCATGCGCGGTAGTAGTCGGGCAGGCGGTTGAAAAACGGCCGTGCGCTGCTATCGTTTCCCTTGGGGGGCGTTCCTTACGAGCGCCATCTTGTTCCCGCGTCGTCAGTGAGGATCCATGCAGTTCACCGCGACAGCCGTCCAGATGCTGGCCACATCGGACAAGGAGGCGAATCTTCGGGAAGCCGAGGGTTGGATTCGCCGGGCCCATGCCGAGGGAGCCCAACTCGTGGTGCTGCCGGAGGTCTTCAACTGGCGTGGCCGCGGCTCAGACACCGCGGTCAACGCGGAGCCGGTGCCCGGGCCTTCGACGGAGCGCATGGGCGCGCTGGCCGCCGAGCTGGGCCTGTATCTGCTGGCAGGGTCGGTCCTGGAAGCCGCGGATCCGGAGGGCCGCGCCTACAACACCAGCGTCCTCATCGGGCCGGGAACGGGCATCGTCGCCAAGTACCGAAAGATCCACCTGTTCGACGTCGACATCGAGGGCGAGGCTCCCATCCGTGAATCCGAGTACCGCCGGCCCGGCGACGCCGTGGTGGTGGCGGACACGCCCCTGTGCCCCATGGGGCTGTCGGTGTGCTACGACCTGCGCTTCCCGGAGCTCTACCGTCGCCTCGCCACCGCCGGCGCCAGGGTGATCTTCGTGCCCTCGGTGTTCACCGTGCCCACGGGACGTGCCCACTGGGAGACGCTGCTGCGGGCCCGCGCCATCGAGAACCAGGTGTATGTCATCGCCCCGGACCAGACCGGCCGCCACCCTGCGAGCATGGACGCCTACGGCCACTCGATGATCGTCGACCCCTGGGGCAAGGTCATCGCCGAGGGCGGCACCGAGCCTGGCCTAGTGCGGGCGGAGATCGACCTCGCCTACCTGGAGGAGGTGCGCCGCAGACTCCCGGCGCTGGACCACCGCAAGGGGTTTCTTCTCGACCGGTGAACCTTTTGGAGCGCTCGTGAACTTAACGGATAGGGAAGGAGAAGGTCGTCGGCGGACGACAAGGCGCCACGGCCTTCCATAGGTACAGATGAAGGAGACGCCATGTATCCACTGAGAATCGTAATGATCGTGCTGATGGCAGCGGCCCTTGCTCTTGCGGGTTGCACTCAACAGGCCGGTCAGAAGGAAACCATCGGAACCATCGTGGGCGCCGCCGCCGGCGGTCTCGCCGGCGCGCAGTTCGGCAAGGGCCGGGGCAAGCTGGTGACCACCGCCATCGGCACGCTGCTCGGCTCCCTCGCCGGCCGGGAGATCGGCGTCTCCCTCGACCGCGCGGACCGGCTGGCCATCGACCGCACCACGCAGGAGTCGCTTGAGTCTGCGCCGTCCGGTGAAACCACCACCTGGAAGAACCCCGACTCGGGGAACGAAGGGAGCGTGACCCCCAGCAGAACCTACCAGCGCGAGGATGGTACGTATTGCCGCGAGTTCACCCAGACCGTCAAGGTCGGCGGCCGCACCGAGGAAGCCTACGGCACCGCCTGCCGCCAGCCCGACGGGACCTGGAAGATCGTTTCGACGTAGGTGCCCTACGCATGGGGCACCGTGTCGGCGCTTCTATCATCCCCGGCAGCAAGGAGACCCGACGTTGGCCCTTGTCGCAGGAAGACTGCGGGTCGGAGCGAGTAAACCGAGCCTCTGACCCCATCGTATTTGCCTCCAGCGATTAGCCGTTGCAGGGCGGGGTACGTATTTCCAACAGATCGTCCTCGACCGCCTTGGCACCAGCCTTGGTTCTAGTACGGTAAAGGCCGATGTGGGTGGCCTTTTCCTGCTTCGTGATGCAGGTCCACTTGTGGTGAGAGTCGAATCTCTCGCTGAGGTCGCCGGTGTATCCGATGTAGATGACGAAGAATTTCTTCTCTGACGTCTCTCGAACGAAAACGTAGCACCCGGCCCCAGCCGACAGGCCGTCCACGGAATCGGACAGGGTGAACTCGTAGTTCTTTTTGGATGCACCTGTCAGAGTTAGCGTCATTGATTTCTCCTTCTTTGGATTGGCGGGAAATTACCTAGCTAGCCTGGATGCGGTGGGCCGCTGGAGATGACATAGTTGTGCTGGTCTCGCTCAAGGCAGTGCATTGTCAACGATCCTCAGCCGCCCGAACCTTTTTTGTGGCGTAGAGCTTCATTTTTCGTCGATAGTCAGCGATGCGATGATCTTTCCCCGCGATGGTGACGCCCTTCGCAATCACTCGTCGCGCCAGCCGAAAGACACGAAACGGCATGCTGAGGTTTGGGATAACTTTGAGCTTGGACATATCGTTGTCGCAAGCCGTCAGGTAGCGCATATCGCCTTGGTGCAGGTAGCCGCAGAAGTTTCTTTCGAGAGTCTCGGCCCAACTTGGTCTGACGAATGACACGAGGAATGCGATACAGTAAGTGGTCCAAGACGGTGGAACCCGAGGGACACCATCCGCGGCGTTGACGACGCGATATATTGGGGCGCGAATAGCCTCTCCGAATTCTTCGTCACCCACGCGAGGACTGCCGAACGTATAGCATGCAGCTAGGGAGTCGCGTTCCAACTCCTTTGTCGCGATTACCGCTAGGGCACCTCCTAGGGAATGCCCGGTGATGTATAGTGAGTAGTCAGCCGGTAGGTTGTCGACGGCTTCCTGGACTTGCTGGCTAACTTGTCTGTACGCATTTCGGAACCCCGCGTGCACCTTGACGCCGTGTTCGCCCTTATAGAACCGCGCCCTCAAATCGGTCTTGACGTCCTTCCAGTTGTTGGCCTCGGTGCCGCGAAAAGCAAGGACAGCGATTCGGTCATTATTTCGTTTCGCTAAGAACGCTTGAGTGTCACCTTGGTTGAAGGTACGGACCAACTCGAAGTCTGCCACGCGTAAAGCGTCTTCCAGTATCCTGAGGCCTGGAGGTGGGCCGTCGCTGGTGTTTAGCGTTGAGTCGATATAGTTGATGATCTTCTTTTCCAAGGCTTCGAATGACTCTACGGTGTCTTTGCCTTTTTTCCTTTGGCGAGCGACTTTGGCTATCACGCCAAGTAGGTCCTTGAACCGGTTGTCGCCCTCGAAGGGCAAGTAAGCGAGCGCACTCATTTCGCTCATCATCCATGCTGAGCGATCACTGTACGCTGCACGCGTCGTCGGTAATCTCTTCAACTCCACCGGCGCCTCGAAGTATTCGCTCATCGTAAGTCCTCCAATTGCTTAGGGAATTCTGTACTAATGTATGATGCTTAACCGCTTATCAGCCGACATGCGGATAACGCTAACAAAAAAACCACCTGGACGCAAGACTTGCCTCGTTCGAGAATTCTCCGGCTAGCGGGTCAACAGAGGTGGTCCGATGGCGGTTGGGGTGAGGGCTTCTAGTCTCAACAATCGGACTCGCGCTGCATCTGCGGATACCTGGAATGCTGTCTGCATCTCCGCGACCAACGCCCGTCCATGTTGGTCAGTGTGATTGATGTCCCCAAAGAGCCCATTGACCTCTCGGTACTCTCCGACCAAGCGGCGTACTTGCGAAGGGGGCATGAGGAAAGCGCCGCAGGCATAGCTAGCCTGCCACTCCATCCAGTCACCCTGTGTTGCATTGAGAATCGCATCACGTTTGCAGGTCTGTCGATCAGCGGTTGGCCGTTGCACGAACAGGCAGCCCTGCGGTTGCTCAGCATCCCAAACGTCACTGTGAAAGTGAACGTGTCCGTACTCGTGGGTCAATGTGGTTCTCAGTCGGTTCTCACGGCGGCCGTCGTTGGCCAGTGATGCTGAAATTCGAACCAATGGCCTCCGCCCAGGTTGGAATTCCGTCATTCCCTCGACGGTCTGCCCAAATTCACTCAGGTCAGCGTACAGGTCAAGGTCGTCGCTGTCGCGTTCGATGAGGCGTGTCAGATCGTCCGTGGAGATAGGGAATTTCGCTTCGCCGTAGCGTTGTATTAGAAAACGTTGAACAATGTCTTCACATTCTTTGTCGATTTCCTCGGGCTGGTAGTGAGGGCGACGTGCGGAGCGTCCGGTCCGGTCCGGAACATACCTTACCATTGTTTCCTCACCTTGCCCCCAACCGAGCCACCACGAAAGGCCAGCATCTTCTGTTCTACTTCTCTTGGTGATAGTTGTTGCTGGCGGACATCCTCGGGGAAGCGGCCTGCTAAGTAGTAAAGCCAATCCCGGCTCATGTCGAGCGCGTCCGCAAACTGTTGAAGCATGTGGTCCGATGATGGTCGGCGCCGATCATGCTCAATGTCGTTCAAATACTGCGGTGAGATTGCTTGGCCGTCTTCGCGCTGAATCCGTGCCGCTAGCTCTTTCAGGCTCCACTGTTTCTCCTTGCGGGTATTGCCAATCGCGCGTCCAAGGGTCATCTTCGGTTCGTCCATTTGATTCCTCGCCGTTGCGACAGTAAGAACGCGGATCAGCGTAACCGTCGACGTCTCAGCGGTCAAGACAAGGCGTTACGAACCACCGCGGTGGTTTAACCTGCGACGACCGGGTCGACGTCCTCCCGAAGAATGGTTGGATCGAACCGCTCACACCCGACCCCTGGTCATGACAACCGCTCCGTAACCGACTCACAGCCCCACTGCCTTCCACACCACCCCCTGGTGGAGCGGTGCGCCCATGACCACGATGAAGACGACGTAGACGAACGCCCAGGTGACGGCGGTGATGGAGAGGGTCAGGGTCCAGCTCTCGGAGGAGCGCAGGCGCAGGAACAGGATGAGGAACAGGGGGACGGCCACGAGGTAGCCGATGAAGTAGATCAGGGCCACGAGCAGCAACAGCCAGGCCGCGAAGTTGAGTTCGCGGCGGAAGACGGCGCCGGAAGGGCGGCCTTCCTCGGCGGGCGCGGCGGCCCGGCTGGTTTCGATCCCGAAGAGGTCGTATTCCTGGAAGAAGCTGACGCGGCGGGCGACCGCGGGAATCATGTCGATCAGGAGCTGGAACAGGGTGAGCAACAGCGTGGGGACGGCGATGATGAGGGGTACCAGACGGGCCCTCGGCTGGTAGCCCAGAGACAGGACCAGGAAGACCAGAACGAGAACGAAGACGCCGAGAGTGAAAAGGGTCCGGTCGTTCAGCTTCACGCGTGCACCTCGGGTCCGGCAGGCGGCCGGTGGCCGCCTTCAGGCGTCCTTCTGCTCCAGCTTCAACGAGAGACCGTCCCGCCGGATATGGACCTGCCGCAGCTCGCGGACGGCGGCGAGTTGTTTCATCAGCGCGGAAACCGGACGGCCGGCGTCGAGAAACTCCCTCGGCGCGCCGGCCGCCAGCATGGCCTTCACCGAATCGGGGCTGGCGATGACCCGGAGCACCAGCTCTTCGTCCGAGACCCCGGGACCGCCGAATTTCTGCCGCACCTCGTCCAGGGAGGGCTCCGGCCGGGTCCAGCCGGCCCACTCCCGGGCCCGGGGCCGGCTCAGGATCCTGTCCTTGACGTCCGGGTCCATGAGCCGGGCGCCCTCCTCGCCCCAGTGCCCCAGGGCGTACTGGATGCTCTGGTCGGTGACCTCCTTGTAGCGCCCCCCCGCCATGACGTTGACGGCCGCCTGGGTGCCCACGAACTGGGCCAGCGGCGTCACCATGATGGGATAGCCGTACTCCTCGCGCACGCGCCCGGCCTCCTCCAGGGTCTCCTCCAGCCGGTGGCCCATGCCCACGGCCTCGAGCTGGAAGCGCAGGTTGGAGATCATGCCGCCGGGCACCTGGTGCAGGTACTGGGCGTAGTCGTATTCCCTCGGCGCTCCGATGGGAAAATTCTCCCGCAGGGCCACCTGGTTAAAGTGCTCCTCCACGGGCTTGACCGCGTCCAGGTCCACCATCGGCGTCAGCCCCAGGGCCTCGGCGTTGGCCGCCACGTTGTAGATGGACGGTTGGGCCGAACCGTTGGCCAGGGGCGGAATGGAGGTGTGGAGCGTCTTGATCCCCAGCTTGAGGGCCTCGACGTAATTGAAGGGCGCCAGGCTGTTGTTGCAGTGGGCGTGGAACTCCAGCGGGATGTCGCCGACGTTGGCCATGACCAACTGGAGCATCTCCCGCGTGCGGTCCGGCGTCAGCAGCCCGCCCACGTCCTTGAAGCAGATGCGATAGGGGCGCAGCGCCGCCAGCTCACGGACTTTCCGCTCGTAGTACTCGTTGGTGTGCTTGGGGGACACCGAGTAGATGACGTTGGCCACCACGTCCATGCCCATTCCGCCCAGGCGCTCGATTTCCCTGGCGAGCACGCTGTAGTCGTTCCACGGGTTGGACGAACGCGTGAGGGTGATGCCGTGGGCGATGACACGCTCCAGCAAGAGATGGAGAACGCACGGGGGAATGGCCTCGAACCCGGAGCCGATGCCTCCGTGATAGCGCAGCCGGGTCCTGGAAAACTCCTTGACTCCCAGCCGCACCCAGTCCCAGGGATTCTCCTTCAACTCCCTCACCTGCTTGATGATGCTGGCGAAGCCGAAGAACTCCATGGACTCGAATCCGCAACGGTCCATCTGCCGGGCGGCGCCGAGCATGTGGCCGATGCGCATCCGCAGGGCCCAAAGGCTCAAGTGTCCGTCCCTGAGGGTGGTGTCGATGAAACGTATCTCGCTCATGTCCGTCCGTTCGTTCAGGCGCGCAAGAGACGAAGCCAGGAGGCCAGGGAATCGACGTTCTCCAGGGACCACAGCGTGTCCACGAACTTCCGGAGGTTGTTCCCTCTCCCGATGCGCGCATGCTCGGCGCACTGCTGAAACTTCTGCTCCAGCGCCGGCCTGCCCGGGCGCGCGCCGGGCCAGTCCGGCGCGGCTTCATAGTACCGAACGCCGCCGGTTAAAACCAGTTCCACGCCGGCGGCCGCTCCGGGGCCGCCCGGCGGGCTCAATCCGGGGTCCCGCACCAGCTCCACCCGGGACATCAGCGCCCGGATCTTCGGGTCGCGCACCCGGGCGTCGGTGTAGTGCCCCGGGTCAACCTGGCGATGGAGCAGCGCCGCCGCGGCCGTGTAGGGGAGGCTGAACTTGCCTTCCAGGCCGCTTTCGGGGCGGTCGTAAACCAGCGGCCGCGCGGCGTCGGGATGCAGGCGGACCCGCAACCGGTCCACCGCGTCCGCGCCTACCCGGCGGCGCTTGAGCAATGCCAGCAGCGCATCCAGCATCGGATGCATCACGCCCGCGCAGGGGTAGCGCTTGATGGCGATGCCCGGGTCCCTCAGGAACCAGGGACTTCCGAAACGAAGCAGTTCGCGGTCGTAACGGTTTCCGCAGGCGGCGCTGAAGAACCCCATGGGATCCTCGAAGACGGCGGCCGACGCGGTGAACCCCTCGGCCGCCAGGGTGGCCGCCATCACGCCGTTCTCCGCCGCCCGGCCCGCGTTCAGCGCCTTGGCCATGGTGCCCCGGTTGGCGCGCAGGCCGGCGCTCAGCCCGCCGGCAATGCCCAGCGCCCACCCGGTGCGCTCGCGGTCGAGCCCGAGGAGACAGCCGCAGGCCGCGGCGGCGCCGAACACGCCCAGGGTGCCGGTGGGGTGGAAACCGTCCATGTAGTGGCCTGGCTCCACCGCGTCGCCCAACCGGCAGGCCACCTCCACGCCGGCCGCGTAGGCCGCCAGCAGCTCCGAGCCGCTCGCACGGGTCTTTTCCGCCAGCGCCAGGGCCGCCGCCAGCACCGGCGCCGTGGGATGGACCTGCTGCCCGAAGGGCCGGCCGGCCGCGGTGGTGAGCTGGGCGTCGTCGTAGTCCAGCACGTGCCCCTGCACCCCGTTGGCCAGCGCCGCCATCCGGCAAGGTGCCTTCAGCGCGGTCCCGATCACGCGGGCCTCGCGCCGGCCGCCGCCGGCGGCCACATGAGCCCGTATCCTTCGGCTTGCCTCCTCCGGCATCCCGCCCAACATGACGGCGAACCCATCGAGCAGGTGCTCCTTGGCCGTCTCCCGGACCGGCCGGGGCATCCCGCGGCTTCGCACCCGCTGGAGGAACTTCGCGATCAGATCAGACAGGCTTTCCCCTGAAGCAGTCTCGTTGCTGCGTGCTGTTTCCATGGTTGGGGTGCCATACGGGGCGTTTCGGGCGCATCTCAGTGAAACACCGACAAGGCGGTCTTGCAATTTACCGTTATGCGTACTACGTTTTTGCCATGATTCGGTCTTGGCGCAATGCCGGTACCCGCAGAGTCTGGGACGGCGAACGCCCCAAGGCATTTCGGAGCCTGGATGTCGACATGGCCGTTGATCTGCTGCTGGCGCTGAATGCCGCCGAAACCCTCCGAGACCTGAGCCCGCTCAAGAGCGTCGGGTTGCACAAGCTGAAGGGTGGGCGCAAGGCGCAGTGGGCGATGACCGTGAACGGCCCCTGGCGTATCTGTTTCGAGTTTCGCAAGGGCGATGCCTTCAACGTCGAGATTGTCGACTATCACAGAGGATAAAGCCATGCCCCCAGTTGTCCATCCAGGCAGATTGCTGAAGCGTGAGCTCGAAGCGCGAGGTCTCAGCGCCAACCGGTTGGCCTTGGCCCTCGGGGTCCCCTCCGGTCGCATCACGGACATCTTGAACGGCCGGCGGTCGATCACCGCCGAGACCGCCGTGCGACTCGGCCGCTATTTCGGCAATCGTCCGGGGTTCTGGCTCGCACTCCAGAGTCAGTATGACATCGCACTTGTCGAGCGTGATCGCGGCGCCGAAATAACGAGCCGGGTACAACCCGCGGCCACCTGATGCGGCACGGTGTTGGACGCCGTCGGAGCCGGACTCCGGCCTCGAAACACCCGCGATCGTCGTCGCGCGGTGCGGCCCGATCTGATAACATGGCCCACTCTTTGCGGCTGGCCAGCAACACCCGCAACCCGCGGGAAGGAGATGCCGATGGCCGATCAAGTGACCCTGGAGGTCTTCTCGGATTTCGTCTGACCGTGGTGCTATCTCAGTACCGGGCGTATTGAGAAACTGCGGCAGAACCACGATCTGAATGTTGTCTACACCCAGTTCCCGTTGCATCCCGAAACCCCGCCGGACGGCAAGCCGCGGAACATCAGCGGCCCGAGCCGGGTCGATACCATGCTGGCCCGGGAGGGCCTGCCGTTCACCGAGCGGAAGTTCAGCTACAACAGCCGGTCGGCCCAGGAGCTGGCGAAATGGGCCAAGGACCAGGGCCGGGAAGACGCCTTCAACGACGCGGTGTTCCGGGCGTACTTCGTCGATGCGGCGAACATCTCCGAGCCGGAATTGCTGATCCAACTGGCGGAAGAGGCGGGGCTGCCGGTGGAAGAGGCGCGCCAGGTGCTGGCGGACCGCACCTTCCAGCAGGCCGTCAACGATGACTGGCAGCGCTGCTACTCCCTCGGCGTGACGGCCGTGCCCACCTACCTGTCGGAGGGCCTGGCCATCGTCGGCGCCGAGCCCTACGAACAACTGGAGCGGCTCGTCACCGAGGCGGGCGCGCGGCTCGCGGCTGCCGAGTAGTGCCGGTCATACCCCAAATAGACTTCGAACCGTTCATGAACGGCGACGCGTCGGCGCGCCGCCGCGTGGCCGCGGAGATCCGCGCGGCCTGCAGCGAGTTCGGCTTCCTCAACGTCGCCAACCTGCCGTTGCCCGAAGGGTTGCTTGAACGGGTGTCGGCCAAGGCGAGGGAGTTCTTTGCCCTGCCCGGCGAGGTCAAGGACGCCATCGGCCGGTCCGATCTGGACGTCATCTCGGGCTACGTCGGCGTGGCGGTCGAGCACCTCGACACGCAACAGCCGGGGGACCTCAAGGAGTCCTTCAGCCTGAACCAGGCCAGTCTGGGGCTGCTGGACCGCTGGCACATTCCCGTGGCCGGTTTCCGTGAAACGGTCCTGGACCTCCACGACGCCGGCGCGCGGGCGTGCGCGACGCTGCTCCAGGCCATGGCGCTCTCCCTGGAGGCGCCCGAGGACTTCTTCGTCGACAAGCACGCGCCCCATGCCAGCACGGTGCGTTTCTTCCACTACCCGCCGGTGGAGCATCAACCGGGAGCCGGCCAGTTGCGGGCCGGGAGCCACACCGACTACGGCACCGTGACGCTCGTCTTCCAGGACGCGGTGGAAGGACTGGAGGCTCTGGTGGACGGCCGCTGGCTGACCGTGCCGGTGGTTCCGGGCACGATCACGGTCAACGTCGCGGACCTGCTGTCGCGCTGGACCAACGGCATCTACCGCTCGCCAAAGCACCGCGTGGCGTTGCCCGGCGCGGAAGTGAAGCAGTCGCGGTATTCCACCGTCTTCTTCTACAACCCCAACAGCCGGGTCACGGTCCGGTGCATGGATTCCTGCTGCAGCGACCACCGTCCCCGGCAGTTCCCGCCCATCGTGGCGGGGGAATTTCTGAGGCAGCGGCGCGCCGCCCAATACGATTGAGGGGGGAACCCGGCCGCAGTTCCCGCTAGTGCCGCGCACTTCCCCTGTTATTCCCGCTTCTCTCCTATCATCCCCGCTTTCGCGGGTACGACGGAGGAAGACCGGGAATGCCTAGCCAGGCGCCATGCGGTGCCGTCCGGGTCTCCCCCCTACGGAACGTGGAGCCGGAGCCGTGACTTGTGTGCGTAACAGGGCCTTCCTCTCATAACGCATGCTGCCACCTCGTGGGGTGACACACTAGCGCAACTGCCAAGGGTTTGCCAAAATTAGGCATGCTGATCGAAATGGGGACAATAGAATAATGGCGCATGTAAGTCGTGAGGCAGGACGCTGATGTTGTCTGCGACACCGCGGTCCTTGGCAATCGAAGAGCGCCTTAGACCATGGGAGACTTGCGGTTGAGTGATCCTACTAGACATCAAGCTGGATCCGTGTGGCGGCGGTGGGACCTACATGTACACACTCCCGGCACCAAGCTGAATGACGCTTTCGGCGGTACCGACGACACAATCTGGAACCGTTATATTGACTTCCTAGAAGACAGTCCTGTGCAGGTATTCGGACTGACCGACTACTTTAGCTTTGACGCATACGTGGAGTTGACGACGCGGTATAAGGTCCGAAAACCGACGTCAACAAAGAGTTTTTTTGCCAACATCGAGTTCCGTTTGTCCGAATCGATTAGCAAAGATGGGGGCCATCCAAACATTCATGTCCTGTTCGACAATGATGTTGCGGTATGTAGCCCCGACAAAATTCACCGCTTCCTGACCAATCTCGAAACACAGTCGATTGATGCCTCAAATACAAAACCACGGTGCACAGACCTAAAGACTACCTCCGACTTCGAAGCAGCCACCGTCAGTCTCGACGATCTCCTTGATGCCCTCAAGGAAACCTTCGGAGACGCCAAACCATACTTACTCGCCTTTCCGGCCAACAACGACGGCCTTCGATCCACGGATATCACTTCTCCGCGGAATATCGCTCTTGCTGACCGGATGGACAGAAGTTGCGATCTCTTTTTCGGCAACGAGAAAAACCGTTCATACTTCCTTAAAACCGACCGCTATGAGACCGGTGAAGCACAACCAAAGCCAGTAGTGTCCGGAACTGATGCTCACTCCTTCGAGGATCTCGAACGCCTCAGCGGCGACGTTCCCGGATTCCCACCTACTTGGATTAAGGCAGATACGACGTTTATCGGTTTGACCCAAATCTGTCATGAGCCCAGATCTCGGGTGCACCTCAGCCGCAGACCTGCCGTGCTGACTCGCCAAGAGCAGGACAGCACCAAGTTCCTCAAAACTCTAGAGATAAATCAGGTCGAAGGCTATGACGAGCGAAACGGGGAATGGTTCAAGGGTGTCGTGCTTCCTCTAAATCCCGAGTTGACCGCGATAATCGGCAACAAAGGGAGCGGCAAGAGCGCTCTTGTCGATATTATCGGTTTGCTTGGGGATAGCCGTCAGGAGAACCATTTTTCGTTCTTGACTAACCAGACTCGAAACAAGAAATTCAGACAGCCCGGCTACGCCGAGTACTTCAAGGCGTCAGTTACTTGGCTTACCGGGAACCGTGAAGAAAAATTTTTGGCCGATCCCTGCGACACGGACAAGCCTGAGGCCGTACGGTATCTTCCTCAGAACTACTTCGAGAAACTAACCAACGAGCTCGAAATCGAGCAATTCAGACGGGAAGTAGAAGAAGTCGTTTTTTCTCACGTCGAAGAAACCGAGAGACTCGGCAAGTCCTCTTTTGCGGAGCTTGAGGAATACAAGACACTCCAGAGCAAACATGACGTCAGTAACCTGAAACAGCAACTGCGCGGATTAAATTTGGAAATCGTTGAACTGGAGGAGCAAAGGTCTGCGACCTATCGCCGAAAGTTAGTCGCAGAGCTCGACAGCAAGCGTCAAGAACTGGCCGCGATCGATGCCGCGAAGCCATCGCCGGTGAATAAGCCCGACACCGAACTCCCCGAGCAGCGCGCCCTGACAACTCGCGTGGAAGAGCAAACCACCTTGTTGTCCGTCCTCAGAAAACGAATCGAGGATCGCGTCTCGACAACAACAAACCTTAACGCGCAAGTACAAGAGGTCACCCTCTTAAAGAACCGAATTGCCAGCATCGAGACACGACTTCAAAATGACGTTGCGGAGCTTCAGAGTAGACTAGCGCCCCTCGGCTTGGTGGCCGAGGAAGTTTTTCGGGTTTCTATCGACTACCGACCACTGGATGAGAAGTTAGAACAGTTTCAGACTGCGTTGGCGGCGCTCACCACGGACAACAGCGTGGACTTTGACCATTTTACGGCTGTCGATACGTTGGAGACGCTCCCTGACCTCCGCGCTGCATACTCGCACTCTAACGATTTGTTGTCTCAGTTCAAGGAACAACTAAGCGCTCCCCAACGCCGCTACCAAGCGTATATTGAGGAAGTTGCTGAGTGGGAGAAAAAACGGCATCTAATTCTTGGGGACCCCGATAACCCCAAGTCCGGGACAATCAAGGACCTGGAGGCCAGCCTAACATACCTAGACACCATCGCGGGCAAACACCTTGAGCAGAAATATGGAGAACGCCGAGCAATCGTCAAAAAAATCTTTCAAAGCAAGAATACAGTGTTGTGTTTTTACAGCGAACTGCGACGAAGTGTCGAAAGCCGCCTTCAAACGGTTCCAACCGAGGGTTTCAACATTGAAATCGATGCCTCTTTCGTCGTGGACCGAGGTTTTCGGCGGGAATTTCTGAACCACGTCGATCAGCGCAAGCGCGGCCCGTTCAGAAACGATCAAGATGCACAGCAAGAACTCGGAAAGCGGGTTCAAAGTGTCGACTGGAACGATAGCGAGGCGGTGGTGGACTTCTGTGAAGGACTGGTCACCAGGATGAAGACGCACAACGGGCAAGAACTATCGTTGGCTGACCAGGTACACGATGTCAAGGCGCTATATGACTACATCTTTTCGCTGGATTATTTGACGGCTAGGTACGAGCTTCGCTTAGGTGGTAAAAACCTGAACGAGCTCTCGCCGGGCGAAAAAGGTCTGCTACTGCTGATTTTCTACTTACAACTCGATCGGAAGACCACACCCTTAGTTATAGATCAACCGGAGGACAATCTAGACAATGACAGTATTTTTAAGGTGTTAGCGGCTTGCATACGCGACGCAAAGCGCCGTCGTCAAGTGATTTTGGTTACACACAATCCTAATCTCGCTGTAGGTGCAGACGCGGAACAGATCGTATACGTGAAGTTGGCGAAGGCGCAAAACTACAAGTTCTCGTATGAATCGGGTGCGATAGAGAACCCGGGACTCAATCGCCGCATCATAGACGTCCTAGAGGGCTCGCAGCCCGCGTTTGTGAAGAGACGTTTGAAATATGGAATTTAGGGTAAGGTCGCTAGTGCTGGAGTTCCACGAGGCTGGCGTCCGGGCATACGCTGCGCGGGTTCAAGCCATGGGCCTCTGCCTAGACGCGCCCGTGGCTAGTTGCGCGCCGCGGACGTGAAGCAATCCTGGTACTAGACGGTATTCTTCTACAACCCCAACAGCCAAGTCACGGTCCATTGCATGGATTCCTGTTGCGGCAACGACCGTCCCCGGCAGTTCCTGCCCATCGTGGCGGGGGAATTCCTCCGGCAGCCCCGCGCCGCCCAGTACGATTGAGCCGGCGGCCGTATTTCGGCGATCGCTAACCGCGGGACGCCATGTTGCGCTCGAGGAAACCGAGCAGCACGGGCTGCACCGTGACATTGGGCTCCTGGTCCACGCGGCGGCGGTCGGGCTCACCGGGCAGGTAGGTGAACCACGAGTGGCCCGCGCCCGGAACGAACAGGGTCTCCACCGGAGCGCCGGCCGCCCGGAGTGCGGCGATGAAGCGCTCGGACTGGTTGTGGTGGACGATGGGGTCCTGCTCGCCGTGGATGATGAGGTAGGGGACCCCCGGCGGCACGCCCTCGGCCTCGACTCCCTGGAGCGGCGAGAACCGGCGGTAGTCCTCCGGCGCCTCGGCCGGAGTCCTGCCCATGAGCGCGCCCACGGGGTCGTCCTTCCTCGCTTGGGTCGCCTCCCACCAGTTCAGGAGATCGTAGATGCCGTACACTCCCACCACCGCGCGCAGGTGCGGCCGGACCCAGTCCTCGAGCGCCAGCAGCGCCGCCATGTGTCCACCCGCGGAGTCCCCCACGAGCCCTAGCCGCGCCGGGTCGACGCGCAGCGCGGGCGCCTCCTCCAGCAGCCAGCGCAGCGCCCGCCGGATGTCCTCGTGCACCCCGGGCCACGAGGGCGAAACGTCCTTCGACAGCCGGTAGTCTACCGCCACCAGGGCGTATCCGCGTGCCGCCAGCCACGGTCCCCATTCCTGGTACTGGCGGTGGCTTCCGCGAGCCCAGGCGCCGCCGTGAAAGCACAGCAGCGCCGGATGCGGCCCCGGGCCGGCGGGCAGGTACACGTCGTTGCACAGCTTGCCGTCGGGGCCTCCCCCGTACGGAACGTCGAGCCGGATCTCTACCTGTGATCTCATCGTTTGCACCCCGGATGAATCGAGCTATCTGGCCGACAGGAAACGGCGAATGGCTGCCGCGCAGGCTTCCGGCGCTTCTTCGGCTATGAAGTGGCCGCACTCCACGGCGGCCTCGGACACGTCATCGGCCCATCGTTCCCAAATTGGACGAAGCGGCTTGGGCTTGCGAGGCGATCCTCGCAGCGCCAGGACCGGGCACCGGAGCTTCCTTCCCGCTTGCCGGTCCTGCCGGTCGTTCTCGAAGTCTATCGTGGCACCGGCTCGATAGTCTTCGGCCATCGCCTGCATCACGCTCGGTTTCCGAAACGCCGCCTTGTACGCTTCGACGGCCGCCGGGTCCAGTACACCCGGCCGTCCGGCCCACCGGTCAAGCAGATGCATGAGGAAGAAGTCCGGATCCGCGCCCATCAGTCGTTCCGGCAAGGGCGCCGGCTGGGCCAGAAAGGACCAATGATATCGTCTGATGGAGACCTCCATGTTCGTGGCTTCCCAGGAGTCGAGCGTCGGGACGGTGTCCAGGCTCACGAAGTGGCTGACCCGTTCGGGACTATCGAGCGCAAGCCGGTAGCCGACCCTTGCGCCGCGGTCGTGCGAGACGACGCCGAACCGGTCATGCCCGACCTCCGACATGACATGGACCATGTCCTTGGCCATCTCGCGTTTGGAATAGTTGATGTGCCCAGGATCGGGAGCGGGTCCCAGACTTGCTCCGTAACCGCGGAGATCGGGGATGACCAGCGTAAACGCATCCATCAGCAGCGGCGCCAGCCGGTGCCATTGAACATGTGTTTGCGGGAACCCATGCAACAGCAGGAGGGGTTCGCCGTGACCGCCGACCCGGCAATGGATGGTGGCATTCTCGCAGCGGATATCGTGTGTCGCGAATCCCTCGAACATCGGCATCACTCGCAATAGTCCGTTGCCAGAAAGGAACCGAAAATGCAAAGCACTCCATGGCGAACGCCATCGTTCGGTCGCGCGGAGCCCTCCGGCCGCGACATCGTGGAAGGGTCCCCGGACGTGTATTTTTGGGCTATATTGAAGACTCTCCACGCGGGCGCCGCGCCTCACAGGCGACAAGACACAAAGGCAGATCAGCTCCCATGAAGAAGCACTCCGCAGTACTCATCCCCGGAGACGGCATCGGCCCCGAGATCACCGCCGCCGTGCGCCGTATCCTCGAAGCCGCCAGTGCGCCGATTGAATGGGTCGAACGCAAGGCCGGCGTCGCCGCGCTCGAAAACGGCCCCGACGTGCTGCCTGAATCCACCACGGAAGCCATCGAGCACCACGGGGTGGCCCTCAAGGGACCGTGCACCACTCCCGTCGGCGAGGGTTTTACCTCGGTCAACGTCCAACTGCGCCAGCGTCTCAACCTGTACGCCGCCGTGCGTCCGGTGCGTTCCCTGGCCGGGGCGCCCACCCGCTTCGAGGACGTGGACCTCATCATCGTCCGGGAGAACACCGAGGGGCTCTACAGCGGCGTCGAGAACCAGGTCACCGACGACGTGGTGATGAGCATGAAGGTGGCCACCAAGAGCGCAAGCCTGCGTATCGCTCACTGGGCCTTCCGGTTCGCCACCCGGCGCCAGCGCCGCAAGATCACCGTCTTCCACAAGGCCAACATCATGAAGGTGACCGACGGACTGTTCCTGCAGTGCGCCCGCCGCATCCACCAGCACGAGTACCCGAACATCGAGTACGAGGAGAACATCATCGACGCCGGCTGCATGAAGCTGGTGCAGGATCCCGGCCGCTTCGACGTGCTGCTGCTGGAGAACCTCTACGGCGACGTCATCAGCGACCTGTGCGCGGGGCTCGTGGGCGGCCTCGGGGTGGTGCCGGGGGCCAACTTCGGCGAGGACCGGGCCGTTTTCGAAGCGGTGCACGGCTCCGCCCCGGACATCGCCGGCACCGGCACGGCCAATCCCCTGGCGATGCTGATGTCGGCGGTGATGATGCTGAACCACCTGGCGGATACGCGCGAGGACGAGAGCTGCCGCCAGACGGCGGAACGCATCAAGGGCGCATACGATCGGGCCCTCGACGACGACTGCAAGACCCAGGACCTGGGCGGCAGCCTCAGAACCGAAGCCTTCGCGGACGCCGTCATCGAGCGGCTCGCCGGCTGACGGCGTTCGCCACGCGACCCCTGCACTGGCTGCCCTCCAGCCTGCACCGTCATCCGGTCCCCGGGACGACGGTTTCGACGTGCCCGACTGAAAGGCAACCGTCTCCCTTGACACGGAACCCCCGTCGCGTCTAGTCTAGCATAGGGTCAGAACTTGTACTGTGTCGTTCCGGAGGTAACATGGCACGGCCGTTACGGATCGAGTACCCGCACGCTCACTACCACGTCACCTGCCGCGGCAATGACCGCAGGACCATCTTCAGGGACGACGGCGACCGGGAGGCCTTTCTGGAAAGGTTGCGGCGGTCTCTGGAGATCTACGAGGTGAAGCTGCACTGCTACGTGTTGATGAACAATCACTTCCATCTCGTGGCGGAGACTCCCAAGGCCAACCTCTCCGAGTTCATGCGGCACTTCAACGTGGCATACACGTCGTTCTTCAACCGGCGGCACCGGCGCACGGGCCATCTCTACCAAGGCCGCTTCAAGGCAATCCTGATCCAGCCCGACGCCTGGCTGCTGGAGTTGAGCCGGTACGTGCACATGAACCCGGTGCGGACGCCCCGTCTCCGCCGGGGCATCGTCCCGGACCAGGTCGGGCAACTGTGGCGGTATCCCTGGAGCAGCCTCGGCGGGTACGTTTCCGCGCGGCGCCGGCAGTCGTGGGTGCACTATGACGAGGTGCTGTCGCGGACCGGCCATTCCCGCCGGCGGTACGGCAGGTTCGTCCAGGACGGGTTGGAGCAGGGTGTGTCGAGTCCGTGGAAGCAACTGCGCGGGCAGGTCATCCTGGGCGACGACCGCTTCTGGGCGAGGTCCAGGCAGCAATGGGCCGGCGTCGCCGGGACCACCGCGTTGCCCACGCCCGTGCCGGGGATGGACCCCGCCAGGATCACGGCGGAGGCGGCGAGGTACTTCAATCTGGCCCCCGAGCGGCTTCAGCGGAAGCGGGGCCGGTGCCGTGACCAGCGCGGTGTGTTGATGGAGTTGCTCTACCGGCACGGCGGCATGACCCAGCAGGCCATCGGCGCGCACCTCGGCGGCCTGGACTACACCGCCGTGAGCCACGAGCGGCGCCGCGCCCGGGAGCGCATGGCGCAGAACGAGGCGATGGCCAACTGGTGGCGGGAGCTCGATACCGTGCTCGAGTCCGTCAGGACCGATCCTGCCGCAGGGCCGGCATGACCTCCCGGGCGAAGAGGTCCAGGGCCGCCATGGAGGCCTCGCGGGAGATGCCCGGGACGGAGAAGCGGCAGATGACGTGGTCCAGCCCGAGCTCCCGCCGGAAGCGCGAGATTTCCCGGATGCAGGTTTCGGGGTCGCCCAGGATGATGCGGTTCTCGGCCAGCCTCTCGATGTTGAGCTCCCCGGCCGGCCGCTTGATGATGGGGTGCGGCCACCGGAAGTACATGTTCTCGTAGGCCCGGATGAAGGAGTCTCCGGCGGACTCCAGCGCCTGCCCGGTGGTGCCGGCGACGAACACGTAACGGAACGCGGCGATGGTTCCGGGGTCCTTGCCCAACTCCCTCCGTTTGTCCCGGTACGACGCCACGCACGAGGAAAGCTCCGACAGCGCCGCCGAAGGACCGCCCAGCCAGGCGTCGCCCAGGCGCGCCGCGCGCTCGATGGCGGGGGCGGTCCAGGCGCCGAACCAGATGGGCGGCGCCGGCCGCTGCACCGGCCGCGGCCCCACGGTGGCGTCTTCCACGTGGTAGTAGCGGCCGTGATGGGTAACGCCGGTCTCGGTCCAGAGCCGCCGCAGCAGCGCGGCTCCTTCGTCGAGCCGGCCGCCGCGCTGTTTGACCGACAGGCCGAAGGCGGCGAACTCCTCCGGCGCGTATCCGGCCCCCACCCCCAGGATGAGTCGGCCGCCCGAGATCATGTCCACCATGGCGCCCTCCTCGGCCACGCACATGGGGTGGTAGAGGGGCAGCAGCAGCACGCCCGTTCCCAGGGACACCCGGCTGGTGCGGGCGGCGATGGCGGCCAGTCCCAGCAGCGGGGCCGGGTAGAGCACCGGGTTGTTGTGGTGCTCGCCGAGCCAGACCGAATCGAAACCCGCGGCCTCGGCGCGCTCGCATTCCCGGATGGTTTCCTCGAAGCTCTCGGTGCCCTGCAAAGGGCTCAGTCCCAGTTTCATGCGCTCTCCCGTTTCCTGCCGCCGGCGGGCCGCGGCCGTGCCCTCGCGGTTTTCCGGCGGACTGCCGGACGTATCAGCCGGGCCCGCCGGCAAGGGCGGCGAACGCCTCGCCCGCCTTTTCCACGAACGCCCGGACCCGGCCGGGGTCCTTGCGGCCGGTCTCGTCCTCGACGCCGGTGTGCGAGTCAACCCCCGCGGGCCTCACCGCTTCGATGGCCGCGCCGACGTTTTCCGGGGTCAACCCTCCCGCCAGTATGACAGGTCGCGGACTGAGTTCCACCAGCCGGCGGCTGACAGCCCAGTCATGGGTCTTGCCGGTGGCCCCGGATGCTCCGGTGGCGGGATCGAAGGTGTCGGTGATGAAGCCGTCCACGTGCGGCGCCAGGGCCGACACCCGGTCCTCGAGCTCGGGCAGATTGTCGTCCCGCACCACCAGGCTCTTGATCACCCCGAGGTCCGGTCGGAGCGTCCTGAGCCACGCCGCCCGGTCTTCGTCGACGGGACCGTGCAGTTGCACGCCGGCGCAACCCAGCCGGCCGCACAGGGCGGCGATGGAAGGCGGGTCGTCGAGGTACGTGATGAGCCACGCCCGCGGACCCAGGCCGAGGGTCCGGATGACGGCCGCGGCTTCGTCTGCCGGAAGGTCCTCGCGATGCACGTCCAGGCCCAGCGGGAAGCCCAGCCGGTGGACGCCGTTCTCCACCAGCATTCGCGCCTCGGCCTCGTCAAGGATGCCGGCGATCTGGATGATCGGATGTGCGGACACGTCCCCTCCGGCCACGGGCGGGTTCGAAAACCCGCCCCTACGAGCCGCTTGCCGTTTCCGCGTAGCGCCGCAGCACGTACAGGCCGTCCGGGGTGAACGGCTGCGTCGCCGCGGCCTCGAACACCTCCTCCACCGCCATGAAGGCGCCGCTCTCCACTTCCTCTTCCTGCAACGTCACGGCGCCGTCGTAGACGCAGCGGAAGGCGGCGCCCCACACCCGGCTGCTGGCGTCCGCGTGGTAGAACTCGAACAGGCTCTGAAGCGGAACGTCGCGGATGCCCATCTCCTCCTCGAGCTCCCGCAGCGCGCCTTCGAGGTAGCTCTCGCCCGCCAGCACCACGCCGCCGGCCGCGGGATCGCAATAGCCCGGGAACACGTCCTTGGTCCGGGTGCGCTTCTGTACATAGACTTCGCCCGCGGAGTTGAACACCAGGATATACGTGGCGCGGTGGGGAAGCCGTCTCGCCCGCATCTCCCGTCGCGCCGCGGAGCCGACTACGTGGTTGCCTTCGTCCACGATGGCCACGATTTCGTCGCCCGGGTCCATGGGATATGCGGGTTAGCCGCCGGTCCGTGTCTTGTCAACCAGGCTTTGCCGCGGACGTCAGAATGCGGTCAGCACCACGCCCCCTGCGCATACCAGCAGTGCGCCGATGACCGCTTTCGACGTGACCCGTTCGTGGTCCTTGAGCAGGAGGTGGGTGAAGGTCACCGAGAACAGCGGCGTGGTGGCGATCAGCGGGTCCACCAGCACCACGTCGCCCAGGCTCAGGGACAGCATGTAGGAGGTGATGCCGCAGCTCGTGACCACGCCCGAGAGGCCGAACCACAGCACCGTGCCGCGGTTGACCATGACGTCGCGGTAGCCCCGCCACACCACCAGGTAGAGGATCAGCCCGGTGAGGCTCCCCATCAAGGTCAGGCAGATGGCCAGCGGCACCGAAGTCAGCATGGAGTAGCCGAACTTGCGGATGGGGCTGGCGGCGCCGCCCAGGATCGAAGCGCCGAGGGCGAACAGCAGGTCGCGCTTGCGGAACGCCGTCAGCGCCCTGGCGTCGCGCATGCCCAGCACCGTGGCTCCCAGGATGATCAGGACGGTGCCGCTGAGGAGCGCCACGGTCCATTGCTCGCCCAGCCATGCCACCGCCACCATGCCGGCGAACAGCGGCGACGTGTTCCTGAGGGGCGAGGCCCGGGCGACCCCGACCCGGGAGATGGCGGCGTAGAACAGGAACTGGGTGGTCAGCGGCGCCACCGCCCCGGCCAGCATGAACCAGCCCACCGCGGGCCGCGTAGCCTGCGACCAATCCGCCCAGGGCCCCATGACCGCCAGCAACACCGCGCCCATGGTGGCGATGTTGAAGGTGATGGCGGTGGTGGTTGATCCGGTGCTGAGGCCGTAGCGTACCAGGATGTGGGCGGAGCCGAAGAAAAACGCGGCTGCCAGGGCGGTCAGTGTTGCCATGTGTAAGCGGGACCGGCGGCTCGTGAGGGAACCATGGGAGACGGCCCACTATACAATACCCGTGAGAGATAGGCTAACCTGTGCCGGAAAGGGACGGGCGCCGCGCGCGCGCATCCCGCACGGTGCAAACGGAGGAGAACGAAGACATGACCTACGACGACCGAAGCGTCAAACCCATGAGCTCGAGCCTGTTGCGCGCCCAGATCGGCACCAAGCTCCTGGCCGGCCTCTACGACACGGTTCCGACCATGATGACCAGCGCCATCCGGCTCTTCGTCGACCTGCCGGGGGTCTCCGGCTCCGCCGGTCCGCCCTTCGCCTTCAACATCGCCATCAGCCCGGCCTGGTGCAGCGGCATCCAGGGAGCACGCCTGGTAGGCCGGAAAAAGATCGACATTGCCTGGCTGAACCCCTCGTGCATCGCCTCCATGGCCTATCACGGGCGCGGCGCCTTCCGGAAACCGCTGCCGCTGCGGGCGTTGGCGGTGTTTCCTTCCTATGACCGCCTGGTGGTTGCGGTGGCGAAGAAGCACGGCATCCGCTCCATGGACGAACTCAAGCGGCGGAAGCCCGCCCTCAGGGTGTCGGTGGCCACCAACGACTGCATCGACTTCGCCATCAACGCCGCGCTGCGAGCCCACGGGATGAGCCTCAAGACCTTCGAGGAGTGGGGCGGCGTGCTGGATCCGGTGGTGCGGCCGAGCAATCCGCGGCGCCTGGAGGGTATCCGCACCGGCGACGTCGACGTGGTCATAGACGAGGGGCTGTCGTCCTGGGCCGGCGCGGCCGTGGAACAGGAGATGGCCTTCCTGCACTTCTCGCCCAAGGCCATGGCCTCCCTCGACCGCTACGGCTTCACCCGCGCGCCCCTGAACGGGCCGCTGTTCGACGGCAAGCTCCCCGAGCCCGTCACCGCCGTGGACTTCAGCGGCTGGCCCATCGTCACCCACGCGGACCTGCCGGACGAGTTGGCCTATCAGGTGGTCGGAGTCATCGAGCAGATGCGCGAGAACATCGAGTACGATACGCCGGAAGTGCCGCCCATGACGCAGTTCTGTTCGGACACCCCGGACGGGCCGCTGGACCTGCCGCTGCACCCCGGCGCCGAGCGGTACTACAAGGAAAAGAACTACCTGTAAACGGCAGCGCCCGGAGCCGGGTGGGCGGCGTCCCGGAAATCAGGAGACGGTTACAGCGGGAGCAGGCCGCCGTGCGTCGCACGAGAAACCGGTAGTTGATCGGTATTGCGAACTACGCCCGCCCGCCGTCAACAGATTTCCGGGACGCCGCCCACCCGGCTCCCGCACCCTGCTACGCCGAGCAGATCACGTTGATCACCGCCTGGCGCTTCTCCACCTCCACCGCCTTGAGGCCGCGCTCCAGCGCAGGCATGAGATCGTCCGGGTCCTCGACTCGCTGGCCGTAGCCGTCGGCCACCTCCACCGCCTTCTCGTACTTGTCGACGCTGTCGAGCATGGTGATGGGCTGGTGGGCGCTCTGGGCCGCATAGCCCTCCGGGTTCAAGCCCACCGTGGCGCGGCGCACCGCCTGCCACCTCTGGTTGTTGAAGATGACCGTGAGGATCGGGAGCTTCTGCTCCGCCCCCACGTAGTGGCTGGCGATGGGATTGCCGAACATGTAGGAGCCGTCGCCGTGGGTGCCGATGACCAGCCGGTCGCGGGCGGCGAGCTTGGCGCCCAGCGCCACACCGAGGCCGTGGCCCAAGCCCGACGCGGCGCCGGCGTTGAGGAGCGTACCCGGTTGGGTGATGTCGATGTGCGTCGACGCGAGCGCGGACTCCTTCACCACGATGGTGTCGTCGCCCTTGATCTGGTTGATGCAGTGGGTGATCCACACCGGATGCAGCGGCTTGTTGTCCTTCACCTCGTCGAGCCGCTTGGCCCAGCCGTCGCGCTGCTTGCGCCACATCTCCGCCAGGGCCTTCCGGCGCTTGTCGATGCTCGCCTTGACCCGGCTCTCGTGGGCGGACAGGGCGTCGTTCAGGGCGGTCAGGCCCACGTCGGTGCCGCACGCCAGGGCGATGTCGCAGGGATGGCCGCGGAGCGGCACGTAGCTGTGCAGCGGGTCGGCGCCCATGTGGATGACCTTGGCGTCTTCGCGCACCTTGTCCGTGGCGGGCAGCCACGGCACCGCCACGTCCACGACCAGGATCACGTCGGCCTGTCCGAGCAGTGGGTTGAGGTCGTAGCCCAGGTTCATGGGGTGGTCGGTGGGGAGCGACATGTAGCGGTTGCGGTATTGCACCACGGGAATCGCGTAGCGTTCGGCCAGATCGCCCAGCGGCCCCCACACCCGCGGGTTCCGCCCCGCCCAGTTGGTGATGATAAGCGGGTTTTCGGCGTCCGCCAGGAGCGCCGCCGCCTCGTCCGTGGCCGCGGCGTTGGGATAGGGCGGCGCCGGCGCGTGCTGGCGCCCGGGCGACTCGTAGGTGAATTCGTCCATCTGCTCGGCCAGCACCTCACGGGGGAGGCTCAGGTAGACCGGTCCGGTGGGCTCGCTCTTGGCCACCGACAGGGCGCGGTCCACGATGGTCTCGGTCTGCTTGCCGTTGCGCAGCTCGTAATCCCACTTGGCTGCTTCGCGCACCATGGACGCCTGGTCGAACATCTCCTGGGTCCAGTGGATGTCCAGGCTGCGGTGTCCCGCGAGCCCCTCCTCGTTGGTGGGCGTGCGGCCAGCGGTGAACAGCACCGGGATGTTGCCGCGGGAGGCGTTCAGCAACCCGTTCATGCCGTTGGCGGTGCCCACGTTGACGTGCACCATCACCGCTTGGGGCTTGCCCGTCACCAGGTAGTAACCGATGGCCATGTGCATGGCGGTGTTCTCGTGCGGGCAGGTGACCGGCTCGGGAATCCGGGTCTCCAGGTTCTGCGCCTTGGCCATGGCCTCCACGATGGGCGCGAAGTCCGTGCCGGCGTTGGCGAAGAAGTAGTCCACACCGCGGTCCGCCAGCAGCGCCAGGTAGGCATCCGCCACGGTCGCGTTCAACAGGGTCGTCTTGGCCATCGGATTCCTTTCTTGTTCAGGGGGCGTGAAAAAACGCGCTTGCGGTCCGCCAACCAACGGTTCGAGGCTATTCGTATATGATTGCCGGGGCACCGGCAAGGCAACGGATGAAGCTGAAGGGAGCCCTCGGGTCTACTTTCAGGCGGCCGAATGCTATACACCAACCACCGTCGAAGGCTGTCGCGGGACCGGAGGGAACGGTGGCGAAGGCATCGAAGCGCGTGCTTCCGAAGGTGTTCGTGGACAAGTCCGCGATTCACGGGGAGGGGCTGTTCGCGGGCGAAAGGATCCGGAAGGGCCGGCGCATCATCGAGTACAAGGGCGAGAAGGTCCCTTCCGGGGAAGGCACCACCCGGTCCAGGGACGACGAGGAGCTGACCTACATCTTCACCCTCAACGACAAGTACGACGTCGACGGCTCGGTGAACGGCAACGAGGCGCGGTTCGCCAACCACTCCTGCGACGGCAATGCCTGGGTGGACATCATCCGCAACCGCATCTGGTTCATCGCCGAACGCGGCATCGCCGAAGGCGAGGAGATCACCTTCGACTACCGTCTCCAGGGCGAGGAGCTGTACGAGTGCGTGTGCGGCGCCGAGAATTGCCGTGGGTATATGAATGACGCCGACGACGAGTTGATGAAGAAGGTCGAGGCCGGGCCCA
Source organism: uncultured Syntrophobacterales bacterium (assembly GCA_964630405.1). Lineage (GTDB taxonomy): Bacteria > Desulfobacterota > Binatia > UBA9968 > JAJDTQ01 > JAJDTQ01. The sequence continues at coordinate 2,570 of CAZVUC010000081.1, read as the reverse complement.
AGCAGCGCCGGGCGTGACTCCGGCGGCCTTCCGGGAGCAGTCGACCCAGCCGTCTCCTTTCCCATGCCTGTCTCCCATCCATTCACCGAGCGCGACCTGCGGCAACTCCGGGACCGCGGCATCTCCCCGGAGGGGGCCGCGGACTGTCTGGCGACCTTTGCCGCGGGCGTGCCCCACGCGGTGCTGGACCGGCCCTGCACACGGGGCGACGGCATTACGGTCCTGGAGGACGCCGAGGTAGACCGCCTGTGCCGCCGCGGCGAGGAGGCGGCGCGGGAGGGAAGACTCATGAAGTTCGTTCCCGCGTCGGGAGCGGCGAGCCGCATGTTTCAGGCGCTGCTGGCGGCCCGCGGCCGGACCGGGGATGCGTCGGCGACCGTGGAGGACCTTCGCCATGCGCCGGAATACGCGGCGTTGCGGGAGTTCATGGCGCGCCTCGACCGCTTCGCGTTCCATCCGCAACTGGAGGCGGCGCTTGCGCGGCGCGGCGACGAGCTTCAACCGCTGCGCGAAGCCGGACGCTTCCGCGAGATCCTGGACTGCCTCCTCGATCCCGGCGGAATGGGCTACGCCGCGCTTCCCAAGGGTCTGGTCCCGTTTCATCGCTACGCCGACGACTGCCGCACGCCCGTGGCCGAGCACCTGCTGGAGGCCCGCAGGTATGTGCGGGACCGGACGGGGATGGTGCGCGTTCACTTCACGGTCTCGCCCGAGCACTGGGGCGAGGTGGAGGACCACGTCGCGTCGGTGTGCCGCCGCTACGAGGACCGCGACACCTCCTTCGACGTAACCCTTTCGGCGCAGCGGCCCGACACCGACACGCTGGCCGCGACCCTCGACAACCGGCCGTTCCGCGAACCGGACGGAAGCCTTTCGCTTCGGCCCGGCGGCCATGGCGCGCTCCTGGCGAACCTCAACGATCTAGCGGCGGACGTCGTGTTCATCCAGAACGTCGACAACGTCGCCGTCTATGCCGGCACCGCGGTCCGCTACCGGAAGGCGCTGGCGGGCTTGCTGGTGGAGCTGCAGGCCCGGGTGTTCCATTACCTCGACGGCCTTGACGCCGACCCGTCGCCGCCGCTGTTGGACGAGGCGTCGCGGTTCGCCCGGGACCTGCTGTCCGTGGCGCCTCCGGACAGCTTCGCCGGCGCGCCCGCGGCCGGACGGGCCGGTTTCCTGCGCGAGGTCCTCGACCGTCCGCTGCGCGTTTGCGGCATGGTGCCGTCCGCCGGCGAGCCGGGCGGCGGCCCCTTCTGGGTGCGAGACGCCGACGGCAGGTGTTCGCTCCAGATCGTCGAGTCTTCACAGGTGGACATGGAGGAGCCTCGCCAGCGCGACGTCTTCGCCGCGTCCACCCACTTCAATCCGGTGGATCTGGTGTGCGGTGTCCGCCGGCCCTCGGGAGCGTGCTTCGACCTCATGGCCTTCCGCGACCCGCGGGCCGCGTTCATCGCCGTCAAGTCCAGCGGCGGAAGCGGGCTCAAGACCCTGGAGCACCCCGGCCTCTGGAACGGCGGCATGGCGCGCTGGAACACGGTGTTCGTCGAGATGCCCGTCCAGACCTTCGCGCCGGTGAAGACCGTGCTCGACCTGTTGCGGCCGGAGCACCAGCCCCGTCGCACATTGAAATAGAAGCCTTGCGAGTCTATAGTCAAATGTTTCGGAAACTCCCGGCCGATCCAAACCATTGCAGCACCGGCCCTGCGCGGAACAACATCGTAAGGACAGTCTAGATGGCACTATTCGGCACGCCGTTCTGGCGGCGCACCACCGACGGGGAGAAGAGGAGCGACATGTCCAGCGCAACGCAGGAAACCGTTCTCGCAGCCTTGAAGACGGTGCAGGATCCCGAGCTGCACAAGGACATCGTCACCCTCGGCATGGTGAAGGACCTGGCGGTGACGGACGGCAAGGTCTCCCTGACGGTGGAGCTGACGACGCCGGCGTGTCCTCTCAAGGACCAGATCAAGGCCGACGTGGAGCGGGCCTTGGCGCCGCTCGGGGTTACCGAGGTGGCCCTGGAGTTCGGCGCCCAGGTGCGCGGCAGCAAGGCGGGCGCCGGCGCCACCGACCTCCTGCCCAGCGTCAAGAACATCGTGCTGGTGGCGTCGGGCAAGGGCGGCGTGGGCAAGTCGACGGTGGCGGCCAACCTCGCGGTGGCGCTCAAGATGCACGGCGCCGCGGTGGGGCTCCTGGACGCGGACATCTACGGGCCGTCGGTGCCCATCCTCATGGGCGTCAACGAGGAGCCGGGCAAGGTGGAGGTGGACGGCGGCTTCAAGCTGGCGCCGCCGGTGGCCCACGGCGTTCCGGTGATGTCCATCGGGTTTTTCCTGGAGCGGGACCAGGCGGTGATCTGGCGCGGTCCCATGCTCGGCAAGGCCTTGCAACAGCTCATGTCCGACGTGCAGTGGGGCGAGCTGGACTATCTGGTGGTGGACATGCCGCCGGGCACCGGCGACGTGCAGATCACCTTCTCGCAGCAGCTCAAGTGCAGCGGCGCGGTGCTGGTGGCGACGCCCCAGGACGTGGCCCTGGCGGACGTGGTGCGGGCCAAGTCCATGTTCGAC
>CAZVUC010000080.1:0-7483 GCA_964630405.1 uncultured Syntrophobacterales bacterium | reverse complement strand
GTTCGGGTCCGTGAAGTCGCTGGTTCAAATCCAGTCGCCCCGACCACTCCTCCCCCACCCCTACCCTGGACCCCGGGTCGAGCCCGGGATGACGTATTACGGCGTTCGGCTATCCGAGGCGGAAGAAGTCGATGGCATTGCCGGCCACCAGGCGGTGGCGCTCGTCCGGGGGGACGCCTTCCATCTGCGAGTCCAGGAGTTCCATGGAGTGCGGCCAGCGAGTGACGACGTGGGGGAAGTCGCTGCCCCACATCATGCGGTCCACGCCCACGTCGTGGCGCAGCCGGACGCCCACGCGGTCCTCGAAGAAACCCCAGTAAGCATGCTCGCGCAGGTACTCGCTGGGCAGCCGCTTCAAGCGCGGCAGCCCCATCTGCCGCTCGGCCCAGAACCGGTTGATGGAGTATTCGTGGTCCATCTGCTCGTAGAAGTACGGCAGCCAGCCGACGTTGTTCTCGGCCCAGTAGATGCGGAGCTTCGGGAACCGGTCGAAGATCCCGGCCACCACCATCTGGCTGGCCTCCACCGAGCCCGAGTGGTACGGGCCCTGCCGCGCCAGACGCTGGACGAAGTCCGTGGGCGGCCGGCGCTCGCCCGGGGGCTCCTGAGGGTACTGGAACAGCGGGGTCTCCCGGGTGCCGACCTTGGTGGTGAAGGAAGTGTGCACCACCACCGGCACGTCGAGGTCCAGGGCCGCGGCCCAGAACCGGTCGTCCTCCGGTGAAGGATAGCCCTTGCCGCCGGGATAGGTGCTGAGCCAGACCGCCTTGAGGCCGAGGCGCTTGCAGTGCTCCATCTCCGCGATATCGTCCTCGACGCCGCGGTTGGGAAGGATGCCCACGCCGATCAGGCGCTCCGGATCGACGGCGCAGTACTCCTCGGCCATGAACTCGTTGAAGTGGTGGATGATGCCGACGTACACCTCCCGGTCCCGGATCGCGGGACTGCGCACCTCCAGGGCAAACAGCACTTCCGCGTCGACGCCGTCCTGGTCCTGCTCGCGCAGCCGCTGCTCCGGGCCGCCGCATCCCGGTGTGTTGTCGAAATCGATGACCGTGGGATCGAACTCTTCCGGCGGCCGGCCGGCATAGTAGCTGGTGCCGCCGTACACCAGCGGCCGGCCCTCCCGTTGCAGCGCGTCACGGCCGTCGGGCAGCCGGATCCTTCTGGACGCCCTGTCCCGGTACTTTGCGGGAATGCGATGCCGCCACAGGTCGGGTGGGGATTCGAAGTGGCTGTCCGCGGAAACGTGCCGGTAGGTTCGCGCCATGAGAGAGCGTCCTTCGCCTCCTAGGCGGATTCGGGGAGCGGCCAGTCCAGCCACTCCGCCAACGCCCTCCCCAGGATCCACTCCTTCTCGTCGGCGGTCAGGTTGTCCAGCTCCTCGGTAAAGAGCGTCAGCGCCTGCCGGTAGGGGCACGGGAGGTGGGACAGGTCGGTGCCCCAGAACACGCGCCTGGGCCCGAAGGCGTCGACCACCCGGCGGATCTGCGGGTGGAGGGACGGATAGGGGTATTCCTCCGTGGAGTAGCACGGCAGCGCAGAAGCCTTCACCGCCACGTTGGGCAGGGCCGCCAGCTTGAGGAGGCCGTCGATGATGGGGTCCAGAGGCTTGCCCACCAGGCTGGTGTTGAGCCCCATGTGGTCGATGCACAGCCGCAGCCCCGGATGGCGCGCGGCCACCGCGGCGAGTTGCGGCAGATGGTGCGGCGCCAGCGCCATGACCGGGACGTCATGGCGCTCGGCCGCCGCCCAGAACCAGTCGATGGTATCGTCCTCGAGCCAGGTCCGGTAGCGGCCGCGATGGAAGGTGAGGCGGATGCCCAGCATGCCGGGCTGGTCCTTCCAGGTGGCCATGCGCTCCCGGCTCTCGGGCGCGTCCAGGGTCAGCCGGCCCATGACCTTGAAGCGGTCGGGGTGGAGACGCGCCGCCTGGAGCGAGGTGTCGTTGCGGTCCGACTCCCAGGTGGGCGGCACCAGCACGGCGCGGGCGACTCCGGCACCGTCCATCTCGCGCAGCAACTCCTCGTGCCCGAGGGGCTCGGGGCGGTGGGGCTTGGCCGCATCCACCCGGTCCCAGGGCCTGTCGGGGGTCTCGGCGGCCCAGATGTGGACCTGTGAGTCGATGATCAGCATGACCGGGAGGCCCGACTGCGGTGGATGGTCACGGCGATGCCTGCGCCTCGGCGTCGCGGTAGGTCCACTGGAAATCGCGATCCCGGTAGACCTCGTCGGGCATCAAGCTGGTGAGCTGCCGCTTGTCCAGCTCGCCCTCGAAGCGCTCGCGGATCGACGGGTCCTCGTCCGCGTACTCGATCTGGTCCCTGGCGCGGTCCTCGACCTTTTCGGCGTGGCCGCGGAACTGCCGGGGCGGATGGAGCGCCAGGTAGCGCGCCGGCGTGCCGCCGGCGTTGAAGTGCTGGTGGAACCACTTGCCGGGGGGGACGAACATGCTGGCCTCGTGCCACGGCGCCACCACCTTCTCCTTCCCCTCCTCCCACAGTATGGAGTAGCCCTCCCCCGCGGGGATGACGATGACCCGGCCCGGGCCGTGCCGGTGGGCCTTCTTGTAGGTGCGGGAGGGGAACACCGACATGTGGCAGGACATCTCGGAGTTGGGGAAGGTCATGAGCACGCTGTGGCCGCCCGCGCCCCGGCGGCTGCTGCGGTTGAGCTTGTTCCAGGAGCCCATGTCCGGGAAGAAATTGCCGTACCAGAAGATGCCGCTGCGGCCGCCCCAGGTCCTGGCCGGGTCGCCGTCGCGCACGAGCTTGGCCTCGGAGTAGAGCTGGGCGCCGTTGGAAAGGAAATCCTCTCCCTCGTGGTGGTTGTTGAAGAAGAACGCCGGGTCGGTGTTGAGCGACATGGCCAGCGGGAGATAGCTGTAGCGCAGGAGCCGCACCGGCTGGTCGCCACGCATGTTGCTCATGGTGTGGTGGTAGTTGTGCGGCACCTGGAACAGGCTGCGCGGCTGCCACTCGAAGCTGGTCTTGGCGCCGTTGTCACCCGGCCACACCGTGGTGACGCCCTGTCCCTGGAGCACGTAGACCAGCTCGTCAAGGGCGAACTTCAGCGGCGGCAGCGTCTCCCCCGGAGGGATCTCCTGCACCATGGCGGAGGTGACCCCCTCCTGCCCCACGAGCTGAATGAAGGCGCTCTCGCAGCCCCGCTCCTCCCACCAGCCCAGCTCGACCTTGCGCAGATCCTCGATGAAGTAGCCCCGATGGATGGGCACGCCGATGGAGGCCATCCAGTCATCGTACGTGTATTCCTTGACTTCCAGGTCGGGGGCAACGGTATCGTCGGAACTCGTGTCGGGGTCAACCTGCTGCGTCATCTATCGTTTCTCCTTGCGCTACGAGCCAGCCACTTCGTCGAAGGTGGGCTCGGGCATGCCGTCCTTCCATGTCGGGTCCCGGAGCTCGAGGCGGTTGCCGCTGGGGTCCGAGAAGTAGAGCTCGCGTCCCGGAAAATAGCCGCCCTTGCGGTAGTAGAGCTCCACCACCGCCACATTCTTCTCCTTGAACACCTTGCACGCCTCGTCCAGGGTCTCCGGGCTGACCGTGAAGGAGTGGTGGACCCGGTCGTCCTCCGGCTTGTCCGGCGCCTCCCTGCGCTCGCACAGGAGGATGTTGTGGTCGCCCACGTTGAAGCACGCCATGACGTCGTTGGCGAGCCGCCCCAGGGACTTGAGGCCCAGCAGATCGCCGTAGAACTTCTCCGCCTCGCCCAGGTCGTTCACGGGGATCGACCAATGCGTAACGCCTTCGATCTTGAGCATGTGCCTGTCTCCTTTCCTGGTTGCCGGGCCTTGGAACCCACCGGCCCGGAATCACGGTATTCTTACGACAGAGAACGGATGCAGGCAACAGCCCGAGGGCGGGCTGTTAGCCGATCCAGGAGCAGGGCGGGAACAGGCAGCCGAGAGGCTCTTCGATGACGCCGTTCAGCGCCGCGATGGACACGCCGAAGAAGACGATAACGAAGAGGATCACCGCCGCGAACCGCAGCACCCCCGAGACCCGCGACAGCGGACGCATGCTGCGGGCGTCGTACCGGTGGTAGTGCGCGCCCTCCGTGTCGAGCACACCGCGTTCGTCGAGGTCGACGATACGGCGCGCGTAGTGGCGGACCCAGGGGTCGGTCTGGTCGTTCATGAGGTAGCGGAAAAAGACGGGCTCCAACTGCTTGGGGTCCGCCTCGGTGCCGAACCAGTCCGCGTGGGCAAGCTGGAAGAGCTGGAACTCCCCCACGCCCAGACGGTTGGCGGCCTGGGCGACGATGTTGTCTTCCGGCTCCTCCAGCGAATATAGTATTTTCAACCGGGACAGCATGTTGCCGTAGGGGGCTCTTTATCATGCCGGACATGGATGACAAATGGTTCGATGTGATTTTTGTCGTGGTCACCGCGCTGATCGCGTGGCACGGCATCAGCTTCCGCACCAAGGAGGGCGAACGGGAGTGGATACATGCCCTGTTCGGTTGTATCGCGCTGTTCTTCTGTATCTGGGTGCTTGCCGACGACCTTCTGGATATCTTCTGACGGGTCGCGGGCGGCTCAATCCTTCCCGTGGACCTTGTAGGAGCGTTGCGCGCTGTCGAGCTCCGGCACCCGCAGAAGGCGCTCGGCCGGGGGCTTCTTGAGTTCCTCGGCGAGGTAGACGGCGCGGTCCCGGATGGTGGGGGGCGCCTGGGGCTGCTTGCGAAAGAACCGTGTGATCCAGCCGGGGCCGGCGGCCAGGGCGGCGTCCAGCGCCAACGCGTGCCGGTAATCGGCAAGCGCCTTTTCGCTCAGTCCCATGCGGTCGTGGAGTATCCCGCGATTGGCGAACGCCGCGGCGAACTCCGGCTCGAGGGCGATGGCCCGGTCGATGGCCGCCAGAGCGTCGTCGTTTCGCGCCATTCCCATCAGGGCGAGTCCCTTCCCGAGATGACCGGCGGCGTCCTCCGGGCGCAGCCGGAGCTGGCCCTCGAATTCGGTCAGGGCTTCCCGGTAGAGGCCGTCTTCCAGCCGCAGGTTGCCCCTGCGGTAATGCAGCTCTCCCTGATCGTGGTTGGTGAAGACGTACTCGTAGAGCACGGAAGAGGCCACGACGATCCCGGTGGCCACGGCAAGCCACACCATGAGCCGGTGGACGTTGGATCCGGTCTGGATCACGGCACTCTCCCGCGGCGCACGTCACCCCGGGCTTGACCCGGGGTCTTCCTCGCGTGGCGCCCGCCACTGCTGGTCATCGCGCCTTGCCGACAACGAACAATCCGGCGCATCTGATCGTGCGAATTGACCGGACAGGTCACTAGCGCAGGACGACGTGGTTGAAGAGGTAGGCGAAGGTGAGGACGATGAGCCCGGCGACGATCCGCGTCTTGAGGCGCAGGGCGTCGACCTCTTCGCCGGTGGGCTTGTTGCCCGTCCGTGCTTCCAGCCTGCGCACGCGCATCACCCAGATCAGCCGGTGCACCGGAAAGTAGAGCAGTATCGCCAGAAGCCATGTCGTGATCCAGAACCACGCCAGCGAGGCGGTGGAAGCGGACATGGGTCACGCGCGCGCGCCGCCGGCATGCGCCGGCGCGGATGAAAAGGACCTCCTCCGGCGCGGGCCGGAGGAGGTCCTTGACGTCCGGACGCGGATCACGCGCTGGCGACCTGCTTGTCGCCGATGTCCTCGGTGAGCGCCTCCACTTCCTTGCTCGGCACGATGGACATCTCCATCTTGTAGGCCAGGAACCACATCATCGCGACGCCCAAGGCCCACCAGATGATCTGCCAGACCCAGATGGACGGCATTCCGAAAACCCACCAGGAGGCCGGGTTGTTGGGATCGCCGAACAGGGTGTTGCCGAGGACGGCGCCCGGGCCGATGGCGAAGAAGAACCACAGCAGGGTCACGATCCAGGCCGTGGGCACCATGCCGCGCTTTTCTTCCGGCAGGCTCGAGTGCTCGGCCAGGAAATTGTGGTAGGTCATCCGGTGCTTCAGCTCCTCGGCGTTCTGCGTCGCCGCGGAGATGATGATGGCCAGGCCGAGGTTGAAGAAGATGCCCCAGCCCGCCGCGTGGATGGTCCAGGGCCAGCGGCCCCACGGCAGGTTCGGCACCAGGTTCTGACCGATGGTCTCGGTGAACGTCACCGCGATGATGCCGGCCAGGAGCCCCCAGCTCACCCCTGCGCGCGTGAGCCAGGGCCACCAGCATACCGCGATCAAGGCGGGCCACATCTGGAAGCCGTAGGCCACGGCCAGGCCTCCCAGCAGCACCAGCGCGTCGGTGGAAACCGTCGCCACGATCAGGGCCGCCAGCACGATGATGAGGACGCCGATACGTCCCACCCACACCTGGGTGGCGTGGTCGGCGCCGGGGTTGAGGTACCGCTTGTAGAGGTCGCGTGTCAGCATCGAGCCGGCCGTGGACATGTAGGCCGCGCCGGTGGACTGCATGGCGGCCAGGGCGCACACCGCAAGCAGACCCAGGAGCCATGGAGCCACGTCAGCCATGAGATTGATCATGGAGGGGACCAGGTGTCCCTGTGGCATCAGCCCCGAGGCTGCGCTGTAGCCTCCCTCGATTCCCATGACGTTGGCTCCGAGTCCAGCCTTGAGCATGAACTCGTTGCCGCCCAGGAAGTGGCCAGCCATGGCCTGGAAGGCCGTGAAGAAGAACAGGATGAAGCCGATGGCCAGCGACGAGGCCCAGACCTGCTGGGGCGCGAACGGCGCCGGGTTCCGGTTCGAGAACGACCACATGGAGAACGCCGGGGCGGACTGGATGCCCATGAGGGCGAACATGTACGTGAGGATCATGATGCCCGTCCAGGCGCCCCCCACCGCGGAGGGTCCGGATGAGACGAATTGTATCACCCCTGGTATCGCAACGTAGTGGCTGTATCCGTCCGGCGTGAGCTTGATCTTGTTGGCCACCTGGTACTGGACCAGCTCGGCGATTTTCCCGGTGAGGGCGCCGAAACCGCCCACGTAGGCGAGGCCGATGATGCCGATGATCGTGATACCCAGCGCCAACAGGATACACTGCAGGGTGTCCACGTAGGCCACCGCGCGCAGCCCTCCCGACGCCACGTAGATGAACACGACCAGAGAGAGCATCCACATGCCGACGTCGACGGTCAGTGCCTGGTCGGTGAGCACATGGAAGAGGAAGCCCGAGGCCCGCAACTGCACACCCAGGTACGGGATCGAGAAGAACAGCGCCACCACCACCGTCAGGATGCGAATGAAGTCGCCCCTGAAGTAGTCCGAGAACATCTCGCCCGGGGTGACGTAGCCGTAACGCTTGCCCAGCATCCACTGGCGTTTCAGGAACATCACCCCGGTGAACGGGATGGTGATGGAGCCTCTTGCAAAACCCATTGAGTGAGGGGTTTTTTTTGTAGACGTGGGGTCGTTCCCTGTATGTTGTGGTTAGAGCAGAACTACAACATCGCCGAAGCGGAGGGAACGCCCCATGTCGTTGCTGTCCACTCTAACCGA
>CAZVUC010000079.1:0-52390 GCA_964630405.1 uncultured Syntrophobacterales bacterium | reverse complement strand
GGACTCGAACCCGTGTTTCTGGCGTGAGAGGCCAGCGTCCTAACCGCTAGACGATGGGACCGTGGCTGAGGAGGTAGGACTCGAACCTACAATCGCCTGATCCAGAGTCAGGTGGCTTACCAATTAGCCGACTCCTCAGTGCGATTTCCTAGGATAAATCAATCAGTCTTGGGCGTCAAGGCGGGAGTGGGTGATACCCCATGGACCATCGCATGCTCGGGATCGCCTGCGTCGTCGGCGCGGTGACCATATTCATCCTCCAGGATGCCACCATCAAGTGGCTGAGCGGGGCCTATCCGCTGCATGAGATCGTCCTGGTGCGCGCCACCAGCGCGGTGGCGATCACGTTGTTCGCCATGCGTCTGGAAGGCGGTTTCCGGCTGTGGCGCACCCGCCGCGTCGGCCTGCATCTGGCCCGTTCCAGCTTGCTGGTCATCGCCAACAGCACCTTTTTCCTCGCCCTCGCCGCCATGAGCATCGCCGAGGCCACGTCGATCTTCTTCATCGCGCCGGTGCTGATCACCGCGCTGACGGCGCTCGTGCTGCGCGAGCCGGTGGGCCTCCGCCGCTGGGCCGCGGTGTGCGTCGGCCTCGCGGGTGTCGTCCTGATGCTTCGTCCAGGTGAAGGTACGGTGCGGCTGGTGGCGCTGTTCCCGCTGGCCGCGGCCTGCTGCTATGCGGGCATGCAGATCATGACCCGCCGCCTCGGGACCACCGAGCGCGCCTCCACCATCTCCTTCTACGCCCAGGCGGGCTTCGTCGCCGCGAGCGCCACCATGGGGCTCGTGGCGGGAGACGGACGCTTCTCCCCCGACCACGGCGCCAGCCTTTCGTTCCTGCTGCGGGCCTGGACGGTCCCGTCAATTGCCGACGGCCTGCTGTTCATCGGCATCGGCGCCCTCAACGGAACCGCCAGCTACCTCATGTCCCAGGGATACCGCGTCTCGGTGCCCGCGGCGCTGGCGCCGTTCGAGTACGTGGCGTTGCCCATGTCGGTGTTCTGGGGCGTGTTGTTCTTCGGCGACTGGCCGGACGGGGTGACGTACGCCGGGATGGCGCTGGTCTGCGGCAGCGGCCTCTACGTGCTGAACCACGAGAGGGTACGCCGACGCCGTGCCGGCTAATTGCGAGCAGGGCGGTCTATGGTCTATCTTGCCGGACACCGCGGGAGGTCCTCTTGAACGTCAGGGAGGAGAAGAACATGGACAAGACGGAGAAGCAGCGGAAGAAACGGAAGGAGAAGGCGGGCAAGGAGGCAGCGGACCGGGGCGGGAAGATCGACAACAAGCGCTACGAGAAGGAACTGCTCCGGCTCCAGATCGAGCTGGTGACCATGCTCGAGTGGATCAAGGAGAAGGGGCTCAAGGTGGTGGTGTTGTTCGAGGGCCGCGACGCCGCGGGCAAGGGAGGCGTCATCAAGCGCATTACCCAGCACCTGAGCCCCCGCAACTGCCGGGTGGTGGCCCTGCCGGCGCCCACCGAGCGCGAGCAGACCCAATGGTACTTCCAGCGCTACGTCGCTCACCTGCCGGCGGCCGGAGAGATGGTCCTGTTCGATCGGAGCTGGTACAACCGGGCCGGCGTCGAGCGGGTCATGAACTTCTGCAACGATGAAGAGTACCGCGAGTTCCTGCGTACGTGCCCGCAGTTCGAGCGCATGCTCATCCGATCCGGCATCAACCTGGTCAAGTACTGGTTCTCCATCTCCGACGAAGAGCAGGAAAGGCGCTTCCAGAACCGGCTCAAGCTCAAGCACAAACGCTGGAAGCTGAGTCCCATGGACCTGGAGTCACGGCGCCGCTGGATCGACTACTCCAGGGCCAAGGACGAGATGTTCGCCTACACCGACACCAAGGAGGCTCCTTGGCACGTGGTCGATGCCGACGTGAAGAAGCACGCGCGGTTGAACTGCATCCACCACCTGCTGGGCACGGTCCCGTATCAGGATCTGGCGCAGGAGCCCATCAAGCTTCCGGAACGCACGGAGGCCGGCTCGTACGCCCGCCCGCCCTTCACCGACCAGACCTTCGTCCCGGAGGTGTATCCGGGAGCCGGAGAGAAATAGCGTCAGGACGCGACAGGGTGTCGGGTCGCTCAGCTTTGGGTTGAAAGGTGGGCGTCGATGTAGCGGACCGCTGCCGCGAGCCGCGCCAGGGTCACGTCCCGCCCCAGCACGTCGATGACCTCGTAGATGCCCGGGCTCACGGTCGAGCCGGTGAGCGCCACCCGCACCGGCTGGGCCACCTTGCCGAGCTTGATGTCCCGTTCCGCGATGATGTCGCCGAAGACCTGCTCGATACCGTTCTGGTGAAAATCCGCAAGATTTCGTATTCTTACGGACACTTCTTGAAGTAAATTCTTGGTCTCGGGAACCAGGTGCTTGCGCCCGGCCTTCTCGTCGATCTCCACGGTATCGGCGAGGAAGTAGTGCGCCATGTCCACCAGCTCCACCAAGGACTTGGCCCGTTCCCTCAGGGTCTCCACCATCTTCTCCAGCCACGCCCGGTCGTCGGGGGTAGGGTAACCTTTCGCGGCGAGGTAGGGGAGTATGTCCTCGGCCAGCCGGGACGGCGGCCGGTCCTTGAGGTAGTGGGCGTTGAGCCACAGCAGTTTCTCGGGATTGAAGACCGCCGACGACTTGCCCACGGCGTCGATGTCGAACTTCTCCACCAGCTCCCGGGCGTCGAAGATCTCCTGGTCGCCGTGGGACCACCCGAGCCGCACCAGATAGTTGTTCAGCGCCTCGGGATAGTAGCCCATGTCCCGGTAGGCCGTCACCGAGGTGGCGCCGTGGCGCTTGCTGAGCCGCTTCTTGTCCTCGCCCAGGATCAGCGGCACGTGGGCGAACACCGGCGGCTCCGAGCCCAAGGCGTGGTAGAGCTGCATCTGCCGGGGCGTATTGGACAGGTGGTCGTCGCCACGGATGATATGGGTGATGCCCATGTCGATGTCGTCGCACACCACGCAGAAGTTGTAGGTGGGACTGCCGTCCGAGCGGGCGAGGATCAGGTCGTCCAGCTCGGTGTTGTCGAACTCCACCCGGCCCTTGACCTTGTCGTCCACCACCGTGGCGCCGCTCTCCGGCGACCGGAAGCGGATGGTGTAGGGGACGCCCTCGGGCAAAGGCACCAACTGCCGCTCCGGAGGCCGGCACGTGCCGTCATACATCGGCTTGCGCTTCTCGGCGAGCGCGACCTCGCGCTTGGCGCCCAGGGTTTCCGGCGTGCACACGCAAGGGTAGGCGTCGCCGGCGTCCAGGAGGGCGCGGACTCGCTCCCGATAGAGATCCATCCTCTCGGTCTGATAGAACGGCCCCTCGTCCCACTCCAGTTGCAGCCACTCCATGCTCCGGAGGATGGCGTCGATGGCCTCCGGTGTTGACCGCTTGCGATCCGTGTCCTCGATACGCAGGACGAACTTCCCGCCGCAATGCCGCGCGTACAGGTAGTTGAACAGCGCGGTGCGCGCGCCGCCGATGTGCAGGTAGCCCGTGGGGCTAGGGGCGAAACGTGTTCGGATTTCGGGCATGGGATCGGTGACTGGGCAGCAGGGCACCACCGCTTGGCGCGGCAAGCCGTCTGGTTCATGGCGTGTCCAGGCTGTGAGTCTACTTGTTACTGGCGCCCTCCGGCATTGTCAAATCGCACCAGGTCGGCGCCACCCGGCCAACACGAGACGGGTATTCGCGGAAACAAAAATTTGACCCGGTCCGCCCCGTGTGCCATATTTTCGGTTCGTTGCCTGCTTCGGAGAGATGGCCGAGCGGTCGAAGGCGCACGCCTGCTAAGCGTGTGTACCTCAAAAGGGTACCGAGGGTTCGAATCCCTCTCTCTCCGCCACTCCCTTCAACAGTTTTGTGGGCGGGTTCAGGGGTTAGCCGAGGTAACGCACCGTGGCCACTACCACGGCGGCGGTGCTGACCACGATGCCGAGGATTCGCCATTCCCGGCTGGCGGCGCGTTGTTCCGATTCGCGCATGTCCCGCACCAGCCGGCGTTCGAGTGCACCGATTCGCTCCACGACACGGGTTTCTAGTTGCGCCAGGTCTTCACGTGTCGCGTAGTGAGTCATTTCCATGGTGGGTATTATCCCAGGGGGATTCTGAACCGTATGGTATGCAAACTGGGAAGCGGTTTCAATGACCAAGTGCGGCCGCCTACCAGGTATGAGTGCCGGCCCGGGAGGCATTGCGGTTTCCCCGTCAGTGTGGTTAATTCCTGGCAACTCTCTCGGACAATTTGCGCCCGTAGCTCAATTGGATAGAGCGCCAGACTACGGATCTGGAGGTTAGGGGTTCGACTCCCTTCGGGCGCGCCACCTTCCCTTTTCAGCACTTCTCACTAATTCTCAAAATCTCACGAAACCCCTATAAACAGGGGTTTTCAGTGCTTGACACATTTCAGCGCTTCTTGTAGATTCTCAATCAGCGCGTGGGTCTGAGCGTGGGTCTGGCGTTCGACTCCCGCGCGGGTCGAACCCTGGAAGGGAGGGAATCATGGGGAAGCTGACGGCGGCTTTCGTGCGATCCGTGAGAGAACCGGGGCGGTATGGCGACGGCGACACCTTGTTCTTGCGGGTCACGCCTTCGGGGACTCGTTCCTGGATTCAACGGCTGACGATTGAGGGCAGGCGCCACGACATCGGCTTGGGTTCGGTCCCGGTTGTCTCGCTAGAGAAGGCGCGACGGCGTGCCTTTGAGAACCGCGTTGCCATCTCGGACGGTCGAAACCCGCTTGCCGAGAAGCGCCGGGCGCGGGTGCCATCGTTCCGCGACACTGCCGAACGGACGATCGAGGCGACGCGGGCACGCTGGCGGGAGGGCGGCAAGACCGAGAAGATTTGGAGACAGGTGCTTTCACAACGTGCGTTCCCGGCCTTTGGCGACCGGCCGGTGGACAGCATCACGCGCGAAGATGTCTTGAGGATCGTCGCGCCGATTTGGTCGAGCAAACCCGAGGTCGCACGACGGCTCCGTCAGTTCGTTCGGTTGATCCTGGCCTGGGCGCAAGCTCACGGCCACGTGGAACACAATGTCGCCGGCGAAGGCTTGGACGGCGCGCTGCCGGCGATGCGGCGGCTCAAGCAACATCTGCGGGCGCTGTCCTACCAGGATGTCCCGGAAGCCCTGGAGACGGTGGAGGCGTCCAGGGCTTCCCTGGCGGCGAAGTTGTGCCTTCGTCTCACGGTGCTGACGGCCGTTCGGAGCGGAGAGGCGAGGCTTGCCACGTGGGAAGAAATCGACCGGGAGGCCAAGGTGTGGGTGATCCCGGCCGCACGGATGAAGGTCGGCGCGGAGCATCGGGTGCCGCTGTCGGATGCGGCCCTTGACGCACTGGAGAAGGCGCGAGCACTGGACGATGGCTCGGGCCTGATCTTCCCGTCTCCGTTGAAGCGTGGCCGGCCGCTGTCCAACATGAGTTTGACCAAGGTGCTCCGCGACACGGGCCTTGCGAAACAGGCCACGGTCCACGGTTTTCGATCTTCTTTCCGGGACTGGTGCGCGGAGGCAGGCAAGCCGCGGGAGTTGGCAGAGGCGGCCCTGGCGCATACTGTGGCGGGTGTCGAGGGCGCTTACTTCCGAAGCGACCTGTTCGACCGGCGCCGCCGTCTCATGGATCAGTGGAGCGCCTACGTGACGGCAACCGCGGCCGGAAAAGTCGTGCAATTCCGGTCATGATGGCCGGGGTTCTTGCACATTATCCGGCGTTATGCCAGACAGGTGTTTTCGACCTAGGGACCGGCAGATTGGGGAGCCGGCCCCCGCTCCCGCGGCGCGAAGGACGCGGACCCTTTTTCAAGCCCAGCCATTCACCCTGCCGGAGTGTTTCGCCAGTCGGCAGAGCTCCGGGTATGGCCCCCGATCCCCCTGGTGAGGGCGATGCCATGCCAAAGATGCTACTGGAGCGCCGCGAGGTCGAGGAACTAGTCGGCCTGTCCTGCCCGTCCATCTACCGGAAAATGCGCGAGGGATCGTTTCCCCTCCCGATCAAGATCGGCGAGCGCGCCGTCCGTTGGAAGTCCGCCGAAATCGAGGCGTGGATCGAATCCTGCCCGCGAGCGACCGGCGAAGCCGCAGCCTGATCGATCCCGACACGTTCCGTGATCGGACTCCCCGTGAAACACGACGCCGGCAACCGGAGATGGCGAGGTCCCTCCTCGCGGCATCAATGGCCCGGCGGTTCAACCCCGTGCGAGACGCGCGCGCGGCTGCTACGCGCCCCGGCCACCTTGGCAGACGTGGGGCGGTATCCGAGGGTTCGCAAACCCGAGGACAAATCCAGGCAACGTCCGAACCCGACCCCGCCGTGCGTGGCAGTGGCGCACGGTCGGCACTGACGACCTGGCCCGGTAAACACACCGGGGAAAGCTGCTAAGGCACAGTGGAGGTGGTGAGGTGGTTCCGCGTAAGCGGAGGGCGCGGCGACCGGGTGATGTCCAGCCGCCGCGCATCGGATGGTCGGCCGATGAAAGCGAAACTAGTACCGGCCCGCGGTCCAGGCGGGCTTCCCTCATCGGGACCGGAGAGCAGCCGTGACAGGTGCCCATCCGGGGGAAAGTGTACCAGGTGCGGGCCGTGAATGTCAACCGAAAAGAAAAATCCTCCTCCCAGGCGGAGGATTTTCAAGTGCGCGAAAACACACTACTTCCAACTTCTCCGTCCGGGCGGAGAAGTTACAACCGAAGGGAGGGCATAGCCATGAGCGACGGCCGTAACACGCGCGGTACGCCGGCCGCTTGATCCTTGGCCGCCCGGGTGTCGCAGTCTCCCGGGCCATCACACAGCGAAGGAGGTAATTACACATGAACATCAAGGACCGGCCGCCGCTTGGAAGCGTAGAGGACTACAAAGAGAACATGTACTTCTACATCGACTGCGCCTACTTCTTCATCGGCAAGGCGTTCGGCTTCACCGACGAGGAAGCGCACAAATATGCCGGCGACCGGCAGCAGATGGAGATGGAAGCGGACCTGCCGTATGTGTCGAACTGGTGGGAGACCGAAGTGCGCAATCGGTTTGGTGCGGAAACAGTCCAGCGCCTCACCGAGGCGCACGAGCGTTACGGTCGCGAGGTCCGGGAGATCCTGACCAGCACCGACCAGTCGGCGTGGACTGCCTGGTCGCAGACGCCCAAGGGACGAAGATAGCACCGGCACATCGGCAATCACCAAGGGCCGCTCTCGCACGAGGCGGCCCTTTTTGCGTCCGGCAATGTCATCACAAAAGAGCAATGATTCCAGCTACTTGCAATAGTTCTCACTGTGAACTATTATTCTTACGAAAGGCTGACGCGGCACGGACCCCACAATGGTTTGAGGATATGCCCAACAGCAACCGCCGCACCGTTCACGTGTAAAAAAATGGACTTCGCGCCCTTCCAAAGACGCTTTCAGGCTGCGGTCGACGATCCGCGTTACCGCACCGTGGCCGCGTCCTGGCCGCGGGGGTGCGGCAAGACGACGGTTGCCGGGCATCTGGTGGCGCGGGCGCTGACGCCGGGCGATCCGCTCTACACGAAGGGCGGCGAGACGGTGTTGTTTGCCGGGAGCATCGAGCAGTGCCGGCTGACCTACCGGCAGGCGCTCATGTTCCTGGAGCCGCGCGTCAACGAGTATCGCCTTGTCGACTCGGCAACGCGCGTTGCCATCACACACAAGGCGACGCGAACCCGGTTGAAGGCGGTCGGCTCGAACCCGAAAACGAGCTTGGGGCTTGTCGGCGTGCCGCTGGCGATCATCGATGAACCCGCGGCGCTGCACACGGTCGGCGGACAGGCGCTTTGGGACGCCGTGAGAACGGCAATGGGCAAACCGCGTTCGCCGTTGCGGGCGATTCTCACGGGAACGTTGGCCCCGGCTCCCGAGGGTTCATGGTGGCCCGAGCTGGTGAAAGACGGGACCAACGGCAGCACGGCGGTAACGCTCTTGCAAGGGCGCGCTGACAGGTGGTCACACTGGCGGGAAATTCTCCGCGTCAATCCCCTGGCCCGCCGCTTTCCCGAAACCGCCGCGGTGCTCCGCGAGGAACGCGACAAGGCGTTGCGCGATCCCCGGCTTGAGGCCGCGTTCAAGAGCTTCCGGTTGAACCTGCCGAGCGGCGACGAAAGCACCATGCTCTTGACGGTGCCGGAGTGGGCCGCGGTCCTGGCGCGCGCGGTTCCTGCCGGCGACGGCCGCCCCGTGTTCGGCGTCGACCTTGGGAGCGGGCGCGCGTGGTGCTCCGTCGTGGCGGCGTGGCCGTCCGGCCGTGTCGAGGCCCTGGCCGTGGCTCCCGGCGTGCCGTCCATCGAGGATCAGGAAAAGCGCGACCGGGTGCCGGCCGGCACGTACCGGAAGCTGGTTGAGGCCGGCGCGCTGATGATGGCGGACGGGTTGCGGGTTCCTCCCGTGTCGGCCGTGACGGGCTCGGCCCTGGCGAAGTGGGGCCGTCCGTCCGTGGTCGTGTGCGACGCGTTCCGCCTGCCGGAGCTGAAGGACGCAGCGCCGGGGTTGCGGATCGAACCGCGGCGGGCGCGCTGGAGCGAAGCCAGCGAGGATATCCGGGCGCTGCGGAAGCTGGCGAAGGACGGCCCGCTGGCGGTCGAGACGGAATCCCGCGGGCTGCTGACCGTGAGCTTGGCGGCGGCGACGGTGAAGAACGACGAGCACGGCGGCGTCCGGCTGGTGAAACGCGGGTTTCACAACGAGGCGCGTGACGACGTGGCCGCGGCGCTGGTGCTGGCGGCTGGCGAGATTGCGCGGCGGCCCGTGCGGCGCTCGCCGTCGATCAGGGTGATTGCATGAAGGCGTCACGGCCCGGCGATCCACGGAACACGGCCCGATGGCGGCGGCTGGCCGAGGCGGTACGGTGCGAGCGCCGGAGCGCCTGCGAGGAATGCGGAGCGCCGGCGAAGGACGTTCACCACGTCCGGCCGCTGTACCTTCGCGGCGCGCCGTTCGACCGGGCGAACCTTCGCCTACTCTGCCGGCCGTGTCACGAGAAGGCGCACTCACAGGAACGGAGTAACAGGTTGACGCGCGGGAAGCCGAGCCGACACGCGGAGCGGAACACGTTTTTACAGGCATTCACCTAAACGGGAGGGTCCAGACCATGACCAAGCGTTTGAAGATCGAGCGGAGAAGGTCCGAAATCCGGACGCGGTTGAACGAAATCCGCGAGCTGGCCGAGTCCGCGCGCACGGACGCCATCAAGCAGGAAACCGCGTCCCTGGAGCGCGAGCTACGGGAGAGCGAAACCGAGCTGCGGGCGGCCATCGAAGAGGAAGAGGCGGGCATGACCGCCGCCAACGGCGAGACGGCGGAAGCGCACCAGCGCCGCGAGCTGCGGGACAGGTGCTCCGTCGTGGCCTACTTTCGCGGCGGCCTGTCCGGCAGGCTGGACGGCGCCGAGGAAGAGCTACGGGCCGAGCTGGGGTTCGAGGTCGGCGAGATTCCCCTGGAGCTGTGGGAACGGGACCGGCCGGCCCCCGAACAGCGGACCGTCACGAACGCGCCCGGCACGGTCGGGCTGAATCTGGCGAACATCGCCCCCTACGTGTTCGCCCCGTCCATCGCCGGCTACATGGGCATTTCCATGCCACAGGTGCCGAGCGGAACCTACGCCGTCCCGACCATCACCACGGCCTTGACCGCGGGCGCCAAGGCGAAAGGCGCCGACGCCGCCGCGACCGCCGCGGCCTTCACGGTGGTGTCAAGCACGCCGAAGCGCATCTCGGCCCGGCTTGAGTTCCTGATTGAGGACATCGCCGCGGCCGGCACGAACCTGGAGGCGGCGCTCCGGGAAAACCTGTCGATGGCGCTCTCGGCCGAGCTTGATGACCAGATCATCAACGGCAACGGCACGGCGCCGAACCTGACCGGCCTTTTCCAGCGGCTCACGGACGCCACGGCGGACGGCACGGCGCTGACCTTCGACCACGGCCTGGGCAAGCTGTCCGACCTGATTGACGGCCTGTGGGCCTTCGAGACGATGGACCTTCGCCAGATCGTCGGCGTCGACACCTACAAGCTGGCCGCGAAGTCCGTCTCGGTGCCGGCGGCCGGGGGCAAGGGCGAGTTGACCCTGGCCGACTACATGCGGATGCACTCCGGGGGGTTCCGCACAAACTCGCGTATGCCGGCCACGTCGAACACGAAGCAGAAGGGGCTCGCGTTCCGGGCCGGCCGGCCCGGCCTGTCCACGGCCGTGGTGCCGACGTGGGGGAGAGTCGCCATTGATGATCCCTACACGAACAGCGCCAAGGGGCAGAGGAACGTGAGCATCCACGTCATGGTCGGCGACATGATCCTGACGCAGCCGGCCGCCTACGCGGAAACCGAGTTCAAGGTTTCGTGATCCTGGAGCGGGGGGCCGCCCCCCCCCCCGCGTTCTCCCCTGGAGGTCCACCATGACCGAAAGACGCTCTTTCGAGTTGCGGGCCGCCGATGACGGGACGCTCGCCGGGGTTGTGATTCCCTACGGCCAGCCCACGGCCATCGGTGGTTTCCGTGAAGAGTTCGCGCCGGGCTCCATCCGGTTCGATGACGTGATTCTCAACCGCCAGCATCAACGCGGCGTCGCCCTGGCCCGGACGGGTGGCGGCGGCCTTGTGCTGACGGACTCGCCGGCCGAGCTGCGGGCCACCATCACCATGCCCGACACACAGGATGCGCGCGACGTGTTGACGCTGGTGCGCTCCGGCGTCCTGCGCGGCCTCTCGGCCGAGTTCCGGGCCGTCCGCGAGGAATGGTCCGGGAACCTTCGCAGAATCCGCGAGGCCGTGCTGTTGGGCATCGGCGTGGTGGATCGCCCGGCCTACGCCGGTGCGACCGTCGCGGAGATCCGCGAGAACAGTGCGCACGTGGATCCGCCGCAACCGGCCGCGGATCCCGGCGACTGGTGGAATCGAGGTTGACCGATGCGCTGGCCCTGGAAGCGCGAGAAGCGCGAGAACTACACGGACGCGCTCATGGCGGACGCCATGCGGCGGGCCGAGGGGCCGCCCGTGAAAACCGCGGACCTTGCCGTGGCCGGGGCCGCGGCGCGGGCCTACGCCACGGCGCTGTCCCTGGCCGTGGTGCAGCCGGAGAGTTCGATGGTCGCCCGGCTGCTGGACGCTCAAGCGCGCGCCTTCATCGGCGTGCAGCTCGTGTTGACCGGGAACGCCATCCTTGCGCTGGAGTCGGGAGACGGCGGGCTCGCGGCGATCCCCGTCTACGGGCTCGCGGACGGCGGGAACCATGACCCGGCGACGTGGCTCTACACGGTGACATTCTCCGGCCCCGGCACGTCGGACAGCCGGCGACGTCGCGGCTCCGGGTTGCTGCACTTCCGCCTTGAAGCGGAGCCGCTGCGGCCGTGGGCCGGCGTCTCGCCGCTTGCCCGGGCAGGCGTCGACGGGGCGGCCCTGGCGGCGCTCACGGGCCAGCTCCGGGATTCCGGGAACGCGCCGCACGGCCATCTGCTGTCTACGGGCCAGTTCGAGGACGAGGACGCGCGCAAGGCGTTCGAGGGCGACATCAAGACGCTTCGCGGCAACGTGGCCGTGGTCGACCGCGGCGACTACAACGAGGCGGGCGGAGCTGGCCTTACGAGCTTCGGCCTCATGGCTCAAAAGCTCGATCAAGGACTGGTGCTCATGGCCCGCAACCTTGCGGATGGCGTCGCCGCCGCGGCCGGGATTCCGCCGGCGCTCTTGTCGGCGTCCGTGTCGGGTGGAACATCGAGCCGCGAGGCGTGGCGGCAGTTCGGCGTCTACATGCACGGCGTTGGCGAGGTCCTGGCCGCGGAAATTGCCGCGAAGCTGGACGAGTCCGTGAGCTTCGATTTCAGCGAGCTGGCAAGCCACGACATACGGGCGCGTTCCACGGCTTACAAGGCGCTGGTGGACGCCGGCGTGCCGGGACCGGACGCGGCGCGGTTGGCGGGCCTGGACGCCGCGAAGGAGTGAACCATGAGGCCCGCGCATACCAACCTGCTATGGCCGCCGTCCGCTCCGATCGCCACCAAGGACGAAGCGCGCGGCTGGATCGGCCTGTACTCGGACACGAGCGTTGACGCCGAAATCCAGACGGCGCTGGACGCCGCCATTGAAAAGGTGGCCTCGTTCGTCGGATTCAGGATTTCCGATACACAGGTGACGGATTTCTTTCCCGGCCCGGTCGAAACCGGCGACAGGCTGGAGCTGTCCGAGCCGGGCGTGGACTGGACCGACGCGCCGCCCGCCGTCAAGTACTGGTCTGCTGCCAACTCCCCGTCGCTGCTGACCGCGGCTGGCTCGAGGTGGAAGCGCGACCCGACCGCGGCCGGGAGCGTTCTTGTCTGGTGCGGCGCGCCCTACTCCGTCACGGACAAGTACGCATACCCCTTGCAGGTGGTCTACAAGTCGAAGCTCGCCAACGTCCACGGCGCTCCGGTCATAGGGCGCGCAAAGCTGGCCGTCCGCGAGGCCCTTGTGTGGTTCTGGACCAACCGCGCGCAACAGTCGGCGGACGCCAAGCTGTTGGACCGCCGCCTGTCGGCGCTCCTACAGGCGACGAAGCGGAGAGGCTGATGGCGCTGTCGCCTGCCTACGCGCTGGCGGTTGATCTTGTGGGCATTGACGGCGGCGGCGTTCCCGGCGTGGCTGTCGCGGTCGAGTTGGTGGACGCGCGCTTGATCTATCCCTTGGGCTCGCCGCCGAATCAGGAAACGCTCATTCCGGTGCAGCAGAACGGACACACGGACGCGGACGGCATCGTGGTGTTCACGTTGCTGCCGTCGTCCGTTACGGGCCGCTACCGGGCCACGATCGGCGGTTTCTCTCGGATGTTCGACATGCCGGCCCGCGACGCGCGGTTGAGCACTCTACCGGAGCCGTCGTGATCCGTGGACGAAAGCATCGAGCAACGCGAGGTCCGGGAGCTGTCCACATGGTGGGCGAGCTTCGACCCTGCCACGTGCGTTATCGAGTGTTTCGAGTTCGCGTGTGGGGCGCTGTTCTTCGGCCGGGCGCGGTCGATGTACTGCCCGGACTGTCTGCGCAAGCACCACAACACGACGCAGCGACGCCGCCGACGCCGGCAACGGGAAAACGCGCCGCCGCCGCCCGTGCGGATGGCGACGTGCTCACGGTGCCGCGTGGTGTTCGAGCGGAAGCGCAATGGGCCGGAGCCGCGGTTCTGCCCGGACTGCTACCGGGAGCGCCGCAACGAACGGAAGCGCCGGAAGCGGGCCGCGGCCGGGCCAGCACCGCCCGTGGTGGTGGCTTGGCGTTGCGAGGCGTGCGGCAAGGCCGAGACGCGCGAGCGGCGGCGCGGCGGTCAACCGAAGTATTGCGCGGGGTGCCTGCCCGGCGTTGTGCGGGCGCAGCTCCGTGAGGCCGCGCGGCGACGCCGGCGGAAAGCGAAAACCATCGGCGCACTCGCGGAGGAAATGATGTCTGAACGTACCTGCCCTTGCGGCCGTCCGACCGTCACGCTGTACCACCAACATTGCGCGGTCTGTATCCGCACGGCACGGCCCAATGTTGACATGCGGAATGGGTATGATCTATTCAAAGCAGGAACATCCGATCCGCCGACAAGTCAAACACCGGAAGGGAAGGACAAATTCGATGGCTAGTTCCAGGGGTAAAAACGGGGAGTCCGGAACACATGATGTGAAATTCGAGAAGTCGCCAGACTACCGGCATATTCCGGTCAATGGTGTGTGGGGAAGCGCTTCAGCGCAGGAGATCCACGCAAACTTCTTTTTTGACCGCGCGGCCTTTCCAGTGTCGGTTACTCTTGAAAACAGCGGCGGTATGGAAGTCAATAGGCAGATGGACGGGTTCTCAGTGACGAGGACAGTAGAGGTTGGGATTAGCATGACTCCTACCACGGCCCGATCCATTGCTGAGTGGATATTGGAGAAAGTTGACGAGTCGGATCGCCTGCGGGGTGCACGCCAATGACAGGCAAAGCTACCGCCACCAAGGCCGAATTCGATTTCAGGGAACGCCCCAGAGGAACGTCAGGGGGATGGGTCATCTCGTCCGTTCCAAAAAACGTTTCGAGTCATCAGGCCCAGCGTAGCGACGGATCTTTGGATAGAGAATGGCCAAGACGGACACTCCGGTTGATTCAGGAGTTTCCGAATGAACCCTACGCTCTCACGTTTCCCATTCAAGTGTCGATTGTCCAGCATACCCTTGAGGACTTCACGGCGAGCAGCCCAGGCCTCAACATCGCTATACCTGGCAACTCGATCGAAGATGCGGTGCAGAATCTGGCTGCGCACATTCTTGATGTTTACGAAATGCTCAACAGCTTTCCTCCGGAAGAACTGGCCAAAGGTCCAAGAGAGCAGTTGACCGCGCTTAAGGACATACTTCAGAAACGATAAGGGGCATGCTGACCCAACAGCACGCGAGAAAGATCGCCCGCAAACTCGCAGCCTCTATTGATCGCGGGAGAAGACACGAGATTGTAGTCATCAAATGTGATGGTCGTGTTGTCGGCACCTTCGGCATTCAACGCGGGAGCAAGGAGCAGAGTCACGACTATATTCCGCGACAGATCGGTGTAACTATGCGCCAAGCTCAGAATCTCGCCAATTGTCCGATGAGCAGAGAGGAATATTGCGAGTTATTTGAGCCCGACGATCACGACGCCTACGTGGATCCTTCTGGCAAGTAGTAACCAGCCACCTTTGCTCCGAGAACGACGGGCCTCTTTGGAACGAGAAACAACATGTGGGTCCGTTCGTGGGACAGAAGACCTTCATCTCCCAGGAACTATAGTAATTTCAGCCAGTTAAGGGAATGGTTCGACTCCCTTCGGGCGCGCCACCTTCCATCGTTGCAGAACTCTTCAACAGCTATTGCTCCGTACGATCCCAAGTTGCCGCTGCTTGCTATAATGTCTTAAATACAATACGCTATCGGATGTTAGCGTAAACTGATTAGGACGTTATGCCTACCAAGTCACGAGCAGCACTGCCCATCCCCGTCTGCCGTGCCCTGAGGAAACTCGGTACGGACATCCGGGATGCGCGCCGCCGCCGCCGTATCCCCACGGCGGTCATGGCGGAGCGGGCCTTTATTAGTCGCATGACCCTGAACAGGGTGGAGAAGGGCGATCCGGGCGTCTCCTTGGGGATCTACGCCACCGTGCTTTTCGTCCTCGGGATGGCGGACCGTTTGGCGGAGCTGGTTGATCCCAGGCACGACGCGGTTGGATTGAGCCTGGAAGAGGAGAGGCTTCCGCAACGTATCCGAGTCCGCCCGGTTCGCAGGGCGGAGCGTAAAGGTGACGCCTGATGGATGGCGAATCTTTCGTCTACGTGGACCTGCACGGCGAGTCCATACAGGTTGGGCGTCTCTGGTCGCGTACGCGTGGGGCGCGGGAGAGCGCCACATTCGGGTATGACGCGAGTTGGCTGACGCATCCCGGGAAGTTTGCGCTGGAGCCGGCTCTTCCGCTGACACCGGGGCCGTTTCACACCCGGGCGGATCGGGCCCTCTTCGGCGCGATGGACGACTCCGCTCCCGACAGGTGGGGGCGGGTGCTGATGCGGCGTGCCGAGCGGAGAAGGGCCGAGAAAGCAGGACAGACTGCTCGCACGCTTGGCGAATCCGACTATTTGCTGTTGGTGGATGACGAAGCGCGGCAGGGGGCGTTGCGTTTCGCGGAGATGCCGGGTGGGCCTTTCCTGGCCGAGCCGAGTGGCAGGCGGATCCCTCCTTTCGTAGAGTTGCCGCGACTGCTCTCGGCGGCAGCGCGGGTGACGAATGAAGAGGAGGACGATGAGGACCTCCGTATCCTGGTTGGACCGGGTTCCTCCCTGGGCGGCGCCCGCCCGAAGGCATCCGTCCGTGATCGAGACGGCCATCTGGCCCTGGCCAAGTTTCCGGACCAGCGTGACGACTACGGCGTCGTCTTGTGGGAAGGAGTCGCGCTGTCGCTGGCGTTGAAGGCGGGCGTATCGGTTCCACAGTGGCGGATCGAAGAGGTCGCCGGCAAGCCCGTGGCGATCATCCGCCGCTTTGACAGAGTAGACGGGCAGCGCATCCCGTTCCTCTCGGCCATGAACATGTTGGGGGCAAACGACAATGAGGTACGGTCCTACCTTGAAATCGCCGACGCCTTGCGCCAGCACGGCGCGGCGGCAAGGGAGGACTTGGTCCAACTCTGGCGGCGGGTCGTGTTCAACGTGATGATCTCCAACACCGACGACCACTTGCGGAATCACGGTTTTCTGCTTCACGGTGACAACAGCGGCTGGCGCCTTGCCCCCGCTTATGATCTGAATCCCACGCCCGCGGATGTGCGGCCGCGCGTGCTTTCCACGGCGATCGAGCTCGACGATGCGACCGCGTCGCTCGATCTTGCGCTGGAGACCGCGCACTACTACGGAATCAACGCATCAGCCGCGAGAATGATCGCCGTCGAAGTCGCCAGGGCGGTGTCCGACTGGCGTGCCGCGGCCGCTCGATTGAACATCCAGTCACGAGAGATCGAGCGCATGGCTTCGGCTTTCCTCCATCGGGATATCGAGAAGGCCCTTGCGCTATGAGCCAGCCTTGGGGTGTTCGAGGAGACGAACATGTACGACCACGTGGACGAGAAAATGGCCCGCTACACCCGGATGGACGAAGGAACGGTGGAGGACTACGCTCTCTTGGAGGAGTTGCGGAAGCCGTTCGAGGACGCTAGCGTCGAGCGCGTGCTCGCTCACCTGGAACTATTGCGGAACAGCTATCCGGGCAATCGGATCGACCGCTACCGGCACTCGCTGCAGACGGCCACCCGCGCTGAGGACGCCGGGGAATGCGACGAGATCGTCGTGGTCGGCCTGCTGCACGACATCGGCGACACCATCTCCCTCTACAACCACGAGGAGATCGGCGCCCAGGTGTTGCGCCCCTACGTGAGCCAATACACCTACTGGATGCTCAAACAACACGGCATCTTCCAGGGCTACTACTACTTCGACAAGATCGGCCGGAACAAGGACGAGCGCGAGCGTTTCCGCGGCCATCCGGCTTTCGAGATGACGGAGCGTTTCTGCCGCGACTACGACCAGGTGTCCTTCGATCCGGACTACGAGACCTGCCCCATCGAGCATTTCCTGCCCAAGATGCGCACGATCTTTAACCGTGAGCCCTGGGGGGCGCACACGGAAGAACTCTGGCCGGTACCCTGAAGGCCGTCCGCCGTCTCCTCATCCTGCCAGCACCTGCACCAGCAGCGGCCGGCTACTCCAATCCGGAAAGCGGTTGCCCCGCCCGGGACAGGAAGACACGGCCACCAGGCAATCCTTCTCCGCCCGGAGCTCCAGGTAGTCGCCGGCTACGGATTCGGCCGGTTCTTCGAACAGGCGGTCGTCCTCGCCGATGCCGGTCTTCATGAAGATGTTGAAGGCGTCGTGGACGTTGTGCGCGGTCAGCCCGTAGGATTCGATGGCGCGCACGAGGTTGTCCTGGCAGTTGGGGGCGTTGTCCACCCCGCGGAGCTTCCACAGTCCCGAGCTGCAGCGCGCGTAGACGAGATCGTGGGAGATGCCGCCCAGGGGCGAGTCGACGCGCTTCACGGTGTCGTCCGTAATGGTGAACAGCACCTCCATGTTGGGCGAGGAAAACAGGCGGTTGCCGGTGGAGAGGTGCGCCCCTTCCACGATCCGGGTGCGCCCGGACCAGAACTGTTCCTTGTAGTCGGGCAGCGTCCAGGCGTTGAAGTCGGCCACTTGGCCGCCTTCGACGTCGACGACCCGCACGTACTGGCCGGCCTGCACGGTGCACGCGGCCCCCTGGCCCCCGGGGACCTGCACGGAACTGATTTCTCGAAGTGCCACGGCTTTCCTCCCTCGTCGGAGTCTTCAGAAACTCCGCTCCCGCGCCCGCAGTTGCGCCAGCGCGTTCTCGTAGTAGTGCCGGTAATACCAGTCGGCGATCTCCTCGGCCGTAGCGGCCCACACGCCTTCGTGGCTTAGGATGTATTCCAGGCCCTTGTCGATCCACTTGGCGCGGTACGCCTGGCCGCCGATGAACGGGTGCAGGCAGAGGCCGAAGATACGTCCGGTGTGTGCGCCCTCGGCGTGCAGCACGTCGAACTGGTCGCACATCATGCGGTAGAAGCTCTCGGCGTCCAGTCCGGCGCCGACGAAGGCGTAGACGTCGTTGATCTCCATGCAATAGGGCACGCCCACAAGCCGACCGCTGCTCACCTCGATGGGGTAGGGCTGGTCGTCGTTGCACCAGTCGGAGACGTACTCGATGCCCGCCTCGGCCAGCAGGTCGAGAGTATTGAAGGTTTCCACCAGGCCCGGCCCCAGCCAGCCCTTGGTGGGCCGGCCGGCGGCGGCGGTCAACTTCGCCACGCTGGCCTGGATCACCGCCCGCTCTTCCTCCCGGGACAGGCCGCCCAAGGTGCGCGAGTTGTTGAAGCCGTGGCCCATCAGTTCCCAGTCACGACGCACCGCCTCCCGTATGATCTCGGGATAGTAGTCGCACACTTGGTCGTTGGTGGGCGCGGTGGTGCGGAGGTGGTGCCGGTCCAGCATCTCCATGAGGCGCCAGATGCCCACCCGGGCGCCGTAGTCCCGCCAGCCGGCGTTCTTGGGGTCGGGGATGGGGCCGGGGGAACGGCTGGGCGGCAGGGTCATGCCGGGGCCGTCGATGTCGAAATGCTCCAGGTTCATCTGGATCCACAACGCCACCCGCGCGCCGTCCGGCCAGCGAAGGGGAGGGCGCTCGATCAGGGCCGAGTAGCCGATGAGAGGTTCCATGAGCCTTTCTCGGGCGATCCGTGCTACGCCGGTCCGCACAGCTCCATGGCGGCCAGCGCGTATACGCCCGCGGCCTTGACCAGGTGCTCGATCTTCAGCACCTCGCTGTGCTGATGAGCGGGGTCGTAGTTGGCGAACTGGCCGCCGGTGGAGATGCCGCCGGGGCCGTAGGTCAGGCCCCGGATGCCGTACTCGAACATGGGGCCGGCGTCACTTGAGACGGCGTAGCGGTTGGGCGCGGCAAAGGGAACGGGCTCGCCGTAGACGTCCTGGTGGGCGCGCTCCATGGCCTGCACCAGCGGTTCGTCGCGCTCGAGCTCGAAGCCGTTGCCGGTGAGGTACAGCTCCACCTCCGTTTGCAGCTCGGGATCGTCGGCCTTGAGGCCATCCAGCACCGCCTCGATCTCCTGCTTCACCTCCAGGAAGCTCTGCCCCGGCACCACGCGCACGTCCACGTAGAGGTTGCAGAAGGGCGCCGGGCACTTGGAGGGCTTGTAGGGGTGTCCTCCCTGGATGGCGCCGATGCCGATACGCGGCTCCATGAAGGGATGGGGATGGCGCTCCCGGAACGTGGGCTCCCACGCCTGCAGGGCGGCGAAGACGCGCATCATCTTCTCGATGGGGTCGATGCCGTGTTCCTTGGACCAGGTGTGCTGGGACCTGCCGTAGACGGTGATCTTGACAAAGCAGTAGCCGGTCTCGCCGATCTGCAGGCGCATGCCGGTGGGCTCGCCGATGATGGCATAGTCGGCGGTGACGCCGTGGGTCACCAGGAAGCGCGAGCCCACCTTGCCGCCGCGGAACTCCGCCCCTTGGTACTGGTCCACCGGCGCCTTCTCGGTTTCGCCCACCACGCCGGTCACGAGGATGTCGCCGGCCAACTCTACGCCGGCCCGCTGCAGCGCCCGCACCGCGCCCCAGTAGGCGGCGAAGGCGCCCTTCATGTTGCTGGCGCCGAGGCCGTGGATCCAGCCGTCGGCGGTGGTGGCGCGAGCCACTCCGCCGCCCACGACCTCGGGCGTGTACCGGCTGCCCCAGGCCTCGGCCTCGCGCCCGGTGGTGCTGGTGTCGAAGTGTCCGCTGAAGAGCAGCGTGGGCGAGCCTTTGCTCCCGGGCAGCCGGCCCACCACGTTGTTGCGTCCGGGCTCCACCTCCTGGAGCTGCACGCGCATGCCCAGTTCGGCCAGGCGCCCGGCGAGATAGTCGCCGGCGGGCGCCTCCGCGCCCGGCGGACTGGAAATGCTCACCAGGTCCATGGCCATGGTCACCAGCTCTTCCTCGCGGATCCCGGCCAGCACCTGTTTCTGAAGATCATCCATGTTGGTTCCCTATGTCCGTCGTCATACGCTCCACCCCACCTGGATTCCCACGTTCGCGGGAATGACGTATTCGAGCGGTCCAGCCCTGCAAGCACTACCCGGCCTCGTGCACCACCTTGCCGTCCACCACGGTCATGTCCACGCCGATGTGCCGGATCTCCTCCGCCGGCGCCGTCAGGATGTCCCTGGAGAGCACGGCCAGGTCGGCCAGCTTGCCTTCTTCGATGGAGCCCTTGGCGGATTCCTCGAAGTGCGCGTAGGCGCCGTTGTAGGTGTAGATCCGCAGGGCCTCCATGACCGTCAGGCGTTCGTCGGGGTTCAGCACCGTGCCGCCCGGGCCCGGGTCGAGGCGCCGGTTCACCAGGCAGTCGATGCCCACCATGGGGTTCGCGGTGACGATGGGCATGTCGGAGCCACCCGACGAGATCACCCCGCGGTCCAGCAGCGACTTCATGGGAAACGCATACCGCGAGCGTTCCTCGCCCCAGGGCTCCAGGGTGCAGGCCTCGCCCAGCACCTCCAGGATCGGCGGCTGGGCGTTGTAGATGACGCCGAGGCCGGCGGCCCGGTCGAGCGTTTCGGCGTTCCACAGGTAGGCGTGCTCCAGGCGGTGGCGCGGGTCCGGCCGCGGGTAGGCCCGCTGGGCCTTCTCGATGGCGTCCAGGGTGACGGTAATGCCGTGGTCGCCGTGGGGGATGGCGGCGATCTGGAAGCCGGCCTTGTGGGCTTCCAGGCAGAACTCGTCCGCCATCTCCTGGGAGCAGCGGAAACTGCCGCGGAACGTCCCGGCGGGGTCGTTGGAATAGGGCTCGAACAGCGCCGCGGTCTGCCCCTGCACGCCCCCGTCGATGCCGATGACCGCCGGTCCGAGACGGATCCAGTCGTCGCCGAAGCCGGTGCGCATGCCCGATCGGAAGATCCCGTAGGCAGCCGTCTCCACGTCCCACTTGGTGCCGTAGACCGGGTAGATGTTGAGGTAGATGCGGGCGGTGAGCCCGCCGCGGGCGCGCAGGAGCTGCCACGCATGGGTCTCCTGCTCGTTGCGGATGGACGCCTCGTCCACGCTGGTGATCCCGAGCCGGTTGAGGTACTGGCACGCCCACCCGTAGCCCTCCGCCAGCTCTTCCAGCGTCGGCGGCGTGATGGCGGGGAAGATGTAAACCACCCGGCAGTTGTCCCACATGGGCCCCAACGGCGCCCCCTGGTCGTCCCGGAGCATGGGTCCGCCAGGGGGATCCGGGGTGTCGTCCTGAATGCCCATGTGGCGCAGGGCGGCGGTATTGGCCGTCCAGCTCATGGACTCCCGTTGCCGAAGCAGCACCGGGTGGTTGGGGGAGACCGGATCGAGGTCGCGGCGCGTGGGGTAGCGCCGCTCCCGCAGCCGGTGGTGGTCGAAGCCCCAGCCCACCACCAGTTCGCCGGCCGGGGTCTGGTCCACCCGTTCCTTCACCGCGGCGGCGATCTCGTCGATGGAGGCGGCGACCTCGGGGGTCACGTCGATCCACTTGCGGTCCTCCACCGCGTTGATGATGTGCATGTGGTTTTCCACGAACCCGGGGGTCAGGGTGCGCCCGGCCAGGTCCACCACCCGGGTTCCGTTTCCGGCCAGCGCCTTCACGGATTCGTTGGAGCCGACCCGGACGATGCGGTTGCCCGCCACCGCCACCGCCTCGGCCACGTCGTCCCGCTGGTTCACCGTGATCACGCGTCCGTTGACGAACGCCAGATCCGCGTCGCGCCACGTGCTGCTTGCCATGAGTCTCCTCCCCCAGACGGGTTCCTGCCGTGAGCCCCGGCGGGCGTCTCATCGCTGCGGTTACGCACCAGACATCCCCGCCCATACATCGTTGGGCTGACCCGCGCAACCTTGACACTCCGCGAAAGCCTGTGCGAGTATCGCGGCCGAAACGGGATACCTGGACGGTCGGCTCGAGACAGCGCCGGACGGCGCTGACGTAACAGGCGGTGTTCACACCCTGTTCCCTGGAGTCTCGGATGGGGTGCCGCCAAGGAGGAAGCCACAATGAAACGGGCGAACCTGATTCGAAGGTTGGGCTGTTCTGATTCCTCGCCGAAGCGGTGGTCTTTGGCGCTTGCCATCGCGGCGGTCATGGTCGTCGTCTGCGTCTTCGCAACCCAGGCCTCCGCGGCGAAAGCCGGCGGCATCCTGCGCCTGGGCGGCGAGCGGGACGTGAACGACCTCGATCCACACACCACGCGCGTGGGCTGGGACATCAACATCATGCAGAACGTCTACTCCGGGCTGGTGCGCGCCGGCACCGACATCCAGCCCAGGCCGGATCTGGCGACGAAATGGGAGTTCAAGTCGGCGACCCAGCTCGAGTTCACCCTGCGCGAGGGCGTGAAGTTCCACAACGGGCGCGAGTTCACCTCGGCGGACGCCGCATATTCGCTGAAGCGCATTCTGGATCCCAACGTCCCGGCGGGTTACGCCAGCACCATCGCCTCCATCGACTCCATCGAGACCCCCTCCAAGTACAAGCTGGTGCTGAAGCTGAAGCGGCCCGACGCGGCCATCGTGACGAACCTGTCGCTGCCGGCCATGGCCATGGTGGCCAAGGAAGCGGTAAAGCCGATGCCCGTAGGGCTCAAGGACGGCATGATGGGGACCGGCCCCTACATGTACAAGGAGCACATCAAGGGCCAGCGGCTGGTGCTGGTCAAGAACCCCAACTACTACGACAAGTCGGTGCCGCTACTGGATGAGCTGCACTTCATTCCGCTCAAGGACCAGACCGCGCGAACCAACGCGCTCAGGGCGGGACAGGTGGACTACATCGAGCCGGTGCCGCCCAAGGACGTGAACGCGCTCAAGCGCGATTCCAAGATCAACGTCACCGGCGGGCCCAACATCAGCTTCGTAAACATCTCCCTCAACGTCAGCAAGAAGCCGCTGGACGACGTGCGCGTGCGCCAGGCCATGGCCTACGCCATCGACCGCAAGGAGATGGTGGAGAAGGGCTTCGACGGCTTCGCGCAGCCGCTCTGGGGGCCGCCGCTGATACCGCCGTACTGGGCGGGAAACGACGACAAGTACTACAGCCTCGATCGCGACAAGGCGAAGAAGCTGCTGGCGGAAGCAGGCTACCCCAACGGCGTGGACATCGTCCTCCGTATCGGCACCACTTCATACCATGCGTCCTTCGCCGCGGTGGTGCAGTCCGAGCTCAAGAAGGTCGGCATCCGCGTCGAGATCAAGGCGTCGGACAGTGCCACGGCCCAGCGCGACTGGCGGTCGGGCAACTTCCAGATGTATCCGATCCGTTGGTGGGGCTCGGACTTCGTCGATCCGGACGGCGCCTTGTCGCCGTTGTTCACCTGCAAGGGCAGCTACAACAACAGCCGGTTCTGCGACCCGGAGTTCGACAAGCTGCTTGCCAAGGGCGTGGTAGCCACATCCATCCCGGACCGCAAGAAGGCCTACCGGGCCGCCATGAAGCGGCTGGCGGAAAAGCAGCCCTGGGTGTTCCTGGTGGCCTTCGACCGTTTCCAGGCCATGCGCAACCACGTCAAGGGTTACACCGCCTTTCCGAACGCCAGCCAGTACTCGTTCCGCGAGGTGTGGCTGGACAAGTAGGGAAGCAGGATACGCGCCGGCGGCCGGTTCCCGACGTGAGGGCTTGTCGGGGGCCGGCCGTCCGGTGTTCCGGCCGTTACGGCCTCCCTCCCTAAACCTGCGCATCTTTTGCGTGTAGAGACGGGGTTCCGGTGAGTCGATACATCGCGCAGAAGCTGATTTCCCTGCTGCTGGTGCAGTTCGGGATCTCGGTGGTGGTGTTCTACATGATCCGCCTGGTGCCCGGGGACGCCGTGGACTTCATCTACGGCCTGTACATGAGCTCCGGGCGCATCGAGGAGATCCGCGCGCTCTGGGGCCTGGACCGCCCGATCGTGGTCCAGTATGTCGAATGGATCGGGCGGGTATTGCAGCTCGATTTCGGACGCTCCATCGTCTCCGGATATCCCATCGCCGACGAGATCTTCGCGCGCCTCCCGGTGACGCTGCACCTGTCCTTCATGGCGGGTACGTGGAGCGTGATCTTCGGAGTGACCCTGGGCGTCATCGCCTCCCGATATCCCAACGGAAAGATCGACGGCGTCGTTACCACCACCGGTATTCTCGGTCTGGCGATGCCGCACTTCTGGCTGGCCACGCTGCTGGTGCTGGTCTTTGCGGTCTACCTCAACATCCTCCCTTCCGTCGGCTACGTGCCCCTGTTCGAGGATCCCGTCGAAAGCACACTTTCGCTGATGCTCCCGTCCCTCGCCCTGGGCACGACCATGGCGGCGGCGGTGATGCGCATGGCGCGCTCGGCCATGCTGGACGTGCTCGCCCATGACTACATCCGGACGGCGCGCGCGAAGGGAGTCCATGAGGCCCGCGTGTTCTCCCGACACGCCCTCAAGAATGCCTTCATTCCCGTGCTGACGTTGATCGGCACCGAAACCGGCAAGCTGTTGGGCGGCTCGCTGATCATCGAGCAGATCTTCGCCATCCCGGGCATCGGCCAGTATGCGGTGGAGGCCGTGCTCAGCCGCGACTATCCGGTGCTTCAGGCAACCATGATCGTCATCGCCGGCAGCTACGTGATCATCAACACCCTCGCGGACCTGGGCTACGGTCTGCTCGATCCGCGGGTGCGGTACGACTAGGGGTAATTGACTCCGTGGCGGATTCCGCGAGCATCACCGATGCGCGGCAGCCGGCCGCCCCCCGCCGGGAAGGGCCCGGACGAGCGTGGCGCCGGTTCGTGCGCCACCGGCCGGCCGTGGTGGGCGCGGCGGTCATTGTCCTGTATCTCCTGGCGGCGCTCCTGGCGGACGTGCTGGCGCCCTACGACCCGCTCGACATGGGCGCGGGGTCGCGGCTGACCGCGCCGGACGCCGCCCACTGGTTCGGCACCGACGAATTCGGGCGCGATGTCCTCAGCCGGGTGATCCACGGTGCCCGGATCGCCTTCGTGGTGGGGGTGCTGTCCGCCACCGGTGCCGCCGTGGTGGGCATGTTCGTCGGGGTGCTCGGGGGCTATTTCGGCGGCTTGCTGGACCGCGGCGTCACCATGCTCATCGACCTCGTCTTCGCGTTTCCCACGATCCTCCTCGCCATCGCGGTAGCGGCGTTTCTTACCGGCGGGGGCATGCCCCCGTCGGTGCCGGTCATCATCGCCCTCTGCGTGGTGCAGGCGCCGCACTTCGCCCGGGTCGCGCGCGGGGCCACCCTGGCAATCAAGGCGCAGCCGTTCGTGGAGGCCGCCCAGGTGCTGGGAGGCTCCCACCCGCGCATCATCCGCAGCCACATCGCCCCCAACGTCGTCGCTCCGTTGCTGGTGCAGTTCGCCCTGTCCTTCTCCTACGCCATCCTCGCGGAGTCCTCTCTGAGCTTCCTTGGCGTGGGCCACCCGCCTCCCGCGCCTTCCTGGGGCGCCATGCTGACCGGAGCCTACGGTTACATGGAGCGGGCCCCCTGGGCTGCCTTCTTCCCCGGAATGGCCATCACGCTCCTCATTCTGGGGTTCAACATACTGGGTGATGGTTTGCGGGATTTCTTCGATCCCACGCGCCGCTAAACCCCCGGTTCCCCGCCACGCATCAATCACTTCATTCCCGCCCATCTCCGTCATTCCGCACCTCCCTCACCGTCATTCCCGCTTTCGCGGGAATGACGGTGAGGTGAACTGCCCCGGGATGACGGAGAGGGAAGCCGGGAATGACGGGTCCGGACCAATGCAGGACTTCTGACCGTCAACTTGCGCATCCACCGGGGAGCGGTTATTGTCGATTCAGGCTTGGTGCGGGGCCTCTCACGCGTTCCCAGGGGGTGTTTCATGGCAGACTCCAACGTGTCGACACCGACACCCACGGCCGACATCGTCTTCGTCGGCGGTCCCATCGTAACGGTGAATGCTCGCGACGAGGTGGCGGAGGCTTTGGCGGTGCGCGGCGGGAACATCCTGCGCGTGGGCGACCGCGCCTATGTGGAGCAGACCGTGGGCCGCGACACCGACGTCGTGGATCTCAAGGGGCGCGCCCTGACCCCCGGGTTCATCGACAACCACATCCACATGACCAACGGCCCCCAGCGCCATTGGGTGGACTGCACCTACGCCGCCTGTCCGTCCATCGCCGACATCGTCGCCAGGATCGAGGAGCGGGCGGCGCAGGTCAGGCCGGGCGACTGGATCCTGGGCCGGGGCTTCCAGGCCACCCGGCTCACCGACCGGCGCAACCCCAACCGCTTCGACCTCGATCCCGTCTCGCCCGATCATCCGGTGGGCATCTCCAACCGCGAATCCATGGGGTGGACGTTCAACACCATGGGGTTGCGGCGCATGGGCGTTCAGGACGATACGCCCGACCCCCCGGGCGGTCCCATGGAAAGGGACGATCAGGGCCGTCCCCTGGGACCCATGTGGGACAACACCCGCACCGTGTTCATCATGCCGACCCTGCCCAAGTGGGACCTGAACGAGCTGATGGACGGCTATCGCTGGATGGCCGGCGAGTTGAACCGTTACGGCGTCACCACGGCGTTCGAGGCGGCCATCCGCAACCGTATGGAACCCGTCGGGTGGCAGCGGTTGCACCGCCAGGAGCCGCCGAGCCTGCAGGTGGTCATGGGCCCGTACCCTGTGCACGGGACAGGTTGGGACCTCGACGGCACCGCCGGGAAGATCTACGAGACCGGGCTCGCCACCAACTTCGGCACCGAGTGGCTCAAGCTGGGCGCGCTTCAGGTAGGCATCGACGGCGGCGTCATCGGCCAGACCGCCGCACTGTTCGAGCCCTACAGCAATGACCCCACGGGGAAGAAGCTCGGCAGCTTCCGGCTCACCCAGGAGGTGGCCAACGACGTCATGGCGCAGTGTCAGTCCAACGATTGGCAGGCCGGGCTCATCTGCCACGGCGACCACGGCATTCACCGGTCGCTGGAGGCCATCGCCTACGGCCGCGAGCAGGTGGCGGCCCACGATCTGCGCCACCGGCTGGAGCACGCCTACCTGTGGAACCCGCGGGTCATGGACCGCATGGCCGATCTGGGTGTCATCTGGAACACGCAGCCGCCGATCCTGGAGAGCATCGGGAGCGAGGGGATACACGGCCAGTGGGGCGAGCGGGCGCGCTACGCGTTTCCGTTCAAGTCGCTGACCGACCGGGGCGTGATCATCTCCGGCGGCTCCGATTGGCCGGTGGGCATGTACAATCCGCTGCAGGGAATCGATATCCTGGTGAACCACCGCTTCGGACCCGAGGAGGGCGGCGAAGTGCTCAACGCCGACGAAGGCGTAAGCGTGCTGCAGGCCATCCGGATCTATACCTACAACTGCGCCTATACGTCGTTCGACGAAGGCCGGACCGGTTCCCTGGAGGAGGGCAAACGAGCGGATCTGGCGCTCCTCTCCGAGGACATTCTCGCGGCGCCGGCCGCGGCGATACGGGACATCGAAGTCGACCGGACCTACGTGGATGGACGCCTCGTCCATGAACGTAGTGGATAGACCGTTTCCGGAGTCCGCAGACAGGAGGAATCCATGGGGCTGGCCCTGACCGGCGCCTGCATCATGACCGCGTCGAACGGCGTGATACAGGACGGAATACTGTTGTGCGACGGACCCTCCATCGAAGCCGTCGGCGCCAACGTCGAGGTGCCGGCGGATGCGGAGGTTTGGGATGCGCGGGGCAAGGTCCTGATTCCGGGTATGATCGACGCCCACACCCACCTCGGCCTGTGCCAGGACGGCG
Source organism: uncultured Syntrophobacterales bacterium (assembly GCA_964630405.1). Classification (GTDB taxonomy): domain Bacteria; phylum Desulfobacterota; class Binatia; order UBA9968; family JAJDTQ01; genus JAJDTQ01. Next base: position 24,586 of record CAZVUC010000079.1, on the reverse strand, counting down.
TAGGAGCCAGTCAGAGCGACGAGGACGAGGTGGGCGATCCGGTGGTCCCGCACCTGCGCGCCCTGGATGCCATCAACCCCGAGGACATCGCTTTCCGGGATGCCCTCATGGCCGGCGTTACCACGGTGGGTGTCATGCCCGGAAGCTACAATGTCATCTGCGGTCAGCCCGCGGCCGTGAAGGTGGTGGGGCACACCGTCGAAGAAATGCTGGTCAGGGCGCCGGTGGGCATGAAGATCGCGTTCGGCGAGCGCCCCAAGGGCGTGTACGGTGCCCTCAAGAAGAGCCCCATGACCCGCATGGGCATTGCCGCCATCCTCCGGGAGGGACTGGTCAGCGCCCAGCACTATGCCTCCAACGGCGAGGGGCCGCGAAACCTGCGGCTCGAGGCCATGGTCCCGGTGGTGAAGAAGCGGATCCCGCTCCGGGCCCACGCCCACCGCGCCGATGACATCATCACGGCTATCAGGATCGCGCAGGAGTTCGACCTCGATCTGATCATCGAGCACGGCACCGACGGGCACAAGGTGGCCGCCGAGCTTGCGCAAGCAGGGGTCGGCGTCGTTCACGGACCCTGGCTCAAGACCCGCGGCAACCTGGAGCAGTCCGGGCGCAGCCTGTATTCGCCCCGGATACTCATCGAGAACGGTGTGCTAACGGCCTTCTCCACCGATCACCCGGTGATCCCCATCCAGAATCACCGGATGCAGGCGATGACGGCGGTGGACCACGGGGTGAGCCCGGAGGAGGCCTTGAAAGCGCTCACGTTGAATTCCGCGCGGATCATGGGCATCGACGGGCAGGTAGGATGTCTGGAGAAGGGTAAGGACGCGGACGTCGTCGTGCTCTCGGGACCGCCTTTCGAGGCGGCCACCCGGGTCGAAGGCGTGGTCGTGAACGGAGCCGTTGCCTGGAAACGCGAGTCGGACGGTTGATGCCTTCCGCTCCGCACAAGGGAGAAGGGACATGAGAAATCGGAATGCATTCCTTTGGTTGGTGGTCGCGCTGCTGGCGCTCCAGGTCGCGGCCGGCGCAGCCTACGCCCAGTCCATGAAGATCACCTCCGGAGACGTGGCCTATGACAAGAGCAACGCAAAGGCCAAGGGCTACCTGGCCAAACCGGCGGACAAGAAGGCGCGTCCGGGGCTGATCCTGATCCACGAGTGGTGGGGCTTGAATGACAACATCCGGGAGAACGCGCGAGCGTTCGCCGAGCTCGGCTACGTGGCCCTGGCCGTGGATCTCTACAACGGCGAGGTTGCGACGGACAGGGACGGAGCGCGCCGGTTGGCCGGCGGCGTGCGCAAGAACACGGAGGCGGCCTTCGCCAACCTGAAGCAGGCCGTCAGCTACCTGAGCGGCCTCAAGGGGGAGGTGGACCCCGCGCGCATCGCCTCGGTGGGCTGGTGCTTCGGCGGCGGCTGGTCGTACCAGATGGCCAAGAACGACCTCGGGGTGAAGGCGTCGGTGATCTACTACGGCCGCTTCAATCCCAAGGACGATCTGAGCCGCATGCGCGCCACCATCCTCGGGCACTTCGGCGAGACGGACCGGGGCATCAAGGTGGACAACGTCCGGGAGTTCCAGGCGAAGCTCAAGACCCTGAAGGGCGATCACATGGTCTTCATCTACCCCAACGCGGGCCACGCCTTCGCCAATGCCGACAGCGGCAACTACGACAAGGCCGCGGCGGAGACGGCCTGGAGGCGGACCATGGACTTCTTCAAGAAGCATCTTTAGCCGGCGCGCGACCTGTTTCCGCAACGGCGTCAGGGAGGGACATCGACATGGCGCGCATCCGTCACATCGCCATCCTCACGGATAACAAGGAGAAGCTGGTGGAGTATTACACCGGCGTCTTCGGCCTCAAGGTCGTCAAGGGCGTGGGCACCGCCACCTATCTTTCCGACGGCCACGTGAACCTCGCCATCATCCCCAAGGGTCCGGAAGAGGAAGTGGAAGGGCATCCGCTCGAAAGCGGCCTCAACCACATCGGCTTCGAGGTGGACGACGTTCAGACGGTCAAACCCCTGTCAGACCGGATGGGCGCGGCCGACGATGTCCGGAAGCGGCCGCCGAACCGCGAGTCCGAGTACCGCGTGCAAGACCCGGACGGCAACCTTATCGACCTTTCGCAACACGGCTGGCCGGTGTGAGAGCGGGAGACCATGAATGACTGAGCAGGAACGGGTGCTGCTGCCCGACGACGTTGCCCCGAAGCGTTATGACCTGACCCTCAAGCCGGACCTGGAGCGCTTCACCTTCAGCGGCAGCGAGTCCGTGGACGTGGAGGTGAAGGCGGCCACTCGCCGGATCGTCGTGCACGCGACCGAGCTGGAGATCCACTCGGCGGCGCTGGAGCGGGACGGGGTGTCCCGTGAGCCGGAGCGAATCGAGGCCAACGAGGAGGAGGAGACGGTCGCGTTCGTGTTCGGCGAGACGCTGGAGCCGGGTCCGGCGCGGCTGGCCGTGGAGTTCACCGGGCAACTGAACGACAAAATGCACGGCTTCTACCGGAGCGTCTACCGGGTGGAGGGCGAGGAACGCATCATGGCCGTGACCCAGTTCGAGGCCACGGACGCCCGGCGCGCCTTCCCGTGCTGGGACGAGCCCGCGCAAAAGGCCGTGTTCAAGGTGACGCTGGTGGTGCCGGAGGACCGGGTGGCAGTCTCGAACATGCCGCCGGGCGAGATCGAGACGGGGGACGACGGTCTCAAGACCGTGCGGTTCGCCGAGACCCCGGTGATGTCCACGTATCTGCTGGCGTTCATCGTCGGCGAATTCGATTACGTCGAGACGCAGACGGCGGAAGGCGTGACCGTGCGGGTCTACACGCCGGTGGGCAGAGGGGAGCAGGGGCGGTTCGCGCTGGAGGTGGCGGCCAAGACGTTGTCGTTCTTCCACGGATACTTCGGCATCGCCTATCCGCTGCCCAAGATGGATCTGCTGGCCATCCCGGACTTCGCGGCCGGGGCCATGGAGAACTGGGGCGCGGTGACCTACCGCGAGACCGCCATTCTCGTGGACCCGGAGGAGTCGTCCGCGGGCACGCGCCAGCGGGTGGCCATCATCGTCGCACACGAGCTGGCGCACCAGTGGTTCGGCAACCTCGTCACCATGGAGTGGTGGACGCACCTGTGGCTCAACGAGGGTTTCGCCTCGTGGATCGAGTTTCTGGCGGTGGATCATCTGTTCCCGGAATGGGACATGTGGACGCAGTTCGTCTTTACCGACTTCGGCCGCGCCCTGTCGCTGGACGGGCTCAAGAGCTCCCACCCCATCGAGATAGAGGTGCGGGATCCCAAGCAGATCAGCGAGATTTTCGACGGCATCAGCTACAGCAAGGGGGCCTCGGTGATCCGGATGCTGGCCGCCTACCTGGGCGCTGAGCCCTTCCGCCGCGGGCTCCAGCGTTACCTCGGGCGGCATCAGTACGCCAACGCCACCACCGAGGACCTGTGGCAGGCCCTGGCGGAGGAGTCCGGGCAGCCGGTGAAGCAGATCATGGACACCTGGACCAAGCAGACGGGATACCCGCTGTTGTCCGTGGACATGAAGCAGGGGGAGGTGGAACTGCGGCAGACACGGTTCTTCCTGAGCGGCGTTCCGGACAGGGACGACGCCAGCCGGTGGTCGGTTCCCCTGGGCATACGAACGGGAGGGGGCGAGGACACGTTTCGCGTGGTCGAGGATGAGCGGGCGAGCATCGGCGTCGACGGAGGCATGGCGGGCTGGCTGAAAGTCAATCCGGACCAGACCGGTTTCTACCGCAGTACCTACAATGCCCAACTGTGGGACCGGCTTGCCCGGGCGGTGGAGGCGGGTGAGCTCGTCTCGGCCACGGACCGGCTCGGGCTGGAGAACGATGCTTTCGCCCTGGCCCGGGCGGGTTATCTGGATGCGGCCCGGCCCCTGGCCCTGGCGCCGGCCTATGGCAACGAGACGCACTATACGGTGTGGGCCGACCTCTCGGAGAATCTCCGGGCCTACGACATCCTGTTGTCCGATCAGACTTGTCATCCGTCGTTCCGCGCTTTCGCCCGGAGTCTGTACCAGACCATCTACGGGGCCCTGGGATGGGACGCCCGGTCTGGCGAAAGCCATCTCACGAAACTGCTGCGGCCCATGGTGATCGGTCTCCTGGGGCGCTATGGCGACCCGGACGTCAACGCCGAAGCCCTGCGCCGGTTCGACGAGGGCGTCCGGGATGCCAGGCCGGTGGCGCCGGACCTGCGGGCGGCGGTGTATGGCCAGGTGGTGGAGAGCCGGGGAGTGGAGGGGTACGAGGCCGTGCTGGAGATCTACCGCGAGGCCGAGCTTCACGAAGAGAAGAACCGCTGCCTGCGGGCGTTGGGATGCAGCACCGACCCGGCCGTGCTTCGGCGGACGCTTGACTTCGCGCTGTCCGGGGAGGTGCGCGGACAGGACACTCCGCTGGCCGTGGCCGGCGTGGCCATGAACCCGTTGGGACGGGATCTGGCCTGGGATTTCCTGCGGGACAAGTGGGCCGAGTTCGATCGCCGTTACGGCCAGGGCGGATTCATCATCGCCCGGATCGTATCCATCACCACCGAGGACTTCACCACCCTGGACAAGGCCCGGGAAGTGGAGGAGTTCTTCCAGTCGCATCCCGCGCCCGCCGCCGCGCGCACGGTACGCCAGTCGTTGGAGCGGATTCGCTCCAACGCGTTGTGGCTCGAGCGCGACGGTGAGGCCATCGCAAATTGGCTCGAAGCCTACCGGCCACAGTCGTGAGCCGTACGCGGTAGAGCCGGGAGAGGGAGATTCCATGGCGAGGAACGCCGAGCTGCTTTCATTCGTGACTTCGGACAATGAAACACTGCACGGGGCCTTGTTTCGTGCGGATTCGTCACCACGCCCCGACACGGCGCTGGTGATGATCCACGGCGTGGCCATGAGCTTCTATACCGGCCCGCTGCCGGTGTTCGCCGAGGCCCTGGCGGCGCGCGGCCACCATGCCTTCTCCATCAACTGCCGCGGACATGACTGGATTGCCCGGGGCGGGGACCTCACGGCCTACCGGGGCGCCACCTACGAGAACTTCGAGGAGTGCGTGCTGGACGTGGACGCCGCCATCGACCGCTTGAAGCAGGAGGGCTACGCCCGCTTCGTGCTGGTGGGGCACAGCCTGGGCTCGGTGAAGTCGCTCTACTACCAGGGCACGCGCCAGCGAGACGATGTGGCCGGCGTGATCTCGTGCTCGGCGCCCAAGCAGTTCTATGCCGCCCGCTGTGCGGAGGACCCGGAGTTCGAGGCCCGCATGGCCGGCGCCGAGAGCCGGGTGGCCGGCGAGGAAGGGGAGGAGTTCCTGTGGGCGCCGGCCAGCGGCGCCACCGGGCTGTTCACCTACCGGACCTACGTCAGCAAGTACGGCCGCCACGAGACCAACGACGTGCGTCCCCACGCGGCAAGGCTGGGCTGTCCCTTGCTGGTGATCGCGGGAGAGATCGAGGCCGCTTACTTCCGTGAGTACGCCCGGGAGCTGAACGAAGCGGCCGGACCCGACAACTGCACCTGCATCATCGTGCCCGGCGCCAACCACTTCTACGCCGGCTGCGAGGCCTTCATGATCGACGCTCTGGACGGGTGGCTCAAGGAGAATGTGGCCTAGGAGTTGAGGACACTCCGCATACTAGTCACGAGCCAAGAGCCTGCCGTACCCCTCCACCGGCTTGTTCAGTTCCATCGCCTTCAGCGCAGTCCAGATCCAGGCCTGGGTGTTGGTGACCACGGGCTTGCCGAACTCCTGCTCCAACTGATCGATGACGGGTGTGATCCGCCACTTGTTGCAGGGCATGTAGAGGCCGTCGACGTCCGGGTTCTCCTTGAGCAGCGGACGCGCCGCCTCCAGCCCCGACTCCGGCGGCAGGGTCCATATGACCCGGGTGTTCTCGTAGGCCAAACCCCGGTAGGCCGCTACATGGATCCCGTCGTGCTCCAGAAAGCGCACCAGCCGGGCATCCTGGTCCTCCGGAAACGGGGACGCCATGACCACGCGATTCATGCCCAGGTGACGGCAGGCATCCACCACCGAGGTCAGCACCGTGGAGGCGGGAACCGGGGTGACTTCGGCCACGGCCTCGAGGAGTTGGCGGTCCGAGCCGGGGCCCTTGTAGGAGAGGAACAGCTCGCCCGTGACCATGAGGAAGTCCAGGGGGAATTCGGTCAGCTCCCTGACCAGCCCGAAGAACTCGCTTTCCGCCCGGGCGAACTCCTGGTCGGTGAACTCCCGCACCCGGAGCCCGCGGCCCTCCACCGTGATGTCCGGCGGCAGGATCCGGTAGACGTCCGCAAGCACCTCTTCACTCATATTGGGCGATATCAGGCCGATGCGTTTCATGTTCCACCGCGTGTTTCGAGGGCCTGGGCGCGTCGCGGGTCCGGGGGCCGGGTCACACGTTCCCCAGCGACAGGAGCGACAGCGACGTCACCTCGAAGTCCTTGACCCAGTACTCGCCGGTGTACATGCCCTCCGCGCCTTTGGCGATGTTGGCCCTGGCTGGACTGGCGACGTAGTTCTGCATGTCTTCCTTGGTTTCCCAGAAGGTAAGGGAGATCCCTTCGTCCGGATTTTCGGAGCTCCGGAGCAATTGGCGGCCGCGAAAACCTGGCATGTTCGCGGTGGCGGGCACCACCACCTCGTTGTAGTACCGTTCGTATTCCGTCCATTTCCCGAGTCGAAGCTTGCCCCAGAAAATTCTGCAGACCATGGGTTCCTCCTTTCCGGCGGTGCGTCGGCTCAGCCGGCCGGGTTTCGGCAGATCACATTCAACAGCGCTTGCCGCCCCTCCTCCTTGACGGCCTTGAGGCCGCGCTCCAGCGCGGCGGGCAGCTCCGTCGGGTCGTCCACGCGCTCCGCGTAGGCGCCGCAGGCCTGGGCCGTCAGCTCGAACTGCGGCGAAGGCGTCAGGTCCGTGCCCGGGAAATTCTTGGTCTGGTGGGCGACGCCGTCGGGATACAGCTCGCGCACGGTGCTGAGCGTCGCGTTCCAGGCCTGGTTGTTGTAGATGACGGTGAGGAACGGCACCCGGTACTTCTGCGCGGTGAAGTGGCACGCCGTGGGGACGCAGAACATGTAGGAGCCGTCCCCCTCGCACGCGATCACCGTGTGGTCGGGGGCCGCCAGCTTGGCGCCGATGGCCGCACCCATTCCCCATCCCAGATGACCGGCCGGCGCCTGGTCGAAGAACGACCCCGGCCGCTCCAGCCCCAGCACGGGTCCCAGGGGCGAGGTCACGGCTTCCCCCATCACGATGGTCTTCTCGTCCACCACGTCGGCGATGCACCGGGACAGCCACAGGGGATGGATGGGGCGCTCGTCCTTGACCTTCTCGATGCGCGCCGCCAGCTCTGCCCGGGTTTCGTCGTGGGCGGCTTCGATGCGGCTCCGTCGCGCCTCGACGCTCTTCCGCAGCGCGTCCGAGCCATCAAGCCCCTGCTGGACGAGGCCGTTCAGCACCGGCAGCGTCACGTCGGACGAACCGGTCATGGCGTGGTCCACCGGGAAGCCCCACACCGGGATGGACGAGAACAGAGGGTCCACCTCCAGTTGCAAAACCGTGGCCTCGGGCCGGAGCTTGTCGCGGGTGGCCGGCGTCCATGGCACGTCGATGTCGATGAGGAAGACCACGTCCGCCCGTTTCACGTAACTGTCGATGTCGTGGCCGGCGTGACACGGGTGGCTCGACGGGAAGTTCATGTACGGCGATTGCGGGTGCTGCACCACCGGAATGGCCAGCAGGTCCGCCAGCTCCGCCAGCGGCGCCACCGCGGCGGGGGTCTTGCCGATGTAGCGCGTCACGATCACCGGGTCGGACGCGCCCATGAGGATCTCCGCCGCCCGCTCCAGGTCCCCTACGGGCGTTTGGATCTTGCTCGGCGGCTCGAACACCTCCGAGGAGACACGGGTCGTCTCCATGGCCTCGTACAGCCACTCCCGCGGCAGCGACAGGTACACCGGGCCCCTGGGTTCGGCCATGGCGATCTTGAAGGCGCGCGGGACGATGGCGCCGAGCTGTTCGTTGGCGCGGTTCTCGAAATCCCACTTCACGAACTCGCGCACGATGCTGCCCTGGTCGCGGGATTCCTGGCGCCAGTGGATGTGGCGGCTCTTGCCGCCCGCCACCTCGCCCTCGGTGACCGGGGTCCTTCCCGCCACGAACAGCATCGGCACCTGGCACGCCTTGGCGTTCATCAAGCCGCCGAGGCCGTTGGCGGTGCCGGGCAGGGTGTGCACCAGCACCACCTGCGGTTTGCCCGAGGCGCAGTAGTAGCCGTGGGCCATGGACACCGCCGCCTGTTCGTGGGGCACCACGATGATCTCCGCTCCCTTGGACTCGCTCCGGTGCATCTTGGCCAGCGCCTCCAGGATCGGCCCGTGGTCGGTCCCGGTGTTGGCGAAGATGTAGTCCACGTCGGGGTTGGCGTTGAGCTGCGCCAGGAAGGCTTCCGCGCCGTTGGCGACGGCCACGTCTTCGAAATGAGGTCCCGGCATATTCTGGTTCTCCGTTCTTTCGGTGCCCATCAAGTAACAACCGTATCATCCGCCTGTCAAATCGCGCGTGTCGGGGAATGGTGAGTTGACCGGGTGGTTCAAGCATTTTAAGCTCGGTGTGCCGCCGTGCGGAACACTCGGTTTCTGGAGGATGTGGTATGAGCCAGTCGCAAGCAGATCCGGAGCAGATCGAGGGCACCTACGTGTTCGACGGCGCCCAGTCGCGCAAGGGCTACCGTCTCAACAAGTTCTTCTTCTCCCTCAACCGGGCCGAGAACCGCGCGGCCTTCAAGGAGGATGCCGAGGCGTTGATGGACCGCTTCGACCTGTCGGAGTGGGAGAAGGAGAAGTTGCGGGAGAAGGACTGGCTGGCGCTGGCGCGCGAGGGCGGCGCCAACATCTACTTCATGTACAAGATGGGGTCGGTGACGGGCGACAGCCTCCAGCATATCGGCGCGGCGTTCCGCGGGGAGACGCTGGAGGAGTTCCTCAGCACGCGAAAGGTCAAGGGGGCCAGGTAGCATGGGCAAGATCGTTGCAGGAATCGGGTCGTCGCACGTCCCCGCCGCGGGGGCGGCGTTCGACCAGGGCAAGCAGGACAGCCCCGAGTGGAAGCCGCTGTTCGACGGCTACCGGCCGGCCATGGAGTGGCTCCGGGAAGCCCGCATCGACGTGGCCATCTTCATCTACAACGACCACGGCTCGGGCTTCTTCTTCGACAAGTACCCCACCTTCGCCATGGGAGTGGCCGACAGCTACCCGCCGGCGGACGAGGGCTGGGGCCCGCGCCCGCTGGAGCCGGTTCCGGGCGATCCCGAGTTCTCGTGGCACATGGCCGAGTCGCTGATCCGGGAGAGCGAGTTCGACATGACCGTCTGCCAGGAGCTGTCCGTGGACCACGGGCTGTTGACGCCGTTGCCGATGCTCTGGGCCAACGAGCCCCGGTGGGACATCAAGGTGGTGCCGGTGGCGGTCAACGTGGTGCAGCATCCGCTGCCCACGGCGCGCCGCCTGTGGAAGCTCGGGCAGGCCCTGCGCCTGGCGGTGGAGAGCTATCCCGGGGACATCCGCGTGGCCGTGCTCGGCACCGGAGGGCTTTCGCACCAGCTCCACGGCGAGCGCTTCGGCTTCCGCAACGAGGAGTGGGACCGGCGCTTCATGGACCGTATCGTGAACGGTCCCGAGGAACTGGTGGAGCTTTCGCACCACGACTACATGGTGCAGGGCGGCGCCGAGGCGGTGGAGATGATCATGTGGCTGGGCATGCGCGGCGCCATGTCGTCCGAGGTGCGGCTGGTGCACCAGAACTACTACGCCCCCATGCTGACCGGCATGGGCCTGCTGCTCCTGGAAGACGCCGCGAACTCGTGAACATGGAGCGCGCCCACGAAGGAACGGACGCGCTCCGAGTGACGCTCCTGGGCACGGGCCGGCCCAAGCCCCAGCCGGGACGCACGGGGCCGGCGGCGCTGGTGGAGGCGGCCGGCAAGCGATTGGTCTTTGACTGCGGCCGCTGCACGCTGCAACGCCTGGAGGAAGCCGGCGTTCCCCTGGGCGACCTGCGGTACTTGTTCCTCACCCACCTCCACTCGGACCACATCGTCGGCATTCCGGATTTCTGGCTGACTCCGTGGATCTTCGGCCGCGGCGACCGCCCGTTGCACGTTTGGGGGCCGGAGGGCACCCGCCGCATGATGTCCAAGCTGGCGGAAGCTTTCGAGTTCGATATCCACCTGCGCCGTGACGTGGACGAGAAGCTCGACCCCGGCGGCGTCGAAGTGTTCGCCGAAGACATCGAGCAGGGCTTCGTCTACGAGGAGGATGGCTTGCGCGTCACCGTCTTCGACGTGGACCACGCGCCCATCAAGCCGGCCTTCGGCTATCGCATCGACTACGCCGGACGCTCCGCGGTCCTCTCCGGCGATACCCGTTACAGCGAGAACCTCATCGAGTTCTCGCGCGGCGTCGACCTGCTGGTGCACGAGGTGGCCGCCGCCCCGCCCGAGGAGTTGCAACGCTCCGAGCGGCTCGCCCACGTCATCGGCCACCACACCTCGCCGGAAGAAGCCGCTTCGGTCTTCTCCCAGGTCAGACCCAAGGTGGCCGCCTTCACCCACGTGGTCTCCTACGGCATCGACCGCCGGGAGATCGTCGAACGGACCCGGGCGGGTTACTCAGGAGAGCTGGTGATGGGCGAGGACCTGATGCGATTCGAGATCACCGACGAGGTCACGGTGATCCCTCCCGGCGCCTGACACCCTGGGCGTGTCTGAAACCCGCCCCCGCGCCTCGTCGTCACGCCTTGTGGGCGACCGGCGCAGTCCCGCGGATGCGCGCGGGCCGCTATTCTTCGGCAGGCAACCCCACCGTGTCGGCCACACGTTGCGCGTAGTGGTTCCAGGTCCACTCGTAGACTTTCGACACGGCGGCCTGAAGGCCCTGCTTCACCACGAAGGCGAAGGCGTCGAGGTCCGCCTGGGGAAGCGCCTCCGGGGCACGCCCGCCGGCAGCGCGGGTGGCGTCCAGGGTGATCTTCGCCAGCATCTCCAGGCGAAGCGCCAGCAGGGTCACGGCTTCCACGGTGGGTCCGATGACGGTGAGGCCGTGCCCGCGCATGAGGCAGCAGTCGCTGTCACCCATGGCCGAGATGAACTCCGCCGCCAGCTCCGGGCTGTCGATGAGGACCGACCTGGGATAGACCGGAATCCCCTGCATGGCCCTGCTCAGGCTCAGAGGGTCGTAGGAGCCGTAGATGGGCCGCAGCTCAATGCCGGCGATGGTGGCGATGAGGCAGTGGTAGGGATGGGCGTGGAGGACGACCTGGGCCTCCGGGCGCGCCTTGTAGAGCTCGCCGTGGATCGGCAGCTCCAGCGGCACCCGGTATCCGTCCACCTGCTCCACGGTGCGGTCGAAGCCCAGCCGGCGCACGTGGCGCACGTCACTGTAGAGGAGCCCCTTCTCCTCGTCCCCGAGCAGGCGCATCAACATCTCGTCGGTGCCGGGAACCCGCGCCGACAGGTGCCCCAGTATGTCGCCCAGGCATCCCTGGCTGGCCAGAATGCGGGTCCCCAGCGCGATCTTGCGCCGGAGGGTCTGCAACGATTCGTCCATGGTCATCCTTTCAGGCGGCCGGCATGCCGGAACAGTGCATGTAGTGGTGTAAACAGCGTACGCGCCGGAGTGTCAAGATGCCCGGCCGGCTCGCAATTGAAACGGCGGAGCCCTTCATCTATGGTCAGGCCCATTCATGTCGGCTTACGCGACCATACGGGAGCTGCTGTCGGATCAGGTGGAGACAAGGCCCGATGCTCCCTGCCTCGTTCACGAGGACAGGCGCTGGAGCTATGCCGGGTTCGCGAGCGAGGTGGAGCGGGTGGCGCGGGCCTTCGTGGCGCTCTCCCTCCGGCCGGGAGACAGGGTCGCGCTCCTGCTTCCCAACTGCCCGGAGTTCCTCTGGACGGTGTTCGCCATGGCCCGCACCGGCGGGGTGTTCGTTCCCCTGAACACGGCGCAGACGGCGGACGAGATCCAGTACCTTCTGGCCCACTCCGGAGCGCGCTACCTGTTGACCACGCATGCGTTCATGCCCGTGATCGATTCCATCCGCGACGGCTGCCCGGGGCTGGAGCGCGTGGTCACGCTCGATTCCGGCAGCGGGGACGGCGTCTTGGGGTGGGATTCGTTTGTCCGGCCGGCCGGTCCCACGCCGGAGCTCACGGAAGTATCTTCCGACGACCTCGCCTCCATCATCTACACTTCCGGCACCACCGACCGCCCCAAGGGCGTCATGCTGAAGCACTACGCCTTCGCTTTCGCCCCGAGCCACCGGGCGCGGGCGCTGGGATGGACGCGGGACGACCGGGTGCTGGTGGTGATGCCGCTGTTCCACGTGAACGCGTTGTGCCACATGACCATCGCCATGATGTCCGTGGGCGGAGTGGTGGTGCTGAACGAGCGCTTCAGCGCCTCCCGTTTCTGGGACGATGTCAGGAAGCACGGTGTCACGACCTCGAGCATCATGCAGACGATTCCGCGCATCCTGTTGAACCTGCCGCCCGATCCCGCGGACGCGGACACGCCGTTGCGGCAGGTGATGGCGCTGCTGCCCCCGGACGTCCACCTGGAGTTCGAGCGGCGTTTCGGGGTCACGGCGGTCCCATCCTACAGTCTCACCGAAGACCTGCTCAGCGTTCTCGGGCCGTTGGACGCGTCGGTGCGGAAGCTGGGCAGTTGCGGCGTGGCCATTGCCCCCGAGGTGCACCGGCTTCGCATCCATGACGAGGAAGGGAAGAGTCGCGCGCCCGGCCAGCTCGGCGAGATCGTCAAGCAGAGCCCCGCGGTCATGATGGGCTACTACAAGAACCCGGAAGCGACGGACGCGGCCCTCAGAGACGGCTGGCTCCACACCGGCGATCTCGGCTACCTGGACGAGGACGGCTTCCTCCATTTCGTCGACCGCAAGAAGGACATGATCAAGCGGAGCGGGGAGAACATCGCCTCGGCCGAGGTGGAGCGGGTCCTCAACTCCCATCCGCTCATCGCCGAGTCCGCGGTGGTGGCGGTGGCCGATCCCATCCGGCAGGAAGAGGTCAAGGCGTGCATTGTGCTGGCCGGCGGGGCTTCTCCGGAGGACCTGCCTCCCGAGGCGCTCTGGGAGTTCTGCGCCGGACACCTCGCGCCGTTCAAGGTCCCGCGGTACCTTGACTACCGGCCGGAGCTTCCCAAGACGCCCAGCTCCAAGGTGCAGAAAAACCTGCTGCGGGAAGAGGGTCCGGGCGCCGGCATGGCCGACCGCCTTGACAATTTCGCGGCGAAAGACCGATGATGCAAGGCTTAATCAACACGCGAGGGGGAACACACAGTGGCAAGACGCAACAACAGCACGGCACTCAAGCATCGACCCGCGGACATCGGCGAGCCGAAGATGAGATGGGGCAGCGACGTGGTGGCGGCGGTGACCCGCAAGCTGGACCTCAAGTACATCGCGCTGGTCCCCGGGGCGAGCTACCGCGGATTCCATGACAGCCTGGTGAACTTTCTGGGCAACGAGAACCCGCAGATGGTCACCTGCCTGCACGAGGAGCACGCGGTCTCCATCGCCGACGGATACGCCAAGGCCACGGATGAGCCCATAGCGGTGGCGCTCCACTCCAACGTGGGTCTCATGCACGCCACCATGACCATCTTCAACGCCTGGTGCGACCGGACCCCCATGGTGATCTTCGGCGCCACCGGGCCGGTGGACGCCCACAAGCGGCGCCCGTGGATCGACTGGATCCACACCGCCGCGGACCAGGGCGCGATCATCCGGAACTACACCAAGTGGGACGACCAGCCGGCCTCGCCGCAGGCGGCGGTGGAATCCGTGCTCAGGGCCAACCAGATGGCGCGGACGGCCCCCTGCGGCCCGACCTACGTCTGCCTCGACGTGGGCCTCCAGGAGGAGGCGCTTACCGAGGAAGTGCTGATCCCGGACGCGTCCCGTTTCGCGCCGGCCGATCCGCCGTGCGCGCCGGCGGCTACCGTGAAGCGGGTCCGGGCGCTGCTCAAGAAGGCGAAGTTTCCGGTGGTCCTCATGGGACGCGTGTCCCGGAGCAAGGCGGACTGGGAGCGCCGGGTCCAGTTGGCGGAGGCCCTGAACGCGCCGGTGTTGACGAGCTCCAACGACCCGTCGTCCTTCCCGACCACGCACGCGTTGCACCTGGCCCCGCCGGGACTGCGGCCGTCCAAGCAGGCGACGGCGCTGGTCAAGAAGGCCGACGTCATCCTGAGCCTCGACTGGTTGGACCTGGCGGGCTTCCTCCGGGGCTGCCTGGGGGCCTCGCAGACCCAGTCGCCGCCCGACAAGACCATCATCCACGCTTCCATGGACACGTACCGCACCAACGGCTGGAGCATGGACCACCAGGCGTTGCCGGCGGTGGACATCCCGGTGGCATCGACCCCGGACACTTTCGTGGAGCAACTGCTGGACGGCTTCGGCCGCAAGCGCCCCGCGGCCGCGGGCCTGAAGAACATCACCCACTGGACCCGCACGCCCACCGGCAAGGCGCGGCCGAGGCAGGGCAGTCCCATGACGCTCATGGACATGGCGCTGACCGTGCGCGAGTTCGCCCGCAGCCGGCCCGTAAGCTTCGCGCGCCTGCCCATCGGTTGGCCCGGCGAGGGGGCGGAACACAGCGGCCCGCTGTCCTTCATGGGCAACGACGGCGGCGGCGGCGTGGGCAGCGGACCCGGACATGCGGTGGGCACGGCCCTGGCGCTCAAGGGCAAGGGGCGGCTGGTGGCGGCCGTCCTCGGCGACGGCGACTACCTGATGGGTTGCAACGCCCTGTGGACCGCCACGCACATGGACCTGGCGCTGCTGGTGATCATCGCGGACAACCGTTCCTACTACAACGACGAGATGCACCAGGAGCGGGTGGCGTTGCTCCGCAAGCGGCCGGTGCAGAACCGCTGGATCGGACAACGCCTCGACGACCCGCCGGTGGACCTCATCGCCATGGGCAAGGCGCAGGGCTTCGACGGCGAGGCGCCCGTGTCCTCCTCCGAGGACCTGGCGGCCGCCCTGGAACGCGGCGCAAAGGTGGTGGGCAAGGGCGGCCGCTACGTCATCAATGCGCTGGTGGAGCCGGGTTACGCCGAGACCGGCGTGGATCAGCGGGCCGGAATGACCAAGAAGAAGTAATGCAGGAAACTACGGGACGCGACACTAGACGTCGAAAAAGACCGTCTCGCGCGGCCCCTGCAGGTGAATGTCGAACCGGTAGACCGGCGGCGTCACTTCGCCTTCCTGCCTGACGGCCACCAGCGTGTCCCGGCGGCCGGCATCGTCGATGGATCGCAGCACCGGGTCCTTGTCGTTGGCCGCGGCCTCGTCGGAGAAATAGATCCTCGTCACCAAGTGCTTCAGCAGCCCGCGGGCGAACACCGACAGGGAGATGTGCGGGGCCTGCACGCCCTCTCCCGGTCCGGGAACGCATCCCGGTTTCACGGTGGTGATGGTGAAGCGGCCCTCGCCGTCGGTGATGGCCCGGCCGAAACCCTCGAATCCCGCCACCAGCGGCACCTCCCGGGTGTCCTCCGCATGGGCGTAGCGGCCGTGGACGTTGGCCTGCCACAACTCGATGACGGAGTCGTCCACGGGCTGTCCCGAACCGTCGAAGATGCGTCCCTTAATACGGATAGCATCGGGGTCGTCCGGCGCCGCCAGCTTGGCGCCGCCTTCCCAGGGCACCATGATCCGATGGAACGGTCCGATGGTCTGGGACGGCGTGGTTCCGCGTTTGGCGGCCATGCCTTCAGGACTCCATGGGGGTGGCGTCCCGCCCCCGCAGCACGATGTCGAACTCGTAGGCCAGTGCCCATTCCGGTTCCGTGTTATCGAGGTCGAGTGTGCACACCAGCCGCTCCCTCGCCCCCGGGTCGGGGATGGAGTTGAAGATCGGGTCGACGGCGAGCAGCGGATCGCCCGGGAAATACATCTGTGTGATCAGGCGTGTGGCGAAGGCCGTGCCGAAGAGCGAGAAGTGGATGTGCGCCGGCCGCCACGCGTTGGCGTCGTTGCCCCAGGGGTAGGCCGCGGGCTTGACGGTGATGAAACGGTAGCGTCCCTCCGCATCGGTGGTGCACCGGCCGCCGCCGCTGAAGTTGGGGTCGAGCGGGGCAGGGTGGTTGTCGACTTCGTGGCGGTAGCGTCCCGCCGAGTTGGCCTGCCAGATCTCCATGAGCGCGTCCGGCAACGGCCGTCCGTCCGTGTCCATGACCCGGCCGAGGACGATGATGCGTTCTCCCAGAGGCTCCCCGTCGTGTTGCCGTGTGAGGTCATGGTCCAGCGGTCCGACTTTCTCGTGGCCGTACACCGGTCCGGTGATCTCCGACAGTGTGTGAGGCAAGGGCACCAGCGGCCGCTTGGGGGCCCGCAACACGGTAGAGCGGTACTCCGGATGGAGGTGGGGCGGCTGCTCCGGGGCCTGGTCGCGCCGGTATCCGGTGATCTCGTTCATCGCATGAAGTCCTCCGCCTGCTTTCCCTGAGGGCCCTTCGGGAGCCGTCCGTGTCCATGGCACGGGCCGCACGCAACGGTCTCTGTTCCTACAACGGCAAGCCACCCTTGACAAGGTCGAGTCGGCACGTCAGGAGATCCGGGGCTTGTAGAGCAGCGCCGCCCCCGCGCCCAGGAAGGTGAACACCCCCACCCACACGAAGCCCAGGTGGAAGGCGCCCAGGTCGCCCATCAGGCCCAGGAACCAGGGTGTCCCACCGCCGCCGATGACGAATGCCATGGGCACCACCAGGGAGACCGCCGTGCCCCGGGTCTGCGCGTCGCCCATGGTGGAGAGGGCGGTGAAGCCGGCGGGGAAGAAGCCTACGGCTACCGAGGGCTGTATGAAGACCGCCACCGCGAGCCAGGAGTCCGGCACGAGGCCGATCAGCGCCACCGTGATTCCGCTGAGGACCAGTGTGACCGAGAGGGTCCGGCGGACGCCGAAGCGGTCGGCCGCCCAACCCGCCGCCAGGGCAAGGAGGGGGCAGGCGCCCCGGGAAAGCCCCACCAGCGTGTTGGCCCAACCCTCGTCGAGTCCGCGCGTCGACACCAGGTAGAGGGGCAGCATGGTGAAAACCCCCAGGGTGATGGCGACCCCCATGACGAACAGCGTCAGGATGATCCACAGCATGGGGTCCTTCAGGAACCGCCAGATGACGGCCAGGGCGGGAGGCTCACCCGGGAACTTGCCGCCGCGGCCGAGGGCGGCGTAGAGCCCGCTGGCCAGGAACGTGACGATCCCGAAGCGGAACAGGATGGAGCGCCAGGAGAGGGTCCGGAGCAGGAGCTCCGCCAGCAACGGCACGGCGATGAAGCTCGTGTTGGGCGCCAGCTCATGGATGGATATGGCCTTGCCCCAGTGCGGCCGGGTGACCAGGGAGGTGATGGTGGCGATGGCCGACGGCAGGTAGAGGCCGGCGCCAAGGCCCATGGCGAAGAGCCCCAGGCGCATGCCCGCCAGGGTAGAGGCTCCGGCCACCGCCATGGTGGACACCCCCAGGAGGGCGAAGGACAGCACGATGGTCCGGTGGTGCGTCAGCCGCGCCGATACGTACCCCGCCCCGGTCATGGCCGTGAGGTACCCGGCGGAGATGAACAGGAAGAACATGCCGGCCTGGGCATGGGTGATGCCCAGGTCCGTCTCCACGGTCGGCAGCAGTGGCGCCAGGATCACGCGGCCGGTGAAGTTCAGCAGGAAGATCGCCGCCATCAGCAGCACGGCGGGGGCCTGCTTCCGGAAGGCGTCTTCGATGGCGGGGTGGGGGAGGCCTATTGCTTGCCTCCGTCCTTGAGCATGGACTCGTAGCTCAGGCCCATGACCTCGCTGACGGGCCGGCCCCTGCGGATTTCCGCGGCCATCAGGCTCTCACGGTGGGCGATCTTCTCGGCCTCGGCCAGAACTTCCGCCTCCTTCTGCCGCGGGATGAAGACCACGCCGCTGCCGTCGGCGATGACCAGGTCGCCGGGATGCACCTGGACCCCGGCGAATTGGATCTCCTCGTTGCAGGCCTGTTCCAGAATGCGTCCCCGGGCGGTCATGGGCGCCGCGCTTCTGGCGTAGACCGGAAACCCGAGCTCGCGGCTCTCGTCCACGTCCCGGCAGGCGCCGTCCACGACGACTCCGGCGACGCCCTTCGACTTGGCGGCGAGGGACAGCAGTCCGCCCCAGGCGGAGATGGGCCGTCCGGCGTTGTCGATGACGATGACGTTGCCGTTCCCCGCTGCTTCGATGGCGCGGGTGCCCAGATGCTGCTTCGAGTGGTCCAGCCCCGCCGGTTTGAGCTTCATGGTGACGGCGCGGCCGCAGATCCGGGGACAGGGCCAGAGCGGGCTCACGCCGGTGGCGGCCCCGCGCAGACCGAGGCGGTCCAGGGCGTCGGACACGGCGCAGGTGTCGAGCCGGGAGAGGCGTTGGACGACATCTCTTTCACCGGACATGGTTTGTCGTTTCGCGTCCGTGCCGCACGGTTACGTCCAGTAGGCGAAGCCCATGCCGCAACCGGTGCCGGCGGGAGAGCGGTATCCCGGGACGTAGTCCACCAGCGTCATCTCCATGGGCTCCGCGGCGCCCCCCAGCGCCACCCAGTTGAGGATCTCGGAGGTGCCGCTCCGGAGTTTCTCGCGCGGAAGCGCGCGAAGCCCGTCCGCGTCCTTGTCCTCCAGGGCCTTCAGCGTGGCCCGGTCGATGTCCTCGTCCACCACGAAGTGGCTCAGTCCGCCGGATGCCATCACGGACACCCGGGCATCGGAGTCCCATGCCGTGATCGCCTCGCGGATGCACCGTCCCAGGGCATAGCAACGTCCCGGCGTGGGCTGGTTCGGCGGGTAGTAGGTGTTGACCATCACCGGCACCATGGGCAGCGTGCCGCCCGGCAGGATCCGCCGGTACAGGAAGCTGAACGCGTGGCCGATGCCCTCGCGCAGCCGGTTGGACCGGGCGATGTCGAACTCGTGGTCCGAGAGCCAGGCGATGAGGTGCTCGGCCAGCTCCATGTGGTTGGCGTAGACCGGCGCGGTCTCGGCCCAGCCCCGTTGCTCGGCCTTCTTCCACTCGGGCATGGCTCCGGTGCGCGGCGGGACCGGCAGCTCCGCTCCGTGGTAGACGGCGAAGGTCGGCATGTTGTCGTCCAGGAACTGCTCGTGCTGGTCGTCTCCCAGGGTGACCAACACGTCGACGCGAGCTTCCCGCAACCTGTCGCCCAGCACTTGCAAGGCGCGCTGACAGGCCTGGAATCGCTCCTGGAACCTTTCGGGGGTCGTCTCCCGTACGATGTCCGTTCGCGCCGCGGCCACCAGCGCCGGGTAGTCCAGCCGGGGGTCGGTCTCGTCTTTGGTCTGCAGCAGACGCCAGTCGGCGATGCTCAACTGCGGAGTGTGAGAAGTGGCGAGGGCCAGAACGATCTCTGCCATGGGGTCTTTCAGGCGTGGCCCAGTGTTCTCTGAACGCCACTCCCGTATACGAGAGCGCTTATTGGAAATGTAGGGGGCTGTCAAGCACGGGATTAGCGTTCGCGTTGGCGCACGGCCCGTCCGCCCAGGTGTTCCGCGAGGAAGGTTTCCAGCCGCTTCGCGAACTTGACGCGGTTCGTTGCCTTGCGGATGCCATGACCTTCGTCAGGGAATACGAGGTACTCCACGGGGATGTCCATCTCGCGAAGCTTCTCCACCAACATGTCCGAGTGCCGC
Organism: uncultured Syntrophobacterales bacterium; assembly: GCA_964630405.1. GTDB lineage: Bacteria > Desulfobacterota > Binatia > UBA9968 > JAJDTQ01 > JAJDTQ01. The sequence continues at coordinate 4,838 of CAZVUC010000079.1, read as the reverse complement.
TTGGAGACCCGGAGGTCCAGGGCCCCATGAACGATCAACAACGGCCGCTCGATACGGTGGGCGTGGTTGATGGGCGAGCGTTCCGCGAGTTCCCTCGCGTGGTCGGGGTCCTTCGGATCCCCCACGAAATGGAGCCATGTGTTCCGACTTCGTCGCTGGCGGGTTGGAACGGTGTTCACATGAAAGGCGAGATCGGAGGGCGCCACAACGCTGATTCCGGCAGCGAATTTCCCGGGTGTCCCGGCGAGGCCCATGAGGGCTGCATAACCACCGTAGCTATAGCCGAAGATCGCAATCGTCTCGGGATCGGCGTAACCCTCGGCGACCGCCCAGTCCACGGCGTCCAGCAGGTCGTCTTGCATCTTGCCGCCAAACTCCCTGCGCGCCTTGTTCTTGAAGGCCTTGCCGAAACCGCTGGAACCCCTGAAGTTCACTTCGAGCACGGCGTAGCCACGGTTGGCAAGGAATTGTGTGTCCTGGTCGAACCTCCAGTAGTCCTGGCTCCACGGACCGCCGTGAACCTTGAGGACCATGGGCAGGCGCTTGCCGTCGGTGCCATATGGTATCGTCAGATACCCGGTAATGGGGAGCCCGTCTCGTGCTTCGAAACGGATGGGCCGGGTGTGTGAGAGGATCTCTTCGTGCTCGTTCAGGGGATGCGCCAGCAGGAGCTCCTTTTCCCCCGCCCTCCGGTCGGCCAGGTAGATCGAACCGGCCATCCGGTCCGTTTCCGCCCGGATCGTGAGGCGAGTGCGATCCGTGCTCATGCTCGAGAGGTCATAGGACACGGGGTCCGCCCCAAGCATCCCTTCCAGATCCGTCTGCAACCGCTCATCGAAGAAGTGCCGGCGCGGGAAACCGTCGTGGTAGAGGACCCCGAGCGGCTCGTAGTTCGCTGGGTCTACCCAGAATCGAGCGACGTCCAGGGCCGGCCGTTCGAACAGCACCGTCTTTTCGCTGGTGTCCAGGTTCAACCCCATTGCCACAATGCTGTCTTGTTCCCCATTGGACCGCAGGTAAACGGTGGCACTGCCGTCGGGGACGTATTGAGCAAGATAGACTTCGTCCCCCAAGTCACCCGTCAACCGCGTCGACCAACCGTTGCCTCCAGCCATTCTAGCCTCGAGGATCCACCCGTCTCCGTCAGGCGCGACACGTCCCAGGTCCTTTCCCGTACGGCTGAAAATGCGATCGGAAGGGTTTCGAAACCCGGTTTCAACCAGTTGGTGGGCGCCAGTCTCCAACTCGAGTTCGTACAGGTCAAAGCCGAAGTGTCGCAAGTTCATCCGCAACAGTATCGTCCCGGGTTTCCCCGGCAGAGTGAGATACCAGTTGACGTAGACCCCCTCGAAGGGAGTCAGGTTGCGGGGGTTTTCTCTCGGGGAGTCGGTATCGGCCAGGAAGAGGTGCCGGTTCCTGGCGCTGCCGACATGCCCGCAGAACAACAGGTGCCTGCTGTCGGCTGCCCAACGGAACCGGGTGACGGGCAGGTGATGGTCTATGGTGACGATGTAGTTGTTGGCCAGCACGCGCACGTGGACCGTGAATTTGCCGTCGACCCGTTGGATCCACGCGAGCCTCGCGCCGTCGGGAGAAATCTTGTGTCCCCACTGGTCGTAGTTGCTGGTGTAGAACGTCTCGGCGGAGACCAACCGGGGCAGGTCGGCATCGAGGAGCGACGGATGCGTGGCCGGGGTTTCCGGTTCTCCGCACCCGGCCATGGCAAGGGTTGTCAGCAACAATACAATGAAGCGTTTCATTCGCCGTGTCTCCGGAACCGGCTCCGGTTTCGAGATCCGTCATCGGGTCCGTACAAGCAGCATAGCTGACGGCAGGCACGTCTTGAAAATGTTCCGCATTGGGACGTGGCGTCGATTGGGTCAGGGTGTGGGAGTCAGGAAACGATCCCGGACGGGCGCGGCCGATCCCGCTCCGGGTTGACACTCCGAAACTTCCGGGGATAAAGTTTGCGCGTGTGAGTGATGAACCCTATCAGGAGGTACAGATGAGAATATTTACGGCCATGACGGCCTTGCTTCTGGCTGTCATGATTTCCAGTCCGCTTCATGGCGCGGATTTCTACAAGGGCAAGAAGATACGGCTGATCGTGTCGTCGAGCCCGGGCGGCGGCAATGACACCTACTCCCGGCTCATCGCGCGGCACATCCCCCGGCACATTCCGGGCAATCCCTCCGTCATCGTCCAGAACATGCCCGGCGCCGGCGGCATCATGGCCGCGGACTACCTATACCGGAAGGCCAAGCGGGACGGTACGGTGCTGGAGCAGATCAACTGGGGCGTGTGGTTCCACCAGGTCGTCGGGTCCAAGCGCGCGCGTTTCGACTTCAACAAGATCAACGCCGTCGGCGTCGCCGCCATCGAGAGCGCCATCCTCTTCACCCGCAAGGCCGAGTTTCCCGATTGGAAGTCCGTGCTGGCTTCCAAGAAGCTGATCACCAGCGGAAACAGCGGACGTCAATCCCTGGGCTATACCATGGGCAAGGTGATGGAAGTGATAGAAGGGAGGAAGATCTTCGACTATGTCTTCGGTTACCCCGGCGCGCGGCAGTACAGTCTCGCGTTTCGCCAGGGCGAGGTCCAGTCGTCCGGAAACACCCCGGGCTCGTTCGCCGATCAGCTCGGCGATATGTGGGACGACGGCAAGGTCGCCATGCTGGCGCAGGCACCGACGCCCGAAGGCGGCAGGACCAAAGAGTTCCCGGATACGCCCACGTTGCTGGAATACGCCAAGACCGACGCGCACCGTGAGGTGATAAAGGTCGCCTTCGATCTCACTCACTACGGCCGTCCGTATGCGCTTCCCCCGGGTGTGCCCAAGGACCGTGTCCAGATCATGCGCGATGCCTTCGACGCGACCATGAAGGACCCGATGTTCCTGGCCGAGGCCAAGAGGATCAAGCGGGTCATCATTCCGTCCACCGGCGCAACACTCCAGCAACTCTGGAAGAACGTCCTCAACGCGTCCCCCGAGAACCTGGCCATCTTCAAGGAGATATTCGGCGAATCGTAGTGCCGGACCGGGCCGCGGTGAGCAAAGGCGTCGGGAACGGGAGTTCCCGGCGCCTTTGTCGTTCAGGCCCGGACAAGTCTTGTTGACAGGGTAACGGGCGGCTCCCTATAATGCCCGGCTCATATCGGAAAGCCCGGACCGGAGCAGTCGAGTTCCGAACAGTGCATCGGGTGAATGGTCCGGGCGGGGCCCCGTGTGGCAGGGTCCCGAACATCGGCTGAAAACCTGGAGGTAACAATGAAGGCAGTATTGGGTCTCGCGACGCTTGTGCTTTTTCTGTTCGGAGCCGGTTCGGCAGTGGCGGCCGACTTCTACAAGGGCAAGAAGATCCGGTTGATCGTCTCGTCCTCGCCGGGCGGCGGCAACGACACCTACTCTCGGTTGCTGGCGCGCCATATCGGCAGACATATTCCCGGAAACCCGTCGATCATCGTCCAGAACATGCCGGGAGCCGGCGGCGTCCGGGCGGCGAGCTATCTCTACAACAAGGCGCGGCGCGACGGCACCGTCATGGAGCAGATCAACTGGGGCGTGTGGAACTGGCAAGTGGTAGGTGACAAGAAACGGGGCGGCCAGTTCGACTTCAACAAGATGCAGGCCATCGGCGTCATCATCATCGAGAACGGTCTGATCTACAGCCGCAAGGACCGCTTCAAGTCGCTGGACGACATCAAGAAGTCGGGCAAGCTCGCCAGGGTGGGCATCAGCGGCAACCAGTCCAGCGGGTTCGTGATCGGGAACATCCTCGAAAAACTGCGTGGCGAAACGCTGTTCGAGTACGTCTTCGGCTATCCCGGCGCGCGCCAGTACAGCCTCGCCTTCCGGCAGGGCGAGGTGGACGTCTCGGGCAACGTGACCTCGTCGTTCATGGACCAACTCGGCGACATGTGGAAGGCGGGGGACATCATCATGCTCGCCCAGACCGGCACGGTGAAGGGCGAGAAGGCCCCGGAATTCCCCAACGCTCCGTTGCTCGAGTCCCTGGCCAAGACCGAGAAGCAGAAGAACCTGGTGCGGGCAACCTTCCTGCTCTCCCGCTACGGGCGTCCGTACGCCATGCCGCCGGGAGTCCCGGCGGAGCGCGTCGCCATCATGCGCAAGGCCTTTGACGACACCATGACCGACCCGAAGTTCGTGGCGGAAGGCAAGAAACTCGGCCGGGATGTCGACCCCACCAGCGGCGCGGACCTGCAAAAGATGTGGAAGGACTCGCTGGGCGCCTCGCCGGAAGACAAGGCCATCGTGGCGCAGATCTTCAACCCCAAGGGGAAGAAGTAGCGCGCTTGGCCGGACCGTAGGGCGTTGCAAGGAAAGGCGTCGGGGATATGCGGTTCCCGGCGCCTTTCTTGTCTTGGAGTCCGACTTGCCTTCGCCTCATCTTGCCTTTTCCAGGGGCTTGATGCAGGATTCCGGCGTGGGTGCGCGAAGACTTCTCTAGCCAGGAGGTAACCATGCAAGCTGTATTGAGTTTTGCGGTGCTTGTGCTCTTCCTGCTCGGAGCCGGTTCCGCGGGGGCGGCGGACTTCTACGAGGGCAAGAAGATCCGGCTGATCGTCTCCTCCTCGCCCGGCGGCGGCAACGACACGTACTCGCGGCTGCTGGCGCGCCATATCGGCAGGAACATTCCCGGGAACCCGACGGTCATCGTCCAGAATATGCCGGGAGCGGGCGGTGTCCGGGCGGCGAGCTATCTCTACAACAAGGCGCGGCGCGACGGCACCGTCATGGAGCAGATCAACTGGGGCGTGTGGAACTGGCAGGTGGTGGGTGACAAGAAACGGGGCGGCCAGTTCGACTTCAACAAGAT